>NZ_LT598496.1:2572632-3215790 GCF_900091425.1 Micromonospora krabiensis
AGTAGGCCGGCCAGCACGATCGCGGAAAGGTTGATCACCAGCTGGAGCGCCGAGCCGGCCGCCTCGTGCCACACGCCGTACGCGGCGGCGACGGCGACGTTGGCGGCGGCCGGCACGGTGGTCACCGAGATCAGCACCCCGACCAGGCTGCCCGACTTCTTCGAGGTCAGGGAGAGCATCCCGGCCACCCCGGCCAGCAGACCCACCACCCAGGAGAGCGCGTCCGGCCGCCAGATGAAGTCGGTCAGCGGCCGCTCGGCCAGCAGCATGTCCCGGCTGACCAGGTCGGCGGCGGTGAGCGCCCAGGTGCTCAGCACGGTGATCAGCATGGCGGCGAGGAAGCCGACCACCAGCGCCTGCACGGACCGGCCGATGACCGCCAGGTTGCGGCGCAGCAGCGCCACGCAGAGCGCCGCGAGGGGGCCGAACTCCGGGCCGACGACCATCGCGCCGACGACGAGGATCGGTTGGTCGAGCAGCACCCCGATCCCGGCGATCATGGTGGCGACGACGATCAGCACGAGGTAGGTGGCGGAGAGCTCGGTCTGCTCGCCGGTCTTCGCGGCGATCTCGTCCCAGACCACCGCGTCCGCCCCGCTGCCGGGCGCCTTGCGGGCGGCGCGCTCCGCCGACGCGGAGATGGACAGCTCCACCTCGTCGGCCGAGATGCCGCCGTGTGCCTCCACCCCGAGTCCGCGTAGGGCGTGCAGCACCCGGTCGGCGCTCTCGCGGACCACATCGCAGAGGATGAGGTCGCCCTCGGGCCGGCGGGCGGCCCCGCTCAGCACCGCCAGGTGGGCCACGCCGGGTTCGGTGGTCAGCAGGTCCACCACCGCCGCCGACCGGTCCGCCGGGGCGATCACCCTCAGGTGCAGCACGCGCGCTCCCCCGCCCGCGCCGGCATACACATCCGGCGGGGCCGCCGCACTCTACCGCCACGAACGGGAAATCGACGATCATGGGCAGACCGAAGGCCACCGATTTCGCGGACGAGACGTCCGGCCTGCGGCGGACCGGGCGAAGCCTTCGCACCACACCGACCTCGGCCCTCGGCCAAAGGGGCGCGGGCGGCGGTGGCCGGGCGGCGGGCGTACCGTCGGGGCGTGCGTGAGGACGACGGCCTGGACTGGCGCGAGCGGCAGCGGCGGGCGGTGCTCGCCCACGCGGAGGCCGACGCCCGGCGGCGAGCGGCCGAGCACGCGGAGGCCGCCGAGATCGTGGCCTGGTTCGTGGCGGAGGCCAACCGCCGAGGGCTGCGCCCGACCCGGCTGACCGCGCGGTCCTACGACGGGCGAGGGCGGTACCGGACGCGGCTGCGCGGCTGGTACGTGGACCAGGCCCGAAGCCGAGCCGTCGACGTGGAAGGGCGCTTCCACCTGCTGACCGTGCCCGCCGGCCTGCGCGCCCGGCTGCTCGGCGCCGATCCGGAGCCCAGCCCCGCGCCGCTGATCGTCGGGGCGGGCGGCCGGGACGGCGAGTCGATCCCGCTGCGGGTCCTGCTCACCCGGCGGCTGGACGCCGGGAACCACGCCTGAGGTTCCGGCCCAGCGCTACCGCCTGACCGGGCATTCACCCTCGGTCCCGGCTGCTGTCCATCGCCCGACCGGCGGGCACTGACCTCGGCCGTCCGGCCGTCGCGGCTCTACCTGCTCGGTCCGCAGATCACTCGACCGCACACGAGGCGGCGGCGAAGCCGTGTCCAGCTGCGGAGTTTGCTGGTTGATCGGGGCGAAGCTGCCTGAGTGTCACCATTCGGAGCTGGTGCGCCGTCTGTTCCTGATAAGAACTGGTTTAGCCCTTTTGTCGTATTTTCGGAGGTCGAAGCGGTGCCGGTGCCTGGTGGTCTTGTGAACGCCTCCGATCGACCCGTTCCGCTGACCCGCTCCGACCGGGGGAAGCGGATCGTCGACGCGACGGTGGCCGCGATCCTGCTGGTGCTGGTCGCACCGATAGTCGCGGCGGTGGCGGTGCTGGTCGCCGTGGGGCTCGGTCGCCCGGTGCTGTTCCGTCAGTGCCGCAGCGGACTGCACGGCGTGCCATTCGAGGTGGTGAAGTTCCGAACCATGCGTCCGCCGGATCCCAGCCGTGGCCTGGTCGGCGACGGCGCCCGGCTCACCCCGTTGGGGCGCTGGCTGCGAGCCACCAGCCTCGACGAACTACCGACGCTTTGGAACGTGCTGCGCGGCGACATGAGTCTGGTCGGGCCGCGGCCGCTGCTGCCGGAGTACCTCGACCGCTACTCGCCGTGGCAGGCCCGCCGCCACGAGGTGCGGCCGGGTGTCACCGGACTGGCCCAGGTGCGCGGCCGCAACAGTCTGAGCTGGGAGGAGAAGCTCGACTACGACGTGGAGTACGTCGACACCCGCTGCCTCCGACTGGATCTCTCGATCCTCGTCGCGACCGTACGCACCGTGCTGCGCCGGGAGGGGATCACGGCCTCGGGAGCCGACACGGCACCAGAGTTCCTCGGCTCGCCTCACCGCCCGGCGCCGCCGCAGCGCGACCGGACAACGGTATGACGAGCCAGGGAGCCGACCCGATGACCGAACCGATCCTGCTGTCGCCACCCGATGTCGGGCCCCTCGAGGAGTCGTACCTGATCGCCGCCCTGCGCTCTGGCTGGGTCGCGCCCGCAGGCCCGGACCTGCAGGCGTTCGAACGCGACATCGCCGAGCGGGTCGGCACGGGCGGCGCGGTTGCGGTCAGCTCCGGTACGGCGGCCCTGCACCTCGCGCTGCTCGGTGTCGGCGTGAAGCCCGGTGACGTGGTCCTGGTCCCCACTCTGACGTTCGTCGCGACGGCGAACGCCGTCCGGTACATCGGTGCGCGCCCGGTCTTCGTCGACTGCGACCCGCAGACCGGCAACGTCGACGTCAGCCTGGTCGCCGACCTGATCGGACGGCTGCGCGCCCGCGGCGAGCGGATCGGAGCCGTCGTCCCGGTGGACATGTTCGGCAGTTGCGCCGACTACGACGCGTTGGTCCCGCTCTGCGCGGACGCGGGCATCCCGCTGGTGGAGGACGCCGCGGAGGCCCTGGGGGCGAGCCACCGAGGCGGCCCCGCCGGCTCCTTCGGTTCGGTCGCGGCGCTCTCCTTCAACGGCAACAAGATCATGACCACCTCCGGTGGCGGGATGCTGGTCTCCGACGACGGGGAGCTGCTCGCCCGGGCACGGCACCTCTCCACGCAGGCACGGGAGCCAACGCCGCATTACGAGCACCGGGAGACCGGCTACAACTACCGGCTCAGCAACCTCCTCGCCGCCCTCGGCCGCGCCCAGCTCGTCCGGTTGGACGGAATGATCGCCCGGCGCCGCCAGCTCCGCGACCGCTACGCCAAGCTGTTCGCCCCGGTCCCGGGAGTCCGGCTGCTCGGCGCCGAGGACGCCGAGTCGAACTGCTGGTTGACCGTGATCACGGTCGAGCAGCGGCGGAGCGGCTGGCATGCCGCGGACCTGGCCGTCCACCTGAGGGAGCGGGACATCGAGACTCGGCCGGTCTGGAAACCGATGCACCTGCAACCCGTGCACGACGGGGCCGAGAGCGCACTCACCGGCGCGGCGGAACGGCTCTTCGCCGACGGACTCACCCTGCCGAGCGGGAGTGCGCTGACCGAGCCCCAGATCGCCCGGGTGCTCGCCGCGGTCGACGAGTTCCTCAGCGTACGGACCGGAGGGCCAGCGGCGTGACGACCGGACTCGTGGTGATCGGCTGCGGCGGGCACGGGCGGGAGGTGCTGACGATCGCCCGGGCGATGAACGACGCCGCCCTGCTGCCGGCGTGGCGGCTGCTCGGGGTCGTCGACGACCGGCCGACGGAGGAGAACCTCAAGCGGTTGCAGCGGCTCGACGTGCCGTTCCTCGGTGACGTCGCCTGGTTGCGCGACGCGCCGCCGGACGTCCAGCACGTCATCGGCATCGGTGATCCGCGGGTGCGCCGGGCGGTGGCCCGCCGGCTCGACGGGTACCGGACGCCGGCCGCGAGCCTCGTGCACCCCGACGCCACGATCGGCTCGGACGCGCGCTGCGGGCCGGGATTCGTGGCCTTCGCCGGAGCGCGGGTCACCACGAACGTCACGATCGGCCGGCACGTGCACCTCAACCAGAACGCGACGGTCGGCCACGACAGCGCCCTTGCCGACTTCGTCGGGGTCAACCCGCTCGCCGCCGTGTCCGGTGACTGCCACCTGGGCGAGGGCGTCCTGATCGGGACCACTGCCGCGGTGCTACAGGGCCTGCGGGTCGGGCGGGACAGCACGGTCGGCGCCGGCGCCTGCGTCGTACGCGACGTGCCCGAGCAGGTCGTCGTGAAGGGCGTACCGGCCCGCTGACATCGTCACGGCAGAACGGGATATTCGGCTCATCCCAGCCGAATTCGCCCACAGATGCAGTCATAGCCTGTAACAAGGACAAGGGTTATAAACCTTCTCCTGCCCTACGGGCGGAAGCGGTCGGCAGACGAACAGGGAGCCACCCACATGCCGCAGGACATAGAGAGCAGCGAACAGACGGACCGCCGGACCCGTCGGTCCCGGGTACGTCGCCGCGCCGTCGGGTTCCTCACCACCGACACCACCGCATGGGTCGGTGGTTTCGTCGCGGCTGCGTGGACAAGGTACGAGTTCCAACTACCCCCGGGTCAGCTCGGCCGGGCGGCCGCGGTCGGCGCCGTAGCCGCAGTCGTGCACGTGGCCGTGGCGGCGCTGCGCCGGCTCTACTCCGGACGACACCCACTGGGCAGTCTCCAGGAGGTCCAGGGCGTCGCCGGCACGGCAATCGCCACCGCGGCCATCGTCCTGCTCGGCCTCCTGCCATCGCACGACCGGCCGGTGCCCGCGAGCACCCCGCTGGTCGGCGGCGCCCTCGCCCTGCTGTTCATGCTCGGCGCCCGGTTCGCGTACCGGCACCGGCGCGACCTCGCCATGCGCCCGGACGTACGGTCCTCGACGCCGGTACTGCTGTTCGGCATGGGCGACGCCGGGCAGGAACTGCTGCGCGCGATGCTCAGCGACCCACGCGGTCGCTACCTGCCGGTCGGCGCGCTCGACGACGACCCGGACAAGCACGACCTGCGCATCCGCGGGGTGCGGGTGCTCGGCGGTCGACGCGACGTGGTCTCCGCGGTCCGGCGCACCGGCGCAACGACCGTCATCTTCTCGGTAGCGAACGCCGAGGCCGCGCTCATCCGGGAGATCCGCGAGGCCACCCTCCAGACCGGGGCGGCGTTCAAGGTGCTGCCACCGGTACGGGACCTGGTGGACCACCGGATCACCGTCACCGACGTACGCGACGTGCAGATCAGCGACCTCCTCGGCCGCCGGCAGGTGGTCGGCGACCTGCCGGTGCGCGGCAACAGCCTGACCGGGCGACGGATCCTGGTGACCGGGGCCGGCGGCTCGATCGGCTCGGAGCTGTGCCGCCAGGTGATGAAGGCCGACCCGGGCGAGCTGATGATGCTGGACCGCGACGAGTCCGCCCTGCACAGCCTCCAGATGTCGCTCGCGGGACGGGCCATGTTGGACGGTCCGGAGCTGATCCTCGCCGACCTGCGCGACGACGAGGGCATCCGGCGCATCATCCGGGAACGGCGGCCGGAGATCATCTTCCACGCCGCGGCGCTCAAGCACCTGACGCTGTTGCAGCGCCACCCGGGTGAGGCCGTCATGACGAACGTCTGGGGCACGCTGTCGGTGCTGGACGCCTGCCGGGACGTGGCCAAGTTCGTGAACATCTCCACCGACAAGGCGGCCGACCCGATCAGCGTGCTCGGCTACTCGAAGCGGATCACCGAGCGGTTGACCGCCCACGCCGCGTCCCGGTTCCCGGGGACCTTCCTCAGCGTCCGGTTCGGCAACGTGTTGAGCAGCCGTGGCTCCGTCGTCACCGCGTTCCAGCGGCAGATCGAGGCCGGCAAGCCGCTGACGGTCACCCACCCCGAGGTCACCCGGTACCTGATGACCGTCCAGGAGGCCGTGCACCTGGTGCTCCAGGCCGCCGAGATCGGACGGGACGGGGAGGCGCTGGTGCTCGACATGGGTGAGCCGGTGCGCATCGCCGACCTGGCCAAGCAGATGGCCGAGCAGGCGTCCAGCTCGGTGCCGATCGTCTACACCGGGCTGCGCCCCGGCGAGAAGCTGCACGAGGACCTGCTCGGCACCGGTGAGATCGACACCCGGCCGTTCCACCCGCTGGTGTCGCACGTGGCCGTTCCCGCGCTGGACCCGATGGAGGTGGGCGGGCTCGACCCGTACGCCGAACCGGCAAAGGTGGTCGAGCAGCTCGCGCTGCTCTGCGCCCAGCCGGTCGGGCCGGTGCTGGACGGCCCGCTGGGTGTGCCGTTGTCGTCGCACTGATCCACCGACTCCGCGGCAGGCGTGGAGGGTTCGGACCGGGGACAGACAAGGGGGCCGGCGACCGCGTGATGCGGTCGCCGGCCCCGGTGACGGCCGTCAGCGGCGGATGCCCGCCCAGTCGTGGTGCCGGCGGACGGTGGAGAGGATGAAGTCGACCACCCGCCGGGAGGTGTCCGGCACCTGGTAGTCGGCCGGGCAGGGCACCCCCTGCGCAGCGACCTGGTCCACGGTGACCTGCACCGCCTCCACGACACCGGCCGAGTCCAGACCGGTCATGATGATGCCGCCGGCGTCCAGCGCCTCCGGCCGCTCGATCGACTCCCGCAGCGTGACCGCGGGGAAGCCGAGGATCGCGGCCTCCTCGCTGATCGTCCCGCTGTCGGAGAGCGTGCAGTACGCCTTCGTCTGCAGGTGCACATAGTCGAGCAGGCCGAACGGCTCGTGGAAGGCGATCCCCTCCAACGCGGCGGGGTCCGGCGCCAGCGCCTCCAGCCGCTTACGGGTGCGCGGATGGGTGGACATCAGCACCGGGTAACCCCAGCGGTCGCGGACCGCCCGCAGGCAGTCGAGCAGCCGCTGCAGCCGGTCCGGCCGGTCCACGTTCTCCTCGCGGTGCGCGCTGACCATGAAGTACCGCCGCGGGTCGAGCTCCAGTTGCCGCAGGATCGGCGACGCGTCGATCTCGGCACGGTAGTGCTCCAACACCTCACGCATCGGCGAGCCGGTGTGCAGGATCCGGCGTGGGTGCAGACCCTCGGCCAGCAGGTTGCGCCGGGCGTGCTCGGTGTAGACGAGGTTGAAGTCGGCGACGTGGTCGACCAGCCGACGGTTGGTCTCCTCCGGCACGTTCAGGTCGAAGCAGCGGTTGCCGGCCTCCATGTGGTAGACCGGCACTCGCATCCGCCGGGCCATCAGCGCGGCGATGCAGCTGTTCGTGTCGCCGAGCACCAGCAGCGCGTCCGGGCGCAGGTCGGTGATCGCCTGCTCGATGCCGACCAGCACGCCGCCGAGGACCCGCCCGAGCGATGTCGTGTCGACCTCCAGGAACCGGTCCGGCCGGCGCAGCCTGAGCTCGGTGAAGAACACGTCGGACAGGGTGGGATCCCAGTTCTGCCCGGTGTGCACCAGCACGTGGTCGACCGTGTCGTCCAGCCGGTCCAGCACCCGGGACAACCGAATGATCTCCGGTCGGGTGCCGACCACCGTCATGACTCTCGTCATGCCCGTCCTCTCTCTGCTGCCACCTTGGTCAGAAGGTCCTCGAACTGGTCTACGCCCACCCGCAGCGACATCCGCTCCAGGTAGACCTGCCGCGCCCGGCGGCCCATCTCTTGCCGGCTCGCCAACGGCAGGGCGGCGGCCTCCGCGAAGCGCTCGGCGAGCGCACGCCAGTCGTCCGGCTGGCAGGCGAGGCCGACCCCGGTCGACCGGACCAGAGCCGCCGTCTCGCCGGCCACCGAGGCGATCACGGGTACGCCGCAGGCCAGGGCCGCCTGCAGCTTCGACGGGACAGCGACCCGCAGGGCCGGCACGTCCCGCAACGACACCAACTGCCAGTCGGCGGCCGCGTACAACTCGGCCATCTGGTCCGGCTCGCGCCGGCCGACGAACCGTACGTTCTCGACGCGCAGGTCCGCGGCGAGCCGCCGGGCGGCTTCCTCGCCCGCACCCGAGCCCACGAAGACCAGGTCGACCCGGTTTTCGACGGCGGCCGCCGCCCGGACCGCCGTCTCGAGGCCCTGCAGCAGGCCGAGGTTGCCGGCGAACATCACGGTGCAGCGTCCGCTGTGGCCCAGCAGCGCCCGCGCCTCGTCGGTCGCGGGGACCGGCCGGAAGAGCGCGTCGTCGGTCCAGTTCCAGACGACGCGTACGCGGGCCGGGTCGGCGCCGCGCTTCACTACCTGCTCCGCCATAGCCGGGGAGATCACCACGACGGCGTCCGCGACCCGGTACGTGCGTCGCATCAGCGCGCCCAGCGTCCGCTCCAGGGTGCGCCCGGCACGGCCGGCGGGCGCCATCCCGGAGCCCGTTACGGACTCGGGCCACAGATCCTGTACGTGCAGCACTACCGGCGTACGCCGGGCGACGCGCAGCACGGCGGCGGCGGCGATGGACGTGGGCGGCGGGTGATAGACGTAGGTGACGTCGACGCCGGAGAGCCACCTCACCGCAACGGCGCTGCTTGCGCCGAACGAAAGGTGGCTCAGGGCCCGCCGGGCGGCGGAGGTGTCGTGGCTGGGATAGGCGGGCACGCGCTGAACCGCGACCTGCCCGTCGGTCTCCCGATGCCGCCAGCGCTGCCGCCAGCCGGGATAGACCCGGCCGTAGGGGTATGTCGGGAAGGTGGTGAGAACCCGCACCTCGTGGCCACGCTCCGCAAGCTGGTCCGCGAGGTTACCGGGGATGAACACCCCTTCCGGCGGATACCACTGGCTGATCAGGCCGATTCTCACGTGCCGACCGCCACCGGCACCTGCGGAACCTCCTCCACCGGCTCGGGCCAGGTGTCCGGTCGGTCCGGGTCGAACAGCTCGTTGGTCCAGAACATGGTGACCAGTTCGTCCGTGCCAGTGTTCACCAGCTTGTGCACCCACATGGTGGGCATGTCCACCAGCACCGGCTCGTCGCCGCGCACTGGGAAGCGCAGCACCTCGGCGTCGCCGACGCGACGCAGGCTGATCTCGGCCGAGCCGCGTAGCACCACGAACCGCTCCACCTTGGCGAGGTGGAAGTGCTCGCCGCGGGTGATACCGGGCCGGGTCGTGGAGCAGAACGTCTGCCCCGCCCCGCCGTGTGCCTTGACCGTCTCGACCAGTTCGCCTCGCGTGTCGGCCCGACGCGGCAGCGGGATCGGGTAGTGCCCGGGGAAGCAGTGCGAGCGGTAGGTGTTGAACAGTCGTACGCCGTGCCGGTCAACCAGGGGCGGAATCTCCCCCGTCCGGTACGTCGCGGCCACCTCGGTGAGCCGGTCGGCCAGTGCGCGAACGCCGATCCGCAGCGCCGGCATCGCCGGGTCCCAGGAGCCGTCGACCGGCGCTCCGACGAGCCGGGCGGCCGCGTCGGTGACGTGCACGAGGTTCAGCTCGCGGTCGGCGTGCACCTCCGGCCGCCCGCCCTCGGCGAGCACTCGGCAGAAGGTCGCCACCGCTGAGTTGTAGTAGGGCCGACCGTGCTCGCCGTAGAGGTTCGGCAGCAGCACATCGTCCAGGTCGACGCCGATGTCGGCCAGCAGGCGTGCGGCCTCGGCCTTGGCATCGCCGTACGGAGTGCCGTTGCCCGCCTGCACGGAGTTCGCGTACACGATCCCAGCGGGCGGGGTCGCGCAGTGCTTGAAGCCGTCGGCGAGCTGGACGGCGAGTTGGACGTTGCCGGCGGCCACGTCGGCCGGCTCCCCCCGGTTCACGCCGGCCAGGTGCAGCACCCGGTCGACTCCGGCCAGTTTCGCGGCGACGACGCGGGGGTCGGCGAGGTCGGCACGGCTGAGCACGATTGGCTCAGGCCAGCCCATCGCGCGCAGCAGCACCCGGACGTGCCAGCCGAGGAATCCGCCGGCGCCGGTGACGGCGAGCCTCAGCACGCGAGCACCGGGTCCCGCAGGGCCAGCTCCGCGCGCACCTCGGGCAACGTCTTCAACAGCTCGACGATCTCGGGTACGCCCAGCCGCTCCGCGTTCGCGGAGTTGAAGTCCTCGACCGGTCCCGCGCCCAGCTCGCCCTCCGAGACGTACAGCGAGTAGTTGAGGTCACGTGCGTCCAGCGGCACCCGCAGGAACTCCCCGAAGTCCTCGGCGCGGGTCAACTCTTCCCGGCTGGCGAGCGTCTCGTCCGTCTTCTCACCGTGCCGTACGCCGATGACGTCGAGTTTGAACGGCACGTCGAAGAGCTGGCACACCGCCTCGGCGAGGTCGGAGACGGTGCAGGCGGCAGCCTTGCGGATGAAGATGTCGCCGGCCCGCGCGTGCGCGAAGGCGTGCTCGACCAGTTCCACCGAGTCGGCCAGCGACATCAGGAACCGGGTCATGCCCGGATCGGTCACGGTCAGCGCCCGACCGGCCTTGATCTGCTCGATGAAGAGCGGGATCACCGAGCCACGCGAATACATGACGTTGCCGTAGCGGACGCAGGAGACGGTGGTGGCGCTGTTCGGATTGTTGCGGGCGTGGGCCTGGGCGACCTTCTCCATCATCGCCTTGCTCATGCCCATCGCGTTGACCGGGTGGACGGCCTTGTCGGTACTGAGCACCACCACCGAGCCCACCCCGTTGCGCTCGGCTGCCTCGACCACGTTGCCGCTGCCCAGCACGTTCGTCCGGACCGCCTCCAGCGGGAAGAACTCACATGACGGCACCTGCTTGAGGGCGGCCGCGTGGAAGATGTAGTCGATCCCCCGGCTGGCCTTCAGCACTGAGTCGTAGTCCCGGACGTCGCCGACGTAGTAGCGGACCCGCTCATCGCCGATCGACCGGCGCATGGCGTCCTGCTTGGCCTCGTCCCGGCTGAACACCCGAACCTCGCCGGCGCCCCGATCGAGGAGCCGGCGCACCATGGTCTGGCCGAAGGAACCCGTACCGCCGGTGATGAGCACACGGCGTCCGGTGGTCGAGATAGTCACAGTCAATTCCCGCCTCGTCTGTTCGGATTGCGAGATACGCACTCCTGCTCGTGGAGCAGCGCTCACAACCCGGACAACGAGTAGAAGACAGCACGGAAACGGCGAAACGGGACGCCAGAGCGGTCCGCTCGCCGCCTTCCGGTTAACGGTGCGGGACGCCGCCCGCGCCAGGAATCGACCCTGTTTAGGTAAATCGGGTAGGAGCGCGCTTGCCGGCTGCTATAACCACAAAGCGCGCCGGGCGCGTCGGAGGGCGACTACGAAGTGCCCGGTGAACGACGTGCGCACCCAACCGGGGCCCAGGCCGGTTACATGCAACGGAGGCCGGCGACCAGTAACGCCCCAGGCGAACAGCAGCGCCCAAGCACTACCGTCGGGGACACCCGACGGACCAGACATCGACGCGAAGGCAATGGTCCGGATGATGACGGTGGCACCACCTTTGGCCTCCCGCCCTGCGGCTTCGTCCCACGGAACGCGGACCGGCCGGCCGGCACCGCTCTTCCACCGGTCCTTGCGGGCATGGATGCCGTTGCTGCTCGCCGTCGCGTGGATGCTGGGCACCTTCGGTCTGTTCTGGACCGGACCGTTCGCGCGACAGGTACCGGATGCCAGCAAGCTCTGCCTCTTCATCCTCACCGCCACCACCGCCTTCGCCGTTGGCTACGCCCTCACGATCCGTAGAGGCGACCGTGCCGTTCCCAACAACGGGGGAACCACGCGGTCACAGGACGCGCGCCGTGTCCGGCGGCTGGTCGTGGCAGGCGGCATCTACTACATTGCGCTCGGGATCGCGTTGCTCGGTGAATACGGCGCGACCAGCCCAGCTAGCATCTGGGCCAGCCTCCAGGACCCCGCCCAGGCATACGCCAACAAGTTCGCGGTCTATCAGGCCCAACAGGACTCGGGGCGGACGAACGCCGCTATCCAGCTGTTGACGTTGCTCGGCGTGCTGGGCACCGTGCTCGTCCCGATGCTCGTCATCCATTGGAGACGACTCACGACGGGTGTACGGTTCGTCGGCCTCGGCGGGCTCGGCGTCTACTCGCTCTTCTTCCTGTACATCGGAACGTTGAAGGGTCTCGGCGACTTCGTGCTGATGATCGGCGGTGGGTTCCTCATCGCTTGGGCGCTCGTGGGAGATCGGGCACGTCGCAGGGCCAGGCGGCAGCGCGCGACGGTCATGGTCGCCGTAGTCGCCGGGCTCTTCTTCGGCTATATGGTGAACAACCAGGCTGACCGGGCGGTGCAGTTCGGGACGCAGGAACGCATTCAGGCCAGCCCGACGGTAGAACGCATCGTCGGCCCGCACCTAGCCAGTGGAGTCGCCGCCACCATCCACTACCCCACGCACGGCTATCTCGGGCTCGCATACAACCTCGACACTCCGTTCGCCTGGTCACACGGCATGGGCAGCACACCAGCCCTGGCCTCCTACGCCAGCCAGTACCTCGGTGTCGACACCGATCTCTACCCGACCTACTTGCAACGCACCGAGGTCAGGACCGGGTGGCCGGCCGGGCAGTACTGGTCCACCATCTACCCCTGGCTCGCCTCAGACCTCACCTTCCCCGGCACCATCCTCTTCATGGCGCTGCTGGGCTGCTTCTTCGCCAGAACGTGGCGTGAGTCGATCCTCTCCAGGCGGATCCTGCCGACCGTGATCTTCGTACAGCTAATCCTGCTCATCGGTTACATTCCCGCGAACAATCAGTTGGGCATGTCCCGGCCGGGTCTGATCGGTCTCGTTACCCTGCTTCTGCTCTACCTGGCGATCCCCACGACCCGACAAACCACCGCACCTCCATGGATTGGCGGCAGGGGCGCTGTGCACCGGTCCTGGGGCCGGCCCCAGCCAATCCCGCCACGGTCGGTGTGAGCTGCGGGAGCCTCCGGCCGGCGAGCCGCCCAGCGAACTGTCACCGGTCACCAGGGCAGCGGATGCGGTGAGTGGCGACGGTGCCTAAGCGATGTCTCGTAACGCGATGGCTGTCCGGTCCGGATTGCCGTTGATCATCAGCCGTGCGCGTCGGCGGTCGCCCAAGCCCTCGGGCAGCGCAGCCTCAAGCCGGATTTCCGGCTGGCAGGCGGCTCAAGATGGTCCGGGCCAGCGCGGCGAGCCGGGTTCGTAGGTCGTCGTCGGCCCGTCCACCGAGGCCGTCTTCGAGATGCGCGGCCAGGGCGGTGACCGCCGGGAGCAGGTCATCCAGCGGGCTGCCCTCGTGTCCCACCACGTAGAGACGGTGGGTTCCCACCTCGGCGGGGATGCTGCGGTCGAGGATCCTCTCGCAGGTGTCGGCGGCGATCAGCGCCACCGCAGTTGGCAGGTCCGGTTCTGGGAGCCCGAGTTCGTCGGTGACCGCCGCCAGGCGCCGATTCGCGTCGTGCGCCGGCAGTGTCCGCGCTGACTCGGCCGCGAGCGCCACCACGGCGTCGCCGTTGACGCCGGCAACCAGCAGGTCGCAGGCCAGCATTACCGCGTAGTGCGGGTCGGCGTCATCAAGCAGCGCCCGGGCTTGTTCGGTCCGAAGCCGGCGAAGAAGTTCGTCATCCACGCGCCGAGGCTAAGGGACCCCTCGTAGCCCCGCGCGTCTATCTGGCGTGGATGGTCGGGCAGGATGCCTGGGTGCAGGTGATCACCGCGGCCCGGTCTGAGTGGATCTTCCCGTTCACGGGATTGCAGCCCGCCCAGTTCCGGAAGCTGGTCCGGCTGGTCGCCGAGCCAGGCGGTGACGGGGTCGCCGATGGTAGGCCGGGCCGCCAGTGGGCACTTGATCTGGCCGACCGCGTGTTGCTGGTGGCCACCTACTGGCGTACAAATCTCACGATGCGCCAGATCGGTCCGCTGTTCGGGGTGTCGCACTCCGCGGCGCACCGGGTCATCGACACCCTCGCGCCGCTGCTGGCCCTGGCACCGGTGCGTAAGCGGCCCGTCGAGCAGATCGCGATCGTCGACGGGACGCTGATCCCGACCCGCGATCACCGCTTGGCTGCCCGAAGCAAGAATTACCGGTACTCGATGAACCTGCAGGTTGCCATCGACGCCAACACACGCCTGGTCATCGCCGTCGGCGACCCGCAGCCCGGCAACCGCAACGACACGATCGTCTACCGCACCTCCGGCATCCAGGAGAAGCTGGACGGGCGGCCGGTGATGGCCGACGGCGGCTACCGGGGCAACCCGAGGTGATCATGCCGTACCGCAAGCCCGCCGACGGCAGCGACCTGCCCGCCTGGAAGCAAGCCCTCAACGTCGAACACCGCACCGTCCGAGCAGGAGTCGAACACGCCCTGGCCAGGATGAAGTCCTTCAAGATCCTGCGCGACTACCGCCGCGCCGCCCACACATTGGCCGACGCCGCATCTGGCATCGCCAACCTCCACAACACTGTTCTCACGGGGTAGGCACCGGACCGGTGCGGGGCAACGCCCTCACCGAGTTACGAGACGTCCCTTAGGGCTGTAGCGATGGCCTCGCGTCGATGCCGCCTCGGGCATGGATGCAGCGTCGAGTGTCCGGTGATAGCCGACGATGGCGGCCGGAAGAACCGTCACCGCGTAAGACACCACGGATGCCACAGCGACACCAGCTAGGCCGATCTGATCGGCCAGGACGACCTTGAGTGGAATCGCAACGATCAGGCAGGCAGACCACCCGACAAACTGAGGGCGGAGCAGCCCGATGCTGTTCTGGACCATGAAGATCGGGGACACCATCGCGATGACCACCGAGTACGCGGCGAGCGCGGCCAGCAGCGAGACCGGTACGTGTGTGAACTCGTCCGAGCGGATCCAGAACGCGAGGACGTCGTTGCCGAACAGGACAAGACCAACACTCGGCACGGACACCACCGCGGCCGACAGGACCGACATCCGACGGGTGTTGATCCGAACCCATGCGACATCACCGCGCGCCAGCGCCTCGCCGTTCGCTGGCCAGAGCGGAAGGTTGACCAACGTGACGAAGAGTGCGAGCACACTGAACACACGCGTAACCACCACGTAGTTGGCCGCGGCCGTCAGGCCGAGAACCCGGCCGACGAGGAAACCGTCAATGTTGAGCACGATGGAGCTGAGCACGGAGATAACGAAGAACCGAAGCCCCAACCGGAGTAGCCCTCGCGCGGCCGGTGTGCGTACCCGGCGCGGCGACGGCCGCAGATCCGGGCTCTGCCAGACGAAGTAGCAGATCGTGTTCGCCGCGTTCATCAACGGCACAGCCAACACGGCCGCGGCGATCAAGAGGACCGGCTCGATGTGGGCGACGACTCCCGCAAACACCAGGGCCGCCGACAACAGGCTACCGGCGGCCTGCCACAAGTTGCTCTGCGCCACCTGCTGGTGGGCGTACTGCACACGTTGGATCAGCGCCAACGGAATGTTGACGAGAAAGGAACCGAAACAGATCAGTACCACGGCTCGGGCATCCCGGGCGACGGTCGGGTCGGTGACGTTCAGCAGTGCGGGCCATGGGACCACCTGCACAGTGGCCGTGAGCACGCCGATCAGCACTGCGGCAATACTACCAAGCAGGGCGTACGCACTGGATATCTCGCGTGCTGCCCCGGACCGGTCGGCGGTAGCGAACAGCCGGGCGAGTCGGGTGACCAGACCATTGCCGAGACCAAAATCTGCGAACAGCGCCATGCTCGTCAACGAGGTGATCGCCATCCACATGCCGTAGCGCTCGGCACCAAGGTGACCGAACGCGAGCGGCGTGATCAACAACGGAGCGGCCAGACCGATCGCTTTTCCGGCCAGCGAGGAGGCGATGCCCGCAGCCAGGGCGCGGCCACGCGACCGCCGCGCCGCTGCGTAGCCGGTCTCCCTGTCCGTCGTGTGGGCCAGCGCGTGTGGGTCCCGTCCCTCTGCCCCGAACTCGGCCCTTCCAGCACCGGCGGATTTCTGAGCGGTCCGCACGGTACGCCGATCATCCATCAGACTGCGGTCCGTGAACTAGGGGAGGGGCAAGGGTTGCACGGCGCAACGGGGCGCACTCATTCGAACCCGGTTTCATGTCCTGACACCTCCGGGCGCCCGTCCGCCGAGCTAGTGTCCGGCCAGTACCCGCCCGGCCATCCAGGAGACGGTCTGCTCCAAGCCGACCCGAAGCGCGGTAGGTCGAACCTCGGGGAAGAGCTCGTAAAGCCGGGTGGAGTCGGCCTGCGAGTCTCGGACGTCTCCCGGGCGCTGGGGCTCGTGGACCCGCTCCAAGGGGCGTCCCAGCAGCCGCTCCAATTCGCCGATGACCTCGAGCAGCGAAATCCGGGCACCGAACGCCAGATTCACGGCGTCCGGGGAGGACACTCGACGGATCACCGCGTCGACGATCACAGAGGTTACGCTGCCGACGTAGGTGAAATCGCGGGTCTGCCGACCGTCGCCGTGCACCCGCAGGGGCTGCCCTTCCAGAGCCGCGCTGACGAACCGAGGCACCACTGCGGCGTAGGCGTGGTGAGCCGCTTGGCGGGGACCGAAGACGTTGAAAAATCGGAAGGGCAGCACCGGAAGGCCGTAGCAGGAGGCGAAGGCTACGGCGTAGGCCTCGGCCGCGAGTTTCGAGACGGCGTACGGGCTGACCGGCATCGGACGCAGACCTTCTTGCCGCGGTAGCACCGGGTTCGCACCATACACGGAGGACGACGAGGCGACGATCACCTGCCCCACATCGTGCCGGCGTGCTGCTTCGAGCACCATCAGGGTGCCGGTCGCGTTCGCATGGTGGCTCGGCAGTGGCCGGTCGATCGACCGAGGCACCGAACCGAGCGCGCCCAAGTGCACCACGCTTGCGGCACCGGCGCAAGCCCGGTCGAGCAGGTCAGGGTCGAGTACGGTGCCGCGGAGCAGCGGCACGGGCAGACCCTCCAGGTTCTCGAGCAGGCCGGTGGAGAGATCGTCGACCGCAACGACCGAGGTGACCTCCGGTGTATCCAGTAGCGCCCGGACCAGGTTGGCTCCGATGAAGCCCGCACCACCCGTCACCACTACCTTCACGATCGCTCCCGTCCGTCTATCCGCCGCCGGCCCCCTGGCCGGCTCGGTAACAACGGGACAACGAGCGAGGCACGGGATAAGTCACGCAATACGGAATGCATCACCCACATACCCGGGTTATCAGTATCCAGCGACGCTGGACACAGCGGAGTGGTCCGTCTCGAACGCCGCTGGTCGACCGTCCAGCGAATCGAGGAAGTCTTTCACCCTCCGGCCCTGCGCGGCGGGGCTACGCGTCAGCCGGAGAAATTCTCGACCAGCCAGGCCTCGCCTTGCTACCTCTCCGGCCGTTAGGGCCAGCGCGTGGGCGAGCGCTTCCCGAAGCCCGTCGATCGTGTCCGGCTCGGCGAGTACGAGATGCGGCAGGTAGTCGGCGGGGATGCCGGGGAGCCTGGTACTGACCACCGGCACTCCTGCCGACAAGTACTCAATGGTCTTTGAAGGGAAGGAGTAACGAACGAAGCCCTGCTCGACGGGACGGGGGTTGACCAGCACAGCCGCCCGCGCGAGGCGGTCCGCGAGCACCGTGCGGTCGAGCAACTCCGGCGGCGCGATCCGCGGATCAACGGTGGCCTGCTCGCGCAGCCAGGGCGTCAGCTCACCGCGACCGAACAGCCGCAAGCGTAGATCCGGGTCGGGCAACGCCCGGAACGCATCAACCAGGCGGTCCACTCCATAGGCCCGGGAGAGTCCGCCGGCGTACACCACCTCGCGGACGCCCGAGGCGATGTCGACACGGGAACCGACGCCGGTGGCCGGGTGAAAGATGCCTTCCATGACCAGGCGGGGCCGGCCCGGCGCGAAATCCTCGGCGAGTGGCCCCGTCAGGGCGATGACCCCCGTGCAGCGGCGCAGCGCGGCACGGACAAGAACGACGTCGACCCGGCGCAGGAGCCGTACCAACCACCCGTCGTCGGGCAGTACCACCCCAGGCGGATCGGTGAGCACTGGCACCACCCGTACCCGCCGCCGGGCGAGGAGCGCGCCGGCCCACAGGAACGGGGCGTGCACACCGTGCACCAGCAGCACTTCCTCTTCGTCGAGTTCGCCGGCCAGCCGCCGGCGGGCCGCCAGGTACCGAGTCATGTGTTTAAGGCCGAGTAGGTTGACGAAGCCCAGCAGGCGGCCCTTTACACCGTCGTGGTCGAACGGTCCGCCGTGGAACAACACTCGACGATTGCGCGGCCAGGTCGAAACGGGCGCCGCGGAGAGCAGTCGTACCTGGCATCCGCTGGCACGCAATGCGGTCACCAGCGCCCACGCGAAGGTGTGCGTCTGGGTGGCATGCACGACGTCCCGTGCGGTCGCATCGGCCAACACCTCATCGGGCACCGTGAAGCCGAGCAGAGTGACACGGGTGCCGGAGCCAGCGGTCACCGCGGCACCGCCAGGATGCGACGGTATGCCGCGTCGAGCGCGTCGAGCATGACGTCGAGGCTGTATCGGTCACTCACTCGGCGACGCGCCCGCGCACCGAGCTCATACCGAGTAGACGAGCTGGCCAACAAAGGTGTCAGAGCCTCGGCAAGAGCGCGCGGGTCACCGGAGGGCACGAGCACGCCGTCGCCGTCACGCAGTACCTCGACATTGCCACCGACCGCACTCGCCACGACGGGAAGCCCGTGCGCCATCGCCTCCAACAGTGCGTTGGACAGGTTCTCGTGCAGCGACGGGAAGACGAACAGATCGGACGCCGCTAGTAGGTCCGGAATGTCGGCGCGGGAGCCGAGTAGGCGCACGTCCAGTGTTTCGCGACCCGAGGTACCGGCGGCCGCGCCGCACAGCGCGTCGGCAATAGCGGCGCTATCCGGTCCGTCCCCGGCCACGAGCAGCACCCGGCGGCCGGGCAGCGCCGGCAACCGGCCCAACGCGTCGGCCAACACCCGGTAGCCCTTCTCCCAGGTCAGTCGGGCTACCGTGATCATGACGGTGTCGTCGGATCGTAGACCGAGTTCGGCGCGCATCTGTTCGCGAGGTCCGGGCCCCGCCGGAACCATCACCCCGTTGGGGATCACGCCCATGAATCGGCCCCGGATACCGCGCAAGAAGTCCCGGCCTGCGGCGTACTCGCAGACGGTCGCGACGTGGGTAGCGGCTCGCAGGGTGAACGGCTCGGCTCCGTGTACCAGCAGCCCACGCCGCAGGGGCCGACCGCCCTGACGTAGGTCGCGGACGGTTCCGTGGACAGTGACGAGAATGCGCGGGCAGCGGGCCAGGCGTGCCGCGAGGACACCGAGGAAACCTTCGTTCTGCAGACCGCGTACATGTACCAAGTCCGGCCGGACGCGACGCAGCATCGCCACCCACTCGCGGAGCAATGACACGTCGAGACCACCGTTGCCGTGGTCCTGGTGCATCCGCACGAAGTCGTACTCGCCGCCAAGCCGGGAAGCGAGCACCCTTTCGACAGCAGTCAGGGGTCCGTTAGCTCCCGGCCGTCCTGCCGAATGCTGGACCACCACGGGTCGGCTTCGAAGTGAAGACGGCGGTCGGTCGAATCCGGCAACAGCGGTGGTCGCGTTCACTGCAACTCCACTTCGATGTCGTATGGCGTGGCGGCCGACGGCGAGGCGATATCGGCGACCTAGACTATCGGGCGATACCCGTGCAAAAGCTGCAATTCATCCGAACGGGGTACTCGCATGTCCCAGTCACCGGTGTCGGGCCCGCGTCATTCGACCGGACCAGGCAACCCGCGCCTGCTCGCACTCGCGGCGTACCGCTTTCCGCACGGTGACGCCATGTCGAACCGCCTACTTCATCTGGCCCGTTCGGCGACCCCACCCGGCAGCACTGCCATCGTGGTCAACGACTGGCCCGCCGACGGGACCCGGCCGCCCATGAACCCGCCCCTACCGGCGGAGGTCCGTTTGCTGACCCTGTTACCGAGCAGGGGAGGCAGGGCGGCTCGCTGGTGGCACCGGCAGCGCCGCCCGCTTCGGGTACTCGCCGCGCTGCGGCGCGCTGGCGTACGGCGCACCGACCTGAGTGGGATCTGCCTGCCGCTCGGGCTCTGGAACCTGACCACCTGGGTGGTGCTTCGCCTCGTGGTACGCCGCCCGATCACCGTCGACGTGTTGGAGCGGCACGACCCCCAGCAGTTCCCTCGGGGTCGGCTCACCCCGTACTTCGTCCGCCACCGATGGGGCATCTTCCTCGCCGCCCGGCTGGCCGATCGGATCATCGCGATCTCCACCGCGCTCCACGATGACTTCGCCCGCCGGCGGCCCACGCTCGTGGTACCACCGCAGGTCGACCGCGCCGCGTACGCACCGCCGGCGCCACCACCGCTGGCCGAAGGCCTGCGCCTGCTCTACGCGGGCACCGCCGGCACCAAGGACATGCTGGCCGTGGTGGTGGAGGGCATCCGGCGACTGCCGGCGGCAGAGCGTGAACGCGTCCGCCTCACGATCGCGGGCATGACCCGCGACCAGGCAGTCAGCCTGTCCGATCTGGACGGAGCCGGCCTGGATGGTCTTGCCGACGGGGTTATCTTCCTGGGCCGGGTGCCGCGTGAGCGGGTCCTGGCCGAGTTGGGTCGCGCGCACTTCTCGGTTCTGGTCCGCCCCGACGTCGGTTACTCCCGGGCGGGCTTTCCGTCGAAGGTGCCGGAGAGCCTGGCGGCCGGTTGCCCTGTCCTGCTGAACCACACGAGTGACCTAGCCCGGTACGTCACCGACGGCCGAGAAGGGCTGGTGGTGGCCGGACCGTCAGCGGACGATGTCCGCGACGCGCTCCTGCGGGCGCTGGCTCTTGACGACGACGGTTGGTGGCGGATGAGCCGCGCCGCCCGAGAACGTGCCGTGGACTTCGACTATCGCTCGTGGGTCCCGACGGTCAGCGACTTCGTCGCTGGCGCCTGCCGCGGCTCGGGCACAGCGACCTCGGTGAGCGCGGCCAGTTCGGCCGGGGTCAGCCGCTGATCGGGAGGATATACGGCCTGCTCATGAGCGGCGATCGTCTCGACCGACCACCGTAGCCGAACTACCCGAGCCGGACTGCCGACCACGATCGCGTAGGGCGGTACCGGCCGGGTGACCACCGCACCGGCCCCGATCACAGCGCCTCGTCCGACGGTGACCCCCTGCAGGATGATCGCCCGGGTCCCGACCCAGACGTCGTCGCCGATTACCACACCCCGGTCGTGGGTCTCGTCGTCTGGTTCCTTGCCGACCGCAATCATGGGTAGGCCGACCCGGTCCACCCGGTGGTTGCCACCCCGAACGGTCACCTCCGGGCCGAACATGACATTGTCGCCGATCCGAATGCGGGACCGAGCAGCCATGACTACCGGTCGATACCCGAGGTCGACGTTGCGCCCCACCTCGATGTTCTCGAAGGTGTAGACGCCGTCTGGGTCGAACACGAATCCATCGCCGCGGGCGCCGAACCGGTCGACCACCGCCAAGCCGTGAATGGCCCGCCGCGCCCGGGAACCAGCCATCAAGACCCGGTCAACCAACCGCGCCATCGACCCGAGCATCCGCCCTGGCCGACTTATGTCCACCCGCATCCGAACCCACCTCTCACCGACCTCGATGCCTCCGGAACCACAAGGACCGGCCCTTCGAAGAAGTGCATAGTGGGCTGCGCCGCCTCCGTCGCCGGAACTCAAGAGCCGGGACCGTCACAACAGGCAGCCTCTGTGGGATTATTACCATTCATGCTGTTCTAGTCTGCAAAATGACGTTATATCCCCGAAAGCGACGTGGGTGTGGACCGGAGAGCCTTGTTCGACTACGCCGCACAGACAGCAGACACCATCGGCACACCGCTGGTGTCACGGGATATCGGCTTCGACGGTGCTGAGTTCCATCTCGTCGAGTTTCAGTGTCTGCACTTCGGGACCGTGACTGCCGAGGAGTCCACCCACTACCACGTCTGCGACAGCGGCGAGTGGCGGCGGATCGAGGAACGGTGCGACATCGAGGCGGTCTTCGCAGAGGCGATCGCTCACTATCTGGCGCGGTAACCGCCCGAATTGTGGTGAGGTGGAGGCATGGACCGCACCCTGCTCGGGCTGGTGCTGCACCCGACGAGGGATGTCTCCGAGGTCGTCGAGATCATCGCCGAGTGGGCGACGCGGCACGGCAAGGGCCTCGCCGTACGCGTCGAGGACCGGGACCGGGTGCCCGCGTCCGTCGAGGCGCTGCCCGCCGACGAGTTGCCCCGCACCGTGAACGCTTTGATCAGCATCGGCGGCGACGGCACGATGCTCGGCGCGCTGCGCATGGTGGTCGACGACCCGAAGCCGGTGTTGGGCGTGCACCTCGGCCGCCTGGGGTTCCTGATCGAGGTGGAGCCGCCGGAGCTGCCGGCGGCGCTGGACCGCCTGGCGAACAAGGATTTCACGGTGGAGACGCACAGCTGCCTGGTCTGCGGCGTGTGCGGTGACGATCTGGTGGCGTTCAACGACATCGCTCTGGTGCGTCAGCCCGGGTCCGGCTTCGTGACCGCCACCCTGGCGGTGGACGGACAACGGTACGGCTACTACCGCTGTGACGCGATCGTGGTGAGCACGCCGACCGGGTCGACGGCGTACAGCTACGCGGCCGGTGGGCCGCTGGTCTCCCCGGCGGCCCAGGCGCTGGTGGTCACGCCGTCGGCGCCGATGGCGGGGATCTCCCGGGCGGTGGTGCTCTCCCCCGACGAGACGATCCGCCTGGAGTTGACGCCCGGGTCGGCGCCGGTGGCGGTGGAGGTGGACGGCCTGGTGATCCGGGAGGCCGCCACCCAGGGGGCGGTCGACATCAGCTTCCGCCGGGAGGCGGGGCTGGTGGTGCGCCTGGATCCACGCCGCTACCAGGAGCGCAACCAGCTGAAGCTCAGCCTGTTGGACCTGCCGCTGCTTCCCGAGCAGTTGCGGGAGCTGCTACCGGAGGGGCTGCGGGAGCAGTTGAGCCGCCGGGAGCTGCCGCCACCGGCCCGGTGACCGGGTCAGGCCTGCTTGAGCACCTCGGCGACGAGGTCCTTCGCCTCCTGCTGGATGCGGGTGAGGTGGTCGGCGCCCTGGAACGACTCGGCGTAGATCTTGTAGACGTCCTCGGTGCCGGAGGGGCGGGCGGCGAACCAGCCGGACTCGGTGGTGACCTTGAGGCCGCCGATGGGGGCGCCGTTGCCGGGCGCGGAGGTGAGGGTCGCGGTGATCGGCTCGCCGGCCAGCTCGGTGGCGGTCACCTGCTCCGGGGAGAGCTTGCCGAGCACGGCCTTCTCCTCGCGGGTGGCGGGGGCGTCGATGCGGGCGTACGCGGGGGCGCCGAAGCGTTCGGCCAGCTCCGTCCAGTGCTCGCTGGGCGTCCGGCCGGTGGTGGCGATGATCTCGGACGCGAGCAGGCAGAGCAGGATGCCGTCCTTGTCGGTGGTCCAGGTCTGCCCGTCGCGGCGCAGGAAGGAGGCGCCAGCGCTCTCCTCGCCGCCGAAGCCGACGGTGCCGTCGAGCAGCCCGGGCACGAACCACTTGAAGCCGACCGGCACCTCCAGTAGCGGCCGACCCAGGTCGGCGGCGACCCGGTCGATCATGGAGGAGGAGACGAGGGTCTTGCCGACGGCGGCGGCGGGGCCCCACTGGGAGCGGGTGCGGAAGAGGTGCCCGATCGCCACGGCGAGGTAGTGGTTGGGGTTCATGAGGCCGCCGTCGGGGGTGACGATCCCGTGCCGGTCGGCGTCGGCGTCGTTGCCGGTGGAGACCTGGTAGTCGGCGCGGGCGGCGATCAGCGAGGCCATCGCGTTGGGCGAGGAGCAGTCCATCCGGATCTTGCCGTCGCCGTCGAGGGTCATGAACCGCCAGGTCGGGTCGACGGTCGGGTTGATCACGGTGAGGTCGAGGCGGTGCCGTTCGGCGATCTCGCCCCAGTAGGCCACGCTGGCGCCGCCGAGGGGGTCGGCGCCGATCCGGACGCCGGCGGACCGGATCGCGTCGATGTCGATGGCCGCCGGCAGGTCGTCGACGTAGGCGCCGAGGAAGTCGTACGTCCCGGTGGTGTCGGCGGCGCGGGCCCGCGCGTAGGGGATGCGGCGGATGACGGCGAGCCCGCCGGCGAGGATGGCGTTGGCCCGGTCCTGGATCCACCGGGTGACGTCGGTGTCGGCGGGGCCGCCGTGGGTCGGGTTGTACTTGAAGCCGCCGTCGTCGGGCGGGTTGTGCGACGGGGTGATGACGATCCCGTCGGCGAGGCCGGTGGTGCGACCCCGGTTGTGGGTGAGGATGGCGTGCGACAGGGCCGGGGTGGGCGTGTAGCCGTCGCGGCTGTCGAGGAGCACGGTGACCTCGTTGGCGGCGAGCACCTCCAGGGCGTCGACCGCGGCCGGGGTGGACAGCGCGTGGGTGTCGCGGCCGAGGAAGAGCGGCCCGTCGATGCCGGCCTCGCGCCGGTAGTCGCACAGCGCCTGGGTGACCGCGAGGATGTGGTCGGAGTTGAAGGCGCGGCGCAGGCTCGACCCGCGGTGGCCGGAGGTGCCGAAGGAGACCTGCTGCGTCGGGTCCTGCGGGTCCGGGTGCTCCGCGTAGTAGGCGGTCACCAGGCGCGGCACGTCGACCAGGTCGGCGGGTTCGGCGGGCTGGCCGGCACGGGGGTGGGTCACTGCGGCAACCTCCTCGCGGATGGGGCGGACGCCGCTTGGTTCCCGGCGGCGGGCGGTGTCATGCGTGTCGCGACCGGTGTCACGGCTCGACCCGCTGGCCCTTTCCGATCACCACTATGCCATTGTCCGAGACGGTGTAGCGCTGTCGGTCCTTCTCCAGGTCGACGCCGATTTCGGCCCCCTCGGGGACGAAGACGTTCTTGTCCAGGATGGCCCGGCGGATGACGGCGTGCCGGCCGATCTCGACGCCTTCCATGAGCACCGCGCCGTCGACGTGCGCCCAGGAGTGCACCTTGACCTTCGGCGAGACCACCGAGTTCTCGACGAGCGAGCCGGAGATGACCGCGCCGGGCGAGACCATCGAGCCGACCGCGCGGCCGACCCGCTCGCCCCACTGGTGGACGAACTTCGCCGGGGGGTACGGCGGCTGCTCGGTGTAGATCGGCCAGTCGAAGTTGTAGAGGTTGAACACGGGGTGGACGTTGATCAGGTCCATGTGCGCGTCGTAGAACGAGTCGAGCGTCCCCACGTCCCGCCAGTAGCCGCGGTCGCGGTCGGTGCTGCCGGGGACCTCGTTGTCCTTGAAGTCGTAGACGTTCGCCTCGCCCTTCTCGACCAGCATGGGGATGATGCTGCCGCCCATGTCGTGCTTGCTGGTCTTGTCCTCCGCGTCGCGCTCCACCGCCTCGCAGAGCGCCCGGGTGGTGAAGACGTAGTTGCCCATGGAGGCGTAGATCTGGTCGGGCGCGTCGGGCAGGCCGACGGCGTCGGTGGGCTTCTCGCGGAACGCGCGGATCCGCCGGCCGTCCTCGCCCACCTCGATGACGCCGAACTGGTCGGCGGTCGACAGCGGCTGGCGGATGCCGGCGACGGTCACCCCGGCGCCGGAGGCGATGTGGTCGTCGACCATCTGCCGGGGGTCCATCCGGTAGATGTGGTCGGCGCCGAACACGATCACATAGTCGGGCTGCTCGTCGTTGATGAGGTTGAAGCTCTGGTAGATGGCGTCGGCCGAGCCGGCGAACCACCACGGGCCGCGGCGCTGCTGTGCCGGCACCGGGGTGACGTAGTTGCCGAGCAGGGTGGACATCCGCCAGGTCTTGGTGATGTGCCGGTCGAGCGAGTGCGACTTGTACTGGGTCAGCACCACGATCTTGAGGAAGCCGGCGTTGGCCAGGTTGGAGAGGACGAAATCGACCATGCGGTACATCCCGCCGAACGGCACGGCGGGCTTGGCCCGGTCCGTGGTCAGCGGCATCAGGCGCTTGCCCTCTCCGCCGGCCAGGACGATCGCGAGCACCTTGGCAGCCATGCTCAGACGCTAACCACCCGCGTCCGACTTCACCACTCGTACGGTCGGACTTCTGCACTAGGGTGCGGGGATGACCGACTCCTCCCCGGCCACCGGACAGCTCCGCGTCGATCTGCTCACCCGTGAATACCCGCCGGAGGTCTACGGCGGCGCCGGGGTGCACGTGGAGTACCTGGCCCGGGAGTTGCGTCGGCTCGCCGACGTGCGGGTGCACTGCTTCGGCGCGCCCCGCACCGAGCCGGGCGTCACCGCGTACGCCGAACCGCCGGGCCTGACCGGCGCGAACGCCGCGTTGCGCACGATGGGTGTGGACCTGGAGATGGCCGCCGGCGCGACCGGCACCGACGTGGTGCACAGCCACACGTGGTACGCGAACCTCGCCGGGCACACCGCGAAGCTGCTGCACGGGGTGCCGCACGTGGTGACCGCGCACAGCCTGGAGCCGCTGCGGCCGTGGAAGGCCGAGCAGCTCGGCGGCGGGTACGCGCTCTCGTCCTGGGTCGAGCGCACCGCGATGGAGGCCGCCGACGCGGTGATCGCGGTCAGCGGGGGGATGCGCTCCGACGTGCTGACCGCCTACCCGCAGATCGACCCGTCGAAGGTCCGGGTCGTCTACAACGGCATCGACACCGTGCAGTACGCCCCGGACTCCGGCACCGACGTGCTGGACCGGCTCGGCATCGACCCGTCCCGTCCCAGCGTGGTCTACGTGGGAAGGATCACCCGGCAGAAGGGCCTGCCCTACCTGCTGCGGGCCGCCCGGGAGTTGCCGGCGGACACGCAGCTGGTGCTGCTCGCCGGCGCGCCGGACACCGCGGAGATCGCCGCCGAGGTGGAGGGTCTGGTCGCCGAGCTGCGGGCCAAGCGCTCCGGCGTGGTCTGGGTCGCGGAGATGCTGCCCAAGCCGGAGGTGATCCAGGTGCTCACCCACGCCACTGTCTTTGTCTGCCCGTCGGTGTACGAGCCGATGGGCATCGTCAATCTGGAGGCGATGGCCTGCGAGACGGCCGTGGTGGCGACCGCCACCGGCGGTATCCCCGAGGTCGTGGCCGACGGTGCGACCGGGTTGCTGGTGCCGATCGAGCAGGCCACCGACGGCTCCGGCACTCCCCTGGCCCCGGACCGCTTCGTGGCCGACCTGGCGGCGGCGATCAACACGCTGCTGGCCGACCCGGCGCGCACCGCCCGGTTCGGCCAGGCCGGCCGGCAGCGCGCCGTGCAGCACTTCTCCTGGGACGCCATCGCCCGGCAGACCCTGCAGGTCTACCGCTCCGTCGGCGCGGCCTGAGGACGACGGAGGCCTGCTCAGCACCGGTCTCACACCGCCGTCCCGGGCGGCGACTCCGACACCGACAACCGCGACCTCCGCCCGTTCGATCGTGGCGGCAGGCTACGCCACCTCCGGTTCATTGACCGTCGTCCGACTTCGATCCACCCGGGTTTGCGGAAACCGCTGCATCCGGGTCGCGCGGACACCGCGGTTTCCCGCAAAGAGAGTGGATCTTGAGGGGTGGCCGGGCGGATGACGGACGGGCGGACGGGGGTGCTTGGCCGCGCGCGAACGGATCTCGCGCAGTAGGTTGGCGGGGTGACTGGACGGTTCCCCATCGAAGACGTCTCCCCCGTCGTCTCGTGCGGTCGCTACCCCGCGAAGGCGGTGGTGGGCGAGCGGGTGCCGGTGGCGGCCCGCGCCTACCGCGAGGGGCACGACGCGCTGGGCTGCAACGTGGTCTGGCGCGGTCCGGACGGCGTGACCCGCCCGTTCACGCGGATGCGGCCCGGCGAGCCGGGGCAGGACCGGTGGCACGCCACCATCGCGCCGGACGCGGTCGGCGAGTGGACCTTCTCCGTCGAGGCGTTCCAGGACCCGTACCTGACGTGGCAGAACGCGGTCACCAAGAAGATCGCCGCCGGGCAGGGGGCGGCGGAGCTGGCCAACGACCTGGCCGAGGGCGCGCGGGTGCTGGACGCGGCCGCGGAGCTGGTGCCGGCCGCCGAGCGGGAGCGGGTCGTCGCGGCGGCGGCGGCCCTGCGGGACGACGACCTGGCGCCGCCGGCGCGGGTGGCGGCGGCGCTCGACCTGGCCGACCTGCTGTGGGCGCACCCGGTGCGGGAGTTGGTGACCGCCGGCGAGGAGCACCGGGTGTGGGTGGACCGCGAGCGGGCCCTCTTCTCCGCCTGGTACGAGTTCTTCCCCCGCTCGGAGGGGGCGGTGCCGGCGACCGTCGACGCGCCGGCCCGGTCGGGCACGTTCGCCACCGCCACCGAGCGGCTGCCCGGGGTGGCGGCGATGGGTTTCGACGTGCTCTACCTGCCGCCGATCCACCCGATCGGGCGGGTCAACCGCAAGGGTCGCAACAACGCGCTCACCGCCGGGCCGGACGACGTCGGCTCGCCGTGGGCGATCGGCGCCGAGGAGGGCGGGCACGACGCCATCCACCCCGACCTGGGTACGCCGGAGGACTTCCGGGACTTCGTCGCGGCGGCCGCCGAGCAGGGCCTGGAGGTGGCGATGGACCTGGCGTTGCAGTGCGCGCCCGACCACCCCTGGGTGACCGAGCACCCGGAGTGGTTCACCACCCGGGCCGACGGCACGATCGCGTACGCGGAGAACCCGCCGAAGAAGTACCAGGACATCTACCCGCTGAACTTCGACAACGACCCGGAGGGCATCCGGGCGGAGATCCTGCGGGTGGTGCTGCACTGGGTGGGTGAGGGCATCCGGATCTTCCGGGTGGACAACCCGCACACGAAGCCGTTCGACTTCTGGCACTGGCTGATCGCGGAGGTCAAGAAGGTCGACCCGGACGTGCTGTTCCTGGCCGAGGCGTTCACCCGCCCGGCGATCATGCACGGCCTCGGCAAGATCGGCTTCACCCAGTCGTACACGTACTTCACGTGGCGCACGTCGGCGGCGGAGATGCGCGCGTACTGCGAGGAGCTGGTCGCGGCGGCCGACTACATGCGACCGAACTTCTGGCCCAACACCCCGGACATCCTGCACGAGTCGTTGCAGCACGGCGGCCCGCCGATGTTCAAGATCCGCGCGGTGCTGGCCGCGCTGCTCTCCCCCTCCTGGGGCCTCTACGCGGGCTACGAGCTCTTCGAGCACGTCGCCCGCCCCGGCGCCGAGGAGTACCTGGACAACGAGAAGTACGAGCTGCGCCCCCGGGACTGGGCCGGCGCGCAGGCGCAGGGCCGGTCCCTCGCCCCGTTCATCGCCACCCTCAACCGCGTACGCCGGGAGAACCCCGCCCTGCGCCGGCTGCGCAACCTGGTCTTCCACGAGATCGACAACCCGGCGCTGCTCTGCTGGTCGAAGCACGACCCGGAGACCGGGAACACGGTCATCGTGGTCTGCTCCTTCGACCCGCGCGTCGTGCAGTGGGGCAACACCACCCTCGACATGCCGGCGCTCGGCTTCGACTGGCACGACCGGTTCACCGTCCACGACGAGCTGACCGGCACCAGCTACGACTGGGGGCAGCGCAACGCGGTGCGGCTCGACCCGTACCTGCAACCGGCGCACGTGCTGACCGTGCGTCGTCCGGTCCCGCCCGAGGGGCCGGCCGCCGCCCCCACCGGCCCGGCGGACCTCACCGTCGAAGCCGTCCCCGACGACCTCTCGGGTGGCACCGCCCCGACCTCCCCCGCCCCGAAGGACGACGACCGATGGACCAGCTGATCGCCGGCCACGCCCACGACCCGCACGCCGTGCTCGGCGCGCACTCGGCCGACGGCCGGACGACCATCCGCACCCTGCGTCGCGGGGCCGGCGACGTCGCCGTGCTGGTCGACGGGGAGCGGCACCCGATGAAGCGGGTGCACGACCTGGGGGTCTTCGAGGCCAGCGTGCCGGGCACCGTCCTGGACTACCGGGTCGAGGTCGACGGTGTGCCGCGCGACGACCCCTACCGCTATCCGCCCACGCTCGGCGAGCTGGACCTGCACCTGATCGCCGAGGGGCGGCACGAGCGGCTGTGGGAGGCGCTCGGCGCGCGGGTCTTCGACGAGGGCGTGGCGTTCGCGGTCTGGGCGCCGAACGCGCGCGGCGTCCGCGTCGTCGGTGACTTCACCGGCTGGGCACCGGACGATGGCTGGCCCATGCGGTCGCTCGGCTCCACCGGCGTGTGGGAGGTCTTCGTGCCGGACGCCGCGGCCGGCGCCCGGTACAAGTACCGGATCCTCGGCGCCGACGGGCGCTGGCGGGACAAGGCCGACCCGTTGGCGGCGTACGCGGAGGTCCCGCCGGCCACCGCGTCGGTCGTGCACCACTCCCGCTACGAGTGGTCCGACGAGGCGTGGCTGGCCCGCCGGGCCCGGCAGCAGCCGCACCAGGAGCCGATGAGCGTGTACGAGGTGCACCTCGGCTCGTGGCGGCCCGGGCTCGGCTACCGGGAGCTGGCCGACGAGCTGACCGCGTACGTGACCGAGCTGGGCTTCACCCACGTCGAGTTCCTACCGGTGATGGAGCACCCGTTCGGCGGCTCCTGGGGCTACCAGGTGACCGGCTACTACGCGCCCACCTCCCGCTTCGGCGACCCGGACGACTTCCGTCACCTCGTCGACCGGCTGCACGCCGCCGGCATCGGCGTGATCCTCGACTGGGTGCCCGCGCACTTCCCCAAGGACGAGTGGGCCCTCGCCCGCTTCGACGGCACCGCGCTCTACGAGCACCCGGACCCGCGCCGGGGCGAGCACCCCGACTGGGGCACGTACGTCTTCGACTTCGGCCGCCGCGAGGTGCGCAACTTCCTGGTCGCCAACGCGCTCTACTGGCTGGACGAGTTCCACGTCGACGGGCTGCGGGTGGACGCCGTCGCCTCGATGCTCTACCTGGACTACTCCCGACAGGAGGGCCAGTGGGCCCCCAACCAGTACGGCGGTCGGGAGAACCTGGAGGCCATCGCGTTCCTCCAGGAGGTGAACGCCACCGTCTACAAGCACCACCCGGGGGTGGTGATGGTCGCCGAGGAGTCCACCGCGTGGCCGGGCGTGACCCGGTCGACGGCCGACGGTGGCCTCGGTTTCGGGTTCAAGTGGAACATGGGCTGGATGCACGACACCCTGCTCTACACGTCCAAGGACCCGATCTACCGCCAGCACCACCACCATCAGCTCACGTTCTCCCTCGCGTACGCCTGGAGCGAGAACTACGTGCTGCCCATCAGCCACGACGAGGTGGTGCACGGCAAGGGTTCGCTGGCCGCCAAGATGCCCGGCGACACATGGCAGCGGCTGGCAAACGTGCGCGCGCTGCTCGCGTACATGTGGGCGCACCCCGGCAAGCAGCTGCTCTTCATGGGCTGCGAGCTGGCCGACGACCGGGAGTGGAGCGAGGAGCGCGGCCTCGACTGGTACCTGACGCACGACCCGGCGCGGGCCGGCGTGCAGCGGCTGGTCGGTGACCTGAACCGGCTCTACCGGGACGTGCCGGCGCTGTGGGCGCAGGACACCGACCCGGCCGGGTTCCGCTGGATCGCCGGGGACGACGTCGCCAACAACACGGTGTCGTTCGTCCGGATCGCCCCGGACGGCTCGACGCTGGTGTGCGTGGCGAACTTCTCCGCCCTGCCGCTGCACGACTACCGGGTCGGCCTGCCCGCCGGGGGGACGTGGCGGGAGGTGCTCAACACCGACGCGCACCACTACGGCGGCTCCGGCGTGGGCAACCTCGGCGAGGTCCACGCGGAGGATGTGCCGTGGCACGGTTTCCCCGCGTCAGCCGCGCTCCAGGTGCCGCCGCTCGGCGTGCTCTGGCTCCGCCCGGAGTGACCCGGCACGGCGCCGGGGCTGAGCCGGCGCCGCCAACGGCGTACGTCAGACCAGGCCGGCGTCGCGGAGCAGCTGCCAGAGGCCGGCGCCGTCCGGCGCGGAGAGCCACTTCTGCCCCACCGGCCCCGCCGACGGCTTGTCGTGCGGCACGGGCAGGCTGCCCGCCAGCACCGCCTGCGTGGGTGAGAGCCGGCGGATCGCCACGCCCGCCACGTTGTCCGGGTGGGCCGCCGCGAACTCGCGGTAGATCTCCGGGTCGTGCTGGCCGTCGTCGCCGACCAGCAGCCAGCGCACGTCGGGGAACTCCCGGGCCAGCCGGGCGAGGGTGGCCCGCTTGTGCTCGCGTCCGCTGCGAAACCACCGGTCGGCGGTGGGACCCCAGTCCGTCAGCAGCAGCGGCCCGGCCGGGTAGAGGTGCCGGGACAGGAACCGGGTGAGCGTCGGCGCGACGTTCCAGGCGCCGGTGGACAGGTAGAAGACCGGGGCGCCCGGGTGGGCGGTGACCAGCCGCTCGTAGAGGACCGCCATGCCGGGCACGGCCGCGCGGGCGTGCTCGTCGAGGACGAAGGTGTTCCACGCGGCGAGCAGCGGCCGGGGCAGCGCCGTCACCATCACCGTGTCGTCGATGTCGGACAGGATGCCGAAGCGGACATCGGGGTCGAGGATGCGTACCGGTGCCTCGACCGGCTCGGCGTCGCGCACGCTCAGCCGGACCGTCCCCCAGCCCGGCGGCAGGTCGGCCTCGACCATCGTGTCGACGAACCCGCTCCGGTCCGCCTGCGCCTCGTGCCGTACCCCGCCGGTCTCGATCGACACCGTGACGTGCTTGGCGGGCAGGGTGGTGAAGCTGCGCCAGCCGCGCACCTTCTCCAACCGGGCCCGCTGGCGGGTGTCCGGGCGGCCCAGCAGCACCCGGCACATCACCCGCACCCAGCCCGGCCCGCCGTAGCCCGTGTACGCGACGATGTTGATCCGCCAGCCGGTGCGCCGCAGCCGGCGCTCCACGAGCTGGTGCACGGCGTCCTCGATCCGCGCCGCCCGGTGCAGGCGCGGGACGGCCAGTTGGCCGGCGGGAGTCGGTGGCACGCTGCCACCCTGCCACACCGCCGCGGTCCCGGCCACGCGAGGCGATCTCCCCGACCGGTCTGCCCCGATCCACCCCGCCCACCGCCGGGGTCGTGAAACACTCCGGTCGGGACGACGACGGGGGCGTGGTCGTGTCGCAACCAGTGCAGGACCGCAGGTGGTGGCGTCCGCGGCTCGACCGGCCGGCGCTGGTCGCGCTGCTGCTCGGGCTGGTCGGGGTCGGCTACCGGCTGGTCCTGACGCTCTACACGGTGCCCGCGTCGAACAGCGACGAGGCCACCTTCGGGTTGGCGGCGCTGCACATCTCCGAGGGTCGGGCGCACCCGGTGTTCCTGTACGGCCAGCGCTACATGGGCATGCTGGAGTCGTACCTGGCCGCGCCGCTGATCTGGCTGGCCGGGCCGAGCTGGCCCGTGCTGCGGCTGCCGATGCTCGTCCTCTACGCGCTCTTCCTGTACCTGATCCACCGGCTCACCCGGCGCGTCTGTGCGCCCTGGTTCGCCACCTTCGTCGTCGGTCTCCTGGCCCTCGGCCCGGAACGGGTGGTCCGGGACCAGTTGACCGTGGTCGGCGGCCGACCCGAGGCGAAGCCGGCGGTGGTGCTGATGCTGCTGATCGCCGTGGGGTTGGCCGCCGGCACGATCCACCGTCGGCGGCTGGCCGTCGGCCTGTTCGGCCTGCTCGCTGGGCTGGCACTCTGGTCCGACTGGCTGATCGCGCCGTACCTGCTGGTGGCCGGGCTGCTGTTGCTCTACGCGGCCCGCCGGGAGCTGCTCGGCTGGGCCGGGGCGCTGCTGGTGGCGGGGTTTGCCGTGGGCGTCGCCCCGATGACTTGGGCGAACGTGGTCGCGCCGCCGGGGCAGGACTCGTGGTCGGTGCTCCGGGAGATCAGCACCCGCCCCGGGCCGGAGCCGTCGTGGTCGCTGCGCCTGCGGGGCGGTCTGGTGGAGGGGGTGCCGCTGGCCGGAGGGCTCTGCCCGATCGACGGCTGCGGCCGCTGGCAGGAGTGGTTCGGCTACCTCTATCCGCTGCTGCTGCTCGTCGCGGCGGCCCTCGCCGTGATCTTCTACCGGCGCACCGCCGGAGGGCCACGCGGTCGGCGGATCGGCCCGGTCACGCACCTCACCCTGGTCGCGGGCGCGGCGCTCACCCTCCTGTCGTACGTACGCAGCCCGCTGGCCGCCCTCGACCCCCTGGCCAACGCGCGCTACCTGTCGCTGCTGCAGATCTCGCTGCCGGCGGTGCTGTGGCCGCTCTGGCTCGCGGCGGTGGCCGGCTGGCGGGGCACGGTCGGCGCGTTCGGTCGGCTGACCGGCGCGGTGGCCACCCTGGTGCTGGCCGCGCTGGCCGTGACGAGCCTGGTGGTGACCGCGCGGTACGCCACGGACGGCGTCGCCGCGTCGCGGGAGGAGGAGCGCCGGGCCCGGGAGCTGGCCGCGGTGCTGCGCGCCGACGGGCCGCACGAGGTGTACGGGGACTACTGGATCTGCAACCGGCTCGTCTTCGACACGGCCGAGGAGGTGGTGTGCGGGGTCGTCGACGACAACCTCCAACCGGGGCAGAACCGGTATCTGCCGTACTGGCGGCAGGTGGGGCGGGCGGCGCGTCCCGGGTACGTGGTGGAGACCGGCTCGGTGGCGGACTTCCGGCTGCGGCGCCTGCTCGGCGACGAACTGGACCGCACCCCGGTGCGTGACGTGGGCGGCTACCGCGTCTACCACCCACCGAGCCCGGTGCGCCCGTGGCGGTAGATTCCAGCGGTGCTCATCCTGCTGCCGCCCTCGGAGGGGAAGGCCGACGCCGGCACCGGCCGGCGCCTGGACCTGTCCCGGCTCTCCCTGCCCGAGCTGAACCCGGCGCGCGAGGAGGTGCTGACTGCGCTCGTCGCGCTCTGCGCCGGGCCGGACGAGGCGGCGGCCCGGGCCGCGCTGGGGCTCAGCGAGGGGCAGCGTGACGAACTGCGGCGCAACGTACGGCTGACCCGGGCCGCGACCGCGCCGGCCGCCCACATCTACACCGGGGTGCTCTACGAGGCGCTGGACCTAGGCTCCCTGCCGGCGGCCGCCCAGCGGGCCGCCCGCCGGTCGGTGCTGATCAGCTCCGGGCTGTGGGGCGCCGTACGACTCACCGACCGGATCCCGCCCTACCGCTGCCCGATCGGGGTGAAGCTGCCCGGCCCGGGCGCGCTGTCGGCGTACTGGCGACGGGCCCTCGCGCCGGCGCTGGCCGCCGCGGCCGGGGACCGCCCGGTGCTCGACCTGCGCTCCGGCGCGTACGCGGCGACGTGGACGCCGCGCGGCGAACTGGCAGAGCGGACGGTGACCGTGCGGGTGCTCCACGAGCGGCAGGTCGACGGCGTGCCCGTCCGCTCGGTGGTCAGCCACTTCAACAAGGCGACCAAGGGCCGCCTGGTCCGGGACCTGTTGCTGGCCGGCGCCCGGCCCCGCACCGCCGACCAGGTGGTCACCGCGCTGCGGGACCTGAAGTACACGGTGGTGGAGCAGCCGGGGCCGGCGGGCCGGCCACGCCAGGTGGACGTGGTGGTCACCGAACTCTGAGGACCCGCAAGATTTCCTCAAGCCTGGGCCGGACCCGTTCCGTCGTCGCCGCCCAGCATTCACGGTAGGGAGACCACGACTCCGACAAGGGAGCATCTCCGTTGGCCCGTGAACCCGCCCTGCTCGACCGGCGCCCACCGTCCGCACCGCCACCGCTGGACTGGTTGACGCTGGCCGACGCGTTCGAGGCCGCCTGCCTGCTGCGGTGCATGCCGCCGCCGGCGGGCGCCCGGCCGGCGCGGGGCGCGGTCGCGTACCCGGCGCCGGTGGTGGAGTTCAACCGGGAGGACGCCGCCCAGCGGATGCGGCAGCTCCTGGACCGGCTGGGCGTCCCGGTCGGGCACGAGCTGGCCGTGGGTGGCCTGCGCCGCCGCTACGAGCTGCACCGGCTGCGGGTGCCCCGGGAGCACCGGGTCGACTACGTGCGGTTGTTGGAGACGGGCTGGCGGCAGGGGCGTCGGGAGCTGTTCACCACGTCGGTGCCCGGCGCGTCCACGGCCCGCCGGATCTGGGTGCCCCGGCTGGCCGAGGCGGCCTGGCGGTCGGCGCTGCTGGCCGGCGGGCGGCACGTCCGCCGGCACATCCTGGGCGTCCGGCTCACCGACCGGGAGCTCGCCGCCGTGCTGATCCGCAGCGCCGCGCTGCTCGGGGTGCCGGCGGAGCTGCGGCCGGGCACCGGGTGCTTCCTGGTCAGCGTGGCGCACGGTCCGGACCGGGACCGCATCCTGGACCGCACCACCCTGGCCCCCGCCCGGACCGCCGGCCCGGCCTGACCCGCGACGTCACCGCGTCGACCTGGTCGCCGGCCGGGCCGGGGTCCCCGGGTCAGCGGTTGGCGAGCGCCCCCTCGGCGTACGTCCAGAGGCGGTCGGCGGCGGCTGCGTCCAGGGCATGGGCGGCGACCCCACCGGTGGCCTCCGGGCCGCCGACGACGACCTCGGCCTCCTGGTTGTCGTCGAAGTACCGGCCGGTGACCCCCTCGACCAGCGGCGACGCGGCCAGCAGCACGCTGGTCGACGCGCCCTGCGCGGGCGTCTTGTAGTACTCCAGGTCGATCCGGTTGCCCGCCTCGTCCAGCACCCCGAACGCGCGGAGCGTCTCGTCGTCCATGTGCCGCTGGAGGTTGGTGTTGATGTAGCCGGGGTTGAGGGCGTTGGCGGTGACGCCGTCGGCGGCCCAGCGCCGGGCGATGCCCACGGCGAGCAGGACGTCGGCGGTCTTCGACCGGCCGTACGCGGACCACGGGTCGTACGGCTGCCGCTCGAACTGCGGGTCGTCGAAGTCGAACGCCTCCCGCAGGTGTGCGCCGGAGCTGACGACCACCACCCGGGCGGAGCCGGCGGCGCGCAGGTTGTCGCGCAGCCCGAGGGCGAGCGCGAAGTGACCGAGGTAGTTGGTGCCGAGCTGGAGTTCCCAGCCCTGCGGGGTGAGCTGGCGGGTCGGCAGGGCCATGATCCCGGCGTTGGCGACCAGCGCGTGCAGGGGCCCGTCCCAGCCGGCGACGAAGGCGTCGACCGAGGCGAGGTCGGCCAGGTCGAGGGTGGCGGCGCGTACCCGGTCGGGGAACTCGGCCACCAGGGCGTCGGCGCTGGACACGCTGCGGACGGCGACCGTGACGTCCGCGCCGGCCCCGGCCAGGGCACGGACGGTCTCCGCGCCGATGCCGGAGGCGCCGCCGGTGACGATCATGCGTCGTCCGGTGAGGTCCACCCCGTCGACGATCTCGGCGGCGGTGGTGCGAGCGGTGAACGGGGTGCGGAGCGGGGTCTGTGCTGTCATGTCATCCACGCTACGAACGACCGCCCTGGACTGTCTGTAGTCTGGCATCCATCACTCTTTAGCAGGCGTCCAGCAGGAGCGTTCGTGGATCCCTTGGAGGACGTACTCGCCCTCGTCGGCGCCACCAGCCGCCTCTCCACCGCCATGGCGGCCGGCGGCCGGTGGGCGGTCCGGTTCGACCCGCCGGCCGGCGTCAAGTTCAACGCCGTACGGCGCGGCGGTTGCCTGTTGCGGGTCGACGGCGTGCCCGAGCCGGTGACCCTTGCCGAGGGCGACTGCTTCCTGCTCACCCAACCCCGGTGCTTCACCCTGGCCGGCGACCTCGACACACCGCCGGAGCCGGCCGGGCCGATCTTCCGCGCCGCCGTCGACGGTGTCGCCCGCGCCGGCACGGGCGAGGAGGTGTTCCTCATCGGCGGCGCGTTCTCCTTCACCGAACGCGGCCGGGCCCTGCTGCTCGACGGGCTGCCGCCGGTCATCCACGTGCCCGCGGCGACACCCGAAGCCGGCACCGTCCGGTGGGCGGTCGAGCAGATCGACACCGAACTGCGGGCGGAGCCGCTCGGCGGCCGGCTGGTGGCCGAGCACCTCGCCCTGGTCATGCTGATCCGGATCCTGCGCCTGCACCTCGCCCGGGGCGGCGGCTCCGGCTGGCTGGCCGGGCTGGCCGACCCGGTGCTCGCCCCCGTGCTGCGGGCACTGCACGCCCGTCCCGACCATCCCTGGACGGTGGCGGAGCTGGCCCGGGTCGCCTCGGTGTCCCGGTCCACGCTGGCCGCCCGCTTCAAGGAGGTCGTCGACCGAGGGCCGTTGGAGTACCTCACCGGCTGGCGGATCGAGCTGGCCGCCGAGCGGATCCGGCGCAGCGACGACACCATGGCCAGCATCGCCCGCGCGGTCGGGTACGGCTCGGAGAGCGCGCTGAGCGTCGCGTTCAAACGCACCACCGGGCTGTCGCCGCGCGCCTACCGCAGCCGGGCCCGGCGGTGACCCCGCTCCGGCCGCCCGCCCGACGCCGACCGGATCGGGTGGAAGATCGAACCGCACGGGCCGCCCAGCACGGGAGCAACGGGGGTTGCGCCGGTCCGGTCCCGGGCGCAAAGTGCAGCGAGTGAATCGCACCCGGCCCGGGCGTCGCGCCCCGTCCGCCTTCCTGCTGGCGGTGCTGCTCTTCGCGGGGCTCGGCCTGGCCGGGTGCCGGGACAGGCCCGCGGAGCCGATGCGCATCCGCATCGCCACGGGCAGCCCGACCGCCGTCTACCACGCCTTCGGGGAGTCCCTGGCCGCAATCCTCAACCGTGAAATGCCCGGGGTACGGGCGAGCGTGGTGGTCACCCCCGCGTCGGCGGAGAACGTCCGGCTGGTCGCCGCCGGCGACGCCGAACTGGGCTTCACCCAGGCCGACGTGCTGCCCGCCGGGCCCGACGCCGACCCCCGGGTGGCGGCGGTGGCCCGCGTGTACGACGACCAACTGCACCTGGTCAGCTCCGGTGGCGGTCCGGTGCACACCGTCGCCGACCTGCGTGGCCGTCGGGTGTCCGTCGGCGCCGCCGGTTCCGGCACCGAGATCACCGCCACCCGCCTGCTCGACGTCGCCGGGCTGGGCGGCGACGCCGTACGCCGGGCCCGCCTCAACCTGGACGACTCGGTGACCGCGCTGCGGTCCGGCCGGATCGACGCGTTCTTCTTCTCCGGAGGGCTGCCGGTGCGGGGCATCGCCGACCTGGCCCGGGGCTCCCCGACCCGCATCGTCGACCTGGGCGAGTGGACCGAGCCGTTGCGGTCACGCTACGGCGAGGTCTACGTCTCGCGGGACATCCCCCGGTCGGTCTACGGCGTCGACCCGGTCACCACCGTCGCCGACCCGAACTTCCTGATCGTCCGCGCGGACCTGCCGGAGCGGGTGGTGCGGGAGGTGACGCGGCTGCTCATGGAGCGCCGGTCCGAGCTGGCGGCGGCGCACCCGGCGGCCGGGCGGATGAGCCCCCGGTCGGCGATCGCCACCTCGCCGCTGCCGCTGCATCCGGGCGCCGCCGCCTGGTACCGCGCCGCGAAGCCCTGAGCCGGCCGCGCCGGTCAGCCGGCGCCGGCCGGCAGCCGGTCGACCACCGGCGGACACGCCGCGGGGGCCGCGTCACCCGGCTCCTCGACCGGGCCGGGGAACCACAGGCCGGCGACCAGGCCACGGGGCTCCCCCGCCCGCATGGTGAGCCGCCCGCCGGAGGCGTCCACGAGCACCGCGGCGATGGTCAGCCCCAGCCCCGCGCCGTCGACGTTCTGCACGTCCGGGGCACGCCAGAACCGCTCGGTCGCCTGACCCAGCTGACTCTCGGTCATCCCGGGGCCGGTGTCGCGCACCTCGACGGCCACCCCGCCGTCGCAGCGGGCGACGGTCACGGCGACCTCGCCGCCGGGCCCGCTGAACTTGACGGCGTTGTCGATGAGCGCGTCGAGCGCCTGGTCGACGGCGGTCGGCACGGTCCGGGCGTACGCCGGCACGGCCGTCGTGGCCAGCCGCAGCGCCACCGACCGGTGCCGGGCCAGGGGCATCCAGGCGGCGACCCGGGAGGCGGCGACCTCGGCCGCGTCGACGGTGACCCGCTCGTTCTCCTGGCGTTCAGCGCGGGCCAACGTGAGCAGCGCGTCGAGCACCAGCGCGAGCCGGTCGGTCTCCTCCAGGGCGAGACGGTGCTCGGCCCGTCCCTGCGGGTCGGTCAGGCTGGGTCCCAACTCCTCCACGCGCAGCCGCAACGCCGTCAGCGGGTTGCGCAGCTGATGGCTGGCGTGCGCGACGAAGGCCCGCTGCCGGTCCATCACGTCGGACACGGCGTCGGCCATGTTGTTGAAGCTGGCCGCGAGCCGACGCAGCTCGGGCGGGCCGAGCCGGTGCTGCACGCGGGCACCCCGGTCGCCCTCGGCGATCTCGTGGGTGACCGCGTCCAGCTCGGTGACCGGCCGCAGCACCCAGCCGGCCAGGCCGAACGCGAGCACCACACAGGCCACCACGGCGAGCGTCCCGATCACGGCGAGCAGCGCCCACCAGGCGCTGACCGTGCGGCGTAGCGCGTCGGTGGGGGTCACCGTGACGACCGCCCCGAGCACCTCGCCGCCGTCGTTGATCGGCACCGCCACCACCACCGGCCCGCCCTCCCACGGCCAGACCGACTCCGGGCCGCTGGACTGCTGACCGGCCAGGGCGGTGTCGAGCGCCTCGGCGGTGCCGACGGCCGTACGCCAACGCGCGGAGGCGACGACCGTCCGGCGATCCCGGTCCACCACCGCCGCGCCGATGCCGTAGAGCTCGTCGTAGCTGCGCAGCTCCGTGTCGAGCGGACCCGGGGTGCCGCCGCGCAGCGCCGGCCCGGCGAGCGAGGCGAACCGGGTGGCGTCGGCGAGCCGGTCGGCCCGCACCCGGTCGGTCTCCCGGGTGGCGAGGGTCAGCGCGAGCGGCGTCTCCAGCGCGATGAGGACCAGCACCATCAGCAGCAGGTAGCTGATCACCAGCCGACGGCGCACCGGACCGCCCTCACTCGCCGCGCAGCCGGTAGCCGACCCCGCGCACGGTCTCCACCAGGCCGGGGTCGCCGAGCTTGCCGCGCAGCGACCCCACGTGCACCTCGACCGTGTGCCGGTCGGTCCACGTGGTGCCCCAGGCGTCCAGCAGGATGCGTTCCCGGGGCACCGCCACCCCCGGCTGACGGGCCAGCGAGAGCAGGACGTCGAACTCCTTGCGGGTCAGCGCCACGGCCCGCCCGCCGACGCTGACCGTGCGCGCGGAGACGTCGATCCGGACGGCGCCCGCCTCGATCAGGTTCCGCGCGGGCACCGCGTGCGCGGCGCGCCGGAGTACCGCCTCGATGCGGGCCTGCAACTCCACCATCGAGAACGGCTTGACCACGTAGTCGTCCGCGCCGAGCCGCAGGCCGAGCACCCGGTCCCGCTCCTCGCCGCGTGCCGTGACCGCGATGATGCCGAGTTGGCCGCTGCGCCGGCGCAGCTCCCGGCACAGGTCGGTGCCGTCACCGTCGGGCAGGGTCAGGTCGAGCAGGACGAGGTCGCACGGTGCGGCGGAGAGCGCGGCGGCGACGGTGGCGGCGTGCTCCACCTCGTAGCCGCGCCGGGTCAGCGCGGACGACAGCGCGGCGGCCACCCGGCGGTCGTCCTCGACCAGCAGGATCCGCACCCGTGCCCCCATCCGTCGAACCGTCGTCCTGGCATGGTGGCAGAAGCGCGGCCCGTGCGGGAGAGCCGACCCGTCCGGATCCGCCGGTCAGACCGGCGCCGGGCCTCCGGCGGGCGGCCCGGCGTCGCCGACGCGGGCGGCGTCAGAGACCGAACACGTCGTCGGACGTCGCGTCGCGTACGCCGTCGGTGAAGCCGCGGAAGGCCGGGTCCTCGTGGGTGGCCGGGACGCTGGTGGCGTTCTCGCCGGTGGCCTGGGTGACCGCGTCGACCAGCGGCCCGAAGTCGATCTCGGAGTCGCCGATGCTGTCGTCGTCCCCCTCGGCCAGGTTGATCACGTACTGCACCTCGTCGGAGGAGGTGTCCGGGTCCTCGGCCCAGTCGCCGCCGGCCTGGTAGCACTCGTCGTACAGCGCGCGCTGGCTGTCGGTCCAGTCGTCGTCGTAGTTCGCCATCGCCCATCCCTCCGCGACCTGCTCCACCTGTGAGCATGCCCGGCCGGAACGGACGACCGGGCCGGTACCGCGAAACGGCGGCCCGCGCCGGCAGCACCCCGGCCGGAGCGGCGGCGACCCGTAGGCTGGCCGGGTGATCTACAAACTGCTGCCGACCACGGAGTGGAACGACGCCCGGGCGGCCGGGCACCTGGTCGGCTCGGCGGTGGACCGGCAGGACGGCTTCATCCACCTCTCCGGCCCCGACCAGGTGGTGGAGACGGCGCGGCGGCACTTCGCCGGGGCGACCGGGCTCACGCTGCTCACGGTCGACCCGGACCGGCTCGGCGACCGGCTGCGCTGGGAGCCGTCCCGCGGCGGCGCGCTCTTCCCGCACCTGTACGGTCCACTGCCGGTCACCGCGGTGGTGGCCGCCGAGGCGCTGCCGGTCGACGTCCCGGCCGCCGAGGCGGTGGCCGCCCTGCTGGGCTGACCACCGCCAGCGCGTCCCCGGTCCCCGAGGACGGCACCGGTCAGCGGCAGAGCCGCCCGATCTCCTCCTGGAACCGGTCCATCGGGTTCGCCTCGGCCGGGCCGAGCAGGTACGTCTTCAGCTCCCGCCGGGCCTCGGTCATCGGGTCGTCCCCGGCGCGGGTCACCGCGACGATCTTCTCCAGTTCGCCGCAGTCCCGGGCGAGCAGGTACGCGGCCCGCGACGTCGGGTACTCGCGGCGGAACTCGTCCTCCGGCAGCCCGCCCGGGTTGGCCACCACGTACGGCCGCTGGCTCTGCACGAAGTCCGAGACCACACTCGACACGTCGCTGATGAGCAGGTCGGTCTGGTTGAAGCAGTCGAACAGCGCCGGCACGCGGCCGGTCACCACCAGGTGCCGGGTGCCGTCGAGCGAGGAGGCGTCGGCGTCGCCGCCGGCAGCCCGGATCCGCTCCACGATCCGCTCGTGCACGGCCTTGGCCTGCTTGGACCGGGAGCCGGTCAGCGGGTGCGGCTTGTAGATGAGCCGGACCCCCGGCGTGACGGCCAGCAGTCCCTTGACGATCCGCTCGCCCATCAGCACCAGCGAGGTGTGGTAGGGGTCGTCGTCGAGCCAGCCCTCCCAGGTGGGGGCGTAGAGCACGGTGAACGGCCGGTCGATCGACTCGGCGCCGAAGGTGTGCACACCGGCCAACTGCGGGCGGCCGATCTCGACGATGTCGGAGTCGAGCACCCCGACGCCGGCGCGCGCGTACCGCTCCCGCCCGGCGAGACCGGCGACCCAGACCTCGTCGTACACCTTGCTGTAGGGGTTGACGCTCGCCTGCTTGTCGCTGTCGCCGTGCCCCACGAAGACGTGCTTCGTCCCCGGCTCGCGGAGCATGTGGATGTTCGCGCCGACGTTCGCGGCGTAGAGCGCGACGCGGATGCTGCTCAGCTCGAGGTTCATGAAGTCCACACCGGCGGGTACGCAGATCACCGGCAGGCGGGTGTCGGCCAGTTCGAGGAACGCCTCGCGGCTGCGCATCAGCACCACGGCCCGCTGCCGCAGCGCCTCGGTCGGGGCGAGCCACATGTTGGCCTGGTAGACGTCCTTGGCCGGTCCGGCGAAGTAGAGCGCCACCTCGGGGCGGTGGTCGTCCAGCCAGCGCTGCACGGCCGGCAGCAGCGGACCCTGCCCGCTGCCCCGACCGCGCAGCCAGGTCAGCGCGACGATCGCGCCGACGACGGCCGTCGCGGCGAGGGCCACCGCGCCGGCGACGAGGAACGGGGTCACGTCGTCCTGCACCGCGGCGGCCACGGCGGCCGGCACCAGCAGGATGTTCAGCAGCGGCATCCGCTCACCGGCGACGGCGGCGGCCCAGGCCGGCGGCTGCGGCGCCGACTTCAGCGGGCCCAGGTCGATGTTGCGCACCATCGCGGAGAGCGGGTTGCGCCGCTCGATCATGGTCGACAGCGCGCCCGAGAAGATCGAGATCACCCAGACCGCCGCGGGCAGCGCGAGCAGCAGCGTCAGGTCCGTCCGGCCGAGCGTCACCTCCGCGACGACCAGCAGCACGGCCGCGAGGTCCCGGGTCAGCTGCCGGTAGGACCAGAGCAGGCCGACCTTCTCCAGCAGCAGCGCCGACGGCGGTGACCAGCGGGCGAGCGCGAACTCGCCGATGACGGCGGCCAGCCCGGCCACGGCGAAGACCGCGACCCAACCCAGGGCACCCGAGACGAGCATGACCAGGTAGGCCAGTACGAGCAGCGCGCCGCGGGCGGCCACTCCGATCCGTCCTGTCAACGTGCCGAACAACGAGAACGCTCCCTACGAGATCGACGAGGGGCCGGCCCGGATCCATCGCGAGCCGTCAGCAGGTGACTGCGACCTTAACGCGAAGGGACAGCCGGGCGTCGCTCGGGTATCCCGCCCCATACCGGTCAAAGCCGTACGCCGCGCGGCGGCGGGCTCAGCCGTCCCGGCGGAAGCAGGTCACCGCGCCGGGCGCCTTCCGTTGCGCGAACTCGGTGTAGCCGAGCTGCGTTGCCAGGTCCCGGGCGTACGTGTTGCCCGAGTAGACGCAGATGGTACCCACGTCCAGCCGTTGCAGGGCCGGGGCGAGCTGGTCGCGGCCGGGCTGCTCCCGCCCGTCGGCCCAGCCGGTGAGCAGCAGGCGGTCCTTGGCGAAGTCGGAGTTCAGGTCGTACTCGACGAGGTAGAAGTCCCGGGGCAGGACGACCCGGACCCGACTGGTCACGATCAACGACGTCCGCATGATCACCCCGGGTGCGAGGAGCAGGCCGTCCGGGCGGTCCAGATCCTTGATCCAGAAGGCGATCCGCTGCCGCTGTTGCGGCAGCTTCCAGGTGGGCCGGTCGTGCACCTCCACCCAGCTCTGCGGCGACCACATGGGGGTGGCGAAGACGGCGAACGAGGCGACCATCGCGGCGGCGATCCCGGCGCTCACCGCGCGCCGCACCAGCGGCGTCGGCGACGGCACGTTCACCGTGCAGAGCAGGCCGATCAGCGTCGGCAACGCGAGCAGCCAGGGCACCCGCCAGAGCACCACGGAGATGCCGCTCGCGGCGCTCAGCGCCTCCAGCACACCAGGGACGAGCAGCACGCTGAGGGCGAGGGTGCCGCCGGCCGCGAGCAGCGCGGGGGTTCGCCGGCGGGCGAGCAGCGGGCCGCACCAGAGCGCCAGACCGCTGATCACCCCGACCACGCCGACCAGCAGGGTGCGCCGGTAGGTGTACTCGGCGTCGAAGAAGGCGTCGTCGGCGCCGGTGGCGGCCCCGGTCTGGAGCAGCAGTTGGGAGACCACCACCGAGCCGACCGGGTAGAGCACGGCGGCGGCACCGGCGAGCAGGGCATCCTTCCAGCGGCCGACCAGCAGCATGGCGAACGCGGCGGCGCCGGCCAGCATCGGCAGGATGATCGCGGCGGTGGTGGTCAGGCCGACCGCGGTGATCGACAGGGCCGCCACCAGGACCAGGGACCACCGCGACCGGCTGTCGAACCACTTGGTGAGGTAGAGCCACATCAGCGGGATGACCGCCGAGACGAACATGCCCTTGCCCTCGTAGAGCCGGGGCAGGTGGAAGGTGCCGAGCGCGGCGTCGCCACCGGCGACGAGGTAGAGGTACGCGACGGCCACGGTGAAGGCGAGCAGCGGGCGGCGCGGCGCCCACCGGTGCACCAGGCGCCAGAGGGCGAGCACCGCGAGCACGGCCATGACCGGCAGCAGCACGTACCAGGTGGCCGAGGCGGCGTGGATGCCGAGCACCCGGGCGAGCGCGCCCGCGAACACCTCGATCGAGGCGATCGGCGGCTGGGAACCCATCGCCGGCGCGACGTTCTCGGTGAACAGGAAGTCCCGCAGCGGGACCAGGTCCCGCTCCGCCACCCAGACCGACCGGCCCACGTAGTAGACGTCGTCGGGCGTGTTGCGCGCGAGGAAGAACGAGGAGATGCCGACCAGCACGGACACGACCAGCGCGTACCCCGACTGGACGGCGGTCGGGGCGGGCACGGCCGGCAGCGGCTGCGGGGTGGCCAGCCACGCGCGACGCAGCAGCAGCATCCCGCCGACCGCGGCGACCGCCCCGGCGGCCGCGGGGACCCACCAGGACATGCCGTCGCCCGCGCCCGTCCCGGCGAGCCCGGCGGTGACCGCGGCGACCACCGCGGCTGCCAGCACCACGACGAGCAGGCGGCGCGGGTGGGCGGCCGGCGCGGCGACCCCGGCGTCGGGGGCGTCGGCCGGCGGCGCGTCGGTCGTCGCGCGGCGACGGGCGCGGAGCACGGCCACGGCGGCGAGGACGACGCAGCCGGCCAGCCAGATCTTGAAGGTCACCGACGGGGCGAGCCGGACGGCGAACGCCGCGTGGTAGAGGACCGTCCAGAGCGCGAACGCCAGCACGGCGGCGTCCGTGATCAGGGCCGGCGTCGCCGCGATCAGCGAGCCGAGCCGGCCGGACCGGACCGGACCGGGCCGGTCGGCCGCGACGTCGGGCGTCGCGGGATCGGGGGACGGCGCGACGGCGACGGCGGCGTGGTCGGCGTTCGACACGGGAAGTCCTTGTCGTTGTACGGGCGAGGGCGGCGGTGGCGCGCGGCGGGCGGCGTCGGTGGCTCCGCTCCGACCTGGCTAAGCAGAGTAGCGGCAAGCACCCGCCGGTCGGGGTGCGGTGGAGGGGGGTGTCGCGGGTGGTGCGGTCATCCGGCGACGGGCCTGGCCCGGGGACGGGGCACGTCCCGCTGCGCACCGAGGCCGGCCACGACCGACTCCACCAGAGCGTCGAGGTAGCTGTCGGTCAGCGGCAGCCGGGCGATCGCCAGCCGCCAGTAGAGAGGGCCGACGATGAGGTCGATCGCCGCGTCCGGGTCGCTGTCGGGTGGAAGCTCCCCCCGCTCGACGGCCAACCGGATCAGCCGGCCGCCGATGTCCTGCTGGCGGGCCCGCAGCACCTGCTGGAGGGTCTGGTCGATGGTCGGGTTGCGGGCGGCCTCGGCGAGCAGGTCGGGAATGATCTGCGAGGCCAGCGGGTGGCGCAGCGCGTGCGCCACGACCTGGAACAGCAGCGCGAGGTCACCCCGGAGGCTGCCGGTGTCCAGCGCCGGGATCTTGCCGTGCGCGGCGGCGGCGACGATGTCGAGGACCAGGTCCAGCTTCGAACTCCACCGCCGGTAGATCGCGGTCTTGCTCACCCCCGCCCGGCGGGCCACCGCCTCGATGGAGAGCCGGCCGTAGCCGACGGCGGCCAGTTCCCGCATCAGCGCGCGGCGGATGGCCGTGGTGATGTCGTCACGGAGCACCGCCGCACCTGCCGGCGGGCGTCTCTTCTCGGTCGTCACCTGGGGCTCTTTCCGCACGTCACGGCGACCAGGGTAGCGCAACGACGATACGGTTGCGTCCCGACGTGTTTCGGACTAGTGTCCACGCAGCGACGAGGCGGCGCTCCCCCGCACCGGCCACGTCCGGATCATCCTCGCGCGCATCCCGTTGATTCGAAAGATCGGAGCGCCACATCCCATGGCCAACACGGCGCTGGCCGACCCCGACTCCGGCCTCACCCAGGCGCAGCTGGCCGCCCGCTACGGACTGCGGGTGGCCGACCAGCCGCCGTCCCTGGCCGAGTACGGCCGGCGGCTCTGGCACTACCGGCACTTCATCGCCACGTACGCGAACGCGAAGCTGGTCGCCTCGTTCAGCAACGCCCGGCTCGGGCAGCTGTGGCAGGTGCTCACCCCGCTGACCAACGCGGCGGTCTACTACCTGATCTTCGGCCTGGTGCTGCAGCAGAACCGGATCCCGAACTTCATCGCGTACCTGTGCACCGGTCTGTTCATCTTCAACTTCACGCAGACCGCCGTGCAGAACGGCACCACGGCGATCAGCGGCAACCTGGGGCTGATCCGGGCGCTGCACTTCCCCCGGGCCTGCCTGCCGCTCGCGGTCACGGTCACCCAGTTCCAGCAACTGCTCGGCTCGATGGTGGTGCTCCTCGCCATCGTGCTGGTCACCGGTGAGCCGCTGACCTTCGCCTGGCTGATCCTGGTGCCGGCGGTGCTGCTCCAGACGGTCTTCAACGCCGGGCTCACCATGGCGGTCGCCCGGCTGGGCGCGAAGGCCTCCGACCTGCGACAGGTCATGCCGTTCGTGATGCGCGCCTGGATGTACGGCTCCGGTGTGCTCTACAGCGTCACCCTCTTCGAGGACAACCTGCCCGGCTGGGCCAGCAAGCTGGTCGAGTTCAACCCGATGCTGGTCTACATCGAGCTGGCCCGGGTGGCGCTGCTGGAGGAGGCGCCGGTGCTCAACTCCTCCCTGCCCCAGCTCTGGCTGGTGGCGGTGGGATGGGCGATCGTGATGGGCGTCGGGGGTTTCGTCTACTTCTGGCGCGGCGAACAGGAGTACGGCCGTGGTTGACCAGTTCGAGGCGTCCAACGACGCGACCCTGACGCTGACCCCGGCGCAGGAGCGGATCCCCACTGTGGTGGTGGACGACGCGCACGTGATCTACCGGGTGCACAAGGGTGCCGGTGGCGGCACCAGCCCGGTGGCGGCGCTGCGCCGGCTCGTCACCCGCACCTCCGCCCCGGAGGTCCGGGAGGTGCACGCCGTCAAGGGCGTCACCTTCACCGCGTACCGGGGAGAGGCGATCGGCCTCATCGGCAGCAACGGGTCGGGCAAGTCGACCCTGCTGCGGGCGATCGCCGGCCTGCTGCCGGTGAACCGCGGCGCCGTCTACACCCAGGGCCAGCCCTCGCTGCTCGGGGTCAACGCCGCGCTGCTCAACGACCTCTCCGGCGAGCGCAACGTGACCCTGGGCTGCCTCGCCATGGGCATGTCCCCGGCGGAGGTGCAGCGGGAGACGCCGGGCATCATCGAGTTCTCCGGGATCAACGAGCGGGGTGACTTCGCCTCGCTGCCGATGCGGACGTACTCGTCGGGCATGGCCGCCCGGCTGCGCTTCTCCATCGCGGCGGCGAAGAAGCACGACGTGCTGCTGATCGACGAGGCGCTGGCCACCGGCGACAAGGGCTTCCGCAAGCGCAGCGAGCAGCGGGTACGCGAGCTGCGGGAGAGCGCCGGCACGGTGTTCCTGGTCAGCCACCAGCTCTCCTCCGTACGCGACACGTGCGAACGGACGATCTGGCTGGAATCGGGCGTCCTGCGGATGGACGGTCCGACCGACGAGGTGATCCGCGCGTACGAGGCGTACGCGAACAGCAAGTGACCTGGCGGCGGGCCGGACGCATCGACACGGATGCCGTCCGGCCCGCCGCCGGCGTTGGGGTGCACAGCTTCGCGCGTTAAGGTTCATCCGGTCGCCGCCTGGGCGGAACCTCTTGTTCACGCACCCCCGGAAGTGAGGATCGGCAATGACGCAGGACCACACCACTGGCCCGGACGCCGCACCGGAGAACCCGGCGCCGTGGCGGCCGTCCCGCACAGTGGCGGTGGTGCTGGCCGGCGGCACCGGCACCCGGCTGGGCCTCGGCATCCCGAAGCAGCTGCTGAAGATCGCCGGTAAGCCGATCATCGAGCACACCCTCGCCGTCTTCGAGGCCGCGCCCGAGATCGACGAGATCATCGTGCTGATGGCCCCGGGTCACGTCGCCGACGCCCAGCAGATCGTCGAGAAGGCCGGCTTCCGCAAGGTCACCAAGGTCATCGAGGGCGGCGACACGCGCAACGCCACCACCCGCATCGCCCTCGACGCCGTCGGCGAGGAGGACTGCAACATCCTCTTCCACGACGCGGTGCGTCCCCTGGTCAGCAGCCGGATCGTCCGGGAGTGCGTGAACGCGCTCTGGACCTACTGCGCCGTCGACGTGGCCATCCCGTCGGCGGACACGATCATCCAGGTGGACGAGAACGACTGCATCACCGACATCCCGGTGCGCTCGTCGCTGCGCCGGGGGCAGACCCCGCAGGCGTTCCGGTCCGGCACCATCCGCGAGGCGTACCGCCACGCCGAGGGCGACCCGAACTTCGCCGCCACCGACGACTGCGGCGTGGTGCTGCGCTACCTCCCCGACACGCCGATCAAGGTGATCGACGGGTCGGACGAGAACATCAAGGTCACCCACCCGGTCGACGTGCACCTCGCCGACAAGCTCTTCCAGCTCGCCGCCGCGCAGCCGCCCCGCCTGGCCGACCACCGCAGCTACCGCGAGGAGCTGACCGGGCGGACGATGGTGGTCTTCGGCGGCAGCTACGGCATCGGCCACGACCTGGCGGAGCTGGCGTCCCGCTACGGCGCCCAGGTCTTCCCGTTCAGCCGCAGCAGCACCGGCACCCACGTCGAGCGACCGGAGGACGTCGAGGCGGCCCTGAAGACCGCCTTCGAGGCGACCGGCCGCATCGACCACGTGGTGGTCACCGCCGGCATCCTGGAGCGGGGCGCCCTGGCGGAGATGGACGAGGAGACCATGGACCGTCTCCTCCAGGTCAACTTCGTGGGGCCGGTGACGGTGGCCCGGCAGGCCCTGCCGTACCTCCAGCAGACCAAGGGTCAGCTGCTGCTCTACACCTCCAGCTCCTACACCCGGGGCCGGGCCCGTTACGCGCTCTACTCGGCCACCAAGGCCGCCCTGGTCAACCTCACCCAGGCCCTCGCCGACGAGTGGGCCGAGGACGGCGTCCGGGTCAACTGCATCAACCCGGAGCGGACGGCCACCCCGATGCGCACCCGCGCCTTCGGCGAGGAGCCGGAGCACACCCTGCTCTCGGCCGAAGCGGTGGCCCAGGCCTCGCTGGATGTCCTGATCTCCGAGCTGACCGGTCAGGTCATCGACGTACGGCGGGCGCCGGGCGAGCCGGCGCAGGCCGTGCCGGGACAGGCGACGCCGACCGAGGCCGCTCCCGCGGTCGTCGGCTGACGGCCCGACGCCTGCGGCCGGGACGGTGGTGAACGGAGCGACATGCGTGGTGACCTGGTCCGGAAACTGATCGCGCGGTGCCTGAGCACCGGGCTGGCCGTGCTGGCCTTCCTCGTCGTGGCGCTGACCGGCGCGACCGGCTGGGGGCTGGCGCTCGTCGTGGCCGCGCTCGCCGCGACCGGCGCGGAACGGCGGATCCGCCCGGCCGCCGACACCACGGCCGAGACGACGCTGATCGCGGCCGCCGTGCTGGTCGCCTACGCGCGACGGTTGGACGGCGGGTTCGACCCCGCGCTGGCCGCCACCGCCCTGGTGCTGCTGGGGCTGGTGCTGCTGACCGGGCCGCTGCGGCAGGCGGGCGACCTCGAGATCCGGTCGGCGAACCTACCGGTGCGGTCGTGGACGCCGCTGGTGGCCACGCACCTGGGCGATGCGCTGCTCGGGCTGCTCGCGGTGGTGGCGCTGGCCGCCGCGGCGACCCTGCCCGCCGTGGTCGCCCTGCTGGTGGCGCTGCTGGTCGCCGCCGGCGCGGGCGCGGTCGCCCTGGACCTCGCCCGGCGCCGGCTCCGGCCGCCGGCTGGCGGCGGCCCGGTGGGCCGGGCGCTGCGCCGGCACCAGCCGGAGTTCCTGCTCCACTTCTCCGCCCCGCCCGGCTCCGAGTACCAGGTCACCATGTGGCTGCCCTACCTGGAGCGGATCGGCCGGCCGTTCCTGGTGCTGGTGCGCGAGCCGGAGTTCCTGGCCCCGATCGCCGCGGCCACGACCGCTCCGGTGGTCTACTGCCCGACCCTGCGCGCCATGGACGAGGTGCTCGTGCCGAGCCTCAAGGTGGCGTTCTACGTCAACCACGGCGCGAAGAACAGCCACTGCATCCGCTTCACCCAGCTGACCCACGTGCAGCTGCACCACGGCGACAGCGACAAGGCGCCCAGCGCCAACCCCGTGTCCGGCATCTTCGACCGGATCTTCGTCGCCGGGCAGGCGGCCATCGACCGGTACGCCCGCGCCGGGGTGAGCATCCCGGCGGAGAAGTTCGTGGTGGTGGGCCGGCCGCAGGTCGAGTCGATCGACGTGCGACCCGAGCCGCTGCCCGCCGAGGCGCCGCGCACGGTCCTGTACACGCCGACCTGGACGGGGCACCACGCGGACGCGGACTACTGCTCACTGCCGGTGGCCGAGCGGCTGCTGCTGCGGCTGCTCGACCGGGGTGCGACGGTCATCCTGCGCGCGCACCCCTACACCACGCAGAACCCGGCGTCGGCCCGGCAGCTGGGCCGGCTCACCGAGCTGCTGGCCGCGGACCGGGCGCGGACCGGCCGGCCGCACCTGTGGGGCACCGCCGCGAGCCGGGACCTGAGCCTGGTGGAGTGCGTGAACCGGTCCGACGCGCTGGTCTCCGACGTCTCCGGCGTCATCTCCGACTACCTCTACTCGGGCAAGCCGTTCGCGGTGACCGACATGGCCGGGGAGGGCGACCGGTTCCGCGAGCTGTTCCCGCTGGCCGGCGCCGGTTACGTGCTGCGACGGGACATGGCGAACGTCGACGACGTGCTCGACCGGCTGCTCGGCGACGACCCCCTGGCGCCGGAGCGCTGGGCGACCCGCCGCCGCTACCTGGGCGACTTCCCGGCCGAGTCGTACGCGGACGCGTTCCTCGACGCGGCGCGCCGCGAGCTGGAGTCGGGGTGGAACCCGCCGACGCCGCGGGTCGGGCCGCCGGTGGAGCCGGCGCCGCTCTCCCCGACCGCCTGAGCACTCCACCGCCCGAGCAGACCGCCGCCGGCCGCGCTCAGCGGTACGCGTCGGCCAGCGCCAGCACCGCCTCCGGGTCCTCGACGTGGGCGTTGTGCCCGAGGCCGGGCAGCGTGACCACCGGCGCGCCCAGGTCGGCGAGCTGCGCGTCGGTGACCATCGGGTCGTGCTCGCCGCGGGCCAGCAGCACCGGCACATCGGTGGCGGCGAGCAGGGCCGGCAGCGCCGGATCGCCCACCGCGAACGCGGCCGGGTCCATGGCCAGCCGCCACCGCCCGCCGTCGGACCGCAGACCCGCGTCCACCACCGGGTCGTCGGGGGTGACCAGCCCGGTCAAACCGGCGACCCGCAGGTAACGCCGGGCGGCCTCCTCGCGGGTGGCGAACCAGGTGACCGGCCGTTCGGCCAGCTCCGCCGCCTTCGCCAGCTCGGCGGGTGACCACACCGCCTTGATCCCGAGGCCGATCACCGCGGCCACCGGCAGACCGCCGGCCCGCGCGGCCAGGGCCAGCCCGACCACCCCGCCGAGGGAGTGGCCCAGCACGACGAGCCGCTCGCCGGAGCCGAGGCCCGTCGCCGCCCTCCCGCCGGAGCCGAGGCCCGCCGCGACCCGCTCGGCCAGGCCGGCGAACGAGTACGCCGGCAGTGGCGGAGCGGCGCCGTGCCCGGCGAGATCCGGGGCCAGCCAGCGCCCCGGCCAGCGGTCTTCGAGCAGCGGCGCCCACGGCAGCCAGACGTCACCGCTCGCGCCCATGCCGTGCAGCAGCAGGAGGACCGGCCGCCCGCCGGAGTCATCGACCATGGGCGCAGTCTGCCACGGTGGACGGCCGTCGCACGATCGGTCGGCCGGCGGACGAGAGGCGGGACGACACAGCGACGTTGATCACTGTAGAGTTCGGCGCCGGGCGGCGGTCGGAAGCCGTTCCTCACCTCTGGGATCGGAGCACCCTTGCCCTCGAAGCGTCGGTCAGCACGGATCGCGGCCCTCGTGGCCCTCTCCCTCGTCGCGGGGTCGGGCGCGCCCGCACCGGCCGGCGCCGCCGAGCCGGACGGGGTCGCCGTCGCGGCCGACCGGGTGCTGCGGGTCTACAACAACAACATCGAGAACCTGGTGGTCAACAACTCCGACGGCAGCTGCACCCGCATCTCCGGGCCGGATCACCTCACCTCGATGCTGGTGGACGACAACGGCGCGAAGGGCACGGCCGGCGTGGCGCCGCCGGACCTCCTGATCGTGCAGCAGGTGCGCGGCACCGGCCAGGCCGAGGCGTACGCCGACCAGCTGTCGGCCAAGTTCGGCTACCCGGCCGACACCTACGGGGCGATCGTGGCGTGGAGCGACCCGGAGCCGTGGGGCAGCACCCACAAGTGCAGTGACCAGTCGCTCGGTGACCTGAAGAAGAAGCAGACCAACGCCATCATCTGGAACACCCGCACGCTGAGCCTGGCCTCCGGCGACGTCTCGAAGTACTGGAGCGCCGGCTGGCTGAAGCCGGGCACGGCGTACGACGGGGGCGCGGGCTGCACCCTCTACAAGCCACCGAACAGCGACCCGGACACCACCGACTACTACAAGTGGAAGCGGACCAGCGCGATCGCGGCGCGGTTCACCATCAGGGAGACCGGCACGACGGTGTTCGCGGCGACCATGCACCTGCCGCAGGAGAACCGCCAGAACGCCTGCGCCGGCGACGGTTACACCGGGATCGGCAGCAGCGGCATCCACATCGGAGCGGACGCGACCAGCCTGATGAACGCGTCGACGATCCGGATCGTCGGGATCGACGCCAACCGCACCGGCATCCCGTCGTCCACGTTGGGCGGCTTCGGCATGACCGGCTACGGGGCGAAGGCGACGAGCGGGTCCAGCAAGATCGACTATCTGTTCGTCAAGGGCACGGTGCGACCGTCGGCCATCGACCACACGGTGACCGGCACGAAGTCCAACCACCTGGCGCTGTACGGCTTCATCACCTACTGACGCCACCGGACGGTCCGGACACGCCACGGGCGCCGGCCCTCGAAGGAGAGGGCCGGCGCCCGGGTGTCGGATCGGGTCAGGCGGAGTAGCCGCGGGTGGCCATCCAGTTCGCCAGGTCGATCGTGCTGATCCAGTACGAGGGCACCGCCGGGTTCGCCGAGTCGGCGATCTTCACGGTGCGGCCCTCGTCCCGGTAGCCGACCACGGCGATGTAGTGACCACCGGAGAAGGAGTGCCAGCCGCCGTCGGTGTCGACGGCGTCGCCGACGATGTTGGCGACCACGCCCCGTCCACCGGTGATCGCCTTGACCACGTCGGCCTGGAGCTGGTCCATCTGCGCCGGGCTCGGGGCGCCGTCGAACATCCGGGTCTTGTACGGGCTGCCCTTGACGACCGCGTTCAACACCCGGGTCGTGTCCTGGGCGGAGTTGGTGCCCATCTCGGTGGTGCCGAGCTGCGCGGCCAGGTCGTCCTGGTTCCGCTCGATGCCGCTGGCGCTGAGCGCGTTGCGGGTGGCCGCCGGGCCGCAGTAGTAGTACGTCGTCTGCGCCTGGTAGTCGTAGTCGAGCACCTTGCTCTTCGGGGGCTTCGGCGGTGTCGGCTTGCGGGTCAGGTCAGGGTCCGCGGCCTTCTTGGCGGCGGGGGACGCGCTCGGCGACGAGGGCGCGCTGGTCTCGGGCGCGGCGGTGGTGGGCTCCGCGCTCCGGTCCTGGCTCCGCGAGGCGACGGTCGTGTCGCTGCGCAGCTCGGCCACCGCGGCCGAGGCCTGCTGGCCGCCGGGCGTGTCGTCGATGCCGCTGGCGAGCACGCCGGCGCCGGACGCCAGCACGAGGGCCGCGGCGGCGCCGGCGATCTGGTACGGGCGCTGGGTCGCCAGCCGACGGAGCTGACGCTTCAGGGTGTGCTTCACGTGTTCCTCCAGGCTCGGGGGAGAGCGGCGCACCACACCCACGGCGGTGGGCGGGCAGGCGTGACCGCGCGGACGTCGTCCGCGACCGGTGGACCGCTCAGGGGATCGCCCGGGTCAGCCGGGCGGGAGACGCGGGTGCCGGGTCAGCTCGCCACGACGGGACGGGCGAAGGCGGGCACCGCGGTGCCGTGGAGGTGCGGGGAGGAACGAGGGGTGGGTTGGTGCTGCACGAGGATGGAGCTCCTTCCGACGCCGCCTACCGGGTTAGCTGACGGATTCGGGCGGGAAGATCGCCCTACCGCGGGCCGTGACTCGCGGATTCACCCCGGACGTGCGTGTGGGTCCCCGGCTCGGAACAGCCGATTAGGCGGGTCGGCGCGGCGTCGCCTCTTGCGATCGGTTACCGCACCGGACGGGCCGACACTACTAAGCGGTTCTCCACCCTGCCAAGCCCGCCTGACCTGCGTAAACACTGATCATGGAAATTTTTTCCAGGCGTACGGACACTGGCGTGGCTCAATGGGACACAGGGCGTGGGACGCACCGCCGGGCGACAATGGGACACCCGGACGAAAAGGCGGTGCGGGGCGACCGAAAATCATTCCCGACCGTTCCGTCTGACCGTTTCCGGCCGACTGTGACCGGGCTCACGGAACAACCCCGGTGTCACCCGACCCGCGCGGGACGCCAGCGACGCGCGGGCACCGGACGGGTTGCCGCAGCGACCGTGGCCGGGCGGGCGACCGGCACCCGCAGCGGCCGGAGCCGGGCCGCCGCCGCGTACGCCTCGGCGGCGAGGGTCCGGGCGGCCTCGGCGGCCAGTTCCGCGTCCCGCCAACCGGCCCGCTCCCGCTCCTCGGCCAGCCGGTACTCCGCGTGTCGGCTGTCCCGCACCACCCGCGCCAGCCGCACCTCCTGCTCGACCGGGTGCAGGCGGGGATCCCACCCGTTGCGGTGCCCGAACACCTCACCGAGCTGGTGCAGGGTCAGCTCGCCGCGCCAGTGCGCCGCCGTGGCCGCGCGGTGCAGGTGCCGCTCCCGGGCCGCGTACTCGGCCGGCGTCCGGGGCGTCCGGGGCGGGGGCAGCGCGCCCGCGCCGGCGAACCGTCGGGCGGCCGTCTCCGCCTCGTCGTACGCGGCCCAGGCCCGTTCCAGGTCGCGCTGGGCGGCCAGCCACTCCTCCCGCCGTCGGCGGGCGGTCTGCGCCGCGCCGGCCGCGGCGACGGCCACCTCCTCGGCGTACCGGCGCAGGTCGGCGGCCTCGGCCTCGGCCAGCTCCCCGGCGGTCGGCGCGGCCGGAGCGGTGTCGCCGTCGGGGCGCTCCCGCTCCGGGCGGGCCACCAGCACGGTGAGCACGGTCAGGGCCAGCACCAGCAGGACCGACCAGATGGCGACGGCGAGCGGGACCTGGACGAGGAACTGGTAGAGGACGGTCTTCTCCATGTCGGCACCTCGGGAGGAACGGATGCGATGGGGGGAGCGCGTGAAGCGTCGGGGGCGGAAACGGCCGGGCCATGGATGACCGGGGCGGTGCCCCGGCCGGGGCCGGCGGGACGCGGGTGGCGGGATCGGCTCCCGCCGTCGGGCTCAGGCGCGGGGCGGGGCGCGCGGCGCCGAGGGGGTCGGGCCGGTGGTCGTCGGCGGCCGGTGGGCGGCTGCCGGAACGCCGACCGTCGCGGCCGGCGGGGGCACGAAGGCGGTGCGGGCGACGGCATCCGGGTGCGGGGCGGCGGCGCTGTCCGCGACCGTGAACGCCCCGCCGTCGATGGTGGTGCCGGTGACGACGGTGGCGGCCCCGGCGCCGGTGGCGGGGCGGACGCCGGTGTCCCGGGACCCGGTGTCGGGGACCCGGCGGGAGACCGGGACCGCACTCCCCTGCTCCTCGGCGACGACCGTCACGGCCGCGAATGTGGGGGCGGGCGCCGCCGGGGCGCCGGGCGCCGATCCGGCGCCGACGGTCAGCGCGCCGAAGACCGCGAGGCTGGCCAGCAGGCGGCCGGCCCATCGCGCCACCCACCACAGGGGACAGGCGAACGCGACGGGAAGCATCCGACAACGCTACCGCCGTGGACGCCCGGTCGCACTCGATGCCGGGCGTGTCGGCGCGCCGCGCCGGGCGGTGTGACCAGGGTGGACGGCCTCAGCGGGACTCTACGTACGCCGGCTGGTCGTCGGTGTGGTCGGCGGGGCGCCGGGGCCCCGGGAGGCGGGGCACGACGGGCGCTTGCGGCGCAACGCCGGCCCGCTCCGCGGTGGCCCGCTCGGCGACGGCTGGCGCGGTGGCGGCTGGCGCGGTGGCGGCCGGCTCGGGCGGGGCGGCCGTCGGCGTGACGGTGACCGGCGCGTCGTCGCCGAGGCGGGTGGCGCCCGCGCGGGCCCGGCGTGGTCCGAGCACACGCATCATGGGCGTCTCCACGAAGCGGTGCACGAGCCCGGCCAGCACCAGGTTGAGCACGAGGAACCCGAGCACGGCGGTGAGCCCCCACCAGCCGGGCAGGCCGGTGCCCCAGTCGCCGGTCAGGCGCAGCACGGTCATCATCACCAGGACGTGCACCAGGTAGAAGGCGAACGAGACCTCGCCCAGCCACACCATCGGCCGGGACCGCCACGGGGAGCGCAGCCCTCGCACGTCGGCGTCCGCCGCCGCGGTGATGACCAGGAGGTACGCCGCCGACAGCAGCGCCGCCCACAGCTCCGCGCGAACCCACTCGGCGGCGACCACCCAGGTCACCACGAAGACCACGGTGGCGACGGGGAGCTTCGGCCCCCGCCACCGGCCGCGCCGCATCAGCTCGGCGGCGGCCACTCCCATCCAGAACTCCAGCGACCGGACCGGTGGGAAGACCTGCGTGAACCACCACCGGCTCTCCTCCGGCACCAGCAGCTGCGCCGGCCACAGGGCCAGGATCAGCAGCGGCACCGCGACCACGACGGCCCACAGCGCCCCGGGGCGGGCCCGGCGGATCAGCGGCAGCGCCAGCGGCAGGCAGAGGTAGAAGAAGAACTCGCAGGACAGCGACCAGCTGACCGTGTTGATGCTGTAGAAGTGGCCCGGCCGGGGGTCCCACGCCTGGAGCAGGAAGAGGTTCTCGACCGCGATGTCGAGTCGTACCGGGTCGGCGAACCAGAACGCGACGAGCAGCGCGAGCGCCCACAGCAGCACGTGGTTCGGCCAGATCTTGGCGACGCGCCGCCGCCAGAACCGGAGCGGGGTGTCGCTCGCCCGGGCGGACCACACCAGGACGAACCCGCTGAGGATGAAGAAGAACTGCACCCCGCTCAGGCCCAGGGTGAACAGCCAGTTCACGACGGCCTGGTGGTCGGGTTCGAGGACGATCCGCATGGTGGCGGCGTGGAAGCCGAAGACCAGTAGCGCGGCGATCCAGCGCAGCCCGGTCAGCGAGGGCAGACGGTTGGCGGCGGGCGCCGGTGGAGCCTCCGGCGTGACGCTGGGCGCGCTCGTCATGCCGGGCTCCCCGAGGTCACCGTTCGCCACACCAGATCTCCTCCTCGGGGTGTCACGCACCGCGCGGTGCCGAGCGCGGCCCGGACACGACCGCATCGGGGCAATCTACCCGCCAGGCCACGGACCGGCACCAGGGCGGTCCGAGCGGCGGTATCGGCGCGAATGACAGCACGGACGGCAGCGGTGGCCCGGGCGGTGCCGGCGGGGTCCGGTCGGGCTCGTGCCCGGACACGGGTCGCGGGCCGGACCGGACGACCGGACCGGCCCGCGACCGTACGAACTAGACGGTGGCCATCACGTCCAGGATCCAGTCCCGGCTGTCCGGCACCGTTAGAACGGCGCTCGCCGAGCGCTCCGGGGTGGCGGTACGGAATCGGCCGGTCGCCCAGGGTGCGGGACGCGGGATCGCCGGCCGTTAACCTGACGCTCCTGCGGAGTTCAGGGACTCCACCACCGCCGGACACGTCAGGTTCCAGGGCCGGCCACCCGCGGGGTCGAAGGTGGCGGCGTGGTCAACGAGCCGTCCCCGCCGCCGCTGCTCAGCATCGTCGTGCCCGTGTACGGCGTCGAGGCGTATCTCTACCAGTGCCTCGAGTCGATCCGGGCGGACATCCCGGCGGGTGAGGCCGACGCGGTCGAGATCATCGCGGTGGACGACGCCTCCCCCGACCGGTGCGGGGAGATGCTGCGGTCGTACGCCGGCGGCCGGACCGGGATCCGGACGGTGCACCTGACCACGAACGTGGGCCTCGGGCTGGCCCGCAACGCCGGCCTCGACGAGGCGACCGGCCGCTACGTCTGGTTCGTCGACAGCGACGACTGGCTGCCGCCGGGCACCATCCCCACGGTGCTGGACCGGCTGCGCCAGCACGAACCGGACGTCCTGATGCTGGACCACCTCCGCGTGCACGAGGACGGACGGCGTGAGGTGGACGCGAGCAGCCACCTGCTGCGCGACACGTCCGGGGTGGTCCGCCTCGCCGACGCGCCGCACCTGCTGCGCGTGCAGCACACCGCCTGGAACAAGGTGGTGCGCCGGGCGTTCATGGACGAGCTGGGGCTGCGCTTCTTCCCCGGCTGGTACGAGGACATCCCGTTCAGCCACCCGCTGCTGATCGGCGCGGAGAAGATCTCGGTGCTGGACCAGGTCTGCTACCTCTATCGGCAGGGTCGGCAGGGCGCCATCACCTCCACCCGCAGCGGCCGACACTTCGACGCCTTCGACCAGTACGAGCGGCTGATGGACTGGGTGCGACGCCGGCACCCCGACGAAGGGCTGCAGACCGAGCTGTTCCAGCTGATGATCAACCACTACCTGGTGGTGGTGGGCAACGACGACCGGCTCCACCCGCACCTGCGCCGCCCCTTCTTCGCCCGGGTGGCCCAGCACTACCGCCGTTACCTGCCGCCCGGCGGCTACCCGGTGCCGGGCGGCGTCGCCGGCCTGAAGCACCGGCTGGTCGGGCGCAACGACTACCGGGCGTACGCGGCGCTGCGCCAGGCGCACCGGGTGGCCGGACGGCTGCGGCGCACCGGGTCCGGCGGTGACCCGGCGGGCACGTCGGCCGACGACGGCGCGACCGGCCGAGCGGCCCGCGACGACACGACGGGCGGATCGGTCCGCGACGACGTGCTGGTGGGCCGCGGCGTCTCGTGACCGCAGCCCGTGGCAGCATCCCCGCCGGCAGCCGGGTCGGCTCCCGGCGCCCTGGTTTTCCAGGTCGTCCCCGTGAACGGTGGACGGCGACGGTAGGACCGCACCGTGGTGCGGAGGCAACTGAGCAGAGGTCGGTATGACGGCGACACTGAAGATCGGACCGCACGCGGTCGGTGCCGGGGAGCGACCCTTCGTGGTCGCGGAGATGTCCGGCAACCACAACGGTGACCTGGACCGGGCGCTGGCCATCGTCGACGCGGTGGCGGCCAGCGGCGCGCACGCGCTGAAACTCCAGACGTACCGGCCGGACACGATCACGATCGACGTCGACACCCCCGCTTTCCGCATCTCCGACGGGCACGATCTGTGGGGCGGTCAGAACCTCTACCGGCTCTACGAGAAGGCGCACACCCCGTACGAGTTCCACGCCCCGATCTTCGAGCGGGCGCGGCGGCACGGCCTGACCGTCTTCTCCTCCCCCTTCGACGCCACCGCCGTGGAGCTGCTGGAGTCGCTGGACGCGCCCGCGTACAAGATCGCCTCTTCGGAGCTGGTCGACCTGCCGCTGATCCGGCTGGTCGCGAGCACCGGCAAGCCCATGGTGATCTCCACCGGGATGGCCACCATCGCGGAGATCGACGCCGCGGTGCGGACCGCCCGCGAGGGCGGCGCCGGCGGGATCGTCCTGCTCGCCTGCACGGCCTCCTACCCGGCGCCGCCGCAGGACAGCAACCTGCGCCGCATCCCGGTGCTCGCCGACGCGTTCGGCGTGCCGGTGGGGCTCTCCGACCACACCCCCGGCATCGGGGTGCCGGTCGCCTCGGTCGCGCTCGGCGCCTGCTTCATCGAGAAGCACGTGACGCTGGACCGCGCCGACGGGGGCGTCGACTCCGACTTCTCACTCAACCCGGACGAGCTGGCCGCGCTGGTGGTCGAGTCCGAGCGGGCGTACGCGGCCCTCGGCGGCACCGCGATCGGCCCCACCCCGGCCGAGCGGGAGGGGCTGCGCTTCCGCCGTTCGCTGTTCGTGGTCGAGGACGTCCGCGCCGGCGACGCGGTGACCGACCGCAACGTCCGGTCCATCCGCCCGGCCGGCGGGCTCGCGCCGGTGGAGATCGACCGGGTGCTCGGCCGCACCTTCGCCACCGACGTCCCGCGTGGCACCCCGCTGAGCTGGGACCTGATCTGACCAGGCGCCCGGCCGTGGGTGCCGGGCACCGTCGTTCCTCAGGCGGCCGCCGGTCCCTCCCCTCACCGGGTGGGTGGGACCGGTGGATCACGTTGCGGGCTGCTCCGGCGCGAAGGCGACGGTGACCACCAGGTCGGCCAGTCGCAGGGTCCGCCAGACCACGACGTTGTCCGGCGGTGTGCCCAGCCCGTAGCGGCGCCACCAGGTGGCCACCGGCACGTCGGCGAGCTTGCAGAAGCATTCGGCGCGCGTCCACCGGGCCCAGAAGTCGGTCGATCCGAACCGCCGGGCCAGGGCCGCCGGCACCGGGTTGTCGGCGCGCTCGGCGTCGATGACCACCCGCCAGCCGGGGGCGGGCGGGCCGTACCAGCCGACGCAGCGGCCGTCGTCCAGGTGGCTGCGGGTGACCGCCGCGCCGAGGTCGGCCGGGTCGCCGACCCGCAGGTACCGCTCGGCCCCGGTCACCAGCGCCGGCACCGGCCGGGTTGCGACGACGAGCCCGGCCCCGGCGGTCAGCCGGTGCCGGGCGCGCCCGTCCGCCTCAGACGGAGGCGGCACCGTCCACCACGATGACCTGGCCGTTGATGTTGGTCTGCTCGCGGAGCAGCATCCGGACCACCGGCACGACCTCCTCCGGCTCGGTCAGGTGCCCGGTGGGCGTGCGGCGCACGATCTGGTCGAGCTGGGTCTGACCGAGCACCGCGGACATCTCCGAGGCGAAGAAGCCGGGCGCCACCGAGTTGACCAGCATCCGGCCGCCCAGTTCGCGCGCGAGCGAGCGGGTCGCGGCGTCCATGCCGCCCTTGGTCGCGGAGTACGCCACCAGGCCCGGGAAGCCGCGCTGCGCGCAGATCGACGTGATGTTGACGATCCGGCCGCGCAGCCCCTTGGCGAGCATCCGCCGGATCACCAGGCGGGTGAGCTGAAGGGGTGCCGTCAGGTTGGTCTCGATGATCCGGGCGATGTCGCCGTTGGCCGTGTGCACGTGCAGGGAGTCCTGCCCGACGGCGGCGTTGTTGACGACGGCGTCGATCGGCCCGAGCCGCTCCTCCACCTCACGGACGAAGGCCTGCGCGGCCGCCAGGTCGGTGACGTCGACCGACCCGACGTGCACCCGATCGGGGTGCTCGGCGGCGAGCTTCGCCAGCTCCGGCGTGACGGTCCGGGCGAAGGCGGCCACCCGGAGGCCCTGGTCGAGCAGGTCGGTGACGATCGCCAGCCCCAGCCCGCGCGAACCGCCGGAGACGAGGACCACGGAGCTGGGGGGAACGAGGGAGGTATCGGGGCGGTCAGACATCGCTCTTCAGGGTCTCCTTGACGGGGATCTCGGTCAGGACGCGGATCCGGCGGGGCACGGCGTGCTCGGGCAGCCGGTCGGCACACCAGCGGACCAGCTCGGCCTCGTCCGGCTGGCCGGCGGCGGCGGGCCGGAGCACCACCTCGGCGACCACCATGCGGCCCAGCACCGGGGCCCGCCGACCGGTCACCCGCGCCCAGGCCACGCCAGGATGCGCGGTGAGGACGCCGCGCACCAGGCCGGCGGAAACCTTGCTGCCACCGACGTTGATCTCGTCGGAGTCGAGCCGGCCGGTGATGAGTACCCGGTCGTCGACGACCTCGACGCGGTCGCCGGTGCGGACCGCCCCGTTCAGCCCGGCGCCGTGGAACGGCGACGTGATCACGAGTTCGTCGCCCCGCACGCTGAGCGTCGACCGGCCCGGGGCCTCCCGGTCCAGCCAGGCCACCGGGAAACCGGCCCGACCGTCGTGGACCACGATGGAGGCGCCGACCTCGGACGAGGCGTAGATCCAGGAGATCCGGGCGGCGGGGAACAGCTCCCGCAGCTGGTCGAGGATCGCCTGGTCGACCGGCTCACCGCCGAGCGTGATCTGGCGCAGCGGCACCCGGGCCAACGCGGCGGCGTCCCGGTAGATGGTGCGGCGCCAGAAGGTCGGTGTGCCGGAGGCGGCGTCGACGCCGTGGGCGGCGGCCAGCGCCGGCCAGTCGTCGAGCTGCTCCGGGTCGACGACGACCAGGTGCTGCCCGGGCTGGGTCAGCGACAGCGTCACCACCTGCCACCAGGCGTAGGTCCCCGGCGCGTACGGGCAGAGCCAGGTGCGGTCGGGCTGCCCGCCGCGCACCGTGGTCAGCGAGTCCAGGGTGTGACCGACCCGCTTGGGACGGCCGGTCGAGCCGGAGGTCAGCAGCCACAGCCGGCCCGGCTCCGCAGGACGCGGCCGGGTCGCCGGCTCGCCGTGCGTGCCGTCGTCGCCCAGCTCGGTGAGTACGAAGCCGGCGTCGCGCAGCTCGGCCCGCAACGCCGGGTCGACCCGGCTGTGGCTGCTCAGCAGCAGCTCGGTGCCGTGCACGGCGTGGTGCCGGGCGGCAGCGAGGGCGTGCCGGGCCGAGTGGGCGAGCACCGCCGCCGGGTCCGCGAGCGTCAGCTCCGGCAGCTCCCGCCAGGTCAGCTCCGCGCCGCCGACGACGATCCGGTTGTCGGCGCCGCCGGGAGCCGGACCGGCCCAGCGGTGCGGGGTCGCGACGGTCACTGCTTCTGAAGCTCGACGAGGAAGTCGAGGACGTCGCCGACGGTGGCGATGCGGCGCAGGCCCGGGGCGTCGAAGTTGAGCTCCTCGCCGGTCTCGTCCTCGACGCGCAGCGCCAGCTCGGAGAAGTCGAGCGAGCGGAAACCGATCTCCCGAAGATCGGCGGCGTCGTCGTCCGGGAGCGCCTTGCCCTGGTTCTTGAGCACCTGCGCCATGAGGTCGCGGATCTGCGCGCGACTCAATTCCTTCATGCGCGGAAGTCTACAGGCCGGCGAATGGACGTCACATTTACCGTGGGCTGCGGGTAGGGTGCCACAGGTCATTGACGGGAGACCGGAAAGTGAGAGGCACGTGCTGCGCGAAGCGACGCCGGACGACGTTCACCTGATGTTGTCCTGGCGTAATCAGGAAACCAACCGCCAGGTCAGCAAGACCAGCCACGAGATCACCCCCGACGAGCACACGCGGTGGTGGTCGGCGGTGCGGGTGGACCCGACCCGGCGGGTGCTGGTCTACCTGCGCGACGGGGTGCCGAGCGGCGTCGTCACCTTCTTCGACCTGCGGTTGGACGAGCCGCGGAGCGGTTCCTGGGGCTTCTACCTGGACGCCGACGGCCTGGCCGGACGGGGCGAGACGCTGCCCGCGTGGCTGGAGGTGATGCGCGAGGCGGTGGACCACGCGTTCGACCACCTCGGGCTCGAACGCCTCGACGGCGAGGTGCTCGCGCACAACACCGTGGTGCGACAGATGAATCGGCGTTTCCGATTCGTGGAGGGCAGCCCCCGCACCGAGCTGTCCGACGGTCGGGAAATCACCGTCATCCCCATTTCGCTGCACCGCGACAACCGTCGCCGACGCTGACGCCTCCGCACGCCGACAATTGTCCGCACACCATTCACCGGGCGGACACCTGACGTTAACGGGGCGTCCGGGAATGGCGGGCGGCCCCGGACCCGGGTGCGATTCAGCCCCGCCGCCACACCGCCCACTGCTGGGTCGGGTTGCCCCCGAGGCGGACGAACCCGTACCGCTCGCCGGGCCAGTCGCCCGGCGCGCCCGGCTTCCACCCCACGAGGACCACGTCAGCGGTGGCCGGCGGGGTCTCGTCGAACCAGCGCACGTCGGCCCAGGTCACCTGGTGGCTCAGGTTGAACCGGTAGATGTAGTTGACGCCGCTGGAGGCCCACACCCGCTCGCCGGGACGGACGCCGAGGTCGGCCAACGCGGGCGTCGGCGCGGTGCGGGCGACCATCGTGCGTACCAGCCGCTGCTCGATCACCTGCATGGTGACGATGTTGACGACGACCAGGGCGCCGAGGATCGGCAGGCGCAGCCGGGGCACCCGGACGGCGGCGACGAGCAGCGCGAGCGCGCCGATGCCGACGAGCGACCCGACGACCGGCCGCATCTCCCGCCACCCGCCGGTGAGCGCCATGAGGTCGGGGGCGCTGAAGCCGCCGTAGCGCAGGAGGTGGCCGCTGCTCTCCGCGTACGCGAGGCGGGCGGCGATCATCCCGCCACCGGCCACCAGCACCGCCACCGCCACCGCGGCCCGGCGCAGCACCGTCCGGTACTCGGCGGTGAGCAGCACGCCGAGCCCGACGAGCAGCCAGAACGGGGCCAGCATCTGCACGTACCGGCCGTAGATCGCGTCCGGCGCCTTCTCGGTGACGCCGGCCAGGATCACCGACGCGCCCGCGGCCACCCCGACGCTGGTCACCAGCGCGACGCCCATCGTCCAGCGGGACGCGTCCCCGCGCCGGGGACGGCGCAGCTCCCGGACGACGGCGGCCCAGGCCACGCCGGCCGTCCCGAAGGTGATCACCACGAGGTACCAGAGCTGCGTGCCGACCGCCGCGCCGAGGTTCACCAGACCGGCACCGGAGGCGACGGCCCGCAGGGTCCCGCCGCCCGGGTTGTTGCCGAGCAGGTAGACCTTGTCACCGAGCAGCCGGATGACGGCCTCGTTCAGCAGGGCCAGGGCGACCACCGGCAGCATCGCCGCGACCGCCGTACGCCGGTCGACGCGCCGGCGGACCAGGAGCAGCAGCACGAGGCCCACGTGCACGGCCACGATGACCACGCCCCGCGAGTGCAGCAGGTGGAACGCGCCGACCAGCGCCCCGACGGTCGCGGCGGCGAGCGGGCCGGGCCGCCGCACCAACCGGTGCACGGCGAGCAGCCACGCCACCACCAGCGGCGCCATCAGAGTGTCGATCATGGCGACGGTGGCGTAGAAGGCGGTCGCCGGCAGCGTCGCGGCGGCCGCGGCGGCCAGCAGGGCGGCGGGACGGCCGAGGTGCAGCAGCCGCCGGCCGAGCAGGTACGCCAGTGGGAGCAGCGCCGCGTTCACCATGGCGTTGATCAGGCGGACGAGCTGGTAGCTCTCGGTGAAGTCCCGCTCGCCGAGGAACGCGGGCGAGATCAGCATCGGGTAGCCGACCCGGCGCAGCGCGCCGTTCTCACTGCTGAAGCCACCCGGCCCACCCGCCAGCGCCCGGGCGGTGTTCAGGTAGCTGTCCTCGTCGGTGTGCGCGATGGGCAGGGCGATGTGCCGGGCGAGCCACATCCGCCACACCACGCCCAGCAGCCACCCCAGGACCAGCAGCAGCGGTACGAGCCAGCGACGGCGCCGCCGGTCGTCCGACCCGGCCGGGGCCTCGACCCGCTCCACCACGTCCACGCCGGATGCCATCGCCGCCTCCTGGGATCACCGGCCGGCGCACGACGCCGGACGACTGCTCCGGGGTACGCGCGGCGCCGGGGCCGGTCTGTTCTGCACGGGATCTCCCGGGTGGCGCCGCCTCGGCGGGCCCAACGGGACGGGTACGCGGCGGACGCCCCGGACGGCCGGGCACGTCTCGCACGCGGGGCCACTGTAGCGGCCCACCGGACCCCGGTCAGCCCGCCGCGGACCTGCGAACCAGTGTTCGCCCGCCGGGCGCCCGTCATTCACGGGACCAGGGACTGCGGTTAACCGGCGGGGGTGAACCCGTTAACCCGCCGCGGTTAGCGTCGCGGTCCGGTCGGCCGGCCGCGGGCCGCCGGTTCATCCACGAACACGGGAGCACCAAATTGAGTGAGTTGAATGGATCGTCCATTCTGATCACCGGGGGAACGGGTTCCTTCGGCCGGACCTTCCTCCGGCACGTCCTCACCGCGGCCGACCCGGCCCGCGTTGTGGTGTTCTCCCGCGACGAGCTCAAGCAGTACGAGCTGCGCCAGCAGCTCGGTGACGACCCACGGCTGCGCTGGTTCATCGGCGACATCCGGGACGTGCGCCGGCTGACCCGGGCGATGCACGGCGTGGACCACGTCGTGCACGCGGCGGCGCTCAAGCAGGTGGACACGGCGGAGTACAACCCGTCGGAGTTCATCGCCACCAACATCACCGGTTCGCAGAACGTGGTGGACGCGGCCATCGAGGCCGGCGTCAAGAAGGTGGTGGCGCTCTCCACCGACAAGGCGTCCAGCCCGATCAACCTGTACGGCGCCACCAAGCTGGTCGGCGACAAGCTGTTCGTCTCGGCCAACCACTACGCGGCCCACCACCCGACGCGCTTCGCGGTGGTGCGCTACGGCAACGTCGTCGGCAGCCGCGGCTCGGTCGTGCCGCTGTTCCGCCGCCTCGCCGCCGAGGGCAAGAGCCTGCCGATCACCGACAAGCGGATGACCCGTTTCTGGATCACCCTGGAGCAGGCCGTCCAGTTCGTCATGGACTCGTTCGACCAGATGCAGGGCGGCGAGCTGTTCGTGCCGCGCATCCCCAGCATGCGGATCCTCGACCTGGTCGAGGCGGTCGCCCCGGACGCCACGACCCACGAGATCGGCATCCGGCCCGGCGAGAAGCTGCACGAGGAGATGATCGCGCCGGACGACAGCCGCCGGACCCTGCGCGCCAAGGACCGGTACATCGTCCAGCCGACCATCGCCGGGTGGGGCTACCAGCCGCCGGTCGACTGCGAGGCGGTGCCGGACGGCTTCGCGTACCAGTCGGACACCAACGACGAGTGGCTCACGGTCGAGCAGCTGCGCACGATGCTCGGGCTCACCGTCTGATGGCGATGCTCCCCTACGGCCGGCAGTCGGTCATCGACGAGGACGTCGAGGCGGTCTCGGCGGTGCTGCGCAGCGACTGGCTCACCACCGGCCCGCAGGTCGACGCGTTCGAGGCGGAGCTGGCCGAGGTCACCGGGGCGGCCGGCGTGGCCGCCGTCTCCAACGGCACCGCCGCGCTGCACGTGGCGTACGCGGCGGCCGGCGTCGGCCCCGGCGACGAGGTCGTCGTCCCGCCGATGACGTTCGTGGCGACGGCCAGCAGCGCGATCGCGCTCGGCGCGAAGATCGTCTTCGCGGACGTCGAGGAAGAGACCCTCTGCCTCGACCCGGCCGCGGCGGCCGCGGCGGTGACCTCCCGGACCAGGGTCGTCTCGGCGGTCGACTACGCCGGCCACCCGGCCGACTACGACGCCCTGCGCAAGTCGGTCGAGGGCAGCGACGCGCTGCTGCTCGCCGACGCGGCGCACTCGATCGGCGGGACCTACCACGGCCGTCCGGTCGGGTCGCTCGCCGACCTGACCACGTTCTCGTTCTTCCCGACGAAGAACCTGACCACCGGCGAGGGCGGCGGGGTCGCCGCGCTGGACCCGGAGCTGGTGAAGCGGGCCCGCCGCTTCCGCAACATCGGCACGATCCGCGAGCGCGACGAGCTGCGCCGGCCCGACGAGGGTGGCTGGTTCTACGAGGTGCACGAGTTCGGGCTGAACTACCGCCTGCCCGACGTGCTGTGCGCCCTCGGCCGCAGCCAGCTGCGCCGGCTGGGCGAGTTCGTCACCCGCCGGGCCGCCCTGGTCGCCCGCTACAACGAGGCACTCGCCGACCTCGACGGCGTGCGGCTCCCCGTCCGGCAGCCCTGGGCCGACCCGGCCTGGCACCTCTACCCGATCCGCGTCCTCGACGGGCGGCGTCGCGAGATCTACGACGCGATGCGCGCGGCCGGCATCGGCGTGCAGGTCAACTACATCCCCGTGCACTGGCACCCGGCCTTCGCCGACCTCGGGTACCGGCGCGGATCCTGCCCGGTGGCCGAGTCGTTCTACTCAGAGCAGCTGTCGCTGCCGCTCTACCCGACGCTCAGCGACGCGGACCAGGACCGCGTCATCGACGTGCTCGGCGCCGCGCTGCGCGGCCGCGCGCGGCCCGCCGCCGCCTGATGGGACGCTGATGCACCACGCCAACCACTTCTACGGCCACGCCCACGTCCTGGCCCGCTACGCCGGGCTCGGCGACGGGCACCCGCCCCGGATCAACGGGTACGTCCAGCACGGCTGGAACATAGGCGACGGGCTGGCACCGGGCCACCCGTACGCCGACCGGACGCCGAGCCTGCTCTGGTCGGAGCAGACCCGACGGCGCGCCTGGTCGGTCGGGCGGCGCAACGTGGTGGTCATCGGCGCGCCCTTCGTGTACCTGCTGGCCATGCGCCCCGAGGAGCCACCGGAGTCGGAGCGGGAGGGCACCATCTGGTACCCGTTCCACGGCTGGGAGGGGCAGCACGTCCGCGGCGACCATCGGGAGCTGATCGCCCGGATCCGGGACACCGAACCGGGACCGGTGACGGTCTGCCTCTACTGGCACGAGTTCCGCATGCGCCGGGTACGCCGCCTCTACGAGAACGCCGGCTTCCGGGTGATCTGCCACGGCTACCGCGGGCACTGGTGGAAGGACACCGACCCGTACTTCCTGGACAAGCAGCTCACCGAGCTGCGCCGGCACCGGCGGGTGGCGTCGAACCGGCTGACCAGCGCGATCTTCTACGGCATCGCCGCCGGGTGCGAGCCGGCGGTGTACGGCGACCCGATGGTGCTCGCCAACGAGGACCCGACCTTCGGCGGCACCGCCCGGGTCCGCCGGCAGTGGCCCGAGCTGCACGGCGAGGCGGTGGACCTGCCGACCGCCGTGGCCACCGCCCGGGCCGAACTGGGCACCGACCACCGCTGCACGCCGGCCGAGCTGCGCGAGCTGCTCGGGTGGGCGAACCTCCAGGAGGAGCGAGTTGACCACTGAGACGGCACCGGCCGACCGGATCACGCTGCCCGGTGGGGAGATGCTGACCTGGTCCGACCTGCCGGAGAAGCACCTCCCCGGCGGCGGTCCGCTGGCCACGCTGGCCGCCCGGATCGTGCCCACCGGCGCGCGGGTGCTGCTGGCCGGGCCGCACGACCCCGCCGTGCTGGACCGGCTGGCCCACGCCGACGTCACCTGCCTGCTGCGCGGCTACCCCGACGCGGTGGCGCTCGCGTCGCACGCCGCCCGCGTGGTGGTGGGCGGCCCCGCCGGGCTCCCCGACGGTGAGCTGTTCGACGTGGTGATCGCCGGCGCCGGCCTGGACGCGGTCGAGTCGGTGGAGGGCGCGCGGCTCGGCTGGCGGGGCGTCCTCGCCCGGCTGTCCGCCGCGCTGCGCCCCGGTGGCACGCTGCTGCTGCGCGTCGACAACCCGATGGGCCTACGCCGGCTCGTGGACACCGAGCCCTGGTACGCCCGGCGGGCCGACGACGCCTGGGCCGTCGGTGGCGTCCTGGACGCGGACCGCCCCGCCAACCGCGCGCAGCTCGACGACCGTCTCGCCGACGCCGGGCTGCTGCCGGGGACGACCTTCGCGGCGTACCCCGACGGCGGGGCGGCGACGGCGCTGGTCGACACCGACCAGCTGGACCGGCACACCACGTCCGGGCTCCTCGACGCGGTGCTGCACGGCGCCTGCGCCGGGGGCTTCGCCGACGCCGCGGTGCTCCAGGACCCGGCCCGACTGGCCGTCGACGCGCTGCACGCCGGCCAGGCCGCCGCCCTGGCGCCGAGCTGGCTGGTGCTGGCCCGACGGACCCCGGCCGGCGTGGCCGAGCCGACCGGCCTTCCGGTGGCGCTGGTGCAGACCGGGCCACCCGGCGCGGACGTGGTGGAGGTCGTCGACGAGCCGCCCGGCTGGCGGTGGCGGGTGACCGAGACGAGCGGACGGGACGGGGCACCCACCGGCCGCGGGGTCGCGTACCGCGACCTCGGCGTGCTCGCCGGCCAGCCGGTGCCGACCGGACGGCTGCTGCGCACCCTGCTGCTCGACGCGGCGCTGCGCCGCGACCTGGACACGCTGCGACGCCTGCTCACCGGGTACGCCGAGTGGCTCGCCGGTCAGGCCGACGGCGACGGCCGGCTCGGCGGCGCGGTCGCGCTGGCCGGCGTCGACAACACCGTGGTCTCCCCCGCCGGGTACGCCGTGCTCGACGCGAGTTGGCGGGCCACCGACCCGCTGGCCGGCGACGTGGTGCTCGCCCGCGGCCTGTGGCGGTTCGCCGCCGAGCTGCTGACCGGGGGCTACGCCCACCCCTGGCCGTCCACGCTGGACGTCGCGGGGCTGACCGTGGTGCTCGCCGGGCTCGCCGGTCAGGACCTGGGCCGGGCGAGGGTCACGGCGGCCGTCGAGACCGAGGCGGCGGTGACCGCCGCGCTGCGGGGCCTGGACGCCGAGGGGCGGGCCGCCCTCGCCGCCGAGCTGGTCACCGTCGCGCCGACCGACCCGCCGGCCGGGCCACGCGCCTACCAGCAGTTGCACGAGGCGTGGCAGCGGCAGCGCGAGGAGCTGACGCGGCTCACGGAGCTGCAGAGGTGGACCGACGAGCTGCTCACCAGCCGCGAGCGCGCGCTGCGCCGGGCCGAGGCCACGATGAACCTGCTCAGCGGCTCACTGACCTACCGGGTCGGTAAGCTCGCGGTCACCCCGGCCCGGCTGGCCAAACGAGGCGCCCGCGCGGCCAAGCGCCGCGCCCGGGCCGCGCTCTCCCCGAAACAGGAGGAGCAACAGTGACCGGCACCCCGACGGGACCCGCCGCCGCGTCCACCGCCACGACCGGCGGCCCGCGCATCGTGGGCGTCGTGCAGGCCCGCATGGGCTCGTCCCGGCTGCCCGGCAAGGTGCTGCGCCCGCTCGCCGGGCGCAGCGTGCTCGGCCGGGTCGTCCGGGCCGCCCAGGACAGCGGCGTCCTCGCCGACCTGGTCGTCGCCACCAGCACCGACGGCGTCGACGACGCGGTCGCGGCCGAGTGCGAGCGGCTCAGCGTGCCGTGCCACCGCGGCCCGGTCGACGACGTGCTCGCCCGGTTCGTCGGCGCCCTGGACGCCCACCCCGGCGACGCCGTCATGCGGTTCACCGCCGACTGCCCGCTGCTCGACCCGGAGATCATCACGCTGGTCGCGTCGGTCTACCGGGCGGTGCCGGGGCTGGACTACGCGAGCACCTCGATCGCGCGCACCCTGCCCCGTGGCCTGGACGTCGAGATCATCCGGGCCGACGCGCTGCGCACCCTGGACCGGCTCGCCACCGACCACCACCGGGTCCACGTGACCTCGTACGCGTACACCCACCCGGAGCTGTTCCGGGTCCTCGGCGTCACCCTCACCCCCGACCGGTCGGCGCTGCGGCTCACCCTCGACACCGAGCAGGACTGGGCCCTGGTCCAGGCGGTCGTCGACCACTTCGGGGACGTCAGCGTGCCCCTCGCCAAGCTCGCCGACTGGCTCACCGGGCAGCCGGCCCTGCGGGCGCTCAACGCCGACGTGCGCCAGAAGCGGCTGGAGGAGTCCTGAGCACCGTACGGGTGGGTCTGCGGTGCGACGCCGGCCCACGACGCGGCGTCGGCCACCTCGTCCGGTCACTCGCGCTGGGCGAGGAGTTCCTCGCCCGGGGCGCCCGGGTCGAGATGTTCGGGTCGGTCGAGCGGGTCGGGTGGGCCACCGACCGGCTCGCCGCCCGCGGCATCCCGCTGCACCCCGGCCCGCAGACACCGGACGAGCTGGTCGCGGCAGCGCGGCGTCACCAGCTGGACGTCATGGTCCTCGACTCGTACGAACTCGACCCGGCCGGCGCGGGCGCGCTACGGGCCGCCGGCGTGCTCACCCTCGCGATCATCGACGGGGACAGCCGGGGCCAGCACGCCGACCTCTACCTGGACCAGAACTTCGGCGCCACGGCTCCGGAGCTGCCCGGTCGCCTGCTGGCCGGCACGGCGTACGCGCTGCTGCGGGACACGGTCGTGGCCGCCCGCTCGCCGGCCCCCCGACCCGCGACGGGGGCGGGCCGGCCCCGGGTGTTCGCCTTCTTCGGCGGCACGGACGCCGTCGGGGCGGCCCCCGTGCTCGCCCGGGTGCTGTTCGCCACCGGCCTGCCGATGGACCTGACCGTCGTCGTCGGCCGACCGGAGATCGAGGCGGAGCTGGACGGCGTGACGCCGGGACGCGGGCAGTCGTTGCGCCCCATCCCGCCCACCGACGACCTGCCGGCCCTCATCAACGCCGCGGACCTGGTGGTCAGCGCCGCGGGCACGTCCACCTGGGAGCTGTGCTGCCTCGGCGCGCCCGCCGCACTGGTGTGCGTGGTGGACAACCAGCGCGAGTCGTACCAGCGGGTCGTCCGGCACCGGTTGGTCGCGGGCCTCGGCGAGTTGCCGGAGCTGGCGGCGGGTGGGCTGGCCGGTCGGACCGCCCGGTCGGCCGCCGGGCGGACGCTGCACGGCCTGCTCACCTCCCCCGAGCGCCGCGCCGCCCTCGCGGCCCGCGCGTGGGCGGCGGTCGACGGGCTGGGCCGCGCCCGCGTGGTCGACGCGGTGCTCGACGCCCTGCGCGGCGCGACCCTGACCCGCTGACGCGCCTCGTACGGTTGTACGAATGTGCTGCTAGGGTGGCCTCATGACGCAGGCCGCCTACCAGCCGTCGATGCTCGACCTGACCGACGCCGGGCCGTCCCTGGGGCCGCTGCCCGGTGAGCTGCGCCGGCACGAGCTCGGCCGCGGCGCCTGGGTCGACCACCTGCCGGGCTGGGTGCGCGGCTCCGACCAGGTGCTCGACACCCTGCTGCGGGAGGTGCCCTGGCGGGCCGAGCGCCGCACCATGTACGACGCCGAGGTCGACGTGCCGCGCCTGCTCTGCTGGTACGACGGCGACCGGCAGCTGCCGCACCCGCTGCTCACCGCGGCGCGGACGGCGCTCAGCCGGCACTACGCGGGCGAGCTGGGCGAGCCCTTCGTCACCGCCGGCATGTGCCTCTACCGCACCGGCCGCGACAGCGTCGCCTGGCACGGCGACACCATCGGCCGCTCCGCGCACAGCGACACGATGGTCGCGATCGTCTCGTTCGGCTCGCCCCGACCGCTGCTGCTGCGCCCGCGCGGGGGCGGAGACAGCCTGCGCTTCCCGCTGGGCCACGGCGACCTGATCGTCATGGGCGGCTCGTGCCAGCGCACCTGGGAACACGCGATCCCCAAGACGGCCCGGCCCGTCGGCCCGCGGGTGAGCGTCCAGTTCCGCCCCATCAACGTGGCCTGACACGGGCCTTGCTCTCGGCTTGCACGCGTCGACCGCGTCGCACGTCCGCAACAGGCTGCCCGGATTGTCGCCGTGCGGCGGCCAGAGTAGCGCCGACCGTGGCAGGAACGTCACTGATCAGGACTCGCGGACGCCGTACACGCGCAGGATGCTGTGAGTCAGCGCCGCCGCCGTCTGCGCGGTGGTCATGCGGCCGGCGGCGACCTCGCCGCCGGCCGCATGCCCGAGCGCGATGGTCGCGGAGACCAACCAGGCCGAGCTGAGGGTGGGGTCGAACTCGCCGGTGGCCTGGCCGCGCCTGATCAGCCGCTCCAGGCGTTCGATGACCGCGGCATGCTGGCGGTCGGTGTCCGCCTGCTCCATCGCGGTCACCGAGGGGTGCAGGAGCAGCGGGTACCGGTCGAACAGCCGCCAGGTGACGTCCAGCCAGCGCTGCAGCGCCTCGGCCGCGGTGCCGCTGTCGACGTCGGCGGCGTCGAGGGCGGCGACGGCTTCGGCCGTGATGCGCTCGATGACCGCGGCCACCAGCAGCGGCCGGGACGGGTAGTGGGCGTACACGGTTTGGCGGGTGACGCCGGCTGCGGAGGCGACCTGTTCCACCTTCGCTTCCGGATGCCGACCGAGCACCTCGACGGCGGCGTCGAGTACGGCTACGGCGCTGCGCTCGGCGTCGGAGCGCCGCCGTCGGCGCCGATCACCCGTTATCCCTGACACCTTGTCTAATCTACCGCCTGACCTTTAACGTATACAGCGTGTCAAAGATAAGTCGCTTCAGGGAGATCACATGACGCCCCGTACCGATCTGACCGGCTATCTGACGCGCTATCCGCAGGAGGCAGGGCTGGGCGACGAGGATCCGGTGACCGTGCTTGACCGCTACCACACGCCGGACTACGAACTGGTCAACGACGGCGTGCTGCTGGACCGAAAACGACTGCTCGATCACATCCGTCCGGCCCGCAGACGGGCAGCAGGTCTCCGGGTCGAGGTGGAACAGGCGCTGGTGGACGGCGACCAGGTCGCCGCCCGGTACCGGCTCATCGCGGAACTGCATAAGGGCGGCGCCATCACCACGGAGATCTACATGTTCGGGGAGTTGGCTGCCGACGGTCGTCTGCGCCGCGCCATCCAAGCCACCCGCGTCATCTCATCCGACTAGGGCGTGTCCTGTCGATCATGGGAGCCAGATGACGGCAGCGATCAGGACGAGGCCGGCTCGGTAGAGGGATGCGCGTTTGGCGTATCGCGTTGCCAGGTCACGCCACTGCTTGAGCCGGTTGAAGCAGCGTTCCACGACGTTGCGCTTCTTGTAGATCACCTTGTCGAAGGCCGGTGGTCGCCCGCCGTGGCTGCCCTTGGCGGCCCTGCGAGCGACCTGGTCGCTGCGTTCCGGGATGACGTGCCGGATCCCGCGTTGTCGCAGGGCTCGCCGGGTCGAGTCATGTGCATAGCCCTTGTCCGCGATCAGCACCTCCGGTCGCTTGCGGGGCCGACCCGGCCCGGGCTCGTTGACGCGGATCGCGTCCAGCAGCGCCAGGAGCTGCGGGTTGTCGCCGGCTTGGCCGGGGGTGAGCAGGATCGACAGCGGCCGTCCGCGTCCGTCGACCGCGAGGTGGATCTTCGTGCTCAACCCGCCGCGGGACCGGCCGATGGCCTCGCCATCTTGCGCACCAGGCGTCGCCGCACTTGTCGGGGAGCCCCCTTTTTGCGGGCGCCAGCGGCATGCTGGTGCGTCCGCACGATCGACGAGTCGATGCTGATCGTCCACTGCACCGGTGTGCCGTCGTCATGCACCTGCGCGGCGGCCAGGATCCGATCCCACGTCCCGTCAGCGGTCCAGCGGCGCAGCCGTTCGTGGCAGGTCTTCCACGGCCCGAAGCGTTCCGGCAGGTCACGCCACGGCGCACCCGTGCGTAGCTTCCACAGGATCCCGTTGATGACCTGGCGGTGATCCCGCCACCGCCCCCGAGCTCCGCCAGGTTCCGGTAGCAGCGGCGCGATCACCACCCACGCCTCATCGGTCAGCTCACCACGACGCACCACCGGCACATCGTTAACGATCAACCATTACATGATCGGCAGGACACGCCCTAGGGACTTCCCCGGCGTTCCACGCGGCCACAGGTCCACACCAACTGCGGCCTCTGCCGCCCACCGGCAGGTCCCGTCGGGCGCCCCGGACCACAGGAGTCCGGGGCACCCTCGCACTTGGGTCAGTCGCGTTCGACCTGGTGACCGATCACGGTCGGGCCGAGCATCACGGCGAAACCGGAGCCGTCCCGGCGCGGGTCCGCGGCGGGCAGCTCCACCGGCTCGCCGTTCGCGGTGGCGCCCACCGGGCGCGGCCCGACCCAGGCGACCACCACGTCGGTCTCCCCCTTGAGGAAGCGCTGGGCGCGCACCCCGCCGGTCGCCCGGCCCTTCGCCGGGTACGCCCCGAACGGCGTCACCTTGACCGTGGCGCCCGTGGAGGTGACCACCATCGGCTCGCCGTGGGTCGGGTCGTCGGTCCGCACCGCTCCGAAGTAGACCACCTGCGCGTCGCCCGGCAGGTTGATGCCGGCCATGCCGCCACCCCGGATGCCCTGCGGACGGACCAGCGTGGCCGGGAAGCGCAGCAGCGACGCCTCCGACGTGATGAACGTCAGGGACTCGGCGCCGTCGGTCAGCCAGGTCGCTCCGACCACCTCGTCACCCTCGCGCAGGCCGATCACCTCGAACTCGTCGGAGCGGACCGGCCACTCCGGCGCGGCCACCTTCACCACGCCCTGCCGGGTGCCCAGCGCGAGACCGGGAGAACCCTCGGCGGGCGCACCGAGCGGCGCCAGCCCCACGACCGTCTCGCCGGGACCCAACGGCGCCAGCTCGGCCGCCGACATCCCGCCGCGCAGCGACACCGTGCCGGCCTGCTCGGGCAGCACCGGCAACGGCAGTACGTCGATCTTGAAGGCCCGCCCGGCGCTGGTCACCAGCAGCACCCGGCCCCGGGCGGTCGACGGGACGACCGCGCGTACGGCGTCGTGCTTGACGCGGCCGTGCCGGCGGCGCCCCTCGGCGGTCTCCTCCGACTCCGCCGCGGTGCGGGCCACCAGCCCGGTCGCGGAGAGGATCACCTGGCACGGGTCGTCGGCCACCTCCAGCGGGCCGGCCGGCACGGAGGCCGCCAACACCTCCTTGAGGTCACCGTCGACCAGGGTGGTGCGCCGCTCGGCGCCGAGCTGCTTCACCACCGCGCCCAGCTCGTCGGAGACGACCTTCTTGAGCACCTTCGGGTCGTCGAGGATCGTGGACAGCTCCGCGATCTCCTGACGCAGCCGCTCCTGCTCGGCCTCCAACTCCAGCCGGTCGTACTTGGTGAGCCGGCGCAGCGGGGTGTCCAGAATGTAGGTCGCCTGGATCTCCGAGAGCTTGAAGCGCTGCATCAGGCCGTCCTTGGCGGCCTGCGCGTCCTCGCTGGCCCGGATCAGCTTGACCACCCGGTCGATGTCGAGCAGGGCGATCAGCAGGCCGTCGACCAGGTGCAGGCGCTCCTCGCGCTTGCGCCGCCGGTACGCGCTGCGCCGGGTCACCACCTCGTAGCGGTGGGCCAGGAACACCTCCAGCAGCGCCTTCAGGCCGAGGGTCTGTGGCTGCCCGTCGACGAGCACCAGGTTGTTGACGCCGAACGACTGCTCCAGCGGGGTGAGCCGGTAGAGGTCGGCCAGCAGGGCCTGCGGGTTGACGCCCACCTTGCACTCGATGACCAGGCGCGTGCCGCTCTCCCGGTCGGTGAGGTCCTTGACGTCGGCGATGCCGGTGAGCCGCTTGGTCTTCGTCACCTCGTTGGTGATCGCGGCGATGACCTTCTCGGCACCCACGCCGTACGGCAGCTCGACGACGGTGATGGCCTGCCGGCCCCGGCTGCCCTCCAGCGGGCCGATCTCGACCTTGCCCCGCATGCGGACCACACCGCGCCCGCTCTCGTAGGCCCGGCGCACCTCGTCGAGCCCCAGCAGCAGGCCGCCGGTGGGCAGGTCGGGGCCGGGGACGAACTCCATGAGCTTGTCCAGCGAGGCGTCCGGGTGGTTGATCAGCCAGCGGGCCGCCGAGACGACCTCGCCGAGGTTGTGCGGGATCATGTTGGTGGCCATGCCGACCGCGATGCCGGACGCCCCGTTGACCAGCAGGTTGGGGAAGGCCGCCGGCAGCACGGTGGGCTGGGTCAGCGAGCCGTCGTAGTTGGGCTCCAGGTCGACCGTGTCCTCGCCCAGCTCGCCGACGAGCAGCATCGCCTCGCGGGACATCCGGGCCTCGGTGTAACGCGCCGCCGCCGGGCCGTCGTCCGGGGAGCCGAAGTTGCCGTGCCCGTCGATCAGCGGCGCGTTGAGCGAGAAGTCCTGCGCCAGGCGGACCATCGCGTCGTAGATGGCCGTGTCACCGTGCGGGTGGTACTTACCCATGACGTCGCCGACGATCCGGGCGGACTTCACGTGCCCCCGGTCGGGCCGGTGGCCCTGCTCGTACATCGACCAGAGGATCCGCCGGTGCACCGGCTTGAGGCCGTCGCGGGCGTCCGGCAGGGCGCGGGAGTGGATGACCGAGAAGGCGTACTCCAGGTAGGAGTCGGAGACCTCGGCGACCAGCGAGTTGTCGATGACCCGGGCGCCGGCCTGGTCGAACGCGGAGTGGTCGACCTTCGTTTCCTTGCGGCGTGCCATGACTCAGCTGTCCCCTCGTGCGGTCGCGGCGCTGCGGTGCGTGTCGGTCCGGCTCATGCGTCGATCGCCTCCCGGTCGACGAGGTCGGCCGAGTCGATCAGCCAGTTGCGGCGCGGCTCGACCTTCTCGCCCATCAACAGTTCGAGGATCCGCTCGGCGGCGTCCACGTCGTCGAGGGTGATCCGGCGGACCGACCGGGTGGCCGGGTTCATCGTGGTCTCCCACAACTCGTCGGCGTCCATCTCACCGAGACCCTTGAACCGCGGGATCGGGGTGACGATCTGCTTGCCGGCCTTCTCCAGCTTGCGGACCGTCGCCGCCATCTCGGCCTGGGTGTAGGTGTAGGTCGTCTGCGGGTTGCGCCCCTTCGTGGTGATCTTGTGGAGGGGCGGCATGGCCGCGTACAACCGGCCGGCCTCGATGAGCGGGCGCATGTAGCGGGCGAAGAGCGTGATCAGCAGCGTCCGGATGTGAGCGCCGTCGACGTCGGCGTCCGCCATGATGAGGACGCGGCCGTAGCGCAGCGCCGACAGGTCGAAGGTGCGGCCCGAGCCGGCGCCGAGCACCTGCACGATCGCCGCGCACTCGGCGTTGTCGAGCACCTGCTGAAGGTTGGCCTTCTGCACGTTGAGGATCTTGCCGCGGATGGGCAGCAGCGCCTGGTACTCGGCGGAGCGGGCGAGGCGACCCGTGCCGAGGGCGCTGTCACCCTCCACGATGAACAGCTCGCTGCGCTCGATGCCCGCCGCCCGGCAGTCGACCAGCTTGGCCGGCATCGACGCCCCTTCCAGGGCGGTCTTGCGGCGGGCGGCGTCCTTCTGCTGCTTCTGCGTCAGCCGCACCCGGGACGCGTCGACGATCTTCTGGAGGACCGTCCGCGCCTCGGTCTTCGTCCGCCGGTCCTCCAGCCACGTCTTCAGGTGCTGCTCGACCAGCGACTGGAGCACCTTGGTGATGCCGGCGGTGGACAGCTCGTCCTTGGTCTGCGAGGTGAACTGCGGCTCCGGGATGCGGACGTGCACCACCGCGGTCATGCCCTCCAGGACGTCGTCCAGGGTGGGTGCGTCCTCCTTGGGCTTGAGCAGACCACGGGCGTTGCGGGCCGCCTCGGCGAGGGTACGGACCAGGGCCCGCTCGAAGCCCTTGCGGTGGGTGCCGCCGTGCGCGTTGCGGATGGTGTTGGTGAAGCACTCCACGGTGCGCTCGTAGCCGGTGCCCCAGCGGAACGCGATCTCGACCTCGGCCCGGCGCTGCACGTTGGACTGCATGACACCGTTGGCGTCGGCGGCGTTCTCCCGGTAGCTGCCCTCACCGGTGACCAGCAGGGTGCCGGAGACCGGCCGGTCGCCGGCCGGGGCGAGGAACTCCACCATGTCGTTCAGGCCGTCGGGGAAGTGGAACTTCTCCTCGGTCGGCGCCTCGCCGGTGTGGTCGCGCAGCAGGTAGCTCACGCCAGGCACGAGGAACGCGGTGTTGCGCAGCTTCATCCGGACCGCTTCGACGTCGAGCGCCGCGCCGGTCTCGAAGTAGCGGGGGTCGTGCCAGTAGCGGATCGACGTGCCGGTGCGCTGACCGCGCTTCATGGCGCCGACCACCTGGAGCCCCGGGCCGGGGGTGAACCGCGCGTCGGGGCCGTCACCGTCGAAGATTCCCGGCACACCGTGCCGGAACGACATGGTGTGGATCTTGCCTCCGCGGCGGACGGTCACGTCGAAGCGGCGGGACAGCGCGTTGACCGCCGAGGCGCCGACGCCGTGCAGACCGCCGGACGTCTTGTAGCCGGAGCCGCCGAACTTGCCGCCCGCGTGCAGTCGGGTGAGGACCAGCTCGACGCCGGACAGGCCGGACCGGGCGTGCACGTCCGTCGGGATGCCCCGGCCGTCGTCGTCGACCTGGACCGAGCCGTCGGCGTGCAGTGTCACCTCGACCTTCTTGGCGTGACCGGCGACACCCTCGTCCGTGGAGTTGTCGAGGATCTCGTTGACGAGGTGACCCACGCCACGGCTGTCGGTGGAGCCGATGTACATACCCGGACGCTTGCGAACGGCGTCCAGCCCCTCGAGGTGGGTGAGGTCATCGGCCCCGTACAGGGTGTCAGGCTCTGCGGTCAACTGGTCGTACTCCCAGGTCTCGGCGGTGTGGTGCCGCTCACTGGCGCGGCCGCGCCCGGCGCGGCGCGCCGCAGCGAGCCTAGCCGGATGCCCCGACAACCCCGTGGCACCCCGTGACCCGCCGCGCCGGACGCGCCGACCGGGCCGCGAGCCCGGTGCAGCAACGCCCGCCGTTCCAACACCCCCAACCCTCACCGGATTCCGCCCCACCTGCCCACCCGGGCCCCCGCACCGGATCGCCGCGCGCCAGGGGGCCGCCCGGTGATCAAGAGCTTCGCGTCAGATCCGGCGCCGATCCTGACGCGAACCTCTTGATCACCGCGGCGGGAGCGGGGGGCGGGGGGCGGGGGGGGCAGGGCGGGGTGTTTCGGTCGTTGAACGAAAGTGTTGCGAGGCATTGACGCGCATCACGACCGGGTGATCTGATCGCGGCCTCGGAGAATCTTTCATATTTCCATGGACAGATGGGAGACAGATGTCCAGGTTCCGTCGTACGGCGCTGGTGGCGACGCTCGCCGTCGCCACCGCCGCCCTGTCGACCGCGGTCGCCCTGCCGGCCCCGGCGTCGGCCGCCCTGCCCACCGCCGCCGTCGCACTCGGGGACAGCTTCGTCAGCGGCGAGGGCGCCGGGTCGTACAGCCCCGTGGTGGACATCAACGGGGTGGCCCAGGGCTTCCCCGGCTGGACGGCGGCGAACAGCAACGCGTACTTCTGCCACCGCTCGCCCAACGCCTCGCTGCACCGGGCGGCCCTGCCCGGCATCCAGGCACGCTTCAACCTGGCCTGTTCCGGCGGTCAGCCGAGCGACATCGCCGCCGCCTCGGCGTCCCGGGAGAAGGGTCGGCAGGTCAGCTCACAGCTCGACCAGCTCCGGGCGGTGACCCAGACCCACGACATCGACCTGGTGCTGGTGGGTCTCGGCTCGAACAACAGCTCGTTCACCTTCGGCAACGTCGCCGAGAAGTGCGCCAACCGCTTCATCGCGGACGCCTGGACCGGCTGGTGGGAGTTCTGGGCCTACCTGAACGGCCCGGTGCCGCAGGAGCCGTGCAGCGACGCCGACCTGGCCACCGCGGCCCAGTTCACCGCCGCGACCGCCGAGACCGTCACGGCCGTGCGCCAACTGCTGACCACCCTGGACCAGGTGGACGCGGACGGCCAGCACCGGATCGTGTTCCAGGACTACACCAACCCGCTGCCGCAGGAGCTCTACTCCTCCTTCCACGAGGAGGACGGTCGCGACGACACGCGGGACAAGTTCCGCGACCTCGGCGCCGAGCGGTACGCGGCGGGCTGCCCGATCCACCGGGCCAGCCTGGCGCCGGGCCACCGGTTCTCGCAGGGCCTGGGCACCCTGGTGAAGTCGACCCGGGACACCCTCGCGGCCGAGTTCCCGGCCGCCGACCTGGTCTACCTGAACGTGCAGCGGGCCTTCGACGGCGCCCGGCTCTGCGAGGCGGCGACCAGCCCGACCGGGGCGTTGGCCACGCCGATCCGGCTCCAGGACAGCCCGCCCAACGGCACCGTCGTGACCAGCCTGTCCGGCAAGGACAAGATCGCCATCCAACGGATCGCGAACGTCTGCGCCACGTACTTCCAGACGTGCCAGGAGTCCTGGCACCCGAACGCCGCCGGTCACCAGGTGCTCGGCCAGTGCCTCGCGGGCGCCGCCGCCACGGCGGCCCGCGCGGTCTCCTGCGTCCGCGCAACCAACGGTTCGATCACGGTCTCCTGACCGGGCGGCGGCGCGGCGGCGACCATCGCCGGGTCGGCGCAGGAACGGCACGAGCGACGGGCCCCGCCGGATCGGTGGGGCCTGTCGCCGTCCGCGGGGCTCCCTTCCCGGCGGCCGTACGCTGGGCCGGTGAGCGCAGCGGCGGAGTACACGCAGGAGTTCGTGGAGGTCGACGGCGAACGGCTCGGGATCCAGGTGTATCCCGAGCCGGACCGGCCCGACGCGCCGGTCGTCGTGGTCTGCCCGGCGATGGGCGTCCGGGCCCGCTACTACCGGCCACTGGCCGCCGCCCTGCGCGGCGCCGGCCTGGCCGTGGTCGTCGCGGACCTGCGCGGCACCGGGGCGAGCACGCCGGCGCCGAGCCGCCGGTCCCGGTACGGCTACCCGGAGCTGGCCGGCGACGTGGGCGCCGTGCTGGAGGCGCTCAAGCCGCGGCTGGACGGACGCAGGCGCCTGCTGCTCGGGCACTCGCTCGGCGGGCAGGCGGCGCTGCTGCACCTGGCGCTGGCCGGCGGTGACACGGTGGACGGGCTGGCCCTGGTGGCCGTCGGCCTGCCCTGGTGGCGGGCCTACCCCGGGCGGCGCGGCTACGGGGTGCTGCCGTACACGCAGGGGATCGCCGCCACCGCCGCGCTGCTGCGGGTGTGGCCGGGCTGGGGCTTCGGCGGCCGGCAGGCGCGCGGGGTCATCCGGGACTGGGCGTACACGGCCCGCACCGGCCGCTTCCCCCGTCTGGACGGGGTGGACGCCGAGGCGGCGGTGCGCCGGGTCCGCACGCCGGTGCTGGCGGTGAGCGTGGATGACGACCAGTACACGCCGCACGCCACGATGGACCATCTGTGCGCCAAGCTGGTCGCCGCGCCGGTGGTCCGCGAGCACTACACCGTCGCGGACGCCGGCGCCCCGCTCGACCACTTCACCTGGGTGCGCGCCGCGGCCCCGCTGGCCGACCGGGTGGCCGCCTTCGCCGCCGGCCTGCCGGGCCGCTGACCGTCACTCCTCCGGTTCGAGCGGCACCATCTCGCCGTCGCGCTCCACCCGGATCTCGCCGCGGTCGCGTCGCGGCGGCACCTCCGCGGTGGTCCGGTGCGGATCGTTGCCCGGGTGCATCAGCACCGCGTCGGTCTCGGCGGTCTTCTCGCGGCTCTCCTCGGGCTGGCTCATCGGATCCCCTCTCCTCGGAACGTCGTACTGCTCTACCCCGGCAGGTCCGGACGACTCCTGCCCGCGACGGAACTGGGCGAGGCCGCGCGGGCGGCGGACGTCGGCGCTGTCCCGTCCGTCCCCGGCCCGGAGGTGTCGGCCGGTCACCGACGGGGTTAGCCACCCGGGCGGTGGGTAAGCCGCACCGCCCGACACGGTGGAAGGGGATCAGATGTCCGAACGGCATACCGCCCTGCGCTCGATGCACGATCTGGGCCTCGCGGCCTGGTTCGGTGGCTCCCTGATGGGGGCGCTCGGCGTCAACGGCGCGGCGGCGAAGATCAACGACGCGACGCAGCGACTTCCGGTCGCCTCGGCCGGCTGGTCACGGTGGACGCCGGTGAACGCGGCGGCCATCGGGGCACACCTGGCCGGCGCGGTCGGTGAGCTGGTGACGGAGAGCCCCCGGGTCGCGGCCCAGGCGGGCGTGGCGCGGGCGAGCGCCGTCAAGACGGCGCTGACCGTGGGAGCCCTCGCGGTCACCGGGTACAGCCGCCTGCTGGGCATGCGGCTCCAGCGCGCCGGTGGGCCACCGGTGAACGGCATCACCGAGCCGAACCACCAGACGCCGGCCGCGGTGGCGTCGAATCAGCGGCAGATGAAGCTGCTGCAGTGGGCGGTCCCGGCACTGACCGGCGCGCTGGTGGTGGTGACCGCGTACATGAGCGAGCAGCAGAAGCCGGGCCAGATGTGGCGCGGGATCATCGGCCGGGTGGGCGGGCTGGCGTCGGCGCCGAAGGGGATCGCCAAGATCGGCGTGATGGGCAAGGCGGCCCGGCTCCCGGGCCTGGGGATGATGCCCGGGATGGGCACGCCCAGGGCCGGGCACTTCGGCCGGGCCGTGAGCATGGTGACCGCCAAGCGGCCGATGGCGATGTCCGGCCACTGACGGCCGGTACCGGCCGGCACCCCGCCGACTCCTCGGGCGGGGTGCCGGCCGGTTCGTCTGCCGTACCACCGCCGTGGTGCCCGGGCCGCCGATCGTCTGACGCCCCCGGGCGGACCGGGCCGCGCGGTGGGCATGACCGGCGCGGTGGCGGGCAATCAACTCGGGTACCGGCGGACCGAGCAGCGAGGTGGCCATGACGGCGGACAGGGGACGCGACGGCGGGCAGGCCCCGCGCGATCCGGAGGTGACGGTCCCGTGGGGCACCCGGGACGTCTACGACACCGAACCACCCTTCGGCGTGGACGAGGACTCGCCGATGGACGAGGGCAGCGAGGAGACGGCCGTCCCGGAGGGGCGACGTGGCGAGCGCCGGGCCGGCGTGCCGTCCGGACCGTCCGGGAAGATGGGTCGGCACGGGTTCGGCCCGGTGGAGCCGAGCCGGCAACCGGAGGCGGGGCCCGGAGCGCCGCCGGACCCGGCGCCGAGCGGTCGCACCTTCCCCGAGGCCGCGGAGGTCGACGAGCGTACGCAGGACGCGTTCCGCTCCCGGGGGCGGCGCACCGCCTGACGGTGCACGGTCTGCGGTGGTTTGCGACCTCGTCGCGTGGGCACGACAGAGCCCATGCCGTCGCCCTACGTTCGCTTCGACAACACGCTCGCCCTGGCGCTGGAGGGCTACGCCTGGCTGCCCAACCGGCTGCGCCGCGGTGGCGCCGACGTGCTCGCCACCCGGCTGCTCGGTCAGCGGGCGGTGGCGCTGCACGGGCCGGAGGCGGCCCGGTTCTTCTACGACGAGCGGCACATCCGCCGGCACGGCGCGATTCCGGGGCCGGTCCAGAGCACCCTGTTCGGGCACGGCGCGGTGCACGGCCTCGACGGCGAGGCGCACCGCGTCCGCAAGGCGCTGTTCGTGGCGCTGCTCATGGACGGGAGCATCGAAGACCTCGTACGACGGGTCGCCAGCGCGTGGGACGCCGCCGCGCGGGACTGGGCGGCGCGCGGGCCGCTCGTGCTCTTCGACGAGGTGAGCCGGGTGCTGACCCGCGGCGTCGGTGACTGGGTGGGGCTACCGCTGCGCGACGACGACGTGCCGGCGCTCGCGGCCGACCTGGTGGCGATGGTGGACGGTTTCGCCACGGGCGGGCCACGGCACTGGCGGGCGCGGCGGGCCCGGACCCGCCGGGAGGACTGGCTGGCCGGCCTCGTCGAGGGGGTACGCCGTGGCGAGGCGGCGGTGCCGGCGGGGTCGGCGGTGCGGGCCGTGGCGGAGCACCGGGACGCGGACGGCTCGACGCTCGACCCGTGCACGGCCGCGGTGGAGCTGCTCAACATCGTCCGACCGACCGTGGCGGTCAGCTGGTTCGTCGCGTTCACCGGGCACGCCCTGCACCGCTGGCCGGAACACCGGGACCGGCTGCGGTCGGGCGACGGCGCGTTCGCCGAGGCGTACGCCCACGAGGTCCGCCGGTTCTACCCGTTCGCCCCGTTCGTCGGCGGTCAGGCGGTGGCCGACCTGCGGTGGGGCGGCATGGGCATTCCGGCCGGGGCGCTGGTGCTGCTGGACCTGTACGGGCAGAACCACGACCCACGGGTGTGGCCGGAGCCGTACCGGTTCCGCCCGGACCGCTTCCTCGACCGCCCGATCGGCGAGTTCGAGCTGGTGCCGCAGGGCGGTGGGGATCCCCGCACCGGCCACCGCTGCCCGGGCGAGATGATCACGGTGGCGCTGCTGCGGGACCTCGTCGTCCGGTTGGCCCGTCTCGACTACGACCTGCCGCCACAGGACCTGGGCATCTCGCTGCGGCGCATCCCCACCCGGCCGCGCAGCGGCGTGGTGCTCGACGTACGCGCGACGGCCTGACGGGTCAGCTCGCGGCGCCGGCCGCCGCCGGGCGGCCGCGCCCGGCGGCCAGCAGCCCGGAGAGCCGCTCGGCGTCGCGCTGGGCCTGGCCCGCGCAGCACGTGTTGAACAGCGCGTGCAGCTCGCCGGCCTGGTCGGCCAGCTCGGTCAGCAGCGTGGACCAGTGGCGCAGCTCCCCGTCGCCGTACGCGTAGCGGAACTTCTCCTCCTTGTCGCCGGTCGTCCAGGCGTCGCTGTGGCCGTGGAAGCGCACCACCGCCAGCTCGGCGGTGGCGACCGGGATCGGGGGCACGGAGGACGGGTGCCCCTGCGGCATGTCGACGCAGACGAGGCTCAGGTCGTGGGCGCGCAGGAGGTCCAGGGTGTCCAGTGCGGCCCGGCCGTCGAACCAGGACCCGTGCCGCAGCTCGACGGCCACCCGCCAGGGTCGGCAGCGCTCGGCGAGCTCGACGATCCGGCGTTCGGCGGCGGCGCCGCGGACCAGCCAGGGCGGGAACTGGAGCAGCACCGCGCCGAGCTTGCCGGCCGCCGCGATCGGGTCGAGCGCCGCCCGGAACCGGGCCCACAGCTCGTCGTACGCCCCGGCGGTCAGGTCCCGCCGGCGGATCCGGCTAGGGGCACCGGCGGGACGCAGGTCGCGCGGCAGCGCGGCGACCGGCGTGGGATGACCGGTGAACAGGCTGAACGCCTTGACGTCGAAGGTGAACCCGTCCGGGGTGGCGTCCACCCAGCCGACGGTGGTCTCGGGCACCGGCACCGCGTAGTAGGACGTGTCCACCTCGACCAGTGGGAAGTGTTCGGCGTACCAGCGCAGCCGCCCGGCCGGCGTGTTCACGGATCGCGGATACCAGCCGGAGCGCAGCAGCGACTGGTCGGCCCAGGAGGACGTGCCCACCCGAATGACACCCATGTCATTCAGTTCACCCCGATCGCCCCGGATCGGCAACCGGTGCGGCCGACGCGGCGTGGCCGAAAACGTCGGTGCGCGGTCGTACGGTGTCCTGGACGGACAGCCGACGAAGGGCGACGCCATGACCATCTCTTCCCAGGTCACCACCGGCGAGCGGGCCGATCTGGTGCAATCGCTGCGCCGCCACCGCGGCTTCCTGCGCCAGACGGTCGACGGGATCACCGACGCGCAGGCCGCCACCCGCACGACGGTCAGCGACCTCTGCCTCGGCGGCCTCATCAAGCACGTGGCGCTCACCGAGGCGAGCTGGATGCGGTTCGCGGTCGGCGGCGCCGAGGCGATGGAGAGCGAGCCGGTCGACTGGGTGGGCCAGTTCCGGATGCAGGAGGGCGAGACCCTGGCCGGCCTGCTCGACGACTACGCACGGGTCGCCGCGCGGACGGACGACCTGGTCGGCACGCTCGACCTCGACAGCGCCCACCCGCTGCCGACGGCCCCGTGGTTCGAGCCGGGTGTGAGCTGGTCGGTCCGGCGGGTGCTGCTGCACATCATCGCCGAGACCTCCCAGCACGCCGGGCACGCCGACATCCTGCGCGAGGCGATCGACGGCGCCAAGACGATGGGCTGAACGCCCACCGTCGAAGACGGCGCACGGACCGGGCGGCACGGGCCGCCGGCGGCCCTCCTCGCCCCGTGACCGACGGCCGGATGTGACGTCCCACCGGCGCGCGGCGCTGAGGGACACGAGATGAACGCACACCTGACGGACCAGGAAACCGTCGAGCGGCTCCTCGGCGATTCCGCCATCGACTCGCGGGACGCCCCGCATCCGCTCGCGATGCTCCTGGCGGCCCTGCGCGCCGCACCCCGTGCGGGCGAGCTCGACGGCGAACAGGCCGCCGTGCGGGCGTTCCGCCGCGCCCGGTCGGATCCACCACCACCCGCCGCGCCGGCGCGCAGCCGGCGCACGCTGACCGGCCTCGGCGTACGGGCCGCGCTGGCCGCGCTCGCCGTCGCCGCCACCGGCGGCGTCGCGCTCGCCGCGACCGGCACGCTACCCGGAGGACCACCGCCGTCGGCCACGGTCGGCCCCCCGCCGTCGGTGGAGGCTCCGCCGGTGGCGCCGAGCGCACCCCCGGGCCTCCCGTCGGACGGCCCGGCCGGGCCGCCACCGACCCCGTCCGCCAGCACCGACGCCGCGCTCTGCACGGCCTACCGGGCGGAGGCGGGCGACAAGCCGGGGCGGGCGCCGGACAACCCGGCCTTCGACCGCCTGGTCGCCGCCGACGGCGGGCGGGGCCAGGTGGCCGCATACTGCGACCGGGTGCTGGCCGACGAGAAGCCACGGGGCGAGTCGTCCAGCCGGCCCACACACCCCGCCCGGCCGAGAACCGCACCGCCCGGTCGGCCGGACGACCCGGGCGCCGACCCGGGTGAGCCTCCGTCGGGGGCACGCGGCAGACCGTCCACCGGCGGCCGTCCCGCCGACTGACGAGCGTCGGCGGGATCGGGGCCGACGACGCGCCGCGCCCGGGCGACGGGCGGACGCGCGGTCTTCGGGCGGAGCCGGAGCCGGGCATGCCACGGCCGTCGACGGCCGTCTCAGCGCAGTCGGGGCCGGTGCTGGTGCAACGCGCCCGCCCGGTCCCGGCCGTACGCGTCGGAGTGTCCCCACCGACCAGGAACGTCGAGCAGTTCGACGCGGCCGAACCCCGGCGGCAGCGCGGGGTTCACGAGCAGGTTCTCCCCGGTCGGCCGCAGCCCCAACACCGTACCGAGGATCATCAACAGCGCTCCCGAGGACCACGCCTGGGGTCGGCCGGCGGCCGGCAACTGGACCGGGTACTTGGTCAGTTCCCGCTCGTAGCCGGCGATCATCTCCGGCACCGACCCGCCCAGCCGCTCCGCCATGTGGAAGATGCCGGCGGCGATCCGCGCGGCCTCGACGTCGCAGCCGTACTCGCGCAGCCCCGCGACCACCAGCGCGTTGTCCGACGGCCACACCGCGCCCAGGTGCGAGCCGACCGGGTTGTACGGGCGCTGCCCCGCCGCCAGCGTCCGCACGCCCCAGCCGCTGAACAGGGCCGGACCGGCCAGGTGCGCGGCGAGCGCCTGGGCACGCCCCTCCTCGACGATCCCGCTCCACAGCAGGTGCCCGAGGTTGGACGACAGGGCGTCCACCGGGGTGCCGTCCGGCTCCAACGCCAACGCGTAGTACTCCCGCTCGGGCAGCCAGAAGTCCCGGTTGAACCGCCGCTTCAGCTCCTCCGCCTCCCGCTCCAGCCGGTCGGCGTACGCCGGGTCGCCCCAGAACTCGCGGGCCAGGCGGGCTCCGCGCCGCTTCGCGTCGTACGCGTAGCCCTGCAGCTCACAGGTCGCCCGGGGGAAGCCCGGCAACCGGCCATCGGCGTACACCACGGCCTCGGGCGAGTTCCGCCAGCCCTGGTTGATCCAGCCCTTGCGGCTGTTGCGGGTGACGTAGCGCAGATAGCCGTCACCGAGCAGGTCGCCGTAGTCGTCGATCCAGTCCAGCGCCCTTCGCGCCGGGTGACGCAGTTCGCGGACCAGGTCGGCGTCACCGGACCAGCGTTCGTACTCGTCGAGCAGGATCACGAACAGGGGTGTGGTGTCCGCCGCCCCGTAGTAGATCGCGGTCGGCTCGTCGCCGAACGCCGCCGCCTCGCCGTACCGCAGCTCGGCCAGGATCTTCCCCGGCTCCTCGTCGCCCACGTCGTCGAGTTGGCTGCCCTGGAGCATGGCGAGCTCGCGCAGCGTCCCGGGAGTCAGCTCGGGCGTGAACGCCAGGGACTGGAGGCAGGTGAAGAGTCCGTCCCGTCCGTAGAGCGTCATCGCCCACGGCAGGCCGCCCACCGGCACCGGTCCGGGGTTCGCCAGCGGCCGGTAGCGCAGCGACGCGAGGTCGATGAGGCTCTGCTCGTAGATGGCCGCCAGCTCGTCCCGCTCGGCCACGAGCGTGGGCGCCCGCGCCAGCCACTCCGCCAGGTCCTCGCGCATCCCCCGGCGGACGTGGTCGCGGTGCGACTCCAGGCTCACCCGCAGGTCCCGGCCCCCCGCGCCGTGGATGGTCATCCCGACGTGCAGGTCCGTTGCCCAGCTGCCCTCGGGTCCGAGCCGGACCCGGAAGGTCATCCCGCCCTCGTCCACCTCGACGGGTTGGGTGCTGGTCACGATGGTCTCCCGCAGGAACCGGCCCCGCTCGTACCGCAGCCGCAGCTGACGGCGGGCCGGGTCGGCGATGGCCCGGACGTCCCGGTGGCGCGGTTGCCGGATCTCGGCGGTGTCCGCGAAGTCGGTGCCGACCGCCAGGCGCACGGTGTACTCGGCCGGCTCGGGCGAGTGGTTGAGCACGGTGATGCGCTCGTTGAAGCTGTCGTTGATGGACCGGTGCCGGATCACCGAGACGTCCGCGTCGACGTAGTGGCTCGCCGCGCCGGGCACCAGGAAGAACCGCGTCTCGAAGTAGGTCATGTCGTCTCGGGAGAGGGCGTTGAGGCGCTCGCCGTTGACGGTGAGGACCCACCGGGACACGAACCGGGTGTCGAACGAGAAGAGCCCGACCGGAGCGTGCGGGTCGACGTCCATGTCGCCCCGCGCGTCGCCGGCCGCGAAGGCGTTGCCCGCGATCACGTGGACCCGGTCCTTCGTCACGACGGGCCTCCCCATCCGCCCGGCGCCACACGGCCCTCGAGCACCGCGCGGCCGACGGTGCGTGGGTCGCGGGCGTCGGGTGGTCCGGGAAAGATCCGGCGCAGCATCATCAGCAGCCGGATGTCCCCCTGCACGGTCAGGTCGTTGCGCAGCAGCGCGGCCGAGACGTGCAGCTGACCGGCGGCCAGGTCGTCGAAGACCGCCCGGTCGGCACGGACCACGAGGTCGGCGTCGTCCGAGGAGCGGCCCACGTCGACGTGCTGGTCCGCGATGGTGAGATACCAGTGCTCGGTGTGGCCGTCCTCCCGGGCGTCCAACCGCACCGTTCCGGCGGTGGCCTCCGGCAGGTCGAGTCGTCGGCCGGGCCCCAGCTTCCGCAGGTAGTCAGCCACGCTCCTGACCATCGGACCCCTCCCCTCGTCCAGGCAGGCTGCCCGGAACCGGGGTGAGGCGGCATCACCCGGATCGGGTGGCGGTGGGCCACCGTGACCGCCTGGCCCGCCCCTCGGGGACCCGTTTATCTCCGGCCTCGACGGGCAGCCCCACGGACGGATGGATCGGGAGCGGAGGTGCCGCATGCGCGCGCTACGGCTGCAGGAGTGGAAGTCGGAGCCGGAGCTGGTCGAGGTACCCGAGCCCACACCGGGCCCGGGCCAGGTGGTGGTCCGGGTCGGCGCGGCCGGCGCCTGCCACTCCGACCTGCACCTCATGCACGACTTCGAGGCCGGCTCGATGCCGTGGAATCCGCCGTTCACCCTCGGGCACGAAAACGCCGGGTGGGTGCACGCGCTGGGCGACGGGGTGACCGGGCTGACGGTGGGGCAGCCGGTGGCCGTCTACGGACCGTGGGGGTGCGGGGTGTGCGCCCGCTGCCGGGTGGGCGTCGACCCCTACTGCGAGAACCCGGCCGGCGCCCCGGTGCCCAGCGGCGGCGGCGGGCTCGGACTGGACGGCGGCATGGCCGACTACGAGCTGGTGCCCGACGCGCGGCATGTCGTCCCGCTGCCCGACGGGCTGGACCCGGTCGACGCCGCGCCGCTGACCGACGCCGGGCTCACGCCGTACCACGCGATCCGCCGGTCCTGGCACCGGCTCGCCCCCGGCAGCACCGCCGTGGTGATCGGGGTGGGCGGCCTCGGGCACGTCGGTGTGCAGATCCTCAAGGCGACGACGGCCGCCCGGGTCGTCGCGGTGGACACCCGGGCGGACGCGCTACAGCTGGCCGAGGAGTGCGGCGCGGACCTGACCGTGCCGTCCGGCGGGGACGCCGTCGAGCAGATCCGGCGGGCCACCGGTGGCCGGGGCGCCGACCTGGTGCTCGACTTCGTCGGCGCGGACGCCACCCTCCGGCTCGGCGCCGCCGTCGCCCGTACGGTCAGCGACCTGACGATCGTGGGCATCGGCGGCGGCACCCTGCCCGTGTCGTTCTTCTCCGTCCCGTACGAGATGAGCGTGGCCACCACCTACTGGGGCAGCCGGCCGGAACTGGTCGAGGTGCTCGACCTCGGCGCCCGGGGTCTGGTCCGGCCGAAGACGACCCGGTTCGGGCTGGACGAGGCGCTCACGGCGTACCACCGGATGCGGGACGGCACGCTGGAGGGCCGGGCGGTCATCGTGCCGTGACCACGCCGGTCAGTCGGCGAGCAGGAGGCCACGGACGTAGGCCGCCTGCCCGACGTGCTGGAGGTCGTCCTCCGCGACGCTGACCAGCCGGACGCCGAGGGTCACCGGGGGGTCCCACGACTCGTCGACCACGCGGTCCAGGTCCGCCGGTCGCAGCCCGGCCAGGTACGCGCGGGTCCGGGTGTGCACGGCCTCGTGGTAGTCGATCAGCGCCTGCGCGTTCTCCGGCCGCAGCGCGGCCACCTGCTCGGCGGTGTGCGCGAAGCCGGTGTCGTGCGGGTCGGCGCCGGGCAGCCCGAAGCGCCGCGCCCAGTCGCCACCCACCCACACCTGCTCCGTGCCCATCACGTCAGCGAGGTGGTCGTCCCGGATACGGGTCAGGTGCCAGACCAGCCAACCCACCGGGTTGGCGCCCGGACGGGGCGCCTGGCGCAGCTGCTCCGGGGTGAGCCCTTCCACCGCCACGCGAACCAGCGGCGGAAGACGGTCGTACGTCTCGATCAGCAGGTCACTCACGTCCACGTGCCCATCCTTCCCGTACCGACCGGTTCCTGTCCTGTACCGCGGCAACGGAGGGGCAAACGCGGCGGCTACCGTGATCATGTGGTCGCGGCGCTGGAGCTCTACCTGGACACCGACGCCACCCGGCGGATCCGGGTGCTCTGGGACGCGCTGGAGGCCGAGGGCGTGCAGAGTATGCGTTCCCTGCTGGAGCAGCGGCACCGCCCGCACGTCTCCCTCGCGGTGGCGCCCCGGTTCGACCCGGAGCGGGTCACGGCGGCGCTGGACGGGATGGTGGTGGCCGCTCCCCTGCGACTGTCGTTCCAGCACGCCGGGCAGTTCGTCGGCCGGGTCCTGTGGCTGGGTGCGACGCCCACCGCCGACCTGTTGGCCCACCACCGGCAGGTGCACGACCGCCTCGACGCGGCCGGCGTGCCCCTCGTCGAGCACTACCGACCGGGACGCTGGGTGCCGCACTGCACGCTGTCCATGCGGGTGCCGAACGTCCTGATGGCCGCGGCCGTCCGCCGTTGCCTGGAGGTCCTGCCCGTGGAGGCGACGGTGGTCGGCGCGGCGCTCACCGACCACGCCCGGGGGATCTCCCGTCCGCTGTCCTGACCGATCGATCCGCGCCGACGAAGAGTCGGGTATGGGAAACCGGGTGTGCCGGAGCGTCCGGACGTGGGATGGTGCATGTGAGCTGTGTCACCCCAACTCCGCGGGCCGGCCGGCGTGCGGTCCGCGTCGTGGCGGTCCTGCCCGTCGCCCGGGGGCGCAGCGGCAACGAGGAGGGCAGTGCCATGCAGGTCCAGCGCAGCGCGCCACCGATCGAGGACGGTCTGACCGGCGACGACCCGCAGGTCGCGGGCGGCACGACCGGGGCGTCCACCCCGCTGGCGGTGTGGGCCGCCTCCGCCCTGCAGGGCCGCATCGGCCTGGACGAGGACGACGTCGAGGACGAGCGACACATCCTGCGCGGATTCGAATAACCACGCCGGCACCGGCGGACCCGCCGCTCAGAGCCAGCCGCGGCGCTTGAAGACCAGGTACAGGCTGCCGCAGACGAGCGCCATCAGGGCGACCGCGAACCCGTAGCCGTACCGCCAGTGCAGCTCGGGCATGTGGACGAAGTTCATGCCGTAGACCGTGCCGATCAGGGTGGGTGCGAACAGGATCGCGGCCCAGGCCGAGATCTTCTTCAGCTCCTCGTTCTGGGCGTAGCTCGCCGCGGTCAGGCTGCGCATCTCCTCGTTCTGCTGCTGCGAGACGAGCGTGGCGTTGACGGCCAGGATGTTCTGCAACAGGTGCCGGAAGCTGTCCACCCGCTCCACGACCTGCGTCAGGTGGTCGGTCACGTCGCGCAGGTAGCGCTGCAGCTCCTCGTCCGTGCCGTACTTGCCCGAGCCGGCGGCGAGCGCGGCGAGTACGCCGAGTAGGGGGCGGGCGGCCCGCTGGAACTGGATGACCTCGCGGCTGAGCTCGTAGATGCGCCGGCTGGCGTTCGGGTCGCCGCCGAAGACCTCGGTCTCGATCTCGTCGATGTCGTTCTCCAACCCGGCGACCACCGGGGCGTACCCGTCGACGACCTGGTCGAGGATCGCGTAGAGCACCGCCTGCGGCCCGCGGGCGAGCATCTCCGGCTCGGCCTCCATCCGCGCCCGGACGGCGGCCAGGTCGGGCGCCTCGCCGTGCCGGACGGTGACGACGAAGCCGGGACCGATGAACAGGTGGACCTCGCTGAAATCGACCTCCTCGCGGACGTCGACGTAGCGGGCCGCCCGCAGCACCACGAACAGGGTGTCACCGAAGCGCTCCAGCTTGGGTCGCTGGTGGGCGTTGATCGCGTCCTCGACGGCCAGGTCGTGGAGGCGGAACTCCCGGGCGAGGGACACGATCTGGTCGCGGTCCGGGCGGTACAGCCCGATCCAGGCCATCGCCTCGGTCAGTTCCTGGAGGCACCGGTACGTGTCGGCGAGGGTGGACGGCGACGCGTACCGGTATCCCCGGCTGTAGACGGCGCTGTCGACGAGGCCGCTCGGCATCGACGCGGGAGTCTCCGGCCGCCGGCCGCCGAGGCCGGTCTCGGGTTCGTCGAGCTGGCGCCCGAAGCCACCCTCCGGATGGGGGTCTCCACCGGAACCGACGACCATCCGCACCCCCAACCGCCCCGCCCGCCCCGAGCCTGGCCCGCATCCCCCGGTGGGCCGACCCGAAACCCCGGGTCAGCCGTCCACGCGGCGGACCATGTTCATGATCGTTTCGAGCTGGGCGCCGCCCTTGATCGGGTAGTTCGTCGCGCCCAGGTAGCCCCACCAGTCCCAGCACCCGTTCGGGTTCGCGGCCGAGGTGGTGGCCTGCGGGTAGAGCACGATCATGTTGTTGGTGTCCGCGTACTGGTTGAGGTTGGCACGGTCGACGAAGGCGGTGCCGACCTTGCCGTACCCCTGGAGGCACCCGTGCAGCGCCACCAGCAGCCGGCAGGACTGGCCGGCGGCGCACGGCGCCGGGACGTAGGCGAAGCCGGACGTGTCCATGCTGATGCCGTTGGCCCAGCCGCCCACCGCGAACGTGTTCTGCGCGAAGCGGATCATCGTGCCGCGCAGCGGGCCGGTGTTCGGTGCCGCCACCGAGCCGAGGAGCTTGCGGAGGAAGGCGTTCTGTGGATCGGTACCGCAGTCGTTGAGGTACGGCGCGGCGGTCACACCGCACCCGCCCGTCCCGTACGGGGTGACCCAGGCGTGGCCGGCGGACGAGCCGCTGTCGTACTGGACGCTGGCGCCGAAGCGCTGGTGGTAGCGCACGAGGTCGTCGGTGACGGACTTCTTCACCGTGGTGTCCGAGTTGCCGTGGTACACGTACGCCGGACGCGAGGCGAGGTTGCTCACCGGGTCGATCCAGCCATACGACGCCCAGGTCCGCGTGTAGGTCTCCAGATTGGCGAGGTAGGTGGGGTAGATGTTGTCACCGCAGGCGTAGAGCGCCTGGGTGACGGTGTTCTGCGCGCAGTAGTAGGGGCCGGCGGCGAAGACGGCCGACCCGCGGATCCGCCCGGAGTAGGCCACCTGGAGCTGGGTGGCGAGGTACCCGCCGGAGGAGACCCCGGCGACGTAGACGGCGGAGACGTTGTAGGTGCTCAGCGAGCCGGCGACCGGCGGCACGGTGTACGGCGTGCCGGCGGCGTGCGCCGGGCTCACCGGGGGCACGGCCAGCAGCACGCCGACGACGGCGGCGGCCAGCGCCTTCCACGGAACTCTCATGATGCGACTCCTGGTGGTGGACGCCGGTGGCGCCGGCGTGCGCCGACGGTACCGAGACATGCATCACAGTCCATATGAGCGCCGGCCACACAACCAGCCGCTCCGGGGTGTCGCCGGCCGCCGTCCGGCCGGCGCGGGCCGCGTGTCGGCGCGCCGGCCACGGGTAAGCGGGAGCGCGCCCGCGGACCGCCGGGGCGTCGCAGAGCGCCGGGAGGCCACCGATGTCACAGGGTTCCGACGAGCCGCCTCGGCCGGCCCGGGACGACTCGGAGCGGGCGAAGCACCGCGCGGCGGAGCAGCTCGTCGAGCGCTACGGCGACGTCCTGGGCGGCGAGGACGACCTGGCCGACGAGGACGCCCGGGTCCCCGACACGGCCGTCACGGAGAAGGGGGCCGAGGAGCCGCCGTGACCGGCCGCCCAGAACGCCGCGCCGCGGACGCGTCCGGTCAGCCGACCGTACGACGGGGTCGCGGCCTGCGGCCGGTCACCGGGCAGACACGGGTCACGGTCGAGGAGATCTTCTTCGACGTGGTGTTCGTGTTCGCGTTCATCCAGGTCACCACGCTGATGACGGCGGAGGCCGGGGCCCTCGGCGTGCTGCACGGGCTGCTGGTCCTGACCCTGATGTGGTGGTCCTGGTCGCTCTTCGCCTGGCTCGGCAACCGGGTACGGTGCGACTTCGGCCTGTCCCGGCTGGTGCTGCTGGCCGCCACGCCGGTGATGTTCACGCTCGCCGTCAGCACCCGGGAGGCGTTCGCCGACCTTCCCGGCGGGGTCTACACGCCGCTGGTCTTCGTCGCCAGCTTCGTCGTCCTGCGCCTGCTCTACCTGGCGCTGCGTCTCTACGCCACGCCGTCGCTCGGGGGGCGGGAGCGCGTCGCGCTCATCGGGCCGATGCTGGTCGCGACGCTCCTGTTGCTGCTCGCGGCGGCGCTGCCCCGCTCCGGCCTCGGCGAGCGGACGGTCGAGGTCGGGCAGGTGCTGCTCTGGACGGTCGCGGTCGGCGTGGACTACGGGGTCGGCCTCGCCGTGAAGCTCTCCCAGCGAGCGGTCTTCTCGGTGCGGCACTGGACGGAGCGGCACGGCCTGATCGTCATCGTGGCCCTGGGCGAGGTGCTGGTGGCGGTCGGCATCGCGGGGTCGGACGTGCCCACCACGGCCGGACTGCTCCTGGCCTCGGTGCTCGCCGTCGTGGTCGCCGGGGCGCTGGGCTGGATCTACTTCGACCTCTCCGCGCTGGTCGGCGAGTACGCGCTGCGGGACGCCGACCCGGCCCGGCGGGTGACCCTCGCCCGCGACGCCTACAGCTATCTGCACCTGCCCCTGATCGTCGGGGTCATCCTGCTGGCCGTCGGGCTGAAGCACACGCCGTCGCTGGTCGTCGCCTCCCAGTCCTACCGGGAGGGCGACCCGCTCGACCAGGTGGGCCGGTACGCGATGTACGGCGGTGTCGCGCTGTACCTGGTGGCGCACGCCGCCTTCCAGTTGCGCCTGAGCCGCCTCGTCGTCGCGGTCGTGTGGCCCCGCCTGCTCGCGGCGACGGCCCTGCTCGCGATGTTGCCGCTCACCGGCCGGATCGCGGCCCTCCGTTCCCTGGTGTGGCTCGCGGTGATCTGTGTCGTCACCGCCATGGTGGAGTTCATGGTCAGTCGGAGGCAGCGACGCGGCCTGCGGCAGGCGCTCGCCGAGGAGATCGAGGGCGGACGCCCCGACGGGCCGGGTCCGCTCGGCGCCCCGCACTGACGCGGCCGGGGCCCCCGTTAGCCTTCTCACTTCAGACCGTGAAACTTTGCACGTCCTGCAAGATCGCTCCTAGAGTGTCGCGGTGACCGTCGCCAGCGCCTCCCCCGCCACGGGCGGCCTGCGCGATCGCAAGAAGCTGCAGACCCGCCGTGCGCTGGCCACCGCCGCGCTGCGCCTCGTGGCCGAGCGCGGCCTCGACCACGTGACCGTCGACGAGATCAGCGCCGCCGCCGGCGTCTCGTCCCGGACGTTCTTCAACTACTTCCCGAGCAAGGACGACGCCCTCATCGGCGACCAGGGGCTCGACGGCGCCCGGTTCGTGGCCCGTTTCGAGTCGGTGCCCCCGGAGACACCCGCGCTCACCGCGATCCGGACGGCCCTCGCCGACGTTATCGAGGAGATGCAGGCCGACCGCGAACTGTGGCTGCTGCGCATGGACGTGATCACGCGCAACCCCGCCCTGCTGCCGCGCCTGGCCTCGGTGGGCGCCGAGACGGAACGCGCGATGACCGAGGTCATCGCCGCCCGGGTGGGCGTGCCCCCGGACCACGGCTTCCCGTCCCTGCTCACCGCCGTCACCGGCGCCGCCCTCCGCACCGCGATGGTCCGTTGGGCCGCCGCGGGCGGCGCCCGGTCCCTGCCCGACCTCGTCGGCGAGGCGTTCGACGCGCTCGCCGCCGGCCTGCCGGATCCCGGCCCCACGCCCCTTCACCAGTCCCGCACCACGAGTTAAGGAAGCCGATGTCCGCACCAACCGTGCCCGCCGACGCCACCGAGGGTGGCGCGGCCCGCATGTCCCCCCGGGAGGTCCTTCAGGCCCTCTCCGGCCTCATGGTCGGCATGTTCGTGTCAATCCTCGCGTCCACGGTCGTGGCGAACGCGCTGCCGCGCATCATCGCCGACCTCCACGGGAGCCAGACGGTCTACACCTGGATCGTCACGACCGAACTGCTGGCCATGACGGCGACCGTGCCGCTGTGGGGCAAGATGGCCGACCTCTACAGCAAGAAACTGCTCATCCAGTCGTCCCTGGGCCTGTTCGTCCTCGGGTCGCTCATCGCCGGCCTCACCCCCAACGTCGAGGTCCTGCTGCTCAGCCGGATCGTGCAGGGCGTCGGGGCGGGCGGCATGACCGCCCTGGCCACCATCGTCATGGCCGCCATGATCCCGCCACGCGAACTCGGACGGTACGCCGGCATCTTCGGCGCCGTCTTCGGCGTCGGCACCATCGCCGGGCCGCTGATCGGCGGCGTGCTGGTCGACACCTCCTGGCTCGGCTGGCGCTGGTGCTTCCTGATCGGCGTCCCGTTCTCGATCCTGTCGATCATCCTGCTCCAGCGGACCCTGCACCTGCCCGTCGTACGCCGGCAGGTCCGCATCGACTGGCTCGGCGCCGCGCTGATCACCACCGGCGTCTCGGTGCTGCTGGTCTGCTCCTCGCTCGCCGGCAGCAAGTTCGCCTGGGCGTCCGGGTGGACGGCGTTGATGGTCGCCGGCGGTGTCGCGCTGTTGGCGGTCGCGGTCTTCGTCGAGTCGCGGGCCGCCGAGCCGATCATCCCGCTGGACATCTTCCGCAACCGGACGGTCTCGCTGGCCACCGTCGCGAGCGTGCTGGTCGGTGTGGCCATGTTCGGCGGCACCGTCTTCCTGTCCCAGTACTTCCAGATCTCGCTCGGCAAGTCGCCGACCGTGGCGGGCCTCATGAGCCTGCCGATGATCTTCGGCCTGCTCGTGTCGTCGACCGTGGCCGGCCAGCTCATCACGAAGTACGGCCGCTGGAAGATGTTCCTGGTCGCCGGCGGCGCCATCATGACCGTCGGCATGGTGCTGCTGGGCACCATCGACGCCGGCACCAGCGTGGTCCTGCTGTCGGTCTACATGGCCGTGCTGGGCATCGGGGTCGGCATGCTCATGCAGAACCTGGTGCTGGCGGCGCAGAACGACGTACCCGCCCACGAGTTGGGGGCGGCGACCTCGGTCCTGACGTTCTTCCGGAGCATGGGCGGCGCGATCGGGGTGAGCGCCCTCGGCGCCGTCCTGGCCAACCGGGTCACCCACCTGATGACCGAGAAGCTCGGCCCGGCCGCGGCCGGCGGCGGCTCGTCGGCCGCGGTTCCGGACCTGTCCGTCCTGCCCGAGCCGGTGCTGCGCATCGTCCAGGACGTCTACGGCAGCGCCACCGCCGAGCTGTTCCTGATCGGCGCCCCCGTGGCGCTGCTCGCGATGGTCGTGGTCCTGTTCATCCGCGAGAAGCCGCTGCACACGATGAGCGGCGACGAGCGGCGGGCGCAGGAGGAGGCGGCCGCGCAGGTCGCGGGCGCGGCGCACTGACGACCCGCTGATACGGGGTCCCGCGGCGCCGGCACCGCGCCGCGGGACCCGCACCCTTCTGCGGCCCGGACCGCACACGCCCCGGACCTAGGCTCGACGACGCGGGAACGTCCCCCGTTCCCACCGTCACCCGGAGAGGAGCGTCGTCGTGCACGTTCTGTGGTCGTCCACCACCCCACCCGCACCGCCCCGTCCGACGCCGGCCCGCACCATCCCGGTCCGCAAGCTGGCCCTGGCCGGCGTGGCGGTCGCGGTCGGGCTGGCCGCACGCCAGGACCCGGAGCTGACCAGTCAGCTCCTCCTCGGGCTGGTGACCTTCACCGCCCTGGACCGCCTGGACGCCGCGATCCGCTGACCCGGTGCCCGGGCGATCTCCGCCGCCCGGGCCCGGTATCAGGGTCCCGCGCGGCCCGCGTACGCCGGTCGAGGTCGTCACCGACGACCTGTCCTTGCCGGATGGCCCCGGTCCTCCGCCGGTGCGGAGCGCCACGGCGCCGAGAGCTGGATCCACCTGGAGATCGGGCACGAACCGCGCTCTCGCGCGGGAGGACGGCCCGGAAGAACCGGGCGGCGAGCCGTCGAGGACCGGCGCGAGCTCGACGCCGGCGACCGGCGGCGGGCCCGGCGGACGACGACCTCGTCAGGTTCCTGATGTGACGTCCGGCCCGGCGGTGGCGCTCAGGGTGACGACGGTCCCGGTGGTGGAGGTGTCGATGGTGACGTCGTCGCAGAGCTGCTGGACGAGCCAGAGCCCTCGGCCGCCGAGCGTCTGCGGGGTCGGCAGGTGCGGTGTGATGTGAGCGGGGATCCCGCCGCCCTCGTCGCGGACCGCGACCGTGACCCGGCCGGGGCCGGCGACCACGGTGACTTCGGCGCTGCCGCCGCCGTGCTGGATCGCGTTGATCACGGCTTCGTTCACCGCGATGGTGAACTGCTCCGCGTCCTGCGCGGTGAGGCCGGCGCCGAGCGCCGCGTCGGTCACCCGGTGCCGGATCTCCGCGACGGCGGGAGCCGTGACACCGCGCACGGTCGCCGACGCCCGGCGTGTCTCCGGTTGGTCGGCTGATGTCACATCCACAACGTCCTCACCGCCGGAGCCTAACCGTCGCCGGCAGGTCACGCCGCAGACCACGCGACTGCCGGTGCCTCACTATAGAGTCAGCAGGTCCGTCCCGCTCGGGAGCCGCGAGGAGGAGGTCGTCGTGCCGCTGACGCTGTCCAGTCGCCGCGCCGACGGGGCCGTCACGGTCGCCGTCGGCGGCGAGGTCGACCTCTCCAACGCCCAGGACCTGGCGGACGAGATCACCGCCGCCGTCGAGAGCGACGCCACCGAGATCATTGTCGATCTGGGCGAGGTGACGTTCCTGGACTCCGCCGGCATCAACGTGCTGCTCAAGGGCCGACGGATCGCCGACGACCGCGGTCGGACCTACCGGGTGACGGAGGCGCGAGGTATGGTCCGTCAACTCCTGCGGATGACCGGGGTGTGGGAGCACCTGTCCCGCACGGCCGGCGGGTAGCTCGGTGCGGCGGACGTGGGAGCCGTCCCACAACGTCGGCGTCGGCCCGTCCCGCCGGTCGAGGATGCGATGGTGATGAACGGCGAGGTGTCCCGGACCGGCAGCGCGGAGAAGCTGCGCCGGCTCCAGAGCGTGACCGATGCCGCCCTCTCCCAGCTCGGCCTGGAGGACCTGCTCGCCGAGCTGCTGGAGCGCACCCGCGACCTGCTGCGGGCCGACACGGCCGTCGTCCTGCTCCTCGACCAGACCGGCACGGAACTCGTCGCCACCGCCGCGAGCGGCCTCGAAGAGGAGGTGCAGCAGGGGGTCCGACTGCCGGTCGGCAAGGGCTTCGCCGGGTCGGTCGCGGCCCGGGCCGAGCCGATCATCATCGAGAAGGTGGACCACACCAAGGTCATCAACCCGATCCTGCTCTCCCGCGGCGTGGCCTCCGTCCTCGGCGTGCCGATGCTCAGCGGCTCCCAGGTCATCGGGGTGCTGCACGTCGGCACGCTCAACCCGCGCCGGTTCACCCCCGACGACGTCGAGCTGCTGCAACTGGTCGCGGACCGGGCCAGCCTGGCGACCCGCGCCCGGCTCTCCCGGCTGGACCGCGCCGCCGCGGTCGCCCTGCAACGCAGCCTGCTGCCCGCCCGGCCCCGGGCGGTGGCCGGGCTGGACGTGGCCGCCCGCTACGTCCCGGGCACCGCCGTCGGCGTCGGTGGCGACTGGTACGACCTGTTCGCCCTGCCGTCGGGGCACATCGGCGTCGCCATCGGCGACGTGGCCGGAAACGGGCTCCAGGCGGCCGTCGTGATGGGACGGATCCGCAGCGCGCTGCGGGCGTACGCGCTGGAGACCGACGACCCGGCCGAGGTGCTCACCCGCCTCGACCGCAAGATGCAGCTCTTCGAGCCGGACGTGATGGCCACCGTCCTCTACGCCGTCCTGGACCCGGACCACCACGGTCTCTCGATGTCCAGCGCCGGGCACCTGTCACCGATCGTGACGACACCGGGTGAGCCGGGCCGACTCCTGACGGTCCCCCCGGATCTGCCCCTCGGCGCCTACCGCAACGCCGCCCGGCGCATCACGCGCACCACCCTCGACCCGGAGAGCTGCCTCTTCCTCTACACCGACGGGCTCATCGAACGGCGGACCCGCCCACTGGACGAGGGGGTCGAGCTCCTCCGCTCGGCCTTGACCAGTGCACCGGCCGACACGACGTGCACCACCGCGATGGCGGCGATGCTCACCGACGCGGCCGCCACCGACGACGTGGCGGTGCTCGCCGTCCGTCGCGCGGCCCCGTCGGCGGCGGCCTGACCGCCGGGGTCGTACGGCTCCGCCTGTCCGGATCCCGGTCGCGGCGTCGGCGCGCGCCGTTTGCCGCCACGGCAGACGGGTAGACGGCGCCGCTAGCCGTCGCAGAGAGGGGCCGCGAAGGTGGACAACAGCGAGTTCATCGACTCGGTGGCGCAGCGCCTGCGCATCTCGCCGGAACGGGCGACCGCGATCACGCGCGCCACGCTCACCACGCTGGCCGAGCGGATCGAGAGCGGGGAGGCGAAGGACCTCGCCGCGCAGCTCCCCGAGGAGCTGAGCGGGTACGCGTACGGGCCGCCCGGCGAGACCGGGCGGTTCAGCTTCACGTCGTTCCTCAACCAGGTCGGTGGCCGGGCGGAGCTGGACGGCGCGCAGACCCGGGACGGCGTACGGGCGGTGTTCGACACCTTGCGCGAGGCGCTGCCGCCGGGCGCGTACGACGACATCATCACCCAGCTGCCCGCCGAGTTCTGGCAGCTCACCGACTCGGCGGGGCGCTACGACGGACCGTCGCCCGGCTGACCGCGACGGGCCGGGTGGCGGGTGCTCAGATCGCGGTGGCCTGGGACACCTTCCACTCGCCGTCGACCGGCACCAGCGTGAGCACCACCCGGTTCTGGTCCACCTTCTCCCCCGCCGTGCTGACGTTGCGCCGGTACTGGTTGAGGTAGACCAGCAACTCCACCCGGTCCGCCTCGGCGCTGACCACGCCGGTCGCGGACACCTCGGCCAGCACGACGGCCTGCTGCTTAGCGGCCGTCTCCTTCAGCGTCGCGGTCGTCTTCGCGTACTCGTCGGCGAAGGCGCCGGTGGCGAAGGTCCGGCCGTTGGCGACGCTGTCGTCGAACGTGCGGTAGTCGTACGAGAAGATCGCCTTCGCGGCGGCGGGCGCGGTCGCGAGGGCCTGCCGCACGGCGGCGTCACGCCGGCCGGCGGCGTGGTCGCCGTACCAGCCGACGGCGGCGACCACGGCCGCGAGCGCCGTCACGACGGTGAGCGCGGGCAGCAGCGGAACCCGCCAACGGGAGCGGCCGGAGCGGGCGGCGCGGGTGCGCCGCCGGAACGTCGGGACACGCATCGGGGACCTCCTCCGGTCAGCCGACGAACTGGAGCTTCGCCACGAGCCAGTCGCCCGATCCCTCGTCGCGCACCAGGTCCAGTTGGATCCGGTAGTGCGACGGGCGGCCCTCAGGCGCCTTGACGTTCTTGACGGTGGCGTCGACGGCGACCAGCACCACCGCCCGCCGACGGTCGCCGGAGACCAGCCCGGCGCGCAGCACGCTGCCCTGCGAGTCGACCTTGTTCTCCACCACCGCGGTCCGGACCTGCGCCTGCCCCCGGGTGAACTCCTCCTTGAAGTCGCCGGTCGCGCCGGTGGTGATCCGTTGCAGGTCACGGTCCACGCTGGCCGCACTCACCGACACGAAGTTGACGCTGGCCTGCTTTCCGGCCGCCAGCGCGGCCTGGCGGGCCTGCTCGGTGGCGCGGTCGACGTACCAGCGGTGCCCGTACACGCCCGCGCCGGCCAGAGCGGCGGCGAGCAGCACCACGAGCAGGCCCGCCAGGGCCCGCCGCCGACCCGGACCGGCCGGCTCCCCGGCGCGCCGGCCACCGTCGGCGACGCCGTCCTCCTCCCCGGACCGCGGGCCACGGTCCTCCGCGCCGCGCTCCTCCCCGGGCGCCGCCGGCGGCCTGTCGGGCTCCGGCAGGTCCTCGACCTCGGCCGGGTCACCGACCACGGTCAGATCGGCGGCCTCCGTCGGGTCCTCCACCGGCTCCTGGTCGAGCCGATGGAGGACCTCCTCGATCCGGGTCGCCGGGGCGGTCACCGGTCGGGCCACGACGCGGCGCCGCACCGGCCGTCCCGGCGCACCCGCCTTCGCCCCCCGGATCACCTTGAGCGTGCGTTCCCTGCGGATCGGCACACCGTCACCTTCCTCTCCCGCGCCGGTCACGGAGTCACCCCGGCGAGCAGCAGTTGCTTCCACGACTGGTCCCCGGCCGTCCGGTACTGCCCGCCGGTGCCGCCGAACTGCAACGGCCGGCCGTCCGAGCCGAGCACCAGACCGGTCGCCGGGTCGTAGCCGCCGGGCGCGGCCGGTGCCGTCCCGGACGGCGGGGGCGCCGGTTCCCGCCCACCCGGGCGCGGCGCGTTCCCGGCTCCCCGGACGTTGCCGCCGGCGGCCCGCTCCCGGTCGTCGCACCGGGTGCTCCCGCCCGAGTACACACAGGACGGCGGGTCACTGACGTTGAGCACCAGACCGAGGTGGGCGGTGCCGTCGCCGGGGGTGACGGTGAAGCCGCCGGCCACGGCGATCGGGTACGTGACCAGCAGCTGCTCGATCCCCGGCAGCCGGCGGGCGGCGATCCCGTTGACGGTCACCAGGTTGCCGAGCAGGGTCCCCACGGTCGGCTCCAGGCCGCGCAGCAGCGCCCGCAGCTCGGCGCCGGCCGGTGGCCCGTCGGCGAGCAGCCGCCGCAGGTCCGGGTCGGCGGAGCGGACCGTGGCGGCCAGCGCCGCGAGCCCCGCCGACCAACGGCGCAACGCCTCGGCCGACTCGGCCTGGGTGGTCAGCACGGTCCGCCCGTCGCGGATCAACGCCAGCGTCTCCGGCAGCCGGGCGGTGGCGTCGGTGAGCAGGGCGTCACCGGCGTCGAGGATCCGGGCGAGGGCCTGCTCGTTGCCCTCGAACGCGGCACCCAGCTCGTCGACCACCACGGCCAGGTCGTCCGGGTCCACCGACCGGACCAGCGCGTCCAGGTTGGTCAGCAGCGTCTCCGGGGCGAGCGGCACACCGGTCCGGTCGGCCGGGATCACCGCGCCGTCGGCCAGGTAGGGCGGGCCGTCGCGCTCCGGGCGCAGGTCCATGTACTGCTCGCCGACGGCCGAGCGTTGGGTGACCACGGCCCGCAGCGCGTCGGGCACCCGCACACCCCGGTCGAGGCGCAGCCGCGCGCGGACCCCGTCGTCGCGCAACTCCACCGCGGTGACCCGACCCACCGGCACGCCCCGGTAGGTGACCGGCGCGTTGGCGAAGATGCCGCCGGCGCGGGTCAGGTCGACGTGGACGACGTACCCGCCGCCGAGCAGCCGGTCGCCGAGCCCGACGTAGCGGACCCCCACGTACCCGATGCCGAGCACGCTCACCAGCACGAACGCGAGGACCTGGAGTTTCGCCGTCCGTCCGATCATTCCCGCACCCCCGTCCCCAGCAGGTCGCCGAGGTCGCCGATGAGCCCGTCCACCGCGCCGGTGATCGGGAGGATGCACGGCGCGGTGAGGACCGTGCCGGGCAGCAGCTCCGTCCCGGCGGGGAACACCGTGCCCGGCGGCACCAGGGCCTTGGGCAGGAGCAGCCCGCCCAGGGGCACCGGCGAGCCGGGCTTGAGTAGCTCGCAGCCCTTGGGCAGCAGGCACTCGACGGGCGGCTTCCAGATGGCCGGGAAGTCGTCGAGGTCGGGCAGGCACTCGGCGAGCGGCGGCAGCGGAGTCGCCGGGCGGTCCCCCGTGCCGCCCCCGGGCCGCGGTCGCGTGCCGCCGCCCCCGGCGGACGGCGGCTTCGTCCGGCCGGGGGTGGCGGGGCCGGTCGACGGGTGGGCCGGCGGTGGCGCGGCGGCGACGAGGTTGGCCAGGATGCCGGCCGCGTCCAGGTCGGCGGTGATGGCGAGGTTGACGAAGTCGCCGACGATCGCGCCCGTGACGTTCGGCGGGAACGGGAACGACAACATGAAGTCCAGCGACTTCGGCAGGTCGTCCCCGGCCCGGGCCAGCTGCTCCAGAATCGGTTGCAGCGCCCGTACGCTCGCGAGGGTGTCGTCCCGGCTGCGGGTGACCACCCGGCTGCCGACCCGCCCCAGCTCGCCGAGCGCGGTGAGCGCGTCGGTGAGCTGGGCCCGCTGGTCGGCGAGCACCGTCAGGCCCGGCGCGAGGGAGTCCAGCGCCTCACCGACGATCTCCCGTTGCCGGCCGAGCCGGTCGGTCAGGCGGTCCAGGGCGTCGATGGCCCGCACCAGGTCGGCCTTCTGCCGCTCCAGCCCGCCGACGAACGTGTCGAGCTGGCGCAGCGCGTCGCGGACGGCCGGCTCCCGCCCGTCCAGCGCCTGGCCGAGCTCGGTGGTGATGGTCCGCACCTGGGCCAGCCCGCCGCCGTTGAGCAGCAGGCCGAGCGCGGCCAGCACCTCCTCGACCTCGGCGCCGCGCCGGGTGCGGGACAGCGGGATGACGTCGCCGTCGCCCAGCCGTTCGCTCGCGGCCCCGGTCGGCGGCGCGGCCACCGTCACGTACTTCTCGCCGAGCAGGCTGCTCTGCCGTACGGCGGCGGTCGCGTTGGCCGGCAGCGTCACCGCCCGGTCGAGGCGCAGCCGGACGCGGGCGGTCCAGCCGGCCAACGAGATCTTCTCCACGCTGCCCACGGTCACGTCGTCGACCTTGACGGCGGCCTGCGGGACCAGGTCGAGGACGTCGGTGAACTCGGCGGTGACCGTGTAGCCGTCGCCGGCCGGGGCGCCGCCGGGCAGCGGCAGGTCGGCCAGCTCGGGCAGGCCGCACCCGGTGGGGAGCAGCAGCACGGCGACCGCGCCGGCCAGCGCGCGCCGCACCCGGGCGCCGACCGGCGGGGTCGCCGTGCGCGGCCCGCTCATGCCACACCCCGCAGGATGCCGCCGAGGGTCAGGTCGCGGGTGGTGTCGGAGCCGCCCGGCGCCCCGTCCGGGCCCGTCCCACCGGAGGAGCCGACCGGAGGAGTTGCCGGTGGGGTCGGGCCGGTCGCCGGGGCGCCGGGCGGCAGCTTGAGGAGGGCACGGAGCTGGTCGGTCAGGGGCAGCTTGCGGGCCCGCAGGGTCTGGGCGAGCGCCGTGCAGGTCTCCGGCACCTCGGCGCGGGGAAGCTGGTCCACGATGAGCGAGCAGACGAAACCGGCCGGGTCGTACGGGCCCAGCACGTTGTCCCGGGTGTCCAGGGTGCCGGAGCGGGGGTTGTAGGCGAGGGCGAGGTTGTTCACGGTCAGCGGCGCCACGTCGAGGATGTCGATGACGGCCTTCTGCTGCCGCACGAGCACGCCGGTGACGTCGGCGAGCGCGGCCACGTTGCCGGTCAGCTCGTCGCGGTTGCTCCGCACGAACGCGGTGACCTCGGCGAGTGCCGCCGCGAGGTTGCGCAGCGCGGCGGCCAGTTCGTCGCGTTCACCGGCGAGTTGCTGGGCGACGTCGGCGAGCTGCTGGGAGAAGCCGCGCACCTGCTGGTCGCTGCGGGCGAGGGCGGTGGTGAACCGTTGCAGGTTGGCCACCGACCCGAACAGGTCCTGCCGCCCGTCGGCGAGCGTGCCGAGGGCCCGGGACAGTCCGTCCAAGGTGGTGTGCAGGTCGTCACCGTTGCCGTCGAGGTTGGCCCGCCCGGTGGCGAGCAGGTCGCTGAGCGCGCCGTCGGCGTTGGCGCCCGGCGGCCCGAGGGCCCGGTTGATCTCGTCGAGCGACCGGTAGATGTCGTCGATCTCCATGGGCGCGGCGGTGCGGCCGACCGGGATCTCGGCGCCGTCGGGCAGCGCCGCGCCGCCGGTGAAGGCGGGGGTGAGCTGCACGTACCGGTCGCTGACCACGCTGGGCGGGACGATCAGCGCCTGGGCGTCGGCGGGGACGCGCACCTCCGGGTCGTAGCGCATGGTCACCCGCACCACGGAGCCCTGCGGGGTCACTGCCTCGACCTCGCCGACCCGCACCCCGAGGACACGCACGTCGGAGCCGGGATAGACCCCGACCGCCCGGGTGAAGAAGGCGTCCACCCGCCGCTGCTCCGGGTCGTGGCGCCACAGCACGAGGCCGGCGGCGAGGGCGGTCAGCAGCACGGTGGCGGCGGCGAGGGGGCGGCGCCAGCGTCGGATCGGACCGGGCATCAGCGTCCTCCCGTCGGCACGTACGGCTGGAGCAGTCCGCTCACGTACGAGTCGAACCAGCGGCCGTTGCCGACCACGTTGGCGAAGGCGGTCACGAAGGGCGCCATCCGCCGTACGGTCTGCTCAAGCTCGTCGCGGTTGCGTTGCAGGACGGCGACGACGTCGCGCAGCTTGTGCAGCGCCGGTTCGAGCTGCGCGCGGTTGTCGGCGACCAGCCCGGACAGCTCGGTGGCCAGCTCGTCGGTGCCGACCAGCAGCCGGTGGATCGCGTCGCGGCGGCGGCTGACCTCGGCCAGCAGCGCCTCGCCGTCGGCGACCAGCTTGCGGAACTCCTCGTCCCGGGTGGCGAGCACGTCGGTGACCTGACGGGCCCGGTCGAGCAGCGACCGCAGCTCGGCGTCCCGCTCGGCGACGGTCCTCGACAGTCGAGAGAGGCCGACCAGGGAGGAGTTGACGCTGCCCGGGGTGTCGGCGAACGTCTCGCTGAGGGTGCGGAACGCGTCGGCGAGCTGGTCGGTGTCGACGTGGTCGAGCGTGTCGGCCAACCCGGTGACCGCCTGCACGACGTCGAACGGCGCGGCGGTGCGGTCCAGCGGGATCCGGGCGCCCTCCGGCAGCCGGTCCGGCCCGGCCGGGGCCAGCGCGAGGTACTTCTGGCCGAGAACCGTCTTGATGCGGATCGTGGCGCCGGTGTCCCGGCCGAGCCGTACGCCGTCGTCGTCGACCCGGAACCGCACCCGCACGTACGGCTGGGGGCCCCGGGCCAGCTCCACCGCGGTCACCGCGCCGACCCGGACGCCGACGACCCGGACCTCGTTGCCGGTGGCGAGGCCGCTGGCGTCGGAGAAGGCCGCCTCGTACGACCGCCCGGTGAGGGCGGCCAGCCGGTCGAGTTGGAACGCGCCGAGCAGGGTCGCGACGATCACGGCCAGCCCGACCGCGCCGACGGCGGCCGGGTTGCGTTCGCGGAACGGTCTCACTGGCTTCCTCCGGTGGCGCAGCGGGCGGCCGGGGCACTCAGGGTCGCCGGGTTGAGCGGGGCGTGGCCGGCGACGGCGACCCGCCCGTCGAAGTCGCAGAGGTAGAAGTTGAACCAGGAGCCGTAGGAGGCGACCCGGGTCAGCGACTCGTACCGCTCGGGCAGCCGGCCGAGGGTGCCGTCGATGACGGCGGCGTTGCGGTCGAGGGTGCCGGCGAGGTCGCCGAGGGCCCGGACGTCGGCGGCGAGCGACGGCCGCGCGTCGTGCAGCAGCCCGGCGGTCACGTCGGTGAGTTCGCCGAGGTTGGTCAGCGCGTCACCGATGGCGGTGCGGTCCGCGGCGAGGCCGGAGACGAACTGCTGCAGCTCGCTGATCGTCCGGTCGAGTTCGGCGTCCCGGCCGGCGAGCGTGGCGAGCACCTCGTTGAGGTTGGTCACCACCCGGCCGATGACGGCGTCCCGGTCGGCGAGGGTGTTGGTCAGCGAGGCGGTGCGTTCCAGCAGGCTGGTCACCGTGCCGCCCTCGCCCTGGAACACCTGGATGATCTCGTACGCGAGCTTGTTGACGTCCTGCGGGCTGAGCGCGGTGAACAGGGGCCGGAACCCGTTGAACAGGGTGGTGAGGTCGAGCGCCGGCGTGGTCTGCGCGAGCGGGATCAGGCCGTCCGGTCGCAGCGGACGGCCGTCCCCCGGCCCCTCGGTCAGCGCCAGGTAGCGCTGGCCCACCAGGTTCCGGTAGCGGATCTTGGCTCGGACGCTGGTGGCCAGTGGCAGGTCGTCGGTGACCGTGAACGCGACCTCGGCGACGGTGTCGTCGACGACCCGGATGTCCTTCACCTTGCCGACCCGGACGCCGGCCACCCGGACGTCGTCGCCGGGGAGCAGCCCGGTCACGTCGGTGAACCGGGCCCGGTAGGTGTCGCCGCCGGGCGGGAAGGCGCCGAGGGTCTGGGCGAGCAGCGCCGTGAGCAGCATCGTCACCGCGGCGAAGGTGAGCAGCTTGACCAGTGACGCGGTGCTCCTGCCGGTCATCGGGCGTTCACCACCCCACCGCGCAGCAGCGGCCCCCAGAGCAGGACCGCGATGTCCGGCACCTCCGCCGGCAGGACGCCGGTGAGCGCGCCGACGAGCGGCTTGACCAGGGAGCGCTCCTCGCCGGTGGCGGCCTGTCCCATCTCGGCGGGGACGCCGTCGCCGGTGGGCACGGCGGTTCCCGCCGGCTGTTTCGCGGGCGCCGCCGGCACCCCGACCGGCAGCAGCGGCCGGGGCCGCTCACCGGAGTAGTCGTAGCCGTCGTCGACCGGGTGCTCGGGCGCCGGCACCTTCGGGTGCGGCAGGCCCAGACACCGGGGGCCGTTCTTCGCGCCGTACACCGGCTCGTCGCGGCCCGGCTCGTAGGCGCCGCCGTCCCGGGTCACCTCGAGGGTGATGTGCATCCGCCCGCCGGCGAAGACCTCCTCGACCCGCGGTTGCAGCGCGACCAGGCCGGTCATCAGGCACGGGTACTCGGGGGCGTACGTGGCGAGCAGCTCCAGCACCGGCCGGCTCACCGCGCCGAGCCGGATGAGCTGGTCGCCGTGCCGGTCCAGGAAGCCCTCGGCCGTCTCGGCGGTGCCGGTGGTGTCGGCGAGGAACGCGGCGAGCTGGGTGCGCTGGTCGGTGACCGTACGGGCGGTGACCGTGACGTCCCGCAGCAGGGCGAGCAGGTCCGGCAGCACGGCGTCGTAGCTGTCCAGCACGGTGGCGAGCCGCCGCACGTCCTCGGCGATGGTGGGCATCGCCGGATTGAGTTCCCGCAGGTACGCGCCCAGCCGCTCGACGTTCGCCCCCAGCCGCTCCCCACGCCCGTCGAGCGCGGCGGCGAGCGCGCCGAGCGTCGCGGCGAGCTGGTCGGGGCGGATCGACTGGAGCAGCGGCAACGCCTCGTCGAGCACCCGCTCCAGCTCGACCGCGGTGCTGCTGCGGTCCTGGTCGATGACGGCGCCGTCCCGGATCGGCCCGGCGCCGCCGCCCGCGGGCGGGACCAGCTCGACGTAGCGCTCCCCGAAGAGCGTCTTCGGCAGCAGGCGCGCGGTCACGTCGGCGGGGATCCGGCCGGTGCGCTCCGGGTCCAGGGCCAGGCGGAGCACGGCGCCGTCGCCGCCGCTGCGCACCGAGCGCACCTCGCCGACCGGCACGCCGCGCACCTTGACGTCGGCGCCCTCGGTGAGTTGGAGGCCGGCGCGGTCGGCGTGCAGCGTCACCCACGCGACCGGGGTGAACGCCTTGCGGTAGTGCAGCACAGAGCCGGTCAGCGCCGCCGTCAGGACGACGACGAAGGCGATGCCGAGGAGCCGTTGTCTCATGGTCACCCCGCGATCCGGACGGTGGTGGTCGCGCCCCAGATGGCCAGCGACAGGAAGAAGTCGACGATGTTGACCGCGACGATGGCCAACCGGACGGCCCGTCCGACGGCGACGCCCACGCCGGCCGGGCCACCGCTGGCGGTGAAGCCGTACCAGCAGTGGACGAGCACCACGATCACGCTGAACACCAGCACCTTGCCGAACGACCACAGCACGTCGCCCGGCGGCAGGAAGAGGTGGAAGTAGTAGTCGTAGGTGCCGGCGGACTGTCCGAAGTAGAAGACGGCGATGGTGCGGGTGGCCAGGTAGCTGGCGAGCAGGCCGACCACGTACAGCGGGACGACCGCGATGAGGCCGGCGATCATCCGGGTGGTGACCAGGAACGGCAGCGACGGCACCCCCATCACCTCGAGCGCGTCCACCTCCTCGGAGATCCGCATGGCGCCGAGCTGCGCGGTGAACCCGCAGCCCACGGTCGCCGACAGGGCCAGCGCGGCCACCAGCGGCGAGATCTCCCGGGTGTTGAAGTACGCGGACACGAAGCCGGTGAACGCGCTGCTGCCGATCTGGTTGAGCGCCTGGTAGCCCTGGAGCCCCACCTCCGTGCCGGTGAAGAAGGTGAGGAAGCAGATCACGCCGACCGTCCCGCCGAGCACGGCGAGCGCCCCGGTGCCGAAGCTGATCTCGGCGAGCAGTCGCACCACCTCACGCCGGTAGCGGCGCAGCGTACGCGGGGTCCAGGCGAACGCCCGCAGGTAGAACGCGAGCTGGGCGCCGAGGGCGTCGAGGAGGCGCAGCACCGCCACGTCAGCTTCCCTTCTGCGGTACGACCTGGAAGTACACGGCCGTGACGAGGAAGTTCAGCGCGAACAGCAGCATGAAGGTGATCACCACGCTCTGGTTGACCGCGTCGCCGACCCCCTTCGGTCCGCCCTTCGCGGTCATCCCCTTGTACGAGGCCACCAGCGCCGCCGCCGCGCCGAACAGCAACGCCTTCACCTCGCCGACCAGCAGGTCGGGCAGTTGCCCGAGGGCCTGGAAGCTGGCCAGGTACGCGCCCGGCGTGCCGCCCTGCAACACCACGTTGAAGGCGTAGCCGCCACTGACCCCGACCACGCTGACCAGCCCGTTGAGCAGCACGGCGACCAGCATCGACGCGAGCACCCGGGGCACCACGAGGCGCTGGATCGGGTCGATGCCGAGGACCTGCATGGCGTCCAGCTCCTCGCGGATCTTGCGGGAGCCCAGGTCGGCGCAGATGGCCGAGCCGCCCGCCCCGGCGATGATCAGCGCGGTGACGATGGGTCCGGCCTCCCGGACGACGGCGAGCACCGAGGCGGCACCGGTGAACGACTGCGCGCCGAGCTGGCGGACCAGCGAGCCGAGCTGGAGGGCGATGACCGCGCCGAACGGGATGGACACCAGCGCGGCGGGCAGGATGGACACCGAGCTGATGAACCAGGCCTGCTGCACGAACTCGCGGACCTGCACCGGCCGCCGACCCAGCGCCCGCAGGGTGTCCAGGCAGAACGCGAAGAACTCGCCGGAGCGGCGCAACGCGGTGACCGGCGCGCTCATCGGAGCAGCCCGTCGTGGTCGCCGGAGGGCGCCGTCTCCGGCCGCGGCCGGTCCGCCGCCGGGCGCGACCAGTTCGCCGTCTCCGGGCGCGTCCGGTCCGGCGCCGCCGAGGCCGGGCCGTCGAAGGAGCCCGGCGGCGGGAGGACGCCGTGGTCGCGGCACCACTGCCCGGGCGGCCGTTCGGCCCGGCGGCGTCGGCCGTCCGACGGGGGCAGCTGCGGCGGGATGGGCGGCAGCGGCGGAAGTTCGACGCCGGCCTGCGCCTCCGCCGCCAACTCCTCGGCGTCCTTCTCCTCGGCCATGCCGATCGGGCCGACCCGCTGCGCGTTGAGGAACTGCCGCACCACCGGTTCGGTGCTGGAGAGCAGCATCTCGCGCGGCCCGAACATGGCCAGGTGGCCGTGGTAGATCAGGCCGATGTTGTCCGGCACCGTGCGGGCGGTGTTGATGTCGTGGGTGACGATCAGGAACGTCGCCTCGGTGCGCTGGTTGAGATCGATGATCAACTGATTCAGGTACGCGGTGCGGACCGGGTCGAGGCCGGAGTCCGGCTCGTCGAAGAGGATGATCTGCGGGTCGAGCACGAGCGCCCGGGCCAGCCCCGCCCGCTTGCGCATGCCACCGGAGATCTCACCGGGCAGCTTCCGTTCCGCGCCGACGAGCCCGACCATGTCGAGCTTCTCGGTGACCACCGCGCGGATCTCCGCCTCGCTCTTGCGGGTGTGCTCGCGCAGCGGGAAGGCCACGTTGTCGTAGATGGTCATCGAGCCGAACAGGGCGCCGTCCTGGAACAGCACGCCGAACAGCTTGCGGACCTCGTACAGGTCGCGTTCGGAGAGTCGGGGCAGGTCACGGCCTTCGATGACGATCGAACCGCGATCGGGCCGGAGCAGCCCGACCAGTGTCTTCAGGAACACCGACTTGCCGGTGCCGGACGGGCCGAGCAGCACAGAGATCTCGCCGGCCGGGAGGTCGAGGCTGATGTCGGACCAGACCGGCTGGCCACCGAAGGACTTGGTGAGCCCCCGCACGGCCACCTCGACGCCCATGGTCCCCTCCTTCCGGTCGCTACTGGGGACATCGCGGCGGACCGTCCGGACGCAACACACTTCTTTCCGACACCGTCGCGTGACGGAGGGTGAACTAGGCAAAGTGGCGCGTGGCTCGATAGCGTGCCGGTTAACCGGCCGGTAACGAAGGTGCCCCTCCACGCGATGACGACCACCATCGAGCCCCAGCTCGTCCGCCGGGCCGCCCAGGGCGACCGGACGGCCGTCGCGATGCTGCTCGCCGACGTCCGCCCCGGCTTGGTGCGCTACTGCCGGGCGAAGCTCGGGCGGATCGGTGGCGCGTACACGACCGCCGACGACGTCGCGCAGGAGATCTGCCTGGCGGTGCTGGGCGCGCTGCCGCGCTACCGCGAGCAGGGCGCCCCGTTCTCCGCGTTCGTCTACGCCATCGCCGGCAACAAGGTGGCGGACGCGCAGCGGGCGGCGGTACGGGCGGCGTCGGTCACCGCCGACGACCCTCCCCCGGAGACACCGGACGCCGAGCCGGGGCCGGAGCAGCGGGCGGTCGCCACCGACCTCGCCCGCCGGCTGTCGGGCCTGCTCGACCGGCTGCCCGACGCGCAGCGGGAGATCGTCGTGCTCCGGGTGGCGGTGGGCCTGACCGCCGAGGAGGTCGGCACCATCCTCGGCATGTCCGCCGCCGCGGTGCGGGTGGCCCAGTCCCGCGCGTTGGCCCGGCTCCGCACCCTGGCCGGCGACACACTCGACGAGGTGGCGGCATGACCGAGCACGCCCGCGACGGCGGCGACGAGCTGGACCTGGCGACGATCGCCCGGGACGACCAGCTCCTCGACGCGCTCGGCCGGGGCGAGCCCGGGCCGGCGGACGACGACGTCGCCGCGGCCCTGGCCGCCTGGCGTGCCGACCTCGACGGCGACGACGAGCAGCGGCTGCTCCGCGCCGCGACCCAGCCGGCCGCACCGGCGACGGCCTTCGGACCCACGCCGGTCGGCCGGGGCGTGCTGCGTCTCGCCGCCGCCGTTCTCGCCGTCCTGGCGCTCGCCACCGGGCTCGGCGTGGGCAGCCGCACCGCCGGGCCGACCAGTCCCCTGTGGTCGCTGACCCGGGTGCTCCATCCGGAGCAGGCCCAGGTGCGCGGCGTCGAGCACGACCTCGCGCTGGCGCGGGCGGCGCTGACGGCCGGCCGCCCCGACGAGGCACGGGACCTGGTCGCGCGGGCCCGCCGGGACGTCGCCGGGGTGGACGATCCGGCCACCGCCGCCCGGCTGCGCGCCGACCTCGACGAGGTGGACCGCCTGCTGGCCGCCCTGGTGTCGGCGCCGACACCGTCCCCGGCCGCCCCGACGCCCGACGCGCCGACACCGAACGCACCGACGGGCGCCGCGCCGACGAACGGCTCCGCGCCGGTGCCCGAGCCCGCGCCGGCCACCCCCGCGCCGGCTCCGACGTCGGACGCGCCGGGGCTGCCCGACCTCCTGCCGTCGCTGCCGCCGCTGCTGCCCAGCTCCGGCCGCACCGGCACGGCGCCCGGCCTGCCGCTGCCGTCCCTGCCCGGCCTGCCCCTACCCACCCTCGTCCCGCTGGGCTGAGCTGCCGCCCGGCGCGGTACCGGCGGTGGCGGCGCGCGGGCCGGCGGGTTGCGGTCAGTTCGGCTTGTGGAACAGCCGGTGCCACTCCGCCTTGACGGTGCTGACCACCGACTCCTCGACGACGTCCTGGGCGATGGTGAAGAAGGCCGGGTCGCCGGAGAACTCCGCCTTCATGGTCTGGACGACCTGGTCGCGGGCCACGTGCGGCGGGATGAGCGGCACGTCGGCGTCGACCACGGCGTCGATGACGAAGGGCCGGTCCGCGGCGAACGCCTGCTCGACGACGGCGGGGATCTGCTCGGGCGACTCGATGCGGGCGCCGTCCAGGCCGAGCAGGCGGGCCCAGCCGGCGTACGGGACGTCGGGCAGGGACGCCGAGGCCGGGTCGGGTTTCTTGCCGAGCGTCCCGCGGGTCTCCCACGAGACGTACGCCAGGTCGCGGTTGTTGAGCACCAGCACGATGAACCGCGGGTCGGCCCAGTTCCGCCAGTAGCGGGACACGGTGATCAGCTCGTTGACGCCGTTCATCTGCATGGCGCCGTCGCCGATGAGGGCCAGCAGCGGGCGGTCCGGGTGGGCGGTCTTGGCGGCGATGGCGTAGGGCATCCCGGCGCCCATGGACAGCAGCAGACCGGCGAGGTTGCCGAGCTGGCTGGGCCGCATCTGCAGGTCCCGGGCGTACCAGCTGGTGGCGGTGCCGCAGTCGGCGGAGACCATCGCGTCGTCGGGGAGCCGCTCGGAGAGCGCCCGCACGACGGCCTCCGGGTTGACCGGATGGGCGCGGGCCTGCGCGCGTTCCGTGGAGTACCGCTCCCAGCGGGACTTCCATCCGGCGACGTCGTCACGCCAGTCCGTGTTCGGCTGTCGGCGCAGCAGGGGCAGCAGCGCGGTGAGGGTCGCGCCGGTGTCACCGACGAGGTTGACCTCGGTCGGGTAGCGCAGGCCGCACCGGCTCCCGTCCCGGTCGATCTGCACCGCCCGCGCCTTCCCGGGCGTCGGGTAGTACTCCGAGTACGGCATGTTCGAGCCGATGATCAGCAGGGTGTCGCAGCGACGCATGAGTTCCCAGCTGGCGGTGGTGCCGAGCAGGCCGATCGATCCGGTCACCCAGGGCAGCCGGTCGTCGAGCACCGGCTTCCCCAGCAGCGCCTTCGCCGCCCCGGCGCCGAGCCGGTCGGCGACCTGCTCCACCAGGTCGCTCTGCCCGAGCGCCCCGGCACCGACGAGGAGCGCCACCCGGGATCCGGCGTTGAGCACCTCGGCGGCCCGCGCCACGTCGGCCTCCGGTGGGGCGCCCGGCGCGCTGCTCGGCACGGTGCTCGTGTGGTAGTAGCCGTGGGCGTCGGGCGACTGCGTCATGGCCGGCCGGTCCTGCACGTCGCTCGGCACGATCAGCACCGTCGGCGCCCGTTCGGCGAGGGCGGTCCGGCACGCGCGGTCGACCATGTGGGCGACCTGGGCGGCGTCGGCGATGGTCTGGATGTACGCCTGCCCGACGTCCTTGTAGACGCTGTGCAGGTCGACCTCCTGGTAGTAGTTGCCGCCGAGCGCGGTCAGCGCGGTCTGCCCGAGGACGGCGACGACCGGCACGTGGTCGAGCAGCGCGTCGTAGACACCGTTGAGCGCGTGCAGGGCGCCGGGGCCACTGGTGACGACGCAGCACCCGATCGGGCTGCCGCCGTACTTGACGTCGGCGGTGGCGGCGAAGCCGGCCGTCTCCTCGTGGCGTACCTGGATGAACTCCACGTCGTCGCGGTCGCCGATCGCGGCGATGACACCGCCGATGCCGTCGCCCGGGTAGCCGTAGACGCGGTGCACCCCCCAGCTCCGCAGCCGGTCCACGATGTGTTCGGCGACGTTCACGAGACAGCCCTCCGGCGCCGACGACAGGTGTGGCGACGCGACGGTTCGTACCGGTGCGTGCCTGGATCGACCGTAGGGCGTGGTTACGGCGGGCGGTGACGACCGCGGCGGCGTTCACGAGATGGGGTGAACGGCGCCGGGCGACGCCGTGGCGCGGGTGGGGTCGGGTCAGCGCGTCGGGGCCGCTCCCACGGCGGGCTCGCCGGTCACCGCCGCCGCGGTCGGCGGCAGCACCCCGTAGAGCAGGCGCAGGGTCGCGTCGGTGAGGGCGTCCAGCAGCTCGTCGTCGGACTGCTCCTCCGGGTGGGTGTATGCCTGCGCGAACATGGTAAGCCGCAGGTTGACCGCCATCAGGGAGAGCAGTTTCGGGTCGACGGCGACGGTGCGGTCCGCCCGCGCGTCGCGCTCGATCCGCCGCGAGATCACCGTGCACCCGCTGCCGATGATCTTTTCCCGGACGGCCAGGACCTCGGGCCCCGGGTCGGGGTTCAGGAAGGCCTCCGCGAGCCAGCGACCATCCGTCTTCCACCGCCGCAGGCCGCGGGCGAGGCCCCGGCGCAGGGCGGCGCGGTCGAGGTCCTCGGACTCCACCCACTCGATCATCTCCTGCTCGGAGGCCCCGAGCGTCTCCGCGTAGAGCTGGGCGAGCAGCGCCTGCTTGGACTCGAAGTAGAAGTAGAAGCCGGAGCGGGTGATGCCGGCGGCGGCCGCCACCTCGTCGATGGTCAGCTGCGCCAGGGGCTTGTGCCGCAGCAGCTCGCGCGCGGCGTCGAGGAGAGCCCGCTCGCGTTGATCACCCTTGGTTGGCCGACGTCGACCGACGGAAGCTGCCATGCGCGCAATCATACTCGGCGTCAAGGGTAATCGACGTCACGTCGGGTTTTTTTGACGCTACGTCGAAAACGGGCCTAGCTTTGGCGCGTCGCCGACCCGAAAGCGAGTCCACCCATGTCCCACTCGGTCGCGGACCGACCCGCCTCCCGGCTGCTGCTGCCGGTCGCCGCCTACGGGGTGCTCCTGCTCACCTCCCTGCAGTCGCTGGTCGTGCCGCTCCTCAACCAGATCCAGACGACCCTGCACTCCACGCCCGGTGCCATCAGCTGGGTGATGACCGCCAACCTGCTGGCCGCCGCCGTCCTCACCCCGGTCCTGGCGCGCCTCGGTGACCTGCGCGGCCGGCGTACCGTCCTGCTCGGCGTGACCGTCGTCGTGCTGGTCGGATCCCTGCTCGCCGCCACCACGGAGAACCTGCCGCTGCTGCTCGTCGCCCGGGCGATGCAGGGCACCAGCTACGCGCTCCTCCCGCTCGCCATCGGTCTCCTGCGGGACGAACTGCCGCCGGCCCGGCTCACCGGGGCGACGGCCATCGTCAGCGGCACCGTCGCGATCGGCGCCGGGTTCGGCCTGGTCGCCACCGGCCTGCTCGTCGGCGACGGCGGGGACTACCACCGGGTCTTCTGGCTCGCCACGGCGATGGCCGTGATCGCGCTGGTCGCCATCGGGCTGGTCGTACCCCGACGTCAGCCCGCCGCCCGCGGCCGCGTCGACTGGGCGGGCGCCGCCCTGCTCGGCGGCGCACTCGTGCTCCTGCTCCTGCCCTTGGAGAAGGGCAACACGTGGGGGTGGGCCTCGGCCCGGGTGGGCGTCCTGCTCGTGGCGTCGGCAGTCGCCTTCGCCGCCTTCGTCGCGGTCGAGCGGCGGGTCGCCCAACCGCTGGTCAACCTCCGCATGTTCAGCCACCGGCCGCTGGCCATCGCCAACATCGCCGGGCTGCTGCTCGGCGCCGCCATGTTCGTCGGGTTCCTCACCGTGTCCGCATTCGTGCAGACGCCACCGGCCCTCGCCGGGTACGGCTTCGGCGCCACGGTCCTCTCCGCGAGCATCGTCTACCTGCTGCCCGGGGCGCTCAGCGGCGTCGTCACCGCGCCGCTCGGCGGACGGCTCGTCGCCCGGTACGGCGCGAAGGCGACGCTGGCACTCGCGCTGCTCGTCTCGGCGGTGGGATTCGCCCTCCTGGCCGCCGTGCACGCCACCACCTGGCAGCTCATCCTCAGCTCGTTCCTCGTCACCAACGGCGTGACCCTGGGCTACGCGGCCCTGCCGGCGCTGCTGATCGAGCACGTCACGCCGGCCGAGACCGGCGTCGCCAACAGCGTCAACTCGATCGCCCGGTCGGTCGGGAGCGCCATCGCCACCGCCCTGGTGGTGACCATGCTCAGCCGCAACCCGGTGCCCGGTCTGCCGGTGCCGCTGCCCCAGGTGACCCAGTACACCGTCACCGCCGCCGTCACCGCCGTCGGCGTCCTGCTGGTCGCGCTGCTCGTCGTCGTGGGGCTGCCCCACCGGCCGCGCACCACGCTGACCCCGGCCCAGGTCGAGGCCGACGACGTGCTCGGCGCCGCCGGGCTGGACATCCCCGCCGCCCTGCGTCCGGCGCCGGGGCACTGAGCGACGACGATTCCGTACGGGAGCGGGGCGGCCGGGACCGCCCCGCTCCCGTCGTGCTTCCTGCCGTCCGCGAAGAGATTGTGGGCAGGTCGACGCCGCCGGCCTGCCGCTCCGCGGCCGCGCGCGCCGTCGTCCCGGCGCCGACGGGACGACCGGCTGGCGCGAGAACGCGAAGCCCGTTGGCTTTCCCGCGGTGTCGGCCTATGGTGGGCGGATGCTCCCGGCCGTTCAGCGCACCGTCACCGTCACGACACTGACGGCACTGGCGGCTGCCCTCCGGCCGGCGCACACCTGCCCGCCCGGCACCCCGGTCCGGGTGGCCACCCGGGGAGTTCCCACCCCCGCAGGCCGCGGCCCACCGGCATCCGTCACACCCCAGACGGACGCCAAGGGCGAAGCACACCGCTTCGGCCCTTTTTCTTTTTCCCGGACCAGGAGGCCCACCATGAGCACCGGCATGCACCAGCACGCCGAGCAGGACCGGCTCGGCGACCTGCGCACATCCCTCACCAAGCAGTTCGAGGCCCACCAGGCGAGACTGACCGAACTCACCGCGGACACCGGCGACCCGGGCCAGGCGCTCACCCAGGACGCGCTCGTCGCCGCCACCCGGCAGAGCATGGCGCAGATCGGCGACGCGCTGCGGCGCATCGCCGACGGCGGCTACGGGGTCTGCGAGCGGTGCGGCGGCGACATCCCGGCGGAGCGCCTGGAGATCCTGCCGCACGCCCGGTTCTGCGTCCCCTGCCAGCAGCGGCAGAACCGCTGAGGCACCGCCACGCGCTGGTTGCGGCCCTCGCCGACCGGGACCAGCGCGTGGCAGCCGCGCCGACGGGCCACGCCTCGCCCGCACCGTTCCGGCGCTCCACTCAGGCCGGCACGACGGCCAGGTGCGGGCCTGCGGCCGGTGGGGTGCCGGCCAGGCGGAGCAGAGTGTGCCCGGTCGCGTCGTCGACGACGGCGACCCGCACCGACCCGGGCTGCGCGTCGGCCAGCGGCACCGCGAAGACCGCCGTCACCGGCCGCCCCTGAAAGCGGGCGGCGTGCAGGACGAACCGCCACCCGTCGTCGTCCCAGTGCTCCCGTACGTCGGATCGGAGCAGCGACGCGACCCGCCGGTACGCGTCGCTGAGCTGGAGCTGCTGCACGGTGGCGAGCAACGGCACGCCGGAGCCGCCGCGCAGCGGATGGGTCAGCCGGACACGCAGCTGGCGCAGCGGCAGCAGCCAGGCCCGGTCCAGCTCGGGTGAGAGGGCGACGACCGCCGCCAACTCGCCGACCAGCACGGTCACGCCCACGACGGGCCGCGCGGCGAGTGCGGCGAGCCAGCCGCCGCCCGCCAGGACGCTCAGCCCGCCCGCGACCACCAGCAGTCCGGCGCGGGCCATGCCGCGACCGGAGACCGGCGCGGTGCTGGCGCTCAGGCAGCCGCAGGAGGACGTGGGGGCGACCCGCCGGGCGTAGCCGAGGTAGGCGAGGAAGCCGGCGGACAGGACGGTGGCGGCGACCCCCTCCGACCGGAGCACGGGCGGCAGCAGGAGCAGCCCGCCCAGGGCCAGCTCGACCCCGCCGAGCAGCCGGTACGCGGGCAGTGCGCGATCGGGGCCGACCAGCCGGACGAGCGCCGACCGGCCGGCCGCGGCGGCGGCGTGCCGGCTGAACAGTTTGACGCGGGCGGACCAGATCAGCACCACGCCGACGACCAGCGGTTGCAGTGCCGCGATCATCTCGATCATGGGTTCTCCCCTCGGGCGGTCACGGACGACGCCCCGGCGGCTCCCCGGGCCCGCCGGCGCGCCACCCGCTCAGGCGGCGGCGTAGACGGTGGCGATGTCGATCTCGTTGGTGCCCGGGTGCCAGGCGCCCAGCACCTGCACGTGCCGACCGACCCGCAGCAGTGAGAGGTCACTGACGGCCGGGGTGCCGTTGTAGACGGCGGCGGAGCGGTTCGGCACCACGTGGGCGACGATCCGCTGACCCTTGTGGTCGAGGTTCAGCATGTTGCGGCCGACCGAGGCGATGTGCGCGTGCAGGTTGACGATGTTCACCCAGACGGAGTCGGCGGCGAGGGTGCCGTCGGGCAGCCGGACGCCGCGGGCGTAGAGCCCGTCACCGGTGGCCACCCGGTCGAAGGTGGTGGGGTGCAGCTTCCAGATGCTCGTGCCGTCGGTGATCCGGATGGCGTGCAGGACGGCGTCCGAGCCGGTGACGAAGAGCATGCTGCCGGAGACCGCGGTGATCCGTCCCTCGGCGAAGTTCGGGTCGGGAAGGCCGGGCTCGACGGTCACCGCCTCGGCGGCGAAGGCCGCCTCGGGAGCGAGCGAGCCGAGGCCGGTGGCACCGACGACGCCGCCCAGCGCGGCGGTGGCGAGCAGTTGTCGGCGGTCGATGGTCCGCTGCATGGTGGCGCCCTCCCGTTTCAGACGGTGTCGACCGAGCAGGGCCGCAGCCCGGTGGAGAGACTGGCGATCACGCTGTACGCCGCCGGCGTCAGGTCGATGATCCGGTTGCTGCCGCAGGCGGAGCCGCAGCAGGTGCGCTCGCCGCAGAACAGGTCGGTCTGCGGCCCGCAGTCGGCGATGGTGGTGCCGATGCGAGCGCCGTTGCAGAGGTTCGTCGTGTAGTGCCGGAAGCCGCAGCCGCGCCGGCTCATCCCGGTCACCCCGCAGGCGTCTGGACGGGTGATGGCCAGGCACGCGTCCGAGGTGTTGGGCCAGGCGTGCTGGTAGTTGCCCGACCGGCAGGTGCCGCAGGCGCCACCGCCGGCCGTGCCGCAGGGACCCCACGCGCTGCCGCAGCAGAACCACGACACCTCGCCTCGCAGAGCCGCCATGAATGCCTCCCTCTTGAACATGGAATAGATGGCCTTGGATTTAGAAGGTGATTGTTCTGTCACTAACCATCGACGTCAATCACTGGATCGAAGATTTTCTTCACGCGCCGCACGGTATGAGCCAGCCGGTATAGAGACATCTCGATCGAGTGCGCGTAGGTTGTCGCTGACCTGTCCGCGGCACACCCACCCGCGCCGCGGCCATCCGAAGGAGGCACGGATGAGACGAAGCCTCGCCGCCGCGGCAGCAGCGATCCTGCTGCCCGTCGGCGCCCTCACCGTCGCGGCCGCACCCGCCGCCGCGGCGCCGACCAGCCCCGCTGTCGCACCCGCGCCCGACGCGGCACCCTCCGCGATGGTCACCGCCATGCAACGCGACCTGGGCCTGACCGCCGAACAGGTCCGCACGCGGATCGCGAAGGACGAGAAGGGCAGCCGTACGGACGAAGCCCTGCGTCGGTCGCTCGGCGCCACGTACGCCGGTGGTTGGCTGACCGACGGCACCCTCGTCGTCGCGGTCACCGACCGGTCGGCGGCCGACCGGGTACGCGCCGCCGGCGCCCGGCCCACCATCGTCGCGCGCAGCGGTGCGACGCTGGACCGGATCAAGTCCACGCTCGACCGGCACTCCGCGAAGGCCCCCGCGGCGACGGTCCCCGGCTGGTACGTCGACGTCACCAGCAACACGGTTGTGGTCCTCGCCCGCGGCGACGCCCGCGCGGCCACCGCGTTCGTCCGCGCCAGCGGTGTCGACGCGGCCGCCGTCCGCGTCGTACGGACCACCGAGGCCCCCCGCACCTACTACGACGTCCGTGGCGGCGACGCCTACTACATGGGTGGCCGCTGCTCCGTCGGCTTCTCGGTGACCGGCGGCTTCGTCACCGCCGGACACTGCGGGACCACCGGCACCGCGACCCAGGGCTACAACCAGGTCGCCCAGGGAACCTTCCGCGGGTCCTCGTTCCCCGGCAACGACTACGCCTGGGTGCAGACCAACTCCAACTGGACCCCGCAGCCGTGGGTGAACAACTACTCCGGCGGCAACGTCACCGTGGCCGGCTCGACCGAGGCGGCCGTCGGCGCGGCGGTCTGCCGCTCCGGCTCGACCACCGGTTGGCGCTGCGGCACCATCCAGGCCAAGAACCAGACCGTCAACTACGCCGAGGGCTCGGTCGGCGGCCTGACCCGCACCAACGCCTGCGCCGAGCCGGGCGACTCGGGCGGGTCGTGGCTCTCGGGTCAGCAGGCGCAGGGCGTGACCTCCGGCGGCTCCGGCAACTGCACCTCCGGCGGCACCACCTACTTCCAGCCGGTCAACGAGATCCTCTCCGCGTACGGCCTGACGCTGCGCACCGGTGGCGGTGGCGGCGAGCCCCCGCCGACCGGGTGCAGCGGCTACGAGGCGACCTACACCGGCTCGGTGTCGTCCGGCCAGAGCGTGTTCCAGCCCAACGGCAGCTACTACTACTCGTCGGTCTCCGGCACCCACCGTGGCTGCCTCGACGGCCCGACCGGCGTCGACTTCGACCTGTACCTGCAGAAGTGGAACGGCTCCAGCTGGGTGGACGTCGCCGGGGCGTACACCCCGTCGCCCGACGAGACGTTGAGCTACAACGGCACCGCCGGCTACTACCGGTTCGAGGTGCACGCCTACAGCGGCTCCGGCAGCTACTCGCTCGGCATCACCAACCCGTGAGACCCCGGTCCGCCGGCCCGTCACCGCACGGGCCGGCGGGCCTCGGCGTCGGCGCACTCCCCGGGCGCCACGCCGGGCGCGCGCACCGGCCGCGATCTGTCACAACCGTGCGGCAGGCTGGTGGCCGACCGCGGACGGGCGATCCGCGCGGACGGAAGGACCTGCCATGCCATACGGCTTCGTCGGCTCGATGAGGGCCCGTCCGGGTCGGCGCGGCGAGGTGGTCGCCATCCTGCTCGAGGGCACCGACGGCCTGCGCGCCGCCGGGTGCAGCCTCTACGCGGTGGGTGTCCCGGAGGGCGATCCTGACCTGATCATGGTGACCGAGATCTGGGAGTCCAAGAAGCACCACGACGACTCGCTCCACCTGCCGGAGACGAAGGCCGCCATCGCCCGAGCCATGCCCCTGCTCACCGGCGAGTTCAGCAGCCAGGAGATGACCGTGCTGGGTGGCCTCGGCGTCTGACAGTGAGGATGTGTAGGAGCGGGTCACCCGGCCGGTCTGACTCGGCGTCTGACTGACCTTGAGGGTCCTCTACGGGATTCGTCGGCCTGTCCGGGTGACCCGTTCCTGCACTCACCTGCTGGGCGTTCGTGACCTGATAGGAGCCTGTGCAAGAGGTCCCGTCACTGTCCTGTCCGCCCGTCCCGGCGGTGCGTGCCGACCCTGTTCGGTGCAAGCGAGAGGGACGACGGTTTCAGCATGGCAGCCAAGAAGCGTCACGTCACAGGTGGTGTCGATACCCACGGTAAGACTCACCACGCCGCCGCGGTCGATCAGACCGGCAGGGTCCTGGGTGATCATGAGTTCCCAGCCACTGCCGTCGGCTACCAACAGTTGCTCGCCTGGTTACGCGGGTTCGGTCGGGTGATCAAGATCGGCGTGGAAGGCACCGGCACCTACGGCGCCGGCCTCGCCCGCTACCTCGCCTCCCGTGGCGTCGCCCTGGTCGAGATCGACCGCCCGGACCGGCGTGCCCGCCGCGCCAGAGGCAAGTCCGACCCCCTCGACGCCCTCGCTGCCGCCCGCGCGGCCCTGTCCGGGCAAGCAAACGGCACCCCCAAGACCCGCAGCGGACCGGTCGAAGCCATCCGCGCCCTGCGCGTGGCGCGGCGAGGAGCAGTCAAGGCCCGCACCGCCGCCCTGAACCAGATGCACGGGCTGATCGCCTCCGCACCCGACGCGCTGCGCCAGGACCTCACCGGCGCGGGAGCCAAACTCGTCGATCAGCGCGCCGCTCTGCACGCCGACGAAACCCGACTCACCGATCCCGTCGAAGCCACCAAAGCGGCCCTGGCCGTGATCGCCGCCCGGATCCGGCACCTCACCGCCGAGATCACCCAGGCCGACCGCCGCCTACGCCCTGCCGTCGCCCGCACCGCTCCACACCTGAACGCCGTCTACGGCGTGGGAACCGACGTCGCCGGTCAACTCCTGACCACCGCCGGCGACAACCCCGACCGACTCCGATCCGAAGCCGCCCTGGCCCACCTCTGCGGCGCCGCACCCATCCCCGCCAGCTCAGGACGCACCGACCGCCACCGCCTCAACCGAGGCGGCGACAGAGCCGCCAACTCAGCCCTGCACACCATCGCCCTGGTCCGCATGCGCTACGACCCCCGCACCCGCGCCTACGTCGACAAACGCACCAAACAAGGACTCAGCAAGAAAGAAATCATGCGCTGCCTCAAGCGCTACATCGTCCGCGAGATCCACACCGCCCTCCTCGCCGACTTCACCGCCCTCAACACCCCTTGACTTCCATAGGAGCATCCCGAGCACCGGCGGGAGATCTTGGTAGGAAACCGCCCCTCCAGGGGCCGATTTCTACCACAATCGACTCTTGGTCCCGGCGGGACGGCGGAGCCGCGGGGGCGGTGCCATGATCCATTCGTGACGAGCACGGATCAGTCGAACCACGCCCCAACGCGGCCCGCCGCGACCGGACGCGCCGGCCGGCGGGCACGTGCCGTCGTCCTCGCCCTCGCCGGGCTGGTCATGCTCGGCGCCGCGTACGGGCGGCCCTGGGTGGAGGTGCGCGAAGGACGGGACAACGTCGAGCTTCTCCTGGGTCGTCCCCCGTCGGGCGAGGTGCGCACCTTCGCGCTGATCGACCTTCCCGGCTCCCTGATCGCGCTCTGCGTCGGGTGGCTCGCGCTGCTGGCACTCTTCGCCGTCGCCTGGGCGCGTCCACAGTGGCGCGACGTCCTGCGGTTGGCGCTCGGCGCGGCGACCCTCGTGGTGATCGCGCTGACCTTCCTGCCCAACGGCGCCGCGTTGAGCGCGAGCGGTTTCCCGACGAAGGACTATCCGAGCACGCACTACCTCCAGGGGACCTGGCTCGGGTTGTCCGGGCTCCTGCTGCTCTCCGGCGCCGTCTCCGCCCTCCTGGCCGCGCCCCACCGGAGCGCCGTCTCCGCGCCGGGGAAGCCACACACGACGGAGCCACGCACGCCGGAGACGCAGACGGCGGAGACGCAGGCGGCCGAGGTACGCGCGGCGGAGGCACCGACGACGCAGGCACCGACGGTGGACGCCGCGCTCGCGCCGCCCGCCCAGGATGACGACACTCCCCGCACCGGCCGCGAGCCCTCCCCCACGTCCGGCCCGGAGGCCACGACGTCCGGCCCGGAGGCCACGACGTCCCGCCCGGAGGCCACGCCTCATCACGAACCGGACAGCTCGGTGGCGAGCGAGCCGGAGCTGATCCTGCCGTCCGTGCCGGGGTTGGCACGCCGACAGGCGCCGCCGCGCTGGCACCGGCCGGCGCGCATCACCGCGGTCACCCTCGCGCTGGTCGGCGCGGTGGCCCTGATCGCGGTGGTGAGCTGGAAGATCGCCCACTCACCCGCTCCGGAGGCCGGCCAGGAGAACACCCTGGTCGCGCGGATCGTCGCACCACCGGAGGACGCCACGCCGATCACGGTTCCCGACGCGAACGGCCGGGCCGCGTTCGCGGACATCGTCGCGCTCGACAGCAGCCCGCAGGCACTGCTGGCCGCTATGCAACTCGCCGGAGTGCAGCAGTCCGCCAGGTCCGCCTGGGCGGAGCCGGACTCCGCGTCGATGCGGGTCGTGCTGCTCCAGTTCGAGTCGGCGGAGCCCGCCGAGGAGTTCGTCCGGCTGTACACCGACGCCGAGCGGAGCGTCCGCACCCCGGGTGGGGAGGTCGGCCTGGCGTCGGTTCCCGGCGGGACGGCGTTCATCGGTCCGGCCGGTAACGGATCCGCCCTGCCCGAGGTGCACGCGGTCGCCCAGCACGACGACGTCGTCCTGCTCGTCACGGCCGGCGGCGAGGCGTCGGACGACGTCACGGCGGCGGAGTCCCTCCTGCGACAGCAGTACGAGCGGCTGTGAGCGGCTCCGGTCACGGCGGGTGATCTTCACCATGTCGAGCCGTCGGCGTCGGCGCGCCGCGTAGATTCGGTGCCACCGGATCCGGTTCACCTGCGGAGGCCGGCCGGAACTGGGGAGGGTGGCATGGCGGGAACGAGTCAGGCGCCGTTGCGGGTCGGTCTGCTGGGCTACGGCCTGGCCGGTCGGGTCTTCCACGCACCGCTGATCGCCGCGACGCCCGGCTTGCGCCTGCACGCCGTGGTGACCCGCGATCCCGAGCGACGGCAGCAGGTCCGGCACGACCATCCGGACGCCCGGCTGGTGGAGGACGTGGACGTGCTGTGGCGTACGCCCGACGCCCTGGACCTCGTCGTGGTGGCGACGCCCAACCGGCTGCACGTGCCGATGGCCCGGGCGGCGGTCGCCGCCGGCATTCCGGTGGTCGTCGACAAGCCGCTCGCCGCGTCCGGGGCCGAGGCCCGGCAGGTGGTCGACGAGGCGGCGGCGCACGGGGTGCCGCTGACGGTGTTCCAGAACCGCCGCTGGGACGGCGACTTCCTGACCGCGCGCCGCCTGGTGGAGGGCGGCGAACTGGGGCGGGTGACCCGCTTCGAGTCCCGCTTCGAGCGCTGGCGGCCGGAGATCAAGCCGGGCTGGCGGGAGAAGGCCGGCGCGGACGAGGCCGGCGGCGCCCTGTTCGACCTGGGTGCCCACCTCGTGGATCAGGCCGTCCAGCTGTTCGGTCCGGTGCGCAGCGTCTACGCGGAGGTCGACCGGCGTCGGTCCGGCGCGGAGGTGGACGACGACGCGTTCGTGGCGCTGACCCACACCGGCGGCGTCCGCTCCCACCTGTGGATGAGCGCGGTGACCCCGCAGCTCGGCCCCCGGCTGCGCGTCCTCGGCGACCGGGCCGGCTACACCACCTACGGGCTGGACCCGCAGGAGGCGGCGCTGCGCGACGGCGGTCGCCCGGGCACCCCGGGCTGGGGCGAGGTCTCCCCCGACCGGTACGGCCTGCTCGGTGTCGACGGCGACCTGCGGCCGGTGCCGACCGAGCCCGGGCGCTACGAGAGCTTCTACGCCCAGGTGGCGGCGTCGCTGCGCGGGGACGGCCCGATGCCGGTCGACGCCCGCGACGCCGTGGACACCGTCACGCTGATCGAGCTGGCGCACCGGTCGTCCGTCGAGGGCGCGGTGCTCCCCGTACCGCCGGCACCGGCGCGCTGACCCGCGGGCGCGCCCGGCCCGGGTTACCGTGCCCGGGACGCAGCCAGGCGGCGAGGGAGGTCGGGTGACGATCGGGATGCGGTCCGCGCGGCCGCTGGCGACCGCCGATCGGTGGCGGCCTCCGCTGGACTACTACCTGATCCGCGCGCCGGAGGCGGCCGCCGACGTCGAGGCGCTGGTCGTCGAGGAGTTCGTGCGGGCCGCCGACTGGACCACCGTCGGCCTACGGGGCGCGGTCTGGACGCCGTCCGAGCCGGGCTGGTGGAGTTCCGCCGCCCACCACCGGGCCCTGCGCACCGACCCGGGGCTGCGCGCCCGAGTCGTACCGGTCGACCGCGCCGGCGCGGAGGCGACCCACCGGCGGCTCGGCGGCGGGCCACTGCCCGACGAGACGACGCTGCGGGACCGGTTCGACGACGAGCAGTCGTTCCCGGTCACGACTCCGCTGCGGCTCGGCCCCGTAGAGGTGCCCGACGGGTTCGCCGACCGGCGGGTCTACCGGGTGTTGTTCGCCGGGGACCCGCCCACGCACCGGTTGCCCGAGGTGGCGGCCGCCCCCGGTCGGCGGCAGGTCGGCGTTGACCGCTTCGACTGGACGCTGCGGCGCGTCGGGCCGGGCCTCGCCTGGTCCCTCGACCTGACGGTGCTGCTGGCGGCCGCCGCGGACCACACCGTGGGGCCCGTACTGCACGAGCTGACCTCGGCGGTCCGGCGGTGCGGGCTACTGCCGGTCACGACCGAACGGTTCGCCTGACCGCCGCCGGCTCAGGAGGTGAAGGAGTACGGGCCGAAGCGACCCCAGACGATCACCGCGGAGAGCGCGAGCAGCACCACGTTGGCGACCACCGGCTGGTACTCGCGGCGGCGGGCGTGGACCACGACCGCCCCGATCATGATGATCAGTAGGCCGAGCGCGGCGAGCGGCACCAGCACGGGCGCGATGTCGAGCAGCGCCGGCAGAATCAACCCGACGGCGGCGAGCACCTCCAGCGCGCCGATGAGCTTCACCGAGCCGGCGGACCAGCTCTCCGCCCAGCCCAGCCCGGATTCGATCAGCTTCTCCTTGGGCCGCGTGAGCTTCATCAGGCCGGCGCCGAGGAAGGCGACCGCCAGGACGGCCGCGATGATCCACAAGACGATGTTCATGTGAGGTCTCCACCCTGTCATCACTTCAAGCGTGAAGGGACGCTACGCGGCGATGACTTCAAGCTGCAAGTGAAGGGTGACCGGCCTCACTTCAACGGTGAAGTTACCCTGGTCGGATGGAGACGCCGCCGGAACCACGCTGGCTGGACGCCGAGGAGCGCCAGACCTGGCTGTCGCTGGTCAGCTTCCTGATCAAGTTGCCCGGCGCGCTCGACGCCCAGTTGCAGCGGGACGCCGGCCTCAGCCACTTCGAGTACCAGGTGCTGGCCGGCCTGTCCGAGTCCCCCGACCGCACGCGACGGATGAGCGAGCTGGCCGCGCTCGCCGAGGGCTCGCTCTCCCGCCTGTCCCAGGTGGTCAGCCGACTGGAACGGCGCGGCTGGGTCCGGCGCACCCCTGACCCGACGGACGGCCGATACACCCTGGCGGTCCTCACCGAGGAGGGCTGGGCGAAGGTGGTCGCGACCGCGCCCGGGCACGTGGCGGCGGTCCGCACCTACGTGTTCGACCCGCTGACCAAGGCCCAGCAGCGCCAGCTTCGCGAGATCGGCACCCGGGTGACCCGGGCCGTCGACCCCGACGACTCCTGCCCCGGCGACCGCGCACGCTGAGGCCGAGCGCCGGGTCAGTCGGCCCGGAGTGCGCCGAACGCGCGCCGGATCAGGTCGTTCGCGTCCTCCTGCTCGATGCCGGTGGCCACGATCAGGTCACTCGCGGTCGTCCGGACCTGCGCCACCACCACCGCCCCGGAGAAGCCCACCCCCTCCCGGTACGCGCGACCCGCCGCCGCCACCGCCCGCATCGCCTGCTCCCGGGCCTTGCGGGGCTCGTCCGCGCCGGTGAACTCCCGCTGAAGCGTCCGCACCGCCGTCGCGAGCCCCGCCACGGCCTCCGGCAGCGGGTCGGGCACCGGTTCCCCGTCCTCGATGAGCGTCACCGTCCGGCGGACCAGCGTGCCGCTGTTGCGCATGGCCCGGTCGACCGGCTCCACCGCCCGCGCGTACCGGCCGACCGGGCCCTGCCGGTTCTCCCAGCGCACCGGGGACAGGGTGCTCGCCTCCCGCGCCGCCTGCGCCGCCTCCGTGAACGCACCCATCTCCTGCTTGTTGTCCCGGAGCCGGTCGAGCGCCGCCTGGGCCGCGGGGGCGTCGCGGCGTCGCAGCGCCTCCGCGGTCACCTCCAACTGCTCGACCAGCAGGTCGAGCACCGGCGCCCCCGCCCGGTTGATCACCCGCAGCGGGTTCAGCGGCAGCAGCACCGCGGTGACCGCCAGCGACACCCCGCCGCCGACCAGGGCGGCGAGGAACCTCGGGATCTCCAGGTTCTCCACCGCGGGGCTGAGCGTGGCGACGAGCACGGCGGTCGCCGCCGCCTGCACGATCACCGCCGGGCTGCCGCCGATGAGCACCGCCACGACGATCGCCAGCACCACGATCGCGCCGAGCTGCCACACCCCGCTCCCGAACGCGTACATGAGCAGGTCTCCGACGAGCACTCCGAGCGACACCCCGATGACCAGCTCGATGGTGCGGCGCAGCCGTTGACCCACGGACGCGGCCAGCGCGATGACCGCGGAGATCGGCGCGAACACCGGCTGCGGGATGTGCAGCACGTCGTCGGTGAGCCACCAGGAGAAGCCGGCGGCGAGCCCGGCCTGCACGGCCAGGACCGCGCCGGCGCGGACCCGCCGCAGCCGGTCGCGCAGGGTGTGGGTGGAGCGGCGGCGCAGACCCGCGAGGAGTCGCGCCGCGCGCCCGCGCGGCGCGGCGGCGACGGACTCCCCTCTGCCCCGCGCTCCGGCGTCGACCACGGCCGCACCTACCCCCTGACGCCGGGATGATTCATGCCAGGAGCCGCCGCGCACCCGGCCCAGCGGGCCTGAGCGACAATCGACGCCGTGCGGTTCGGCATCCTGGGCACGACCCAGGTGTACCCCGCCGACGGCCGCCGGCTCGCCGTCGGCGGGCCGAGGCTGCGCGCGCTGCTGGCGTTGCTCCTGCTCGACGCCGGGCGAATCGTGCCGCGGGACCGGCTGGTCGACGGCCTGTACGGGGACGACCCGCCGGCCGGGGTGGCGAACGCGCTCCAGTCGCAGGTGTCGCGACTGCGTCAGGTGCTGTCGGCGGCGGGGGTGGACCCGGTCGAGTTCCACCCGGCCGGCTACCGGCTGGCGGTGGAGCCGGCGGACGTCGACGTCCACCGGTTCGGCCGGCTCGCCGACGCCGGACGGGCCGCGCTCGCCGCCGGTGACCCGCACCGCGCCGCCGACCTGCTGCGGGAGGCCCTCGCGCTCTGGCGCGGCGAGCCCCTCGCGGACGTCACGGACGCGCCGTTCGCGGCCGGGCAGGCGGCCCGGTTGCGGGACCGCCGGCTGGCCGCGACCGAGGACCGGATCGAGGCGGAGCTGACCCTGGCGGCGGAGCCGGGGGCGGTGGCCACCGCGCCGCTGGTGGCGGAGCTGCGGGAACTGGTCGCCGCCCACCCGCTGCGGGAGCGTCTGCACGGCCAGTTGATGCGCGCGCTGCACGCCGACGGCCGGCGGACGGAGGCGCTCACCGTCTTCGCCGAGCTGCGCCGCCTGCTCGCGGAGGAGCTGGGCAGCGACCCGTCCGCGAAGCTGGTCGCCCTGCACACGGGCCTGCTGCGCGACCCCGGGGCTCCCCGCGCCGCCGCCGCGCCCCGCCCGGCCGCCCCGCCCAGCCAGCTGACCAGCTTCGTCGGACGCGATCAGGAGCTGCGTCGACTCGGCAAGCAGCTCGGGGAGGCCCGCCTGGTCACGCTGCACGGCCCGGGTGGCGCCGGGAAGACCCGGCTGGCGGTGGAGGCCGCCGAACGCCACGGTGGGCCGGTGTGCCTGGTCGAGCTGGCCGCCGTGCCGACCGGCGGCGCGGTGGCACCGGCGGTGCTCGCCGCGCTCGGGCTGCGCGACGGCGGCCTGCGCGTGCCGGGCGGCCCACCCGACGGCACCGAACGGCTGGTGGCGGCGCTCGCCGACCGCCGCATCCTCCTGGTGCTGGACAACTGCGAGCACGTCGTCACCGACGCCGCCCGGCTCGCCGCGCGCCTGCTCGGCGCCGCCCCGGCGCTGCGCATCCTGGCCACCAGCCGGGAACCGCTCGGCGTCACCGGGGAGGCGCTCTGCCCCGTGCAGGGCCTGCCGGTGCCGCCGGACGCGGTCCCGCCCGAGGTGGCCCGGGACTATCCGGCGGTCCGGCTCTTCGCGGACCGGGCGGCCGACGTCGCGCCGGGCTTCGCCGTCGACGCCGGCACGATCGAGGCGGTGCTGCGCATCTGCCGTACGCTCGACGGCCTCCCCCTCGCCATCGAGCTGGCCGCCGCGCGGCTGCGGGCGTTGCCGGTCGGCGAGGTGGCGGCCCGGCTCGACGACCGGTTCCGGCTGCTCAGCCGCGGCAGTCGGGTCGCCGAGCCCCGCCACCAGACCCTGCGCGCGGTGGTCCGGTGGAGCTGGGACCTGCTGGACGAGCCGGAGCGGCGGCTGGCCCGTCGGCTGAGCGTCTTCGCCGGGAACCCCGACCTGGTCGCCGTGGAGGGGGTCTGCGGGCTCGGGGCCGACGCGCTCGACGCGGTCACCGGCCTGGCGGAGAAGTCCCTGGTGGAAGCCGTTGACGGCCGCTTCCGGATGCTGGAGACGGTCCGCGCCTTCGCGGCCGAGCAACTCGCCGAGGCCGGCGAGACCGACCCGCTGCGCGCGGCGCACGCCGCGTACTTCCTCGACCTCGCCCGGGCGGGGGACGTGGGGCTGCGGGGCGCCGCGCAGCTGGACTGGCTGCGGCGCCTGGACGCCGAGCGCGACGACCTGCACGCCGCCCTGCGCCGGGCGGTGGCCGGGGACGACGTGGGCACGGCGCTGCGGCTGGTCGCCGCCCTCTCGTTCTACTGGTGGCTGCGCGGCCTCCGGGGTGAGGGTGCCGCGCTGGCCGGGCAGCTCGTCGACCGGCTCGGCGGCCCGCCGCCGGACCTCGCCGAGGAGTACGCGCTCTGCCTGTTGGTCGCCGGCGTGAACGGCGCCGGCGGGACCGGGCCACGGGACGTCACCCCGGCCAGCGACATCCTCTGGGGCCTCGGTCGGCCGGCCGCGTACCCGTTCCTGCTCTACCTGTCCGGGATGGCCGCCGGTCCACCGTCGCCGGAACGGATCTCGCTGCTGCACGATCCGGGCACCCGGGAGGTGATGCTCGGCGCCGAACCGTGGAGCCAGGCGCTGGGCTCGCTCGGCATGGGCATGGTGGGCCTGTTGGACGGCCGGTACGACGAGGCCAGCGCCGAACTGGCGGCGAGCCTCGACGGTTTCCGCGCCATCGGCGAACGGTGGGGCATGATCCTGGCGCTCGCCACGATCGTCGAGGGCGCCTACCGGGTCGAGGATCCGCGGGCGGCGGTCGAGCCGATGGCCGAGGCACTGCGGTTGGCGCAGGAGCTCGGCTCGGCGATCGACATGGCGGAGTTGCTGCGTACCCGGGCGGACGGGCGGATCGGGGTCGGTGACCTGGCCGGGGCCGCCGCCGACTACCGACGGGTGGTGGAGGTCGCGCAGCCGGCCGGCGCTCCGGAGCTCGTGGCCGCGGCGCACTCCGGGCTGGGCGAGATCGCCCGACAGCAGGGTGACCTGGACCGGGCGCGGCTGCTGTGCGAGCAGGCGATCGCCGAGTGCCCGGCCGGGTGGTTCGGCGCCGAGGTGGTCCGACTGTCGGCGCTGGTGACGCTGGGGCGGATCGCGGAGACCGTCGGCGACGCCGCGGTCGCCCGGGCGCACTACCGCCAGGTGCTGGGAGCCACCCTCGGCGTGTGGGACGTGCCGACGGCCGGCGCGGCCGTGGAGGGGCTGGTCGGGCCGGTGCTGCGGCGGGGCGACGGCGAGCGGGCCGCGTTGCTGCTCGGCGCCGCGGCGGCGCTGCTGCGCGGCACCGGGGCCGGCGACGCGACCGAGGTCGCGCCGGTGGCGGCGGCGACCCGGGCGACGATCGGCGACACCGCGTTCGACCGGGCCTTCGCGCAGGGCGCGGGTCTGGACCGGGAGCAGGCGGCGGAGCTGCTGGACGTCGGCTGACGAGCGCGGTCAGCGCGCGGTGCGTGGTCGGTCAGCGCCGCCGGCCACGCTGCCGGCATGAGAGACGAGACGTCGGCCGTCGTGGCCGAGGGACTACGCAAGAGGTACGGGCGGACGACCGCCCTCGCCGGCTTCGACCTGACCGTGCCCGCCGGCACGGTCTGCGGTCTGCTCGGCCCCAACGGCGCGGGCAAGACCACCGCCGTACGGATCCTGGCGACGCTGCTGCGCTTCGACGCCGGTCACGCCCGCGTGGCCGGGTACGACGTGGCCCGCCGCCCGGACCGGGTCCGCACCCTGATCGGGCTGACCGGACAGTACGCCGCGGTCGACGAGACGCTGAGCGGGCGGCAGAACCTCGTGCTCTTCGGCCGCCTGCGGCACCTGCCGACCCGGACGGCCCGTCGGCGGGCGGAGGAACTGCTCGACCAGTTCGGGTTGACCGAGATGGCGGATCGTTCGGCCGGCGGGTACTCGGGCGGGCTGCGTCGCCGCCTCGACCTGGCCGCCAGCCTGATCACCACGCCCCGGGTGCTGTTCCTGGACGAACCGACCACGGGACTGGACCCGCGCAGCCGCAACGGCCTGTGGGACGCCGTCCGGTCCGTCGTCGCCCAGGGCACGACGGTGTTGCTGACCACTCAGTACCTGGAGGAGGCCGACCAGCTCGCCGACCGGATCGCGGTGGTCGACACGGGCCGGGTGGTGGCCGAGGGCACGTCGACCGAGTTGAAGGCCCGCATCGGGGCGGACCGGATCGAGCTGGTGGTCCGCGACGCGACGCAGTTGCCGGTCGCCGCCGCGATCGTCGAACGGATCACGGGGGCGACGGTGACCGTGGACGCGGGGGTGCGGCAGCTGCGGGCGCCCGTCGTCGACCGGATCACGGTGCTCGCCGACGTCCTACGAACCCTCCAGGATGCCGCCGTCGGGGTGGAGGACGTGGTGCTGCGCCGCCCCACCCTCGACGAGGCGTTCCTGCGGCTGACCGGGCACGCGGCACAGCCGGCCGAGCGGGCGGAGGTGGCAGCCTAATGACTGAGTCAAGCCGTGAGAGCGTGAGTGAGTCGGTAGGGCTGTCGGGTGCGCAGGATGGCGTGCAGGACGTTGATGCGTCGGCGGGCCAGGGCGATGAGGGCTTGGTGGTGTCGTTTGCCTTCGGCGCGTTTGCGGTCGTAGAAGGCGCGGCTGGCCGGGTCGCGTTGCAGGGCGCAGAACGCCGATTGGTAGAAGACCCGTTTGAGGGTTTTGTCGCCGCTGGTAGCGCGGCGCAGGTAGTGGACCTTGCCGGATTGCTGCAGGACTGGTGCGAGGCCGGCGGCGCTGGCGAGTTGGTCGCCGGTGGGGAATCGGGTGATGCCGCCTGCCACGGCGAGGAATTCGGCGGTGAGGGTGGCCCCCATCCCGGGCAGGGACTGGATGAGGGCCGCGTCAGGGTGGCGGTCGAGAGCGTCGTGGATGCGCTTGTCCAGGTCGGCGAGTTTGTCCCGGCAGGCGAGTACCTCGCGGGCGAGGTCGCGGACGATGTCCGCGGCGACGGCTTCGCCGGGCACGGTGACGTGTTGGGCGCCGGCGGCGGTCAGTGCCTTGTCGACCAGGGCGTCGATCACGGTGCTGTGGTGCCGGCCGGTGGTGCGCAGGTACTCGCTGATGCGGCGTCGGCCGGCTCGGCGGATCTCGGTCGGCGTGACGTAGCGGGCCAGCAGGGCCGTGTCGACTTTGTGGGTGGGGTCGACGACGCGCTCCAGACCGGGATGGATCGAGGCGAGCAGATCCCGCAGCCGGCCGATGCGGCGGGTCTGGTCGACCACCAGTTCCCGGCGGCGGCCCACCAGCAGCCGCAGCTCGCTGCCGGCTTCGGTGGCCGGTTCGACGGGACGCAGTTCGTCTGCGCGCAGCCGGATCTGATCGGCGATGACCTTGGCATCGCGCGGATCCGACTTGTGCTCACCCCCGCGGGTGGCACGGCGAGCCCGGTTGACCGCAAGACCGGAGACATGCACCAGGCGCAGGCCAGCGTCGACCAGCATGACCTGCAGCAGGCCGGCGATGCCACCGAGCACGTCGATGGCGACCGTGGCCGGCCCATACTCGGCCTGCACGGCTCGGATGTCGTCGATGAGCACCTGGATCGCCGACGGATCGTTGTCGACTTTCCGGCTGGCCAGGACCCGCCCCGTCTCGCTGTGCACGAGCGCAGCCCAGTGGAACTCCTTGGCCACGTCCACACCAACCGCGACCGCCATCTGACTCCCTTCTCCCGTCGTGGACACGCGCACGCTCTTGCCGCCGTCAACGCCCTACACAGCGATCAATCGCAAAGCCCAATCAGCAGTCAGCAAGAGCAGACGAGACAGGCGGCGATGCCACCCTCGCCATGGTCGGCAGCCAGCATGAAAGCCATACCTGCCTCGCCCGCGTCAGCCCGTACGAATACCACCGTCGGGCTCGCAATGAAAGGTAGGGCGGCGTGACCACGACCGTCGACACCCGTCGCACCAGGGGCGACGCGGCGGTGGACCCGGGTCCGGGCGGCCCGCTGGATCGGCTGCGCTGGGCGGTGGCGGACGGCTGGGTGATGACCGGACGCAACATGCGGCACGTGATCCGCTCGCCCGAGGAGATCGTCCTCTACTTCTCCCTGCCGATCATGTTCGTGCTGGTCTTCGGCTACGTCTTCGGCAGCGGCATGGCGGTGCCCGGCGACGGCAGCTACCGCGAGTTCCTGTTGCCCGGCGTGTTCGTGATGACCATGCTGTACGGGCTCGGCGCCACCGCCTCCCAGATCTCCCTGGACGCCAGCCGGGGCGTGGTGGACCGGTTCCGCTCGCTGCCGATGGCCCGGTCCGCCCCGCTGACCGGGCGGGCCGGCGCGGACCTGGTCCGGGCCGTGCTGGAGCTGGCCACCCTGGTGGTCTGCGGCCTGCTGGTCGGGTGGCGGTGGCGCAACGGGCTCGGCGACGCCCTCGCGGCGGCGGGCCTGATCCTGCTGCTGCGGCTGGCGTTCACCTGGGTCGGGATCCTGCTGGGACTGGCCGTGCCGAACCCGGACACGGTCGGTGTGATCGTCTTCCCGTTGGCCTTCCCGCTCACCGCGCTGTCCAACGTCTTCGTCGCACCGGACCTGCTGCCCGACTGGCTCGGGGCGGTCGCCGCCTGGAACCCGCTCTCCGCCACCGTGGCGGCGGCCCGGGAACTGTTCGGCAATCCCGGTATCGGCGGCGAGTCGTGGGCGGCGCAGCACCCGCTGCCGCTCGCGGTGGGCTGGCCGCTGCTGATCATCGCGGTGGCCGCGCCCCTCGCCGTACGTCGCTACCGCCGGCTGAGCCGCTGACGGGTCGCGGGGTCCGGCCCGGTAGCCGCCGCGGCGGTTACCGGGCCGGCGGGCCGACCGGCGCGAAGGCGACGTCGAGTTGGGCGTCGAGCGCGGCCAGGGCGCGCTCGACGTCGTACTGGCCGCTGAGCAGGTAGAGGCCGAGGCCCTCCATGAGCGCGAGGAGGGCCGCCGCACGCTCGTCCGGCTGCGGCCCGGGGAGCAGGCTGGCGACGAAGGCCGACAGCTGCCGGGTGTCCTCGCTCAGGCCGGCGGCGACGTCGGGGCGTACGGCGGCGTAGGCGAGGAACGCCAGCGCGACCCGCCCGTCCGCACGGGACTCCTCGGTCAGCGGCAACACCGCGCCGATCAGCGCCCGCAGCACCGACCGCGGCGGCGGTTCCTCGCCCAGCCGGGTGATCGCCTCGGTGACCCGGACCTGGTTGCGCTCCCGCACGACGGCCATGGCGAAGGCCATCATCTCGTCCTTCGTCCGGAAGTAGTGCTGCACCATGCCCGGGGAGACGCCGGCCTCGGCCGCGACGTGGCGCAGGCTCACCGCCTCCAAGCCCTGACGGGCGGCGACCCTCATCAACGCGTCGGCGATGAGGGTTCGCCGCTCGTGGCGGTCGACCTTCTTGGGCATGGCCTCCATGCTGTCACGAGAGGGTCCGGCCACGGCTCGCCGCGACCGGTGCGGAGCGGTGGGTCCCGATCAGGCCGCCACGGTCACGGTGCCGGCGGCGGCGTCCACGGTGACGATGTCGCCGGTGCGGATCGCACGGGTGGCGTCGGGCACGCAGATGACGGCGGGAATGCCGTACTCCCGGGCCACCGTGGGGCCGTGCGCCATCACGGCGCCGGTCTCGGTCACCAGCCCGGCGGCGGTGAGGAACAGGGGCGTCCAGCCGGGGTCGGTGGTGGACGCGACGAGGATCTCGCCCGGCTCCAGGTGGGCGGTGGCCGGGTCGTGGACCACGCGCGCCGGGCCGGTCGCCACCCCCGCCGCCGCGCCCACGCCGCGCAGGGCCCCGGCGGGGCCGGACGGCGTCGGCCGGACCGCCTCCAGGTCGGTCCCGTCGGAGAGCAGGGCGACGGGCACGGTCCGACGGCGCAGTTCCCGCCGGTGCACCGCCCGGCGCGCGGTCACCGTGGACCGGTGGTCGACCCGGTCGTCGACGGCCGCTGCCACCTCGTCGAGCGTCAGGAACATGATGTCGTCCGGCCGGGCCAGCAGCCCGTGGTCGCTCAGGTCGGCGCCGATCAGCAGCAGTTGCCGGCGCATCTCGCGCAGCCGGTACAGGCCGCCGAACTTGCCGGCCTCGCGCAGGCCGGCCAGCGACCGGGCCCGGCGCAGCAGGAACCCCGCGAGCCGGCCCCGGATCGGCCGCCGACGCCGGGCGCGCGCCACGAGGTCGTCGAGCGCGGCCTCGGCGGTGGCGGCGGCCCGGGCGAAACGCCGGTCGGGCGCCTGCTCGGGGTCCGTCACCCGCAGGTAGTTGGCGATCGTGGCGAAGACGGGGGTCGGGTCCTCCGCCCAGCGCGGCACGCCGAGGTCGACCTCGGCGACGGCGCGGTGGCCGTACCGGTCGAGGAAGGCCCCGAGCCCGATCTCCGGCAGCGTCCCATCGTGGTAGCGGCGGGCGAGTTCCGCCGGCGGGGTGGTGAGCAGCAGGTCGCGGTGGTCGCGGGCCCGCGTGGTGAGCCCCCACAGCGCGAGGTCCATCTCGATGGTGACGTTGTGCGGCATCCCCCCGAGCACAATGTTGATCTCGTCGCGGCTGGCCACACCCTTGAGCAGGTGCGGTGGGAGGGCCGCCGCCAGCATGCCGGCGACGATCGGCCAGACGATGGCGTCCACGCTCGCCGACGTGTCCTGGGCCCGGACGAACCTGAGCCGGTCGGCGGCGGTGGTGAGTCCGGCCGGCGCGGCGGCGTCCGTCTCCAGCCGGCGGATCTCCGCGAACAGTCGGCTGCGGGCGGCCTCGGGCCGGGCCAGCGCCCGGGTGACGCCGGTCAACGCGCGGACGGCGGTCCTCGCGCTCGGCGCGGCGCCCCCGTGGCCACGCCCACGGCCGGGACGCGGGGCGAACCGGGGATCGTCGAGCACCTGCTGCACCGCCGCCTGGGCGCGCGGCCCGAAGTCGACCGCGAGCAGGTTGACCACGCGCTTGCGGGCGGACCGGTCGCGGACGAGGTCGGTCAGGTCGCCGTACAACCGGCCTCCGATATCGGTGACCTCGACCCGGAGGCCGAAGCTCGCCAGCATGGCCGAGACCAGCGACTTGAGGGTCGACATGCCCATGGGGGTGACCGGCCGCAGCATGCCTTGCACGTGGCCGAACTCCAGGTAGAGGCGAGGGTCGGGGTCGTCGGTGGCCGGTGGGAGGGGGAACAGGGTCGTGATCGGTCGGGACTGCAGGAGCCAGAGCACGCCGTCCCGGTCGTACGCCCACTCGACGTCCTGCGGGCCGCCGAGGTGGTGTTGGAGTCGCTGACCCGTCCGGTGCAGCTCGTCGAGCTGGGCGGCGCTGAGCAGGCCGGCCCCGGCCCGCGGTGTGCCGTCGAGGACGTGCCGCTCGACGTCGCCGGTCCCGTCCACGACGGCCGTGCCCAGACCGGCCGCGGCCTCCACGACCATCTCCGTCCGGCGACCGGTCACCGGGTTCGCCGTGAACAGGACCCCGGCGACCGTGGGGGCCACCATGCGCTGCACCACCACGGCCATCTCGTCGGGACCGTCGCCGAGGTCGTGCGCCTCCCGGTAGGCGAGCGCGCGGGCCGTGTGCAGCGACTGCCGGCACTTCTCGATCGCGGCCAGCAGGTCGGCTTCGCCGGTGACGTCGAGGATGGTGTCCCGCATCCCGGCGAAACTGGCGTCCGGAAGGTCCTCGGCGGTCGCGCTGGAGCGGACCGCGACGGGCCCGCCGCCGAGATCCCGGTACGCGGCCGCGATCTCGGCCACCGGCAGGTCACCCGAGCGGAGTGCGCTGGTGGTGACGCAGAACCCGTCGGGCACCCGCTCGCCCAGCCGGACCAGCTCGCCCAGCCCGGCCGCCTTGCCGCCGACCAGAGGCGTCATCTCCCTGCTCACCTCGGACAACCCGATCACCCGCACGCCGCTCTCCCCTTTTGCAATACAACTGCATTGCCATCCACCGTACGCGTTTCGCAATACAGGTGCAATGCCAAAGGGGTTCAGCGGGCCGGCCGGGGCCTCGACCGGCAGTAGACGTCACCGGAGTTGGCCTCGTGGGGCAGCGACCGCAGGTGCGCGCCCATGCGCGACGCGGACGTCCACTGCGGGAGAACGAACCCCATCGCGTCACCGAGGGCGACGTTGAAGGCGTGGAAGCCGAGCGCGCTCAGCCGGCTCAGGCAGCGCTGCGCCACCTCACGGCCGATCGTCGTGAACTCGAAGGAGAGCGCGGACAGTGGGCGGGTCAGCCCCGACAGCACGGCGTCCTCGAAGCCCTCGACGTCGATCTTCACGAAGGCCGGTACGCCGTGCGCGGCGATGAGGCCGTCGAGCGTGACGGAGGCGACGTCGATCCGCTCGTCCCACCGCTCGTGCGCCCACCCGGCCGCCCCGCCCGCCGCCGCGATGAACTGCGGGGACGCCGTGGAGATCGTGGGGTTGGCGGTGTTGACGTTGAACGCGACCCGGCCGCCGCGCGCCCCGCAGACGGCCTCGACCACCGTCACGCCGGCGTCCGCCGCGTAGATCGTGTGCAGCGCCCGGACGCAGGGCGGCTGCGGCTCGACGGCGACCACGCGGGCGCCGAGCCGGCGGAAGCTGCCGACCCGGTCACCCACGTGGGCGCCGACGTCGAAGACGAGGTCACCGGGCTGCACGAAGCGCGCGTAGAACGCGTCCATGGCCGCCTCGCGCGCCGGGTCGCCGTAGTAGACCTCCAGCGAGCGCCGGACCGAGACGGTGGCCGGGTCCGCCTTCAGTGCCTCGATCACGCCGGTTCGGGCATCCACTGCAAAAATCTAGCCCGCCCGGCAGCGAGGAATGTTCGCTTTCGCGGCACCGGTCAGGGAGCGATGCGCAGCCGGCGGATCTGACCGCCGTCGTACTCCTCGAAGCGGAAACGCAGGCCGGCGAAGGGGCTGCCGGGGAAGTCGCCGGTGATCGTCGCGGTGACCACCGTGCCCTCCGGCGCCTCCTCGACGTCGGTGATCTCGTACGAGACCAGCGGCACGTCCGCGCGCCAGGCGCGGATCTCCTGGATGCCCCGGTAGGTCTTCCCCTCGTCCTGCACGACCGCGTCGTCGGCGAAGAGCGCGAAGTAGTCGTCCTGGTCCGGCTGACCGGCCAGCTCGAAGTAGCGGCGAATGAGGTCGGGTGCGGTGTTCATGCCGATGCTCCTTGGATTCGGTGCGGGACGGTTCAGACGGTCGGGATGGTGCCGCCGTCGATGACGTGCTCGGCGCCGACGATCGACGAGGCGCGGTCGGAGACGAGGAAGGCGACCAGGTCGGCCACCTCCGTCGGCTCGGCGGGACGCCCCAGCGGGATACCCCCGAGGCTGTCCATCAACTGCCCGAGGGCGGCCTCGCGGTCGACACCGGACGCGGCGGCCAGCCGGTCGACCAGCGCGTCGGCGGCCGTGGTCCGGATGAAGCCGGGCGCCACGCTGTTGACCCGGATGCCGCGCGGTGCCAGCTCGTTGGCGAGCCCCTTGCTGTACGTGGTGAGGGCGGACTTCGCTGCCGCGTACGCCAGGGTGGCCTCGTAGAGCGGCTTGCGCCGCTGGATCGAGGAGACGTGGACGATGGCGCCCCGCCCCGACTCGACCATCGCGGGGACGAGCCGGCGGTCCAGCCGGACCGCCCCGAGCAGGTTCGAGTTGAGTTCCTGGAGCCAGGTCTCCTCGTCCAGCGCCGCGAACCCGCCGCCGGGCGCGCCCGAGCCGCCCACCACGTGCACCAGGATGTCCATCCCGCCGACGGCGGACAGTCGCTCGGCGACCCTGTCGGCCCCGGCGACCGTCGAGGTGTCGGCGGCGATGAACAGGTCGGGGTGCGGGTAGTCCGGCGGCAGGTTGCGGGCGGTCACCCAGACCGTGGCGCCCATCTCGCGCAGCCGGTCGGCGATGGCCGCGCCGGCACCCTTCGTGCCTCCGGTGACCAGGGCCCGCCGACCGGCGAGCGAGTCCCGGTCGGGCAGGTTCCGCGTCATCACATGTCCTTTCCGTGGGCAGCACGAGACGGACGCGCGTCGGCGTCGTACTGTTACTGCTGAACTAGAAGTGAGTCACTTCGACATTAGCACCCACTCGTCATTAGCACCCACTCGTCGAGGAGCAACATGGCCGGCAAGATCCGTCTGGAGGACCGCGAGTGCCCGCTCTCCGCCACGCTCGGCGTGGTCGGCGAGTGGTGGACCCTCCTGATCCTTCACGACGCGTTTGACGGATACACCCGGTTCGAGCAGTTCCAGGAGAACCTGAAGATCTCGTCGAGCATCCTCACCAGCCGGCTGCGCACCCTGACCGCCAACGGCCTGCTGGAGCGCCGGCGCTACCAGACCCACCCCGACCGCTACGAGTACGTCCTCACCGAGCTGGGCCGCAGCCTGCGGCCGGTGATCGTCGCGCTCGCCGCCTGGGGCAACTCCCGACTGGAGCCCGACCAGCGCAGCATGATCCTCATCGACCGGGAGACCGGCACCGAGGTCGAGCCGGTCGTGGTGGACCGGGCCACCGGCCGGCAGCTGGACCCGGAGAACTTCGTCTTCGCCGCCGGGCCCGCGGCGAGCGAGACCATGCGCGCCCGGTACGCGGGCGTCGTCCCCGAGCAGCCCACGTCCGGTCCGCGGCGGTAGCACCCGGCCGGGGAGGCCCGACGACGCACCGGGCGGGGGATCGAAATTCGGCACTCCCAGCGGTGGCGTACGGGCGCTTTACAGGGTAGAAACATGCCGATCCCTTTATTCACGGCGTAACACCAGCTCGCAGGCTCAGAGAGCGCTCTCACCTCCCCCACCACGTCGCCGTGCCGGAGTGCCGTCCGGCGCGGCGGAGAGGACGATCCGGATGAGACAGTCCCTCGGCGTTCGGCGACTCGGCCGGGCGCTCACCGTCGGCCTCGTGCTCGCCACCGCGGTGAGCACGACGAGCGCGGCGGCCGTCGCCGGCCCGCCCCGGCACGGTACGCAGAGCCTCGGGCCGCGCGTCACCGTCTTCGACCCGAGCATGCCGGTCAGCGAGATCCAGGCGACCCTGGACGCGACGTACGCCCGGCAGGTCGGCAACGAGATGGGCACCGACCGGTACGCGTTCCTGTTCAAGCCGGGCAGCTACGGCACGCCCGAGCAGCCCCTCCAGATCAAGGTCGGCTACTACACCGAGATCGCCGGTCTCGGCGCCGCGCCCACCGACGTCCGTATCACCGGCAAGATCGAGGCGTACAACCGCTGCCTCCAGGACAACGGCACGAGCAACTGCATCGCGCTGGTCAACTTCTGGCGTACGCTGTCGAACCTCTCCCTCACCGTCAACGCGGCCGGTCAGGACGGCTGCCGCTCCTCGGCGAACTTCTGGGCCGTCTCCCAGGCGGTGTCGATGCGCCGGCTCAACATCGACGGTGGCGGCCTGTCCCTCATGGACTACTGCACGGCCGGCCCGCAGTACGCCAGCGGCGGCTTCATCGCCGACTCGCGGCTGCCCGCCACCACCAACGGCTCCCAGCAACAGTGGCTGACCCGCAACAGCGAGGTCGCCGGCTGGTCGAACGCCGTGTGGAACCAGGTCTTCGCGGGCGTCGTGGGCGCACCGGACGACGCCACCTTCCCCGACCCGCCGTACACGACGCTCGACACGACCCCGCTCAGCCGCGAGAAGCCGTACCTGTTCGTCGACGGGAAGGGCCGTTACCAGGTCCGGGTGCCCGCCGCGCAGCGCGACAGCCGGGGCATCTCCTGGGGCGACGGCATCACGCCGGGACGCACCATCGGTCTGGACGACTTCTACGTCGCCAAGCCCTCCGACCCGGTACGCGTGATCAACGCCCAGTTGGCGCGTGGCAAGCACCTGCTGCTCACCCCCGGCGTGTACGACGTCGCCCGCAGCATCGAGGTCAAGCGCGCGAACACGGTGGTCCTCGGCCTGGGCCACGCCACGCTCACCGCCGTCGACGGGGCGGTGCCGCTGGACGTCGCCGACGTGCCCGGCGTCATCGTGGCCGGCGTGACCGTCGACGCCGGCCTGCGGGAGTCACCGGTGCTGCTGCGCGTCGGGTCGAAGCACGGACGCGGCCACAGCACCCCGGCCAACCCGACCACCCTGTCGGACGTGTACTTCCGGGTCGGCGGGCCGCACATCGGCCGGACCAACATCGCACTGGAGGTGAACAGCGACCACGTGCTGATCGACCACACCTGGGTGTGGCGTGGCGACCACGGCGTCGAGGGCTTCACCGAGGGCGTCAACGGCGACACCGACCGCTGGCGCACCAACACCGGTCGCTACGGCGCGGTCATCAACGGCGACCACGTGACCGCGACGGGCCTGTTCGTGGAGCACTTCCAGCGCTACAACACGGTGTGGAACGGCGACGACGGCACGACGATCCTCTACCAGAACGAGCTGCCGTACGACCCGCCGACGCAGGCCGATTGGCGCAACGGCGACGTGGCGGGCTGGGCCGGCTACAAGGTGGGCGACCACGTACGGCGGCACACCCTGCACGGCGGCGGCGTGTACGTCTTCAACCAGAACAACCCGACGATCCACACCGAGAACGGGTTCGAGGTCCCGCAGCGGCCGGGTGTGCGGCTGCACCACATCATGACCGTGAACCTGAGCGCCGGCACGATCGACCACGTGGTCAACGGCGTGGGCGAGGCGGCCGACATGTCGCGGGTCGGCGCGCCGGTCTACCTCGCGGAGTACCCGCTCCCCTGACCGGGCACGGACGGGCCGGGGCGTCGCGTACGCCCCGGCCCGTCGGCGGCGCGGCCGGGACCGCCGGTCGCGTCCACCCACGTGACGGCGACCTCCTTCGGGCCTGCCATACCGGCCACCGGCGGTCCGGCGATCGACGGATCTTGACCCTTCGGAGCCGCTGACCATAGGCTCCGGTCAATGTGCGCCATTTCCCGAGAAGGGAAGCACCCATGGCCCCGTCGTTTCGTCCTTTCCGGACCCTCCGCTCCCGGCGGCTGGTGAGCGCCACCGCCCTCACCCTCCTGGTCGGCCTCACGCCCGCGCTGGGCGGCACGCCGGCCGGGGCCCGCCCGCCCTCCCCCGCCCCGTGCAGCACCGATCCCACCGCCCGCCTGTCCCGCGTACCCAGCCCCGAGGCGACGCTCGGCTTCCCCCTCGGCCTCGGCCAGGAGCGCGTGGTCACCAACGACGAGATCCGGACCTACCTGCGGGCCGTGGACGTCGCCTCCGACCGGGTGGTCACCGGTGTGCTGGGCAGCAGTGCCCTCGGCCAACCGCTGCCGTACGCGGTGGTGTCCAACGAACGCCACGTCCGCCCGGCCGCGCTGCGCGAGATCGCCGAGGACGTACGGGACCTGCGGGACCCGCGCCGGACGAGCCGGAAGGAGGCGGCGCGGACCGCCGCCGACAGCCCGGCCATCGTCTGGGTGACCGGCAACGTCCACGGCGGGGAGAAGAGCGGCGCGGACGCGGCGCTCAAGACGCTGTACGAGCTGGCGGCCGGCCTGTCCTGCGCCGTCGCCCAGCGCAACGACAACCTGGTCACGATCATCGTGCCCACCCAGAACCCGGACGGCCGGGACGCGAGCCGCCGGCAGAACGAGTTCGGCTTCGACCTGAACCGCGACTGGTTCGCCCGGACCCAGCGCGAGACCGACGCCAAGCTGGAGCTGATGCGCCGGTATCCACCCCAGGTCTTCATCGACGCGCACGAGATGGGCGGCGACCAGTACTTCTTCCCGCCCAACGCCGACCCCATCCACCACGAGATCGCCGGCGAGGCGGTCGACTGGATCAACCGGATCGGCGAGGCCAACAAGGCGGGCTTCGGCTACAACGGCGCCTGCGACGACGTCGTCACCAGCGAGTGCTACTTCAACTACGACACCTACGACCTGTTCTTCATGGGCTACGGCGACACGGTCCCGGCCGCCGGGTTCGGCGCCGCCGGCATGACCTTCGAGAAGGGCAGCGCGTCCGCCGTCGCCGACCGGGTGCAGCAGCAGTTCCACACCCAGTGGTCGACGCTCGGCTGGGCGGCCGCCAACAAGCACGAGGTGCTCACCGACTACTTCCGGATCTGGACGGACGCCCTGGCCCAGGGCCGGGCCGGCGCGCTGGAGCCCAACGAGGTGGTGCAACCCACCAACGAGGTCCAGTTCCCGGTGCCGGACGTGAAGATCCGGTCGTACTTCCTGCTGCCCGACCGGCAGCTCGCCGACGTGCGGCAACTGGTCGAGCGGCTACGCCGGATGGACGTCGAGGTGTACGAGGTCCGCCAGCCGACCCGGCTGCGCCAGGCGCGGATCTTCGGCGGGCGCAGCGCCACGAACGTGACCGTGCCGAAGGGCGCCTACTGGATCCCGATGGAACAGCCGCAGAAGCACTGGATCCAGGCGATCATGGGCGAGGACCCGTACACGCCGTTCCCGTACTTCTACGACGTCTCGTCCTGGAGCAACCCCCTGCTGATGGGCGTGCCGACCCTCTACACCGCCGACGACGTCCGGCCGAAGGCGCAACTGGTCCGCGCGATCGAGGGCGGCCGGTCGGGCCTCGCCTGGCACCGCGGCTCGTACGGCTACCCGCTGGACTCGGCGGCGGCCGCCGAGTTGACCTTCCGGCTGCTGGACCGGGGCGTACCGCTGGTCCGTGACGCGGACGGCGCCACCGTCCGGCTGGCCGCGAACCGGCTGACCCGGGAGGTCGACGATCTCGCCGAGTCGCTGGGCGTGACCCTCACGCCGGGCGGGCCGGCCAGCGGCACTCCACTGGCCCGTCCCGACGTGGGCCTGTTCCAGGGCACCGGCATCTCCACCACGTCCGGCTCCCACGGCGAGGCCCGCTACGTGCTGGGCCAGCGGTGGGGACTGGACCTGAAGCCGGTGACCACGGCCGACATCAACGACAACACGCCGGCCTTCACCGGGCGTACGGTGCTGCTGGTGCCCGACGGCAGCAGCGCGACCGGTGGGCTCACCGAAGCCGGGCAGGCCAACCTGCGCGCCTGGGTCGCCCAGGGCCACACCTACCTCGGGCTGCGCAACGAGGGCACCCGGCTCGCCCGGGCGGCCGGGCTCACGTCCACGACCGAGAAGCCGAAGCCGGCCGGCTACACGGTGATCGGCTCGCACCTTCGGGTCGACGTCGACCACGACAGCCCTGTCGCGGTGGGCCGGCCGGCCGAGGACTTCGAGTTCAACAACAACGACCCGATCCTGAACCCGAGCACGACCGGCACGAACGTGCTCCGCTACCCGACCGGCGACACGTTCTGGGCAAACGGCTACACCGTGGGCGCGGACGCGTTGCGCGGGACGGCGGCGTTGGTCGACGAGCCGACCGGCGACGGCCGGGCGGTGCTGTTCGCGTTCAACCCGCTGTTCCGGGCGTACAACGAGATCGGCCTGCACCTGGTGGCCAACGCGCTGCTCGCACCGACGGGCGCCGGAGCGGCGGGCCGCAGCGCCGGCCCGACCCCGGCGGCCGTGGACCCGGCGCGCGCGGCGGCCGCCGCCGTGGCGGTCCCGGAGAACCTCGGCGGTGAGTGGCGACCCATCACCATCGAGGTGGCCGGGGCCGACCTGGCCCGCGCCCGGACGGTCGTCGAGCGGTTCACCGGCACGGCCCGGACGTCCACGGCGGGCGACTCGGCCTACCTGGTGATCCCGAACCCGGCGGGTCTGCTGGCCGACGAGCACCCGTTCCTCGGCAACCTGGTCCGCGCCCTCCGCAACGCCCACATCCCCCTCCACTCCGTAGTGGCCTAACCCACCCCCACCCCCACCCCCACCCCCCCTCACCCCCGCGATCTTGCACTTTCGGCCCTCGATGCAGACGTTATGGGCGTTATGCCGGGTCACAAAGTGCAAGATCGCGGGGCGAGGGGGGCGTGTCGCGCAGGTCACGCCGCTGGTGATGGACGCTGTCCGGGGCGAGCGGGACCCTTGGAAAGCTGATTCCAAGATGAGGTGATCGTGGCCATGGACCTGCGCTCAGACGCCGTCGTGCTCTTCGGGGCGACCGGAGATCTCGCGGCGAAGAAGATCTACCCCGCGCTGTACGAACTCACCCGGCGCGGCCGACTCGACCTGCCCGTGATCGGGGTGGCCCGCTCCCCCTGGGACGACGAGCAGCTGGTCACGGCGGCGCGCAAGTCGGCGCTGGAGACGCACGGCCGGGTCGACGACGAGGTCTTCGACCGGCTCGCCGGCAACCTCACCATGGTCTCCGGCGACTACGCCGACCCGGACACCTACCGGCGGCTGGCCGAGCGGCTGGCCGGCGCGGAGCGTCCGCTGTTCTACCTGGCCATCCCGCCGGCCGTCTTCGGCGCGGTCGTGGACGGCCTCGCCGCATCCGGGCTGGCCGCTCGTGGCCGCGTGGTGGTCGAGAAGCCGTTCGGCCGCGACCTGCCCTCGTCCCACGAGCTGAACGGGTCGCTGCGGGCCGCCTTCGCCCCGGAGCGGATCTTCCGGATCGACCACTACCTGGGCAAGGAGGCGGTCGAGGGCCTGCGCGTCTTCCGGTTCGCCAACCGGCTGTTCGAGCCGCTCTGGAACGCCGAGCACATCGCCAACGTCCAGGTGACCCTCGCCGAGGGCTTCGGCACCGAGGGCCGCGCCGGGTTCTACGACCGGATGGGCGCGACCCGCGACGTGTTGCAGAACCACATGCTCCAGGTGGTCGCCCTGCTCGCGATGGAGCCGCCGGCCGAGGCCGGTGACGACGCCTTCCGCGAGGAGGAGGTACGGGTGCTGCGCCGGGTCGTCCCGCTGTCGCCGGAGTCCACGGTCCGCGGCCAGTACGCCGGTTACCGCCACGAGCCGGGGGTGGCCCCGGACTCCAACACCGAGACGTTCGTGGCGACCCGCCTGCGCGTCGACTCGCCCCGCTGGGACGGCGTGCCGTTCTACCTGCGAACCGGCAAGCTGATGCCCGGCACGGCCACCGAGGTCGTGGTGGAGTTCAAGGCGCCGCGGCAGAACCTCGTGCCGACCGCCGACGGCACACCCACTCCGCCGAACCTGCTGCGTTTCCGGCTCGGCCGGGGTGACGGCATCACCCTCTCGATCCAGGCGAAGGACCCGGGCGCCGAGGTGGCGAGCCGGCCGGTGGAGCTGCCGGTGGACTTCGGGGCCGCGCTCGGCCCGCGCCGCGAGGCGTACGAGCGGCTGCTCGACGACGCCCTGGACGGTCGGCACCTCCGCTTCGCCCGGGAGGAGGCGATCGAGCAGGAGTGGCGGATCGTGGAGCCGGTCCTGGACCTGGCGGAGCCGGTGCTGTCGTACGCGAAGGGCAGCTGGGGCCCGGCCGAGGCGGACACCCTCGCCGGCGGCGGGTGGCACGCCCCCACCCTGGGCTGACGTCGTGCGGCGGCCGGGGGCAGCGGCGGCTACTCGGCGGTAGGATCGGCTGATGACGCCGGTCGACACCGCCCCCGCCGGCGGCGCGCCCCCGGCCGCGCCGCGGCTCACGGCCGCCGGTCGTCGCACCCGTGACCGGATCGTGCGCACGGCCGCGGACCTGATGTTCCGCAAGGGCGTGGCCGGCACCAGCATCCCCGACGTCCAGCAGGCGGCGAGCGTCAGCGCCTCGCAGATCTACCACTACTTCGGGGACAAGAGCGAACTGGTCCGCGCCGTCATCCGCCACCAGTTGGAACGGACCCTCGACGGCCAACGGCCACTGCTCGAGCGGCTGGACAGCATCGAGGCGCTGCGGGCGTGGTGCGCCGCGGCGGTCGAGGTGCAGGAGCAGCGTGGCTGCACGGGCGGCTGCGCGGTCGGCTCGCTCGCCAGCGAGCTGGCCGAGTCCTGCGAGGCGATGCGCGGCGACCTGGTGGCGGCGTTCGACCGGTGGGAGGCGCCGATCCGGGACGGGCTGCGACGGATGCGGCAGAACGGCACGCTCACCGCGGAGGCCGACGTCGACCGGCTGGCCACGGCGATGCTCGCGGCCATCCAGGGCGGTCTCCTCCTCACCCAGGTGCGCCGCTCCACCGAGCCGTTCCGCGCCGCGACCGACGCGGCCATCGGCTACATCGAGACGTTCACCGCCTGAGCAGGCCCGATCCCCCACCGCACGGCCGCGCTCCGACGAGCGGCGCGGCGGAGGGTTATGCGGTGCGCAGATCCCTTGTACGGTCCCATTGATCGCGATCTTCGGGCGTCCGGCCCGGGGGCGCGTGGCATCTGGCCGTACGTCTCAAGGGGGCGCGCGTGAAGTTCGGAGCTGGTCTGTGTGCGGTGGCGATGGTCGCGGCGGGTCTGGTCGCCGCGCCGCGGGCCGCCGTCGCCGCCGAGGTGGGCAGCGCCACGGTGGTGCCCATTCAGGTCACCGGGGATCCGGCGAAGCGGTTCAACCTGGTGGTGCTGGGTGACGGCTACACCGAGGCCGACCTGCCGACGTTCCGGTCACACGTGGACAAGCACCTCAACACCCTCTGGACGATCGAGCCGTTCAAGTCGTACCGCAGCTACTTCAACGTCTACGCCGTGGAAATCGTCTCAGCGGAGTCGGGGGTGGACTGCGACCCCGGCCTGTCCGAGCCACGACGCGACACGGTGCTCGGCATGGGCTTCTGGGGCGGCTGCAACCCGGCCAGCGTGCAACGCCTGCTCACGGTCAACGGCGCCGCGGCGACCCGGTACGCCAACCTGGCCACCGGCACCAACGCGGGCAACCGCCAACTGATCGCGCTGGCCAACAGCAACACCTACGGTGGCGCCGGCGGCACCAACGCGACGGCCTCCGGCGGCAACGCGCTCTCCGCGCTGATCAGCCCCCACGAGCTGGGGCACTCCCTCGGCGGCCTCCAGGACGAGTACGACTACTACGCGCGCGCCGTGCCGGGCGACACCTACACCGGGGACGAGCCGTCGTCGGTGCACCACACGGTGCTCACCGAGCAGCAGATGCGCGACACGCAGGCCAAGTGGTGGCGCTGGCTGGGTGAGCCGAGTGAGTCCGGCGGCACGATCGGCCGCTACGAGGGCGGGTTGTACCTGCAGAAGGGTGTGTGGCGGCCCAGCCAGCACTCGATGATGAAGTCCCTGGGCTTCTACTTCGACCAGGTGGCGCGCGAGCGGATGACCGAACGGATCGCCGCCAAGGTGGCCATCCTCTCCGGTGGCACGCCGGCGGACGCGCCGATCGGCGCCGACCGGATCGTCACGGTGGAGACCCTGCACCCGGTGAGCCACGAGCTGAGCGTCACCTGGTCCGTCGACGGCGGTGCGCCGGCCGGCACCGGCAACGCCCGCAGCCTCGACCTGCGTACGCTGCGGCTCACCCCCGGGCGGCACACCGTCACCGCCACCGTGACCGACCCGACGCCGTTCGTCCGCGACCCGGCCGTACGCGAGTCCCCCGCGCTCACCCAGCGCCGGACCTGGACCGTCGACACGGCCCTCACCACGGCGCCGGCCGGCGGGCCCCTGGCCGTCACCGCGTCCACCCCGACGGACCGGCCGGTGGGTGCGCGGGACGCGGTCTACGTCCAGACCACCCACCCGACCGATCGGGTGCCGACCGTGAGCTGGACCGTCGACGGCCGCCCGGTCACCAACCCGGGCCACGACGGTGTCCTGGAGTTGGCCCCCCTCGGCCTCAGCGGCGGCGGTCACCAGCTCACCGCCACGGTGACCGACCCGGTGACCAGCGAGTCGGTGACCCGGGCCTGGACCGTCGACGCGGCGCTCCCCCAGGTCGACTACGAGGTCTCCGCCCCGCTGCTGACGACGTCGAAGCCCGGCCGACCCACCGAGTACGTCTACAACGGCCCGTTCACGATGGCGCTGACCGGCTCGGACAACAGCACGGGGCAGGTCACCGCGGAGTTCCGGCTCGACGGCGACGGCTGGCACAACTACTACGGGTGGCCCACCGACGCGCGGGAGCCGTTCCGGTTCACCGCCACCGGCACCGACGTCGACGGCCTGGTCTACGGCAACCTCGGCTCGGGTGGCCTGTCCGTGTCGCCGTTCGCCCCGCGGTCCCCCGGCTACGGCCGGCACACCGTCGACTACCGGGGCATCGACGCGGTCGGCAACATCGGCGCGGCGCGTACGTTCGTCGCCACGCTGATCCCCGCGCCGCCCGCCTGCACCACCGTCGTCACCGGCCGGCACGCGGGCGCGCTGGTGGTGGACTCCGGCGTCACCTGCCTGCGCGAGGCGACCGTGTCCGGCGCGGTGGTCGTCCGGCCCGGCGCCTCCCTCGTGGCGGAGCGGTCCACCATCTCCGGCGCCCTGGCGGCGACCGGCGCGACCGCCGTCGAGCTGCTGAACACCAGCGTGCGGGGTGCGGTGACGGTGACCGCCACCAGCGACCACGTGACGGTGGTCGGGACGCGGGTGGCCGGCCCGCTGGTCGTGTCCGGCAACGTCGGGACGACCGCGCCGATCGTCGCGGGCACCCAGGCCAGCGCGCTGGTCTGTGCCGGCAACAGCCCGGCCCCGGTCGACCTGGGCGCGCCGAACACCGGCTCGGCCACGGGACAGTGCCGGGCCGGCTGAGCGGTGCGTCCGAGCGACCGGCCCCGTCACCGACCGACCAGGTGGGTGACGGGGCCGGCGCCGTCCCCGGGTCGTCGTCACCGCCCCGTCGCGGATGATCGACAGCCAGTAGGATCCGGGCACCCTGGCGAATCCTCGCCTCCGCCACCCGGAGTCCGCATGTCCGAGCAGGCCCGCGCCGACGAACCCGAGCCCGCCGGGCAGACCGGCACCGACGGACCCGAACTCACTGATCAGCCGAGCCCGGCAGTCGTACGCCGTCGACGCTGGCTGCTTCCCACGGCCGGGCTCTCCGCCGTCCTGCTACTGATCGTCACCGTCGCGGTGGCCGCACCGTGGCGCGAGTCCTCACCTCGACCGGTGGCGGAGCCGACGCCGGTGCTGCCCAGCACTGCTGCCCCGGCGCCCACCGCCAGCCCCACCGCCGCACCGTCCCTGCCGCCGTCCCCGTCGCCCGTCCCGGCAGCGGTGGCGACCGCCAGCTCCGCCGCCCGTCCGACGACGCGTCCCGCCGCGGCCCGGTCGAGCGGCCCCACGCGGCGGCCCAGCGTCAAGCCCACCCCCACACCCGCCTGCACCCCGGCGGGGGTGGTCGATGTCGTCGACATCTTCACGTACGGCGTGGTGACGGTCGCCGCGCGCACCGACGGGAAGTCGAACAACCAGCTCTGCTCGGGCGAGCGGATCCGCGTCTTCTGGGCGACGTACGCCCGGACCGCGGACGGCGGATCGAAGCTCTACCGCTCCCAGGTCCGCTACCTCGACCGCTCCCAACCGAGGTGGACGATGACCCTGGTGCTGCCGGAGGAGTGCGGCGACTCCTGGTACGTGGTCCGCGGCACCGCCTCCATCCCGCAGACCCTCAAGCCGGGCGTGGTGCCGTTCGGCAGGAACAAGGTGCACTGGGATACGCCGGACTCCTGCTGACCGCTACAGGGGTGGGTTCGTCTCCGGCCCCCGCCGGTGGATCAGCCAGTCCGCCACGGCGACCCCGGCCAGGATGGTCGCCACGGCGACGGCGGCGGCGAACGGCGGGAGCCGCAGCACGACCAGTGCGGCCACGCCCAGGGCCGGCAGGCCGAGGGACATCGCGAGGCACCGTTCCCGCCTCGGCGACTCCAGATAGAACCGGCCGATCAGGAACAGCGCCGGACCGCCGAAGATGACCACCACCAGCGCCCAGTCGATCGGCGGGTCGGGGTGCTCGACGACCTGCCCGAGGCCGACCGCCGTGCAGATGACGCCGCCGACGATGAGCAGCAGGCTGAAGCTCGACCAGTGGGTCACGCGCAGGGCCGCGCCGGAGGTGACCGAGTCCCGCGGCCTGCCCGAGCCGACGTGGTAGAAGTAGATCCGCCAGAAGGCGACGACGATGACGAACGCGGCGACGAGCACGATGCTCCGCATGAGCGAGAAGCCCGGGAAGCTCACGGCGGCGCCGGTCTCGAGCACGATCTCGGCAAGCGCGATCATGAAGAACTGGTTGTACCGCTCGGCGAGGTGGTCGTAGTCCACCCGGGTGTAGCCGTGCCGGGTCATCCCGAGCCTGGGAAACGGCCAGCTCAGCGCGCTGCCCAGGACCTCGATGGCCAGGGCGACCGTCCAGAGGACGCCGCGCCCCAACCCGCTGAAGGCGCCGCCGACCAGCCAGAAGATCCCGGACACGCCGTGCCAGGCCAGTACGCGGGCCGGCTGCCGCCACTCGTCCTGTCGGCGCAGCGCGAGGGTCAGGTAGAGGGGGCGTCCGACCTGGACCACCACGTACGTCACGCAGAAGATCAGGCCGCGTTCGCCGAAGGCCTGGGGCAGCGTCACGGCCAGCACCAGCGTGCCGAACATGGTGGCGAGCAGCGCGACCTGGATGTCGGCGCGACGGGGGTCGTAGATGCTGGCCATCAGCGCGTTGAGGGACCAGATCATCCACATCGCGACGAAGAAGAGGACGGTCTGCCCCGCCTCGGAGAGCAGCGTGTGCCGGACGATGGTGAGGTCGTCGGCGACCCGGCCGGCGAGGCGGGCGAGAGCGAAGACGTAGACGATGTCGAAGAGGAGTTCCAGGACCGTCGCGCCGCGCGGGACCACGGCCTCCCCGAACTGGCGGGTCCCGCTGGGCGTCAACATGTCCGTCTTGGACCCATTCGCGCCTCCATCGCGCTCAGTTCTACCACGAACGGCGGGAGGTCCGGGCCGACATGGCAGCGGTCCAGCCGACCGCCCCGGGAGCGCCGGTGCGATTGCCAGATCGAGACTCGACATCCATACTCATGGATATTCCTGAGCCGGACAGGATCGGGCCACCGGGCAGCCTCGATCGCGTGCCTTTGCCCCGTCGCTTCCGGAGGAACGTTTCCATGAGAGCGAGATTCACCCTGCTCGGCGCCACCCTGACGGCCGCCGCGCTGACCGCGCTGGCGGCGGTGACGGCCACCGCGCCGGCGTCGGCCGCCGCCCTGACCGAGGTCACGAACTTCGGCGCCAACCCGAGCAACCTGAGGATGCACCTCTACGTACCGGACCGCGTCGCCCCACGGCCGGGACTGCTGGTCGCCGTCCACTACTGCACCGGCAGCGGGCCAGCGCTCTATTCCGGCACCCAGTTCGCGGCCCTCGCCGATCGCTACGGCTACCTCGTGATCTACCCGTCCGCCACCCGCAGCGGGCAGTGCTTCGACGTCTCCTCCCCGCAGGCGCTGCGCCGCGACGGCGGCAGCGACCCGGTGGCGATCATGTCGATGGTCTCCTACGTCCGGCAGCGCCACGACGTCGACCCGACCCGGATCTTCGCCACCGGGGTGTCGTCCGGAGCGATGATGACCAACGTCCTGCTCGGGCTCTACCCGGACGTGTTCCGGGCGGGCGCGGCCTTCGCCGGGGTGCCCTTCGGCTGCTTCGCCACCACCAACGGCTCCGAGTGGAACAGCGAGTGCGCCAACGGCCAGGTCGTCCGCACGCCGCAGGCCTGGGGTGACCTGGTGCGCAACGCGTACCCGGGCTACACCGGCCCGCGACCCCGGATGCAGCTGTGGCACGGCACGAACGACGAGGTGCTGCGCTACCCGAACTTCACCGAGGAGATCAAGCAGTGGACCAACCTGCACGGTCTCGGCCAGACACCGGCCCACACGGACACGCCGCAGTCGGGCTGGACGCGAACCCGCTACGGCGGCGTCGGCGGAACGGCCCCGGTGGAGGCGATCAGCATGCAGGGCGTCTCCCACAACCTGCCGGTGGACGCCGCCCAGGCCATCCGCTTCCTCGGCCTGGACGGCACGACCCCGCCGCCCACCACCCCGCCGCCGACCACTCCCCCGCCGTCTCCGGCCGGCTGCCGGGTGGCGTACGTGGTGAACGCCTGGAACACCGGGCTGACCGCGTCGGTGACGATCACGAACACCGGCGGCGCGGCGCTGAGCGGCTGGAGTCTCGCCTTCACGCTGCCGATGGGGCAGACCATCACCAGCGGGTGGAACGCCTCGTACGCCCCGTCGTCCGGCGCGCTGACGGCACGCAACGTGTCGTACAACGGGGTCATCGCCCCGGGCGCCTCGGTGAGCGTCGGCTTCCAGGCCACGCACACGGGCAACACCGGTGAGCCGGCGGCCTTCACGCTGAACGGTGCGGCCTGCGCGGTCACCTGACCCGGGAGACCGAGGCCGGTGTCCGACGTGGTGCCGCGGAGCGGTGGTTCCGCGGCATCACGCCCGGAACCCCACCGGCACCGTCAGGTCGAGGTGGTCGAGCAGGTCGGCCACCTCGTGGTCCAGGTCGACGCCGACCTCGGCGATCCCCTGCTGTCCGAACGAACCCGTCGGACAGCGCGGCTGTTCGATCGTGAACCGGGTGCCGCCGCCGTCGGCGTCGCCGGTGATGGCCGTGCGCAGGGGCGCGTAGAGCATGGTGGTCGGGTCGTGGCGGAACATCCGCTCGGCGATGGTGTGGTTGCCCATCAGGTACTCCACGCAGTGTGCCGAGGCGCCGGCCAACCCCATCATCGGCCGCAGGTCGTCGCTGCTCCAGTAGATGAGGAAGCCGTGCGGCGCCCGCTCCCGCATCAGGTCGAGCACGTCCGACCAGGACGCGTCGCGTGCCACCAGCGCGTCGAACGCCTCCTTGTCGTACGGCGGGACGGCCTGCTCGTACTGGCGGCGGAACTCGGCGAACGGACGGTCGACCCGGATGTCGAGCCGGCGGGCGCGGTAACGATGCTCGACCACGTGATCTACCTGCGTCATCCCGGTCACCCCGTCGGTTCGATGGCGTCGGTGCGACACCCGAAGGATTACGTTATATGCATCTTCGCCGCCTCTGAGGGTTCTGCGTGGATAGTCTGCCGCCGACGAGGACCGGCTGAGGGTGGTGACGCGTGAACGGTGCCGAATCGCTGCTCGGCACGCTGGCGGAGGCCGGTGTCGAGGTCTGTTTCACCAATCCCGGCACCACGGAGCTGCACCTGGTCGGGGCGCTGGAGTCGTCGCCCCGGATGCGGGGCGTGCTCGCGCTCTTCGAGGGCGTGGCCACCGGCGCCGCCGACGGTTACGCCCGGATCGCCGGCAAACCGGCCGCCACCCTGCTTCACCTGGGGCCCGGCCTCGGCTACGGGCTGGCCAACCTGCACAACAGCCGCCGGGCCAACTCGCCCGTGGTCAGCATCGTGGGCGACCACCCTACCTACCACCAGGCGTACGACCCGCCACTGAACTCGGACATCGCGACCCTGGTCGGCTGGTTGCGCGGGCCGGTCCGCCGGCCCGAGGATGCCCCCGGCGCCGGCCCCGACGCCGCCTCCACCCTGGCCGCGGCGCTGGAACCGCCGGGACGGATCGCCACCATGATCATGCCGGCGGACGTTTCCTGGACCGAGGGAGGCGTGATCGCCGCCCCGGTGCCGCCGCGAACGGCGCCGACGGTGGAGCGGAACGTGGTCACCGAGGTCGCGGACCTGCTGCGACGAGGCGAGCCGACCGCGTTGGTGATCGGCGGGCCGGCCACCCGCGAGGCGGGGCTCTGTGCGGCCAGCCGCATCGCCGTCGCCACCGGCGCCCGCGTCCTGGTCGAGCTCTATCCGAGCCGGGTCGAACACGGCGCGGGCCTTCCGTCGTTTCCCCGCCTCGGCTTCTACCCGGAGCAGGTGCTGACGCAGTTGGGCGGGGTGCGCCACGTGGTGAGCGTCGGGACCAAGGCGCCGGTGTCGTTCTTCGCGTACCCGCACCAGCCGAGTTGTCTGGTGCCGCCCGACGCCGCCAGCCACGTGCTCGCCGAGGTCGGCCAGGACGCGGCCGACGCGCTGGTCCAGCTCGCGGACCTCGTCGCGCCGGCCACGCCACCCGCGGTCGCCGCAAACAGGCGGCCGACGCTCCCGTCCGGCCCGCTCACGCTGGAGAACTGGCCGGAGGTGCTCGGCGCGCTCCTGCCGGAACGCGCGATCGTCATCGACGAGACGATCAGCTCCGGCGCCGCCCTGGCGGCCGCCACCAGCGGCTGCCCCCGACACGACGTGCTCCTGCAGTGCGGGGGCGCCATGGGCGAAGGGCTGCCGCTGGCCGTGGGGGCGGCGATCGCGGCGCCCGACCGACCGGTGGTCGCGCTGGAAGCGGACGGCTGCGCCATGTACACCATCTCGGCGCTCTGGACGCAGGCGCGCGAGCGCCTGAACATCACCAACGTCATCCTCAACAACCACTCGTACGCCATCCTGCGCGAGGAGTGGCGCCACTTCGACCCGCTGCCGAGCGGGACCGATCCCGACCGCAGCACCCTGCTCCGCCTCACCGACCCGCAGATCGACTTCGTCCGGCTGGCGGAGGCGTACGGGGTGCCGGCGAGCCGTGCCACGACGGCGGAGGAGCTCGCGACGCAGGTCGCCGACGCGCTCGCCCGCCCCGGCCCGCACCTGATCGACGCCGTCGTCCCGGCCCTCGCCTGACCCGCCCCACCCGCCCGGACGTCCCGATCGGTACGGGTCGAAGGTCCCGCCGTCCCCGGTCCCCCGGCACTGCTGTCACCGGTCCCCGGACGGGTGGAATGGGGGTGTAGACGAGAGCTGAGAGGAGCGGCGAGATGACTGCCATCGCCGAGCGCCCGACCATCAACCGGACCCCCACCCGCACCGCCCGCACGCAGGTCACGCCTCCGACCGAGACGACCAGGGCGAAGGCCACCCGCTACGTCCTCGCCGGGCTGCGCCTCGCCCTCGGCTGGACCTTCCTCTGGGCGTTCCTCGACAAGATGTTCGGCCTCGGCCACGAGACCGCGAGCGCGAAGGCCTGGATCAACGGTGGCAGCCCCACCGAGGGTTTCCTCGGCCACGCCGTCTCGGGCCCGTTCGCCGACGTCTACCGGTCGTTCGCCGGCGCCGCCTGGGCCGACTGGCTCTTCATGACCGGTCTGGCCGCCATCGGCACGGCGCTCATCCTGGGTGTGGGCCTGCGGATCGCCGCCGGGGCGGGCGCGCTGCTCCTGGTGATGATGTGGACCGCCGTCCTGCCTCCGGAGAACAACCCGTTCATGGACGACCACCTGATCTACGCCGGTGTGCTCGCCGTCCTGGCCCTGACCGCCGCCGGCGACACCCTCGGACTGGGTCGGTTCTGGGCCCGCCTGGGCCTGGTGCGGCGGCTGCCCTTCCTGCGGTGAGCGACGACCGGTGACGGACGACGCGCGAAGGCGGCACCCCCGGGTGCCGCCTTCGCCCCCGTCGCCCGGTCAGGCGATCCGGCGGATCGTCCGGACGGACAGATAGAGCAGAATCAGGGCGAGGGCGACGAAGATGCCGCTCTCGATGCCCTGGAACGGCCAGAACCGGTCGGCCGGCTGATAGAGCTGCCAGTTGTAGGCGCCGGGCTGGAGGCCCAGCTCCGCGCCGCATTCCCGGCCCGGCGGCAGCTCCGAGGGGCAGCGGACGGTCCCGTCGGCCAGCACGGTGCTCCCGTCGGCGTTACGCACCTCGTTCGCCAGGATCCACGCGCCGTGAATCGACTCGGGCTCCCCCTCCCCCCGCACCGGGAAGGTGAGCGTCCGCGCGGGCTGGAAGTGCGGCCGGGCCAGCAGCGCGACCGCCGCCCGTACGCCGATGTAGCCGAACAGGGTGATGGCCATCGCGGGCAGCATCCGGCGGCCGACGGTGCCGGCGAAGATGCCCAGCGCGACGGCGAAGAGGGTGTACGCGATGGGGACGACGCCCTGGAGGTCGAAGACGATGAAGCCGAGCCGACCCTCCCGCGCGGCCGTGGTGAGCGGCTCGACCCACCACGACATGCCGAGCCCGTAGAGCACCGAGGCGGCGAGCACGACGATGCCGACCAGCCCGAACTTCACCAGCGCCCACCGCCGCCGGCTGATGCCCTGGGTCCAGGCGAACCGGTGCGTGCCCTGCTCCACCTCCCGGGCGACCAGCGGCGCGCCCCAGAACAGGCCGAGCAGCATCGGCAGGACGACGAGCAGCACGGCCACCAGGTTCAGGCCCTGGTAGCGGTCGGTGAACCGGTGGAAGCCCTGCTCGCAGGCGTCCGCGGTCGCCGCCGCGACGTCGGCGCCGCCCAGGTTGCGGGCGCACTCCGCCAGCCCCAGCTCATCGAACGTGTGCCGCATCGAGAGCCCGATCGGGATCATCAGGGCGGCGAGGGCCAGGAACCCGAGCGCGGTCACGAGCACCTGCTTGCGGTGCTGTCGCCAGGCCATCCAGATCATGCCGGCACCCCCCAGGCGGCGTGGCTGGCGCTCGTGTCGCCGTCGGCGAGGTAGGCCAGGATCAGGTCCTCCAGGCTGACCTCGCGGACCGTCCAGGCCGGATCGGTGATCTCCCCGTTGACGCGGACGAGGAGCGTCGACTGTCGGTCCGTGTGGCTGGCCCGGATGACCGCGGCGACGCCGCCGATCGGGCCGTCCGTGTGGCGGGGACCGATGAGCTGGCGGTGCTCGGCCACGATGTCGTCGACCCCGCCGACCAACTGCACCCGGGCGGCGTTGAGCACGATCAGGTAGTCGCAGACCCGCTCCAGGTCGGCCAGCAGGTGCGAGGAGAGCAGGACGGTGGTGCCGGCGTCGGCGACGCTGCCCATCAGCGACTGGAGGAACTCCCGCCGGGCCAGCGGGTCGAGGCTGGCGACCGGCTCGTCGAGCAGGAGCAGCCGGGGACGCTTGGCCAGCGCGAGCGCGAGCGCCACCTGGGCGCGCTGTCCTCCGGAGAGCCGGCCGACGGGTAGGTCGGGTGGTATGCCGAGCTGGGCCAGCCGGTTGCGGGCCAGTGCGTCGTCCCAGCGCCGGTTGAGCTTCCCGCCCGCGGTGACCAGCTCCGCCGCGCTGAAGTCCCGGTAGAGCGGGGTGTCCTGCGCGACGAAGCCGACCTCGGCGGAACACGTCAGGTTGTCGTACGGCCGTTCGCCGAACACCCGGACCGCCCCCGCGTCGGGCCGGAGCAGACCGACCGACAGGTGCAGCAGGGTGCTCTTGCCGGCGCCGTTCGGGCCGACCAGGGCGGCGATCCGCCCGGCCGGCAGGCGCAGGGAGCAGTCCCGCAGCGCCCAGGTGCGTCCGTAGCGTTTGCCGAGCTGCTCGGCCTCCAGGACCACGTCCATCTTTGTCCTCTCATTCCGCTCGCGCGGGCTCAGGCTGCGGCGTCTCGTCGGCGAGCTCGGCCCGCACGGTGGTCTCCACCAGGGCGATCACGTCCTCGGGTGTGAGCCCGGCGGCCCGCGCCCGACGCAGCCAGGCCACCAGGTCGTCGCGCAGCTCGGCCTGGTTGGGCAGGGACGCGCCGGCCAGGGTGCGCTCGACGAACGTGCCGACGCCCGGACGCCCGGCCACCAGCCCTTCGAGCTCCAGCTCCCGATAGGCCTTGAGCACCGTGTTCGGGTTGATCGCCAGCGACTGCGCGACCTCCCGGACCTTCGGCAACTGGTCCCCGGGCACCAGCAGGCCGACGCGCAGCGCCTGCCGCACCTGCTGCACGAGCTGCATGTAGGTGTTCACCTTCGACCGGCTGTCCAGCACGAACTCGATCACGCGAGACGATCCTCTCTATTGTCCTACGCCAGTAGGACAAGTACGAGCTTGGTCTCGCCCGACGGCGCTGTCAAGACCCGTCCCGGCGCGTCGCACCGAACGCGCGGACCGTGTCCCCCGGTCCGGGCGCTGGGCACCCCCGAACAGGGGACAGCCGGACGGAGGCGGCCGGGACCGCCGCGCGACGGGATCGGTCGCTGCCACACTCATCCGGTGGGTCGCTACCGGTGGCGCGGGACCCTGGGGCCGGCCGTACCGATCGCACCGGGCACCCGGGCGGACAAGTTCGAACTCTTCTTCGACCTGGTCTTCGTCGTCTCGTTCTTCATCATCACGCGGGCGACCGCGGCCAACGTCACCGGTCGCGAGCTGCTGCACGCGCTGCTGGTCCTCGCCGTGCTGTGGTGGTTGTGGGTGGTGCACAGCGTCGTGGCCAGCCGGGTCCGGCTCGGCGAGGGCTTCGTCCCGGTGGCGATGGTCCTCGGCATGGCCGCGCTGTTCACCTTCGCGCTGGCCCTGCCGCAGGCCTTCGACGACCCGGGGCACGGGATCGCCGGCCCGATGCTGGTCGCGCTCAGCTACGTCGCCATCCGGGTCGTGCACCTGCTGCTCTACCTGCACGCCGTACGCGCGAGGCCGCACGCCCGCCGCAAGATGCTCCACTTCCTCCCGGAGGTCGTCGTCACCACCCTGCTGCTGGTGGTCGCCGCGCTGATCCCGCAGCACATCGGCGACCCGGAGCAGGCAGTGCTGGTACGCGACGGGCTGTGGATAGCGGTCGTCGTCATCCAGTACGGCAGCGGGCTGCTGGGCGGCACGTGGGGCTGGGAGCTGCCGTCCGCGGAGCACTGGACGGAGCGCTACGACCTCATCCTCATCATCGCGCTGGGCGAGTCGGTGATCTCGGTCGGCGTCGGCGGCAACCTGATCGGCAAGCCGGTGGCCTGGGAGGCGATTCCGGCCGCGATGCTCGGCATCATCTTCACCGCGGCGCTGTGGTGGGCGCACTTCGACTACGTCGGGCCGGCCGCCCGGATCGCGCTGCACGCCGCCAAGAACGGTCCGCGCATCGCCATCGCCCGGGACGCGTACGCCTACCTCTACCTGCCGATGATCGCCGGCGTGATCCTGTTCGCCATCGGGGCGGAGGAGGTCGTGCGTACGATCACCGACCCGGCGGGCGGAGTCGGCGAGGCGGCCCACGGCCCGGCCGTGCCGATGCTGTTCGGCGGGGTGATGCTCTACCTGGCCGCGGACGTGGCGTTCCAACTGCGCACGCTGGGCACGGTCACCTGGACCCGGCTCGCCACGCTCGCCGCACTGGGCGGCGGTCTCGTGGCCTGCCAGCACGTGCCCGCGCTCGCCGCCCTCGCCGTGCTCACCGCCATCTGCGTCGCCCTCGTGACGGTCGAGGCGGTGGTGTTCGCGGACGCGCGGCGTGCACTGCACGACGCCGTCCTGGAGGAGAAGACCGCGCACGAGGCCAACGAGGTCGCCTGGCGGGCCCGCTGGCACGAGGAACCTCCGCCCGACGCGACCCCCTGATCAGCCAGCCAGCGTCGGGCCCCCCGCCACGCCCCCGTCGAAACGACGACGGGGCCGCCCCCGTCACTCGGACAGGAGCGGCCCCGGGATCGTGCTCGCGCGTCAGCCGCGGGTCGGCGCGCCCTCCCGGGCGGTGTCGACGTTCACCTGGTCGATCGCGGGAGCCCCGTCGACCGCGTCCGCGGCGACGGCCGCCGACCGGGCGCTGTCGGGCAGGTCGAGGCTGTTGCGCAGGGTGACCGGCTTGAGCAGGAGCGCGGCGATCACGCCGACGACGGCGATGGCGGCCGAGATCAGGAAGATGTGCCCGGTCGCGTCGCCGTACGCGGCCCGGACGATGTGCTGGACCGCGTCGGGCAGGGCGGTGATGTTGAGGTTGCTGCTGCCGCTCCCGTCGCCGGAGGCGGGCACGCCGGCGGCGGCCAGGTCGTGGGTGATCTGGTCGGTGACCCGGCGGGCGAGCACCGCGCCGAGCACGGACACGCCGATGGTGCCGCCGAGGGACCGGAAGAACGCGACGCTCGCACTGGCCGCGCCGATGTCCTTGAGCGCGACGGTGTTCTGCACGGCGAGGACCAGGTTCTGCATGGTCATGCCGACGCCGGTGCCGACGATGAACATGGCGGCGCCGACGAGGTAGAGCGAGGTCTCGTGGTCGATGGTGCCGAGCAGGGCGAAGCCGGCGACCAGCACGATCGAGCCCACCACGATGTACGGCTTGATCCGCCCGGTGCGGGTGATGAGCCGGCCGGCGATGATCGAGGAGAGCAGCACGCCGGCCATCATCGGGATGGTGAGCAGGCCGGCCTCGGTCGGGCTGTAGCCGCGGCCGATCTGGAAGTACTGGCCGAGGAAGACGGCGCCGCCGAACATGGCCATGCCGACCGCGAGGCTGCCGAGGATGGCCAGCGCGGTGGTGTGCTGGCGGACGATGCTGAGCGGCACGACCGGCTCGGCCGCGCGGGCCTCGACCCAGACCGCCAGGGCGAGCAGGACCAGCGAGCCGCCGACCATGGCCGCGGTCTCCCAGGAGACCCAGGCGAACGAGCTGTCGACGAACGAGATCCAGATCAGCAGCACGCTGACGCCGGCCGCGATGAGCGAGGCGCCCAGGTAATCGATCTTGACGTTCTGCCGGCGCACGGTGGGCAGGTTCAGGGTGGCCTGGAGCAGGACCAGCGCGAGGATCGCGACGGGCACGCCGACGAAGAAGCACCAGCGCCAGCCGAGCCAGGACGTGTCGACGATCAGACCCCCCAGCAGCGGGCCGCCGACGGTGGCGAGGGCCATGACGCCACCCAGGTAGCCGTTGTAGCGGCCCCGCTCGCGCGGCGGGATCATCGCCGCGATCGCGACCTGGACGAGGGCCTGCAGACCGCCGACCCCGATGCCCTGGAAGGCGCGGGCGGCGATGAGCTGGCCGGCGCTCTGCGCGAAGCCGGCCACGATCGAGCCGAGCAGGAACACGACGATGGCGAGCTGGATCAGGGCCTTCTTGCTGAACAGGTCGGCGAGCTTGCCCCAGATCGGGGTGGTCGCGGTGGCCGTCAGCAGGGTGGCGGTGACCACCCAGGTGTACTGGGTCTGCGACCCGTTCAGCGCGCCGATGATCTTCGGCAGCGCGGTCGAGACGACCGTGCTGCTGAGCATCGCGACGAAGAGCACCAGCAGCAGGCCGCTGAGTGCCTCGAGCGTCCGCCGGTGGCTCATCGGCTCGGCGCCGGCGGTGGTGGTGGGTGCGCTCATCGCGCGGCCTCCAGGTTGTCGTTGTTGGCGAGGGTGAGGGTCTCCGGGGTGGCGAGGGCGACCTCGATGTCGTGGGTGAACCGGTCGAGGGCGGCGGCGAACGCGGCCACCTCGCCGGGGGCCCAGCAGGCGAGCGCCTTGTCGAGCACCTCGCCGTACCAGCCGTAGGTGTCGGCCAGCGCGGCCCGGCCGGCCGGGGTGACGGCCAGGAAGCTGGCCCGCTTGTCGGTGGGGTCGGGTCGGCGCTCGACCAGGCCGTGCGACACGAGCGCGGCGACGGCGCGGCTGACGGTCGACGGGTCGAGCCGGGTGCGGGCGGCCAACTCCCGGGCGTGGCAGCCGGTGGCGAGCCGGTCGATCTGCAGGAGGATGCCGACCAGCCCGACGGGGACCGCCGGCCGTTCGTCGGCCCGGCGCTGGCGCAGCAGGCGGACGCTGCGGACCAGATCCTGCAGCCGGAGGCCGAGATCACGCACGCCGCTGTCCACGGTTCCCTCCCCTACCCAAGATGGTTGCCTCACGCAATCATTCACCGATCTTGCCCATCCGGCAAGTTTGCACATTGAGAAGCCGGTCACGTACGCTCGGACGCGTGGACGAGAGCGGTGGGCTGCGGGAACGCAAGAAGGCCGCGACCCGGCTCGCCCTGCACGAGGCCGCCCTGCTGCTCGCCGCCGAGCAGGGCCTCGACCGGGTGACCGTGGAGGAGATCGCGGACACCGCGAACGTGTCGCGACGCACGTTCTCCAACTACTTCTCCAACAAGGAGGAGGCCCTCTTCTACGGCGACACCCTGCGGCTACGCCGGCTGCTGGAGCTGATCCACGAACGGCCCGCCGACGAGGCGCCCTGGACGGTGCTGTCGCGGGCGGCCCTGCGCCTGACGGAGGAGGCGTTCCTCAAGGCGGACCCGGCCTGGCTGACCCGCCGCCGGCAGCTGCGCGGGCACCCCGGGCTGGCCGCCCACCAGGTCGCCGCCTACGCGACGATCGAGCGCGAGGCGGCGGCGGAGCTGGCCACCCGGCTGGGCGGCGACGACGTCGCGCTCCGCTCCCGGGTCCTCGCGGCGCACTTCCTGACGACCGTGCGGGTCGCCGTCCAGCACTGGATGGACCACCCCGAGCGGCCACTGCTCGACACCGTCCGGACCGCGCTCGCCGCCGCCGCCCCGGCCGCCGCCCCCGGTCCGGCCCACGTCTGACGACCGCAACGGCGGCCGGTCCCGGTCAGCGCCGCCAGACCGGAGGCGCGTGCCACTCGATCAGGGCGAGCACCACCCACGCCAGCGCGACGAGGGCCACCGTCACGGTCGGCGGTAGGCCACCGAGTCCGATCAACACGGCCGCTACGACGAGTCCGGCCTGGGCCACCATGACCCGCCGCCGCACCCGTACGTCGAACCCGCGGTAGACGATGACGCAGCCCAGCATCAGGACCAGCTGGGCGCCGCCGAGCAGCGGCCCGGCCACCCCGTGTCCGCCGTGCACCGCCTCCCGCGCGGCCACCTCGACGGCGACGCCGGAGGCCACGATCGCGCCGTACACCAGCAGGTGACCGTACGCGTAGAGGTAGCTGCGGATGATCAGAGCCCGCCCGGCCCGCACCGCCCGGTTGCCCGCCTCGGCATCGAACGTCGAGGCGAAGTACACCCACCAGATGCAGCAGGCGATCACGAACCCGCCGATGCCGACCGCCACCGCCGCCGGCTGCCAGCCGGTCTCACCGATGCCGTTGGCGACCGCGAGTACGGCCTCGCCGAGGACGACGATGGTGAACAGCCCGAGCCGCTCCGGCATGTGCGACTGCTGGGTCGGCGCCCGACCCGCCCGGGCGTACGCCAGGGGCCCGGCCAGTGCGGCGTTGACGGCGAGGCCAGCGCCCCAGAGGACGTACCGCGCCGGGGTGGGCACCGCCAGCGACGCGAACCACAACGACGCGCCGGACAGGAAACCGGCCGCGTTCCACCAGCAGAACTCCCGCGCCTCGGGGATGTGCCACCCGACCACCGCGTACAGGGCGCCGAGCAGGACGAGCAGCAGCCCGTAGATCACCGCGTACCGGACGGCGTCGTCGGCCACCCCACGATCCAGCGAAGCGGCCAGGGCGAGGACGCCGAGCATCGCGGTCAGCTGCGGGAAACGGCTGCGCGGGCGGTCGTCGTCGAACAGGTCGGCGAAGTAGGAGAAGCTGAACCACAGCCACCAGATCGTGGTGATCAGACCGGCGAAGACCAGCACCCCGTGGAGCGTCGGGTCGGCGTTCAGCAGTTGACCCAGCTCGAAGACGGCGACGACGAAGACCAGATCGAAGAAGAGTTCCAGCCAGCTCGACCGGCGCGCCGTTGCGGCGACCCTGACCCCGGAGCCGGGACCACCCGCACCGCCCACCGGAGCAGGCTACGGGTGCCGGACGGGCGAGCGGACCCGTTGGCCCCGCCGCTCACCCGTTCGACGGGCTCAGGCCCGGCTGGAGATCTGCTGCACCGCCCAGGCGTTGCCGTCCGGGTCGCTGAAGAACACGAAGCCGACGTTGTCCAGCGGGTCCGGCACCGGCCGGGGATTGGCGCCGACCACCTGGATCTCGCTGACGTCGACGCCCCGCTCGACCAGCTCCGCCCGCGCCTTCTGAAGATCCGGCACCACCAGTTGGAGCCCCTTCAACGAACCGGGCGGCATCTCCGGCACGACGCCCTTGCCGATGACGATCGAGCAGCCGGAGCCCGGCGGGGTCAGCTGCACCAACCGCGCGTCGTCGCTGATCACCGTGTCGTGGTCCACCACGAACCCGAGCCGGTCGGCGTAGAACTCCTTGGCCCGGTCCAGGTCCGACACCGGCACGATCACCACTTCCAGGGTCCAGTTCATGCCGTCGCTCCTCACGGTCGTGGCGGGTCGCCGGGCGGGACGCCGTCCCGTCGCTTGTATCCCGGGGTCACGGGCGGGTCAAGGCGCCTCGCGCGGGCGCGTATCGGCGGCGTGAAATCGGGGCCGCCGGGCGTACCGAGCGCGTGAAGATCCTTGCCGGGACCGGCCCGGGCGCGCTGTGCTGGACGGCGTCGGGGCGCCAGACCCCCGACCGAGGTGGGGAAGGACGACGGTGGCCAGGTCCGAGCGTGGCATCCCGGCGGGCATGTACGAGCCCGGACGCGGTGCACGGACGGCTCGTGTGGCCCAGACAGCGCACGAGCGTCCCCCGCGACCGGGTGGCTCACGCCCGTAGCCCGTCGCCCCCACCGCGTGCGCGACGGGTCCCCGTCGGTTCGACCCGGACCCGTCGCGCCCCTCCCCCGGGGTGAACGCGGCCGGACCACCGCGCGAGGCGGAGACCGGCCAGGGGGACGCCGTCACCGCCGGCACCGGACCGGCCGGAAGGAGAACCATGATCGACGTACCCGGGACCGCGCTGGTCACCGGCGCCACCAGCGGGATCGGCCGCGAGGTGGCCCGGCAGCTGGCCGTCGAGGGTTGGCAGGTCCTGCTGCACGCGAGGACGGACGGCGAGGGCCGGGAGGCCCTCCGAGGGCTCGCCGAGTCCGGCGTCGACCCGGAGCGGCTGGAGCCGGTGGTCGCGGACTTCGCCCGACTGTCCCAGGTGCGCTCCGTCGCCGCCGCCGTCGCCGCCCGCCCCGGTGGGCTGCGCCTGCTGGTGAACAACGCCGCTCTCGTCGGTCCGCCGCGTCGCACGCTCACCGTCGACGGCAACGAGTTGTCGTGGCAGGTCGACTACCTCGCTCCGTACCTGCTCACCCGGTCGCTGGTCCAGGTGCTCCGCGCCGCCGACGGGGCACGGGTGGTGAACGTGTCGTCGAGCCTGCACCGGATGGGCACCCTCGCCTGGAGCGACCTGAACTCGTCGGCCCGGTACTCCCCGATCGCCGCGTACGCCCAGGCGAAGCTCGCCCTCACCATGTTCGGCGTGGCGCTGGCCGGCCGGACCGGCGCGGAGCTGACCGTGGCGAACGTCCACCCGGGCGTGGTGCGGACCCGGCTGCTGCCCGCGTACGGGCGCGGGGGCGCCCCGGTCGTCGACGGTGCGGAGGCGGTGCTGCACGCGGCCACCGCCCCGGTGTCGCCGACGAGCGGCGGCTACTACGAGGGTCTGTTGGCGGCGGCGCCGTCCCACCTGGTCGGCGACCGGGCGGCGGTGGAGCGGCTGTGGCAGCTCACCGAGCGGATCCTCGGGCTGCGCGCCTCCGCCCGGGTCGCCTGACCGTTCGGCGGTAGGCACGGCGGCGGCATGAACGCCGCCCGTCCGGGAAAGTCCGCCTCCGCCCCGACGAGGGTGGGAGAGGCGGTCCGACGGGTGACACGGCGGTGATCGGGCCGGGTGCCGGCCGGGCCGACGAACGCGCCCTGCCCCACGCGACCGTGGCCCGGCTGCTCGTGGTGCTCGCCACCGCGTCGGGTCTCCTCGACGTGTTCTGCGTGACCCAGCTCGGCGGGTTGTTCGCCAGCGTCATCACCGGCAACCTGGTGCAGCTCGGTCACGGGGTCGCCACGACCACCGGCCATCTGGTCACCGGGGGCGTGGTGGCGGTGGGCGGGTTCGCGGTGGGCGTGGCCGTCGGCACACTGCCACTGCGTCGGGCGCGCCCGGGCTGGCGTCGCCGTACGGGAATGGTGGTGGCCGCCCAGTCGCTGCTACTCGTCGCCGTCGCGGCGGGTTGGTGGGGCAGCGACGGCGCACCCGGGCGCGCGGAGAGCCTGGCCCTGCTCGGCGGCGCGTCGGCGGCGAGCGGCATCCAGAGCGCGGTCACTGTCAGCATCGGGCTGCGCGGCGCCTCCACCACGTACCTGACCGGCACGCTCACCGAGGTGGTACGCGGCCTGGTGCTCGACCCGCACCACCTCGCCGCCGGCGCGGGCGGGGCGAGCCGACTGCTGGGGATCTTCGTCGGCGCGGTCCTCGGCGGTCTGACGTTGCGGGCGGCGCCGCTGTGGGCGCCCGCGCTGGTGGTGGTGCTGGTGGGGGCCGTCGTGGTCGCCGCCGGTCTGGGTCTGCGGCGGCTGTCCGCGACCGGGTGAGGGAGGCGGTTGCGCGTCAGCGGCGGCGGATACGGCGCAGCGCGACCAGGCCCGCGACCACCACGGCACCCAGCACGAGGGCGGCGGCCGCCAGCGGCACCGCCGGGTGGACGTCACCGCCCCGGCGACCGGCCCCGACGGCGGCGGTCGGGTCGGCCCCGGTCGCGGCGTCGGTCGGCGTGGAGGTCGGCTCCGGCGTGCCGCCGGGCGGGGCCGCAGCCGGGCCGGCCAGCGGGTAGCGCAGGATCCGGGGCGCCGTCCCGGGCGGCTGGTCGGCCGTCTCGGAGACCGTGAGCAGAGACCGGCCGTCCCGGTCGTACGTGATCGACTCGCCCTGCGGCTCGTCGGGCAGCGCGGTGGTCCGGGGCGTGCCGGTGGTGAGCGCGGCGATCACGTCGCCGCCGGTCACGTCGAACTCGAACGCGTCGGCGTACGTGCGCAGCACCACCCGGCTCCCGTCGGGCGCGGTGGCCGCGCCGGTGATCGCGCCGCGACCCAGGATGCCGAAGGGGTTGCTGGTCGTGGTGGCCGGCAGGCGCACCTGCCCCACCCGGGCCAGCGGCACCGTGGCGCCGGGTCGCGGGGCGGTGGTCGGGGCGTACAGGGCGCCGGAGAACTTCGTCACCACCACCGGCCGGCCGTCGCCGGTCACGAGCAGCGCCTCCGCGTCGTGCGGCCCGTCCGGATAGGTCAGGCGGTGCAGCACGGGCCGGGCGGCGCCGGGCGGAAGCTTCCACACCGCGACGGTCGTACGCGAACGGTCGTTGTCGCCGACGTCCGCCACCCAGACCGTGCCGTCCGCCGTCACGGCGAGGTCCTCGGTGTCGCGCGGCCGGGAGGGGTACGGCACGTCCCGGACCACCCGGCAGTCCGGCCCGAGGAAGAAGATACGCCGCCGGGACTCGTCGTCGGCGCCGTCGTTGACCACGGCGTACCCGCCGTCGATGGCGGCCAGCCCGGAGATCTCGATCAGCCGTCGGTCCCGTACCGCGCAGACCGGCGTGGCGGCGTCGGCTCCGGGCGTCGGCGCGGCGCGCGCGGCGACGGGGGTCCCCGTCGCGCCCACGAGGAGCGCCGCGGCACCCACCGCGACCCGCCGCCACCCGCGCGTCCCGCCCGCTGCCCGCATCGCCCGGTCCTCCCCCGCGTCCGCACCGTCCCACCGCCCACGAGCCGGGGCCACCAAGCACGGCCGCCCCCATGATCCTCCAGGGTGCCGTCCCGATGCGGGGACCGACCGCCGTCCACCTTCTCGTACCGAACCGCCCATCGGCGCATTACCGGCCAGGATCGGGGAACCCCCGGCCGGTGCCGGATCCGACCGCCCTGCCCTGGCCCCTGCCGTGGACCGCCGGGGTGTTTCTCGTGGCCGGGGCGATCACGGTCGCCGGCAGCATCCGGCTCGCCGGGTTGGGTGACGCGCTCGCCGACCGCACCGGCTGGGGCGAGGCCCTGTTCGGCGTCGTGTTCTTCGGCGTCGTGACCGGCCTGTCCGGCATCATCATGACCGTCGTGGCCGCCGGGAGCGGCGAGGCCGGCCTCGGCTACAGCAACGCGGTCGGCGGCATCGCCGCGCAGACCACCGCCGTCGCCGTCGCGGACGCCTTCCACCGGCGCGCCAACCTCGAACACGCCGCCGCCTCGCTGTCCAACCTGCTCTCCGGGTGCCTGCTGATCGCGCTGCTGGCCCTGGCCCTGCTGGCCAGCTACGTCCCGGAGACCACCGTCGGCGGCGTCGACCCGATGTCCGGGGTCATCGTCGCCGCGTACGTCGGTGGGCTGGTGCTCATCCGGCGGGCCGGCGCCCAACCGATGTGGCAGGCGATCTCCACGGCGGAGACCGAACCGGACGTCCCGCACGACGACAGCCCGCTCAACCTCCGCTCGTCCCGGTGGCTGTGGACCCGCTTCGCCGTCGTCGGCCTGCTCGTCGCGGCGAGCGGGTGGCTGGTGGCGCTGGCCGCGGAGAGTCTCGTCGCCATCACCGGCCTCACCACCGGGTTCGTCGGCGGGGTACTCATGGGCGTGGTGAACGCGCTGCCGGAGACCGTCACCGCTGTCGCCGCCGTCCGACGCGGCGCGGTCACCCTGGCCGTCGCCGCGGTGCTGGGCGGCAACATCGTCGACGTGCTCACCCTCGTGGCCGGCGACATCGCCTACCGGCAGGGCTCGATCTACCACAGCGCCGGCCACCACGAACTGCTCGCGACGACCACCAGCCTCTTCATGACCGCCACCCTGCTCGGCGGCCTGCTGATCCGGCAGACCTGCGGCTGGGGCCGCCTCGGCTTCGAAGGCGTCCTGCTGCTGGCCAGCTACGCCGCCATGACGGCCCTCCTCGCGCTCTGAGCGCCGCACCGCGCTCTCCCCCGGCTGGCGGACGGGGGCGATGCTGGAAGGGTGATTCGCTTTCTGCTGAACGTGCTGTGGCTCATCTTCGGCGGCGGGGCGGTGCTCGCCCTCGGCTACGGGATCGCGGCGCTGATCTGCTTCCTCCTGGTCGTGACCATCCCGTTCGGGGTGGCCTCGCTACGCCTCGCGTCGTACTCGCTGTGGCCGTTCGGCCGTACGCTCGTGCCGAAGCCCGGCGCGGGCGTAGCCTCCGGTCTCGCGAACGTGCTGTGGGTCGTGCTGGCGGGCTGGTGGCTCGCGCTGTCCCACATCGTCGCCGGCATCGCCCTCTGCGTGACGATCATCGGGATCCCGTTCGGGATCGCCAACTTCAAGCTCGTGCCCGCGGCGTTCTGGCCGCTCGGCCGCGAGGTCGTCGACGCCCCCTAGCAAGGTCGGGACGCAAGCACCCTCGACATCAACGATTTCGCATCCATCGTGAATATGACCATGATCTGAATCGCCCGTCAGACGGTACGGTCCTTACTACCGCGGCGTGCGACACGCCCCGAAGCACGCCGGCCACCAGTGGGGGCGCTGTGTGAAGGGCGTACGCATGATTCGATCGAAACCCTCCCTCAGAAGACGTCGACTGATCGGCGCGGCGGCCGTCGCCGCGCTGGTCGTGGCCCTGGTGCCGGGGGCGGCGTCGGGCCAGGAGCCCGGCCCCGACCCCCGCATCGGGCTCGGGCCGGGCTGGCTGGACGCGCAGAGCGCGATCAGCAACCTCGACCTGCTGGCCCACCGCGACAAGCCCGCCGGCTTCGTCAACCCGGCCAACCCGGGCGACTTCGGCTTCGTCGCCTCCGACCTGGCCTTCGGCGGCGACCACGCCTTCGTGGGCAACTACAACGGGTTCAACATCTACGACGTCAGCCAGCCCGCCGACCCGACGCTCGTCACCAGCGTGGTGTGCCCGGGCGGGCAGGGCGACGTCTCCGTCCACGGCAACCTGCTCTTCATGTCGGTCGAGGAGACCCGCGGCCGGCTCGACTGCGGCACCGACCCGACGGCCGGCACCCGCTTCCAGGGCGTACGCGTCTTCGACGTCAGCGACGTCGCCAACCCCGTGCAGGTGGCGGCGGTGCAGACCTGCCGCGGCTCGCACACCCACTCGCTCGTCACCGACCCGGACGACAGCGCGAACGTCTACGTCTACGTCTCCGGCACCGCCGGGGTGCGGCCGTCCAGCACCATGGCCGGCTGCAACAACACCCCCGCGTCGGGCGTCGACCCGGCCCGGTGGCGAATCGACGTCATCAAGGTCCCGGTGGCCGCCCCCGAGCAGGCCGCGCTGGTCAGCGGCCCGCGCCTGTTCGCCGACCCGGCGACCGGCAGGATCGACGGCCTCCAGAACACCCCGCCCGTGCCGACCCACCCCTCGGGCGGAACGTGGAGTCCGTCGCCGGTCACCGACGCCTGCCACGACATCACCGCCTACCCGGAGCTGGGGTTGGCGGCCGGCGCGTGTGAGGGCAACGGCATCCTGATCGACATCTCGGACCCCGCCAACCCGGTGCGGATCGACGAGGTCGCCGACCCGAACTTCGCGTACTGGCACTCGGCCACGATCAGCAACGACGGCACGAAGGTCGTCTTCACCGACGAGTGGGGCGGCGGCACCGGGGCCCGGTGCCGGACCACCGACCAGCCGCAGTGGGGCGCCAACGCGATCTTCGACATCGTCGACCGGAAGCTGCGCTTCGCCAGCTACTACAAGCTGCCGGTGCCGCAGACCGCGCAGGAGAACTGCGTGGCCCACAACGGCTCGCTGATCCCCGTGCCGGGCCGGGACATCCTCGTCCAGGCGTGGTACCAGGGCGGCATCTCCCTGATGGACTTCACCGACTCGGCCCACCCCCGGGAGATCGGCTACTTCGACCGCGGGCCGATCAGCCCGACGGCGACCGTCCTCGGCGGCTTCTGGTCGGCGTACTGGTACAACGGGCAGATCTACGGCAGTGAGATCGCGCGCGGCTTCGACGTGTTCGGGCTGCGGCCGAGCGAGCACCTGACCGCGGCGGAGATCGCCGCAGCCCGCGAGGTGCGGCTGCCGGAGTTCAACCCGCAGCACCAGACGAAGATCGGCTGGGCCCCGAGCTTCGCGGTGGCCCGGGCCCGCTTCGACCAGCTCTCCCGGACCTGCACCACGACCGTCACGGGACGGCACAACGGGCCGCTCACGGCCACCGGCGTCACCTGCCTCGACGGGGCACGGGTCAACGGCCCGGTGACGGTCCGGCCGGGCGCGTCGCTCCTCGCGATCGACGCGTCGGTCTCCGGACCGGTGTCGGCGGCGAACGCGGCCGCCGTGCACCTGTACGACAGCACCGTCCGCGGCCCGGTGAGCATCACCGGCACCCGGGGCAGCGCCGCCGTCGTGTCCTCCGAGATCCACGGGCCGGTCACCCTGACCGGCGGCGGCACCGGCACCATCGAGCCGATCATCGCCGACAGCACCGTACGCGGCCCGCTCTCCTGCTCCGGCAACTCGCCCGCGCCGATCAACCTCGGTGCGGCCAACACGGTGTCCGGGCCGGCCGCCGGCCAGTGCGCCACTCTCGACTGACCACCGTCGACCGACAGAGGGGTGCGCCCCGCCGAGGTATCTCGGCGGGGCGCACCCCTCTGTCCGGACCCGGCCGGGCCTACCGGTCCCACCGTTCGAGGAACGGTAGGCCAAGCAGCCGCACCTGGTCGGACAACTCGGTCGACGCCTCGTCCTCGGTCAGTGCGGCGGGTGCGTGTCGCAGCACCCACAGCGACAGCGCCGAGCACCACGTTTCCTCGTCGTGCCGGCTCGGCCAGGGGAGCTTGTCGCCCAGTAGGTCGTACATCCACTCGTCCACCGCGGTGGCCAGTCGCCGTCGCGCGGTCGCGCTGGTCAGTGACTCCGCCCAGACGGTCAACCACGGGAGCAGCGTTGTGGTGATCTCGGCGACGAGCGTCAGGGCCTCATGGGCGGGCACCTTCGCGTCGGGTTCGATCAGGACGTGCAGCCACCAGGCGTCCAGGAACTCCCGCAGGGCGTCCCGTTGCTGGCCGGGCCACTCCTGCCACCGGCCGCGGCTGAACACCCTTCCGAGGCTCTCCATCCCGGCCATCGGCATGATGCGGCCCGCCACGAGGTTCCGGGTCAGTTGGGGCAGGATCCGGCGCAGCAGAGGTCCGGGGTAGTGCCAGTCTGTCGTCCAGTACGTGCGGCGGAGCAGGTCGTCGTCGAGCGGCACGTCAGGGGTCTTGAGTAGCGCCAACTCCTCGGCGCTGCCCCAGTGGCACTCGCAGTTGGACTCCTGCCGATGGGGCGGTCATGCCCTGGAACGTGGCGGCCACACCCGCCAGCGCCGCATCCAGGCGGCTGCTCACCTTCGTCGGATCGGGGATCATGGCGAATCCGCCTTCGAGGACTCCGGAGGCGCAGACCTGCCGAAGAGAAGGATCTTAGAGCCACACCTGGCCTGGGGTCGAACCGCGCCCCAGTGCCCAAGGCGGGTTTCGCAGCACTGTGGAGGCGTCGCTTGCAGATCTTGGACGATTTGTGCCCCCAGAGGGGCCATAACTCACCAAGATCCACAGCTCGCCGTGTTCTGGGCGCCACTCCTGCCGGGAGCGTAGGGCCGTGGGACAGGGTCAGAATGGCGGCGTGATGACCGAGCCCGTTACCGCGGCGCGGGCGGAGCTGGTGGACGACGTGGCGGCGCTGCCCGGCAGTTCCGGCGGGTGTCTCCTCGCCCTGACGTTGGACGCTCCGGTCTTCCTCTTCGCCGGCGACGTCTGGTGGGTTGAGGACGAGGTGTTGTACGTCCAGCGCGGGGACCTCCCGGCCGTGGCGCATCGCGGTCGCCTCGAATGGCGTCGGAAGTGGTAGCACCAGCCCGGGCGCCTCGGCGCAGGAGCAGGACCAGACCACGCGGTAGCCGGCTCGCACCGACGGGAGGCCGGGCCGCGCCGGTCAGCCGGCGAGGCGGGTCTGTAGCTCCCGCATGCTCCTGACCTCGATGCTCTGGTCCGCCTCGACCTCGCGGGCGAACTTGTCGGCCGCCGGTTCCAGCCCGCCGCCGGTCGCGTAGAGCTGCCGGACCATGGTCAACGCGCCCTCGTGGTGCCGAATCATGAGGTTGAGGAAGAGCCGGTCGAACTCGCCGTCGCGCGCCCGCTCCAACTGGCGGAACTGCTCGGGGGTGAGCATGCCCGGCATCTCGGCGTCCTGCCCGGCGTGGTGCGTGTGCGGGCCGGGGACCTCCTCGCCCCGCTCGGTGAGCCACCGCTGCATCTGCGTGATCTCCTCGCCCTGCGAGGTCTCGATCCGACGGGCGAGCAGCGACACGTCGGCGCTCTGCGCGCGGTCGGCGACCAGGGCGGTCATCTCCAGCGCCTGTGTGTGGTGGCCGATCATGTGCTGCATGAACCGGGTGTCGGCGTCGGTGTGGGCGGGCGGCGCCGGCAACTGGGACCGGTCGGCCGGGGAGAGGGTGCGGCCGGGCTGCCCGGGCGCGCCGGGCTGGACGACGCGGACCGGCGGCGGCGCCTCGTCGGGGCTGTCGCCGGTGAGCTGGACGACGGCGACCGTCGCCGCGCCGAGGGCGACGGTGGCGCCCAGCACGGCGATGAGGACCCGGCGACGCGACGAGAACACGATGCGATCACCGTAGTCGAAACGCCGCCGCCCGGGGAGGCCCGCACGACCGAGGGTCAGGCCACCGCGACGACGACCAGCGCCGCGCCGACCACCAGGTCGACCACGCCGCAGAACTCCGACCACGGCCGGTTGACCACGGCGTTCACGCGGAAGTGGTACGCGTCCCAGACACCGTGCGCGAGGAATCCGACGGCGGCCACCAGGACGGCCAGCCGGGACTGAACGGCGCTCGCGAGGAGAGTGACCGCGCCGAACGCCAGCATCCCGACGGTCTGGAGCGTGACCGTCCGGGGCTCGGTGAACCGGCGCCGGGCCACCGCCCACAGCCAGAGCGGCACCAGCAGCACCGTCATGCCGACCGCCGGGTCCAGGGCCGCCACGTCCCGCGCCCGCAGGACGTGAAGCACGGCGACCACCGCGCTCAGCGCGGGGAAGGCCAGCCACGCGGCCCACGGGCGACCCAGGGCGTACGCCACCAGGTAGATCCCGGCCATCGTGGCGATGCTCGGGCCGAACAGCGCGGCCTCACGGTCGCCGAGGGCCATGACGGCGATGGCGCCCCCGGCGGCGACCAGGCCCAGGGCGCTCGGCCAGCGGTCGGTCGAGGTCGCCGGGTGCGAGTGTGTCGTCCCTGTCATGGCGCCGATCGTGGCCCGGTCGCGCGGGCCCGGTCACGACCGCCGGCCCGGCCGGTCCGGAATCGTGGGCAGCGGTGCCGGAATCCTGGTGCCGCCGCTGCGGGCCGTCCGGGTTAGCGTGAGGCATGCGGGAGCGGCTGGTCCTGATCGTCGCGTACGACGGCGCGGAGCTGCTCGACATCGCCTGCGTCAGCTCCAGCCTGGACATCGCCAACCGGGGTGGCGCGCGCCCTCCCTACCGGACGGTGCTGGCCACGCCGAGCGGCCACGCCGTCACCTGCGACTCCGGTCTGCGGCTGGAGGCCCAGGTGGCGCTGGAGCGGTTCACCACCCCGCCCGACACGCTGGTGGTCTCCGGCGGGCTCGGGCACCTGGCGGCCGCGGCGACCCCGACCCTGGTCGGTCACGTGCGACGCCTGGCGGGGCTGGCGCGCCGGGTCTCGTCGGTGTGCACCGGCGCGACGGTGCTCGCCGAAGCCGGCCTGCTCGCGCACCGCCGGGCCACCAGCCACTGGATGTACGCCGAGCAGCTCGCCCGCGCCTACCCGGAGGTGCGCGTCGACCCGGACCCGATCTTCGTGCGGGACGGCAACGTCGCGACCTCCGGCGGGGTCACCAGCGCCCTCGACCTGACCCTCTCCTTCATCGAGGAGGACCACGGCACGGCGCTCGCCCGTGGCGTCGCGTTGGGCATGGTCGCCTACCTGCAACGGCCGGGCAGCCAGGCCCAGATGAGCATGTTCCTGTCCCGGACGCCGGGCGACGACCTCGTCGTGCTCCGCACCCGGGACCACATCGTCAGCCACCTCGCCGGGGATCTGGGGGCCGCCACCCTGGCCCGGCTCGCGGGAGTCAGCGAGCGGCACCTCTCCCGGCTGTTCCTCACCCACCTGCGGGAGACACCCGCGCAGTACGTGCGCCGGACGCGGACCGAGGCCGCCGCGCACCTGCTCGTGTCGACCACCCTCCCCCTCGCCGCCGTGGCGCGCCGCTGCGGCTTCGGCTCCACTGAGTCGCTGCGCCAGGCGTTCCTCGCCTACCACGCCGTGCCGCCGTCGCGCTTCCGCGCCGAGCGCCGGGCCGGCGGCGCGCCGCTCGGACCGGAGGCGTCGCGCTGACGGAGCCCGCGCTCGTGATCGTCTGGCTCCGGTGGCCGTCCTCGCGGACACTGGAACGACGTGGCCGCGTCCCCGGCCGGCCGCTCCCCCCACCCCTGGAGGATCAGCATGGCGTTCAGCACGGCAGGCAACCGGTGGCGACGGGCGTGGCTGGCGGTGCTCGCGGTGAGCGTCGCCGCGGGCTGCGACAGCGGCGGCGACCCGCGCCCGGCACCGGGTGGCCTCGCCACCAGCAGCGCCGTCAGCGCCCCCTCCGGCATGCCGGACCTGGACGCCGGCGAGGAGGTCGCCCGGGGGGTGGACGTCCCGTGGGGTCTGGCGTTCCTGCCCGGCGGTGACGCCCTGGTCGCCGAGCGGGACACCGGCCGCGTGCTGCGGGTCGCCCTCGGCGGTGGCGACCCGGTGGAGGTCTACCGGGTGCCGGGGGTGGCGGCCGGTGGCGAGGGCGGGCTGCTCGGGCTCGCCGTCTCCCCCGGCTACGCCCAGAACAGCCTGGTCTACGCCTACTTCACGGCCGAGCGGGACAACCGGATCGTGCGCTTTCGGCTCGACGGCGGGCAGCCCGAGGTGGTCTTCGACGGCATCGCCAAGGCGCGCACCCACAACGGCGGCCGGATCGCGTTCGGTCCGGACGGGATGCTCTACGTGGGCACCGGGGACGCCGGTGACACCGACCGGTCGCAGGACCCGGCGAGCCCGAACGGCAAGATCCTGCGGCTCACCCCCGACGGGGAGCCGGCGCCCGGCAACCCGACCGCCGGGTCGCCGGTCTACAGCCTGGGCCACCGCAACGTGCAGGGCCTGGCCTGGGACACGCAGGGACGGCTGTTCGCCACGGAGTTCGGGCAGAACGAACTGGACGAGGTGAACCGCGTCGAGCCGGGCCGCAACTACGGCTGGCCCGAGGTGGAGGGCGACGGCGACACCGCCGGCGGCCGGTACACCAACCCGCTCGTGACGTGGCCGGTACGGGACGCCTCGCCGTCGGGCATCGCCATCGCGGGCAACACCGCGTACGTGGCGGCGCTGCGCGGCGAGCGGCTGTGGAGCCTCCCGCTGGACGGCGACACGGTGGGTGACCCGTCGGCGCGGCTGGACGGCAGCCACGGCCGGCTGCGTACGGTGCAGGTCGCCCCGGACGGCGCCCTCTGGGTCACCACCTCCAACACCGACGGGCGCGGTGACGTCCGCGACGGCGACGACCGCATCCTGCGCTTCCCCGCACGATAGGCTCGGACCGGCTGGTCAGGCCTCGTTCCCGGGGGCCGGCACGTCCCGTCGCTGCGGTGCGCGTGGAGGTGGGCCGTGCTCGGTCTGGAACTCGTGGTGCTCGTCGGCCTGGCTCTGCTCCTGTCCAGCGTCCTGGCACGTCGCCTCCGGGTCGCCCCGCCGGTGCTCCTGCTCGGCTGCGGCGTGCTGCTGGGGTTCGTGCCCGCGCTGCGCGCCGTGCAGCTGCCGCCCGAGATCGTGCTGCTGCTCTTCCTGCCCGCGCTGCTGTTCTGGGAGAGCCTCAGCACCTCGCTGCGGGAGATCCGCAGCAACCTGCGGGTCATCGTCCTGCTGAGCACCTTGCTGGTTATCGCGACGGCCGCCGCGGTGGCGGCGGTGGCGCACGCGCTCGGGCTGCCGTGGGGGCCGGCGTGGGCGCTCGGCGCGGCCGTCGCGCCCACCGACGCGACCGCGGTCGGGGTGCTCGCCCGGGCCCTGCCCCGCCGCACGGTCACCGTGCTGCGGGCCGAGAGCCTCGTCAACGACGGCACCGCCCTGGTCATCTACGGCCTGGCCGTGGGCATCACGGTGGGCGAGGAGACGCTCAGCGCCGGCCACGTGTCGTGGCTGGTCGTGGTCGCGTACGGGGGTGGCGCCCTGATCGGGGTGGCAACGGCGTGGCTGCTGCTGCAGGCCCGTCGCCGGGTCCACGACCCGCTCCAGGACAACCTGGTCAGCCTGCTGGCCCCGTTCACCGCGTTCCTGGTCGCCGAGACGATCCACGCGTCCGGGGTGCTCGCCGTCGTGGTGACCGGGCTGTGGTTGAGCCAGGCCGGCCCGCGTCAGGTACGCGCCCAGACCCGGCAGCAGGGGACGGCGTTCTGGGGGTTGTCCACGTTCGTGCTCAACGGGGCCCTCTTCGTCCTGGTCGGGTTGGAGGTCCAGTCGGCTGTCCGCGGTCTGACCAGCGTCGACCTCACGCGTGGGCTGATGGCGGTCGCCGCCGTCTCGGCGACGGTCATCGGGGTGCGCTTCGCCTGGCACTTCACCACCCCGTACGCGATCCGGCTGGTGGACCGCCGTCCCCGGCAGCGACTGCGCCGGGTCGCCGCGCGGGCCCGCGTGGTCAGCGCGGTCGCCGGTTTCCGGGGCGCGGTGTCGCTCGCCGCGGCGCTCGCGGTGCCGCAGACGCTGCGGTCCGGGGCGCCGTTTCCCGACCGGGACACGATCGTGTTCGTCACCACCGGGGTGATCGTGGTGACGCTGGTCGTCCAGGGTCTGCTGCTGCCGCCCGTGGTGCGTTGGGCCCGGCTGCCCGTCGACAGCACCGTGGAGCAGGAGCGGCACCTGGCCGAGACGGTGGCGACCGAGGAGGCGCTCGCCGTGCTGCCCCGGCTCGCCGACGAACTGGGCATCGGGCCGGAGGTCGTCGACCGGCTCGACCGGGAGTACCGCAAACGCCTGCGGGTGCTGCGGGCCAGCCGGGGTGAGACCGACGACCACGTCGCCCTGCGCTACGAGGAGCAGTACCGGGCGTTGCGCCTGGCCGTGCTCGCCCACAAGCGCGCCGCCGTGGTCCGGTTGCGCGACGAGCGCCGCATCGACGACGGCGTGCTGCGGCTGGTGCAGTCCCGGCTGGACATCGAGGAGGTGCGCCTGTCCCGGCGGGAGGAGGCGGAGTGATCGTCGGGGCCGGTAATTCGACATCGGCGGGGGTGCCGGGCACGTAGGTTGGCCCGATGGGGGAATCGGCGACGGTGGTCGACCGGGCGGTGACCGAGCGGGGTGAGCTGGTGCTCCGCGAGCGCGACGGCCACTTCGAGATCATCAGCAACGGGGTGTTCCTCATGGACACCCGGGCGGGTGCCTCGGAGCGGCTGCTCGTCCGTGCCGCCCTGGACCGGCTGCGGCCGGGCGGCCGGCTCCTCGTCGGCGGGCTCGGCGTGGGGTTCTCCCTGGCCGAGGCCGCCGCGTCGCCGGTGCCGGCCGAGATCGTGGTGGTGGAGATCGAGCGGACGATCATCGACTGGCACCGTCGTGGCCTGGGCGCGTACAGCGCGCACGCCCTGGACGACCCGCGCGTGCGGATCGTGAACGACGACGTCGTGTCCTGGCTGCGGGGGACCGCCGAGGTCTTCGACGCCATCTGCCTCGACACCGACAACGGTCCGGACTGGACGGTGTTCACCGACAACGCCGCCCTGTACGACGCGGACGGCACCGCCCTGCTGCGCGACCGGCTCGCCCCGGGGGGTGTGCTGGCCGTGTGGAGCGCCTCGGCGGCGCCCGCGTACGCCGAGCGGCTCGCGGCGGTGGTCGGTCCGGTCACCGCCCACCCGGTGGCGGTGTCCCGGGGTGAGCCGGACATGGTCTACCTGGCCGAGCGCGGTATGTGACCGCCGTCACGTCGGCGGACTGTCGGGTCCGGGCGGCCGGCGCCGATCTCCTGTCGAGCAGGTGCCCGGTCGGGCGCCCCCGGACGCAGAGGAGCCAACCGAGATGACCAAGGTGACCGCGCAGGTGTCGGTGTCGGTGGACGGGTTCTACGCGGGCCCGCGGTTCGACGGGGACGGTGACTGGATGGCGTCGGCCGAGAGCGCCGGCTTCTTCCGGGTCACCCGGTGGGTGACCGAGGGCATGGCCTGGCGGGAGCGGCAGGGCTTCGCCGGCGGGGAGCAGGACACGAACTCCGAGGTGATCGCCGAGACGTTCGCGGCGGCGGGCGCGTACGTGATGGGGCGCCGGATGGCCGACGGCGGTGAGGTGCCGTGGGGCGACGAGCCGCCGTTCCGGGCGCCGGTCTTCGTGGTCACGCACCGGCCCCGGGCGCGGGTGGAGCGCAAGGGCGGCACCAGCTTCACGTACGTCACCGACGGGGTGGCGGCCGCCGTGGAGCGGGCGCGGGCCGTGGCGGGCGACCGCAACGTCGCGGTGGCCGGGGGCGGCAGTCTGGTGCGTCAGGTGCTCGCGGCCGGCCTGCTGGACGAGTTGGAGCTGCACGTCGTGCCGGTCGTGCTCGGCAGCGGCCTGCGGCTGCTCGACGCGGACCTCGGTCTCGGCGAGAAGGAGGGGATCGAGCTGACGCCGACCCGGGTGATCTCCACTCCGGAGGTCACCCACATCCGCTACGCGGTGCACGGCCGCGCCCCGCTCCTGCTCGACGACCGGGGTCGTGGCGGCGGCGCGACCACGATCATCAGCTGACGCGGGGGCGCCGGGATCGGCCGGCGGCCCCTATCCTGGCGCGATGGACCTGGAGTTCAGCGGCGAGATCTGGTTCTGGAGGGGTCCGGCGCCGTGGCACTTCGTCACGGTCCCGGAGGCCGAGAGCGGCGAACTTGCGGCGACGTCGGCGTCGGTGACGTACGGCTGGGGCATGATCCCGGTCGCCGCCCGGATCGGGGGGACCGGTTGGCGGACGTCACTCTTCCCGAAGGACGGGCGCTACGTCGTGCCGGTGAAGGCACGGGTGCGGGCGGCCGAGGGGCTCGACGTGGGTGACGTCGTGACGGTCCGCCTCTCCGTCGACGTCTGAGGGCGGACCGCCGGGCGGATTCCGGCATTGGCACGACCGGCGAAAGCCTCACCGGTATGTTCGCTTTTGTCCGAGAGCCGTCACCGCCGAGAGCCGTAGCCGTCACCACCGGGAGTCATCCGATGTCGCACCATCTCGACACCCCCCTCGCCGCGCAGAGCGGCCAGCTCTACATCGACGACCTGTACGTCTTCGACGGCGAGCGCGGCACCGTGTTCGTGATGGACGTGAACAGCTCGATCACGGGCGCCGACATCAAGCGGGGTTTCCAGACCGAGTCCCGCTACGAGTTCAAGGTCCACTTCGACGGGCACGAGATGGAGGACCTGACCTACCGGGTGTCCTTCGGCGACGCGGACGGCAACGGCCGGCAACCGGTGACCCTGCACGCGCTCACCGGCGCCGAGGCCCGCGACGACGCGGCGACCGGCACCATGCTGGTGGAGGGGACCACCGGCGACACCGTGAGCGCCGGCGGGCTCCGGCTCTGGGCGGGCCGCATCCGTGATCCCTTCTTCATCGACCTCGACCAGCTCGCGACGGTCAACGACGCGTTCAAGAACGGCGCCAAGCTGGACCGGTCGTCGTGGAAACCGGAGAACGCGAAGAACACCTTCGCCGGCACCACCGTCGAGTCGATCGTCCTGGAGGTCGGGAAGGGCGACGGCACGCTGCGCGACGACAGCCGGATCGGCGTCTGGTGCCGCACCATGCTGGCGACCGACGCGGGCGGGTGGCGGCAGATCAACCGCGCCGGCCACCCGATGATGTGGCCGATCTTCTGGCCCACCGACACCGACTTCTCGGACCCGGCCAACTTCCGGCACCCCTGTGACGACCTCCGGGCCGACGGCGAGGGGATCGCCTCGACGGTGGCGCGGGTCGTGGCGGCGAACGGCACGGCGCCGGACGCGAAGGCGTACGGCTGGAGCGTGGCCCGCAGCGTCTATCCCGACCTGCTGATGTACCAGGTGGGCACGCCGGCCAACTACGGGTTCGCGGTCCGCAACGGGCGCACCATGCGGGACAACGCGCCCGAGGTGATGTTCTCGCTGGTGCTGAACACCGGCATGACCTCGGGCCTCACGGCGGACGTGACCCGGGACGCGCGCGCCGACACCTTCCCCTACGTGGTGCCGGCCTGATCCCCGCCGGCGACGGCCGAGGGCCCGCCCGGACCGGTCGGTCCGGGCGGGCCCGTCCGCGTCAGGCGGCCGGCGGGGCGCCGTTCCACACCGGCGGGGTGTAGCCGGCCGGCTTGTCGCCGATGCCCAGGCCCGGGCTGACGATCCAGGACTGGTACTCCGGCGTGAACATCGAGTACGGCAGGGCAAGCGGCACCGCGCTCGCCTCGTCGAGCCGCGCGCGCAGCTCCCGCGGGATCTCGAAGTCCAGCGCGGTCATGTTGCTGTCGACCTGCTCGGGGCTGCTCGCCCCGAGGATGACCGAGCCGACGGCGGGCTGGGTCGCGACCCAGTTGATCGCCACCTGGGCCATGCTCCGACCCAACTCGCCGGCCACCGACTCCAGCGCGTCGATCACCTGCCAGTCGTGGTCGCTGACCGGCAGCCCGTTCCCACCGCTCGCCCCGAGCCGCCCGGCCCCGGACACACCGTCCTCCGTGCGCCGGTACTTGCCGGTGAGCAGCCCGCCGCCGATGGGGCTCCAGGCGGTGAGCCCCATCCCGAGGGACTGCGCCATCGGCAGGAACTCCGGCTCGATGCCCCGAGCCACCAGGGAGTACGGCAACTGAAGGCTGATCATCGGGGTGAGCGCGTGCGCCTCGGCGTAGCTCTGTGCCCGGGCGGCGTACCAGGCGGGCACGTCGGACAGGCCGGCGTACCGGATCTTGCCGGCGCGGACCAGGTCGTCGAAGGTGCGGGCGACCTCCTCGACCGGGGTGATCCGGTCCCAGGTGTGCAGCAGGTACAGGTCGAGGTAGTCGGTGCCGAGCCGGCGCAGCGACGCGTCCAGCGCGCGGATGATGTGCTTGCGCCCGTTGCCGCCCGCGTTCGGGTCGGTCGGGTCGACGGTGTTGGTGAACTTGCTGGTCAGCACGAGCCGGTCGCGCACCCCGGCGGAGGCGATCAGCCGGCCGAGGATCTGCTCGCTCTCGCCCGCGGTATAGAAGTCCGCGGTGTCGATGAAGTTGCCGCCGGCCTCCAGGTAGCGGCGGAAGATCGGCTCGGCCTCCGCCTCCGTCTTGCCGTACGAGGCGTGGAAGCCGCCGGTGCCGAAGTTCATGGTGCCCAGCGCCAGGCGGCTCACCCGCAGCCCGGACCGGCCGAGCAGGTAGTAGTCGTGCATCGTCTCTGTCTCCTCGTCGGACGGCTCACAGCCCCGCTCGGGCTGCCGGTCCGCAACGGTGCCCCGGCAAAAATGGACCGGCAAGTCCAAATCCGGGGGCACCCAGGGCGGTCGTTACCTCCGCCACAGACCGGGCACACCGGTGATCGAGTCGCGGCACGATCGTCTCGGCTTCCCCGACCGGAGGAGACGGGTGGGACGAAGGACCATGAACGTGACGGACGACGACACCGACCTCGTACGGCTCGCGCAGACGGGGGACGCGGCGGCCCTCGGCGCGCTGCTGAGCCGCCACGAGGCCGGCATGCGCGCGGTCGGCATCAGCCTGCTGGGCTGGGGCCCGGAGGCCGAGGACGCGGTCCAGGACGCGATGGTAGTGGCGCTGAGCCGCATCGGCGAGGTACGCGACCCGACGGCCGTCGGCCCCTGGTTGCGCGCGATCGTCCGGAACAACGCCCGGATGGCGCTGCGCCGGCCCCGGGCGATCCCCGTCGCCGAGCCCGAGTGGTTGGCCCTGCCCTCCGACACGCCCACCCCGGAGGAGGCACTGGACCGGGGCGCCCTGCGGGACTGGGTCTGGCACGCCATCGGCGACCTGTCCGAGCCCGACCGGCTGGTGACCCTGCTCCGCTACTACAGCGACGCGTCCTCGTACGACCAGATCGCGGCCCTGTGCGACATCCCGGTCGGCACCGTCCGCAGCCGGCTCAACCACGCCCGCCGGGCGCTCGCCGCCGGCCTGCGCACCTCCGCGGAGGCCGCGCACGCCGACGCGACGGCGGCGGCCGACGCCCGGTGGCGCGAGGGTCGGGACGCGATCGACGCGGCCATGCGCGGCGACTTCGACCGCGTGGTCCGCGACCTGTGGTCACCCGACGCGCAGATGCTGGTCCCCGGCGGCGCGCGCGGGGACCGCGACTTCGCGGTACGCGGCATGGACAAGGACCTGTCCGACGGCGTACGCCAGCGCCTGCGCAACGTCGTGGCGAGCCGCGACGTGCTGATCTGGGAGACCGACCTGATCAGCCCGCCCGACGACCCGGACCACTGCCCCCCGGGCGCCCTCTGGTTGCAGCGGCTGCGCAACGGCCGGGTGCGCGAGCTGCGGCTCTTCCACCCGAGCCCGGCCCACGCCCTGGCCGCCTGAAAATTTCTCCGTCGCCGGGCGAACTTTCCGACCGGCTCCCGCATCTCGTCCCGCCAACCACAGTTCCCGCGCGGCCGGTGCCGCGCGGGCCACGGATCGGGAGAGACACCATGGGTTCCACCCGCCACGACGCCGCCCTCACCCCGGGCACGCACGAGTTCGCCATCGACGGCGTCCGGCAGGTCTACCACGTCGCCGGCACCGGCCCGGTCTGCGTGGCGCACAGCGGCGGCCCCGGCATCGGCTGGGGCTACCTGCGCACGCCCGAGCTGGAGGAGCACTTCACGATGGTGTACGTCGAGCCGGTCGGCACCGGGGCCTCCGGGCGCCTCGCCGACCGGGCCGACTACCGCCTCGACACGTACGCCCGGTTCCTCGGCGCCGTCGTCGACCAGCTCGGCGAGCACCGGGTGCACCTGCTCGGCCACTCGCACGGCGGCTTCGTCGTCCAGGCGTACGCCCTCGCGCACCCGGACCGGGTCGCCGGTCTCGTCCTGTACGACACCTCCCCGGTCACCGGCGCCGAGTTCTGGGCCGAGGCGATGGCCGGGCTGGTCGCGTACCCGGGGCGGTACCCGGGCAACCCGGAGGCCGAGGCGGTGCCGGCCGCCTTCCAGCAGGCCGTCACCGCCACCGACGACGACGCGCTGAGCGCCGCCCTCCGCACGGCGGTCCCCGTCTACTTCGCGGACTTCTGGTCCCGGCGGGAGGAGTTCGCCGCGTTCCAGGCGGCCGTCCAGGTCTGGGCCGAGCCGGCGGGTGCGCAGGACCCGACGCCGTTCGACGTACGGGACCGGCTCGGTGAGATCCTCGCGCCGACCGTGGTGATCGTCGGGGCACACGACTTCATCTGCGGCGTGCGGTGGGCGGAGCAGCTGCACGAGGGCATCAAGGACTCGCGGCTGGTGGTGCTGGAGCACAGCGGGCACTTCGGGCACGTGGAGCAGCCCGCCGAGTTCGTCCGCGCGGTGGTGCAGCTACGAGAGGGCTGAGCCGACGGCACCCGGTTCCCCCCGGGCCCGCACGCGGTGGTGGGCTCGGGGACGGCCTCCTACCCCTCCCGGGTGAGGCTCCAGTAGCCCACGCTGGGTCGCATGCCGAACGCCCGGTTGGCCCGGAGGATCGGCTCGTTGGTGTCGTCGTTGTGGGTGGTGACCGCGGTGGCACCGGCGCGGTACGCCGCCCACAGAGCGGCGGCCTTCAGCGCTGCCGCCACACCCCGGCCGCGGTGCGCCACCGCCACACCGGTGTAGACCGTGTACCAGTCACCACTGCCGGCCAGCGGGGTGACGACGGTGATCCCGCACGGCGGCTGCGCCGGGGCGCCCTCGGGCACGGCCAGCAGCACGGTCGCCGCGTCCGGGATCACCGACCGGGCGTGGGCCAGGTCGACCTCCTGGTTCTCCGCGCCGGGCACCGGCAGGCCGGGCAGCGTACGGCCGATGCACTCGACGATCAGCGTCTCCTCGGTGGCGAGGTCGGCCACCCGGACCCGTACGTTCGCGGCGTCCGCGGTGTCCGCCGCCCGTCGCACCAGCTCGTCCTCGCGGCCGGGTAGGTCGAACCGCCAGCCGACGCTGTGCCGGGTGACCGCGAGCCCGTACCGCCGGGCGAAGCGGCGGCCCCCGTCGAGATCGTCTCGGATGGCACTGGTGATCACGATCGCCGGATCGACCTCGCGCTCGGCCCAGCTTCCCAGCGCGTCGGCGAGAGCCGTGCCGATCCCGCCGCCCCGCTCCCGCTCCGCCACCGCGACCAGGGCGGAGACCGTCCCCGGGAACGCCGGCTCGGTGGTCAGCTTGGCGGCGCCCACGACGGCCCCGGACCGTTCGGCCACGAGGGCGTGGTGGATCTCGCCGGGACCCGGGTTCGTCAGCCGGTCGGACAGCCGGTGTCGCTTGTCCGCGCCGGCGGCGAGCACCAGCAGCTCGACGGCGGCGTCGACGTCCGCCGGTCGCAGGGGGCGGATGGTGGCCTCGACCGGGCTGACCTGTGTCGTCACGGGACGGGAACCTAGCCGGGCGCGCCCTCGCCGGCCATGACGTGGGCCACGCCCGCGCTCGGGACCGGAGAGGAGTTCACCTGATCGCAACAGGATCCGGACAACCAGGGCCGGGGACCGGCGCGTTTCGACGCGTACTGGATCACCGACCCTGGAGCGGAACATGCGTCACCGATATGGCGTGGCCGTCCTGGCCCTCGCCGCCCTGCTCGCCGGCTGCACGGCCGACCCGCCGGCCCCGCCGGCCGACCCGACCGGCCCGTCCGCGAGCCCGGCCGGGCTGCCCGGCCCCTACGCGGCGTGGGCGGCCGGCCGTTCGACCCCGGTGGTCGACCCGCTCTACCCGCAGCACGGCACCGACGCCGTGGACGTCCTGCACTACGGGCTGGACCTGTCGTGGTCGCCGACCAAGCGCACCCTCACCGGCACGGCGACGCTGCACATCCGGCCGGTCCGCGACGCCGCGGCGGTGACGCTGGACTTCAAGCCGTACGCCCTCGACGGCGTCACGGTCGACGGCGCCGCCGCCCAGGGCACGGTGACCGCCGAGAAGCTGGTGGTCGACACCCCGGTCAAGGCCGCCGTGCCGGTCACGCTCGTGGTCCGCTACCACGGCAAGCCGTCGACGACGGGGTTCCCCACCAAACGCGGCGACGCTCACCCACTCGGCCTGACCGTCGACGCCGAGGGCGGCATCTGGACGATGCAGGAGCCGTTCGGGGCGTTCACCTGGTATCCGGCCAACGACCACCCGTCCGACGAGGCGCTCTACGACATCGCGGTCACCGTGCCGAAGGGCTGGTCGGGCATCGCCAGCGGCACGCCGGTGGGGCAGCAGGGCAACACCTTCCGCTACCGGAGCACGGTGCCCGTCGCGTCTTACCTGACCACCCTCGCCGTGGGCAGGTACAAGAAGGCGACCGCGACCGGGCCGCGCGGCATCCCGATCACCTACTGGTACCGCTCCGGCGACGCGAAGCACCTGCCGGTGTTGAAGAAGACGCCCCAGATGCTCGACTGGATGGAGAGGAAGTTCGGGCCGTACCCGTTCGACTCCGCCGGCGCCGTCCTGGTCGACTCGCCGTCGGCGATGGAGACCCAGCAGCTGACCACGCTGGGCAGCGGCATGGCCGAACGGGGCGAGCGGAGCTTCCACCTGAACACCCTGCACGAGTACGCGCACCAGTGGTTCGGTGACGCGGTGACCCTCACCGACTGGCGGGACATGTGGCTCAACGAGGGCTGGGCGCTCTACGTGCAGAAGCTCTACGAGCAGGACCGGTTCGGTCTCACCGACGCCGAGCTGGTGCGTGCCAGTCGCGAACTCGACGGGGTCTACCGCAAGCAGTACGGGCCACCCGGCGACCCGAAGCCGGCCGAGTTCGGCGCCACCAACGTCTACACCTGCGGCGCCGCCATGCTGCGGCAGCTGCACCAGGCCCTCGGTGACGGGCGGTTCTTCGACCTCGCGCGCGGCTGGGTCCAGGAGAACCTGCACACCCAGCAGACCCGGGCGTCGTTCACCGCGTACGTCAACGAGAAGACCGGCCACGACTTCACCCCGCTGATCGACGCGTGGCTGGACTCGCCGACCACGCCGCCGGAGACCGGGCCGCTGCCCGCCGGCCAGTAGGCCGTACGCGCGACGGCCGCACCCCGGTCAGCGGGGGTGCGGCCGTCGCCTCGCTCAGCAGGTGGCGTTCAGGCCCGCCCAGTTGGCGCGGTCGTTGTAGCCGCCGTCACCGGCGTCACCGACCACCAGGTCGAGGACCCGCACGCCGGACAGGTCGACGTCGACGGCGCGCGTCGCCTCGCGGGTGACCACGCCGCTGTCGAACAGGACCTTGCCGTCGCCGACCACCTGGAAGGTGGCCGTTCCGCCCTCGGGGCCGACGTTGTTGACCGCGTCGTCGATGCCGACGAGGGCGGTCAGCCGGCTGCACCGGTCGCCCACGTAGTAGCGGACCGTGGACGGGGACGCCACGCCCAGGCCGGTCGGGTGCACCTGGCCGAGCATGGTGATCGGCGACCAGCCGCCGACGCTGAGGTCGACGGTCGGGCTCATCCAGCCGCTGGTGGCGCTGATCCAGGTGTGGTGTGACAGCACCACGTTCCCGTCCGGCGGCACCGGTGCGATGATCAGGCTCGACGTCGACCGCTGCGTCACCCGGCCGTGGCCGAGCACCTCGTACGACGTGGTGGCGGTCAGCGACGCGGCGCCCGCGGTGGCGGACGCGGGCGGCGTCACGGTGAACGCGAAGGTGGCGTGTCCGCCCGGGGCGAGCAGCAGCGGCGCCGTCCCCAGCGGACGGACCGTCCAGCCGGCCGGCGTCGCGAGGGTCACCTTCGGCGTGAACACCGGCAGCAGCCCGTCGTTGCGCACCGCCACCTCGACCCGCGCCTCGTCACCGCCGGCGAGCACCGGGGTGGCGTTGGCCGGCGTGGCGGCGCCGCCCACCTTCGTGACGGTCGGCAGGCCGGCGGTCACGTGCGGAACGCCGGGCAGACCGCGCGCCGGGGTGACGCGCAGCAGCGCCGCGCCGTGGGCGGGCACGGCCGCGCTGATCGTGCCGGCGCTCTCGGTGACCCGGTCGGTCCACGCGTCGCGCACCGTGAACCGCGCGCCGGACAGGCCGATCTTCGCGCCCGTCGTGGTCTGCACGGTGGGGCTCTCGCCCCGGTTGAGCAGCACGACGGCCCGGCCGCCGTCGGCGAGCCGCTTCACCCAGGTCTCGGTCGTGCCGGCCGGGCCGACGCGGACGGCCTGGACGCCCGCCCGGTCCTGGTTGATCGCCAGCATGTCGGCGTCGGCGAGGATGTCGACGGAGGTCTGGCTGAGCTTGCGGACGTCGCTGCCGATGACCAGCGGCGCGGCGGCCACCGCCCAGAGCGACATCTGCGTACGGAACTCCTCGTCGGTCATGCCGAGCTCGGGGGCCACGTAGTCCGGGTCGTTGAAGTGGCCCGGACCGGCGACCTCGGGGTGCCGCGCGTTCGCGTCGTAGTTGCGCAGCACGTCCTTGAACTTGATGTCGCCGACGAAGCCCACGTCGGTGTACGTCCGCCACGACTGGGCGATGGCCGGCGCGTAGGTCCACGAGTAGGTGGACTGCTGCTCCTCCGGGTAGTTGCCCCAGTCGGGCGAGGTCACCGGGTTGCAGAGGTTGAAGATGATCGGGCGTCCGCTGGCGTTGTTGCGCAGCGCGTGCGCGAACTCGGTGTAGACGGTCTTCGGGTCCAGGTCGGCGGCGATGCCGCAGAGGAAGTCGACCTTCACCGCGTCGAACTCCCAGGCGGCGAACTGGTCGGCGTCGCGCTGGTAGTAGCCGCCGCCGCTGCCGAGGCCGCACTTGCCGGGGATGTACGGCCCGGCGTCGGTGTAGATGCCGGCCCGCAGGCCCTTGCCGTGGATGTAGTCAACCAGCGGCTTGAGCCCGTTCGGGAAGCGGGTCCGGTCGGCCTGCAGGTCGCCGGCGGCGGTGCGCGGCTCCGGGTCCTGCCAGCCACCGTCGAGCCACACGATGTCGTAGCCGGCCTTCGCCAGGCCCCGGTCCACGAGGGCGTCGGCCACCTCGCGTACGGACTGCTCGGAGAAGTTGCCGCCGAGACCGAAGTAGGTGTTCCAGCCCTGGTAGGGGGTGGGGCTGAGCACCTGCGAGGGCGCCGTCTCGGTGCGGGCGTCGGTGGTGGCCACCGGGGCGGCCTGGGCCGGGGCGGGCACGGTCAGCAGACCGGCCGTGAGCGCCAGGACGGCGGTGAGCACAGGTCGTTTCACACTGGAATCCTTTGCTGCCGGGGACGGGCGGATGCCACGGGCCAGCGGCGCGGAGGGTGGAGCGGCGCCGCCGGCACTCCTGAGCTGTGTTTCCAGGATCTTGCATGGGTGAGAACAGGGTGTCAATATTAATTCGTAAATTACGAGCTAACGACCATGTTGGACCTCGATCCACCGGTGTTCGCGGGGCACCACCCACCGGCGACTGTGGACGCCACCACCACGGAGGGCAGCGGTCCGGTTTCGCCGACCCGACCTGGGGTACGGCGAAAAGGCCCTGCTCAGCCGCTCCCTGGAGGTATTCGTTCAGTGGAATCCCGCACACCCGCCAAGGCGGTCAAGGACGTCGTCGAAGCCGCCGCGGGCAAGGTGGCCGACGCCCTGAGCCCGGACGCACCCGGTGCGCCCGGCAGCGCCCCGCCGACCGTCGACGAACCGACCACCCCCCACGACCCGCTGCCCCCGAAGAAGGAGCACGGCGCACCGGAGACGCGTACGCCGACCGGCGCGGAGACCGGCGTGCCGCCCATCGCGAAGGGGCAGCAGGGGGCGTACCTGACCACGGCCAACGGCGCGCGACTGCGCGACACCGACCACTCGCTCAAGGCCGGGCCGCGCGGTCCGGTCCTCCTCCAGGACCACCACCTGCGGGAGAAGATCACACACTTCGACCACGAGCGGATCCCCGAGCGGGTCGTGCACGCGCGGGGCGCCGGGGCGCACGGCGTGTTCACCAGCTACGGCACCGCCGAGGCGGTCACCCGGGCCGACTTCCTCAAGAAGGGCCGGGAGACGCCCGTCTTCGTACGCTTCTCCACGGTCCTCGGGTCGCGCGGCTCCGCCGACACCGTGCGGGACACCCGGGGCTTCGCGACGAAGTTCTACACCGCCGAGGGCACCTTCGACCTCGTCGCCAACAACATCCCGGTCTTCTTCATCCAGGACGCCATCAAGTTCCCCGACGTCATCCACGCCGGCAAGCCGCACCCCGACCGGGAGATCCCGCAGGCCCAGAGCGCCCACGACACCTTCTGGGACTTCGTGTCGCTGCACACCGAGGCGCAGCACCACACGATGTGGAACATGTCCGACCGGGGCATCCCGCGCTCCTACCGCACCATGGAGGGCTTCGGCGTCCACACGTTCCGGCTGGTCGACGACGCCGGCGCGACCACGCTGGTCAAGTTCCACTGGAAGCCCAAGCTCGGCGTCCACTCCCTCACCTGGGAGGAGGCGCAGCTGCTCGGCGGCGTGGACCCGGACTTCCACCGTCGGGACCTGTACGACGCGATCGAGGCCGGCGCGTACCCGGAGTGGGAGTTGGGCATCCAGGTCTTCCCGGACACCCCCGAGGAGACCTTCGCCGGCATCGACCTGCTCGACCCGACGAAGATCGTGCCGGAGGAGCTGGCCCCGGTGCAGGCGGTGGGGCGGTTGACGCTGAACCGTACGCCGCGGAACTTCTTCGCCGAGACCGAGCAGGTCGCCTTCCACGTCGGCCACCTGCCGCCGGGCATCGACGTCACGAACGATCCGCTGCTGCAGGGACGTCTCTTCTCGTACGTCGACACGCAACTCACCCGCCTCGGCGGCCCGAACTTCACGCAGATCCCGATCAACCGACCGCACGCGCCGGTCAACGACATGCTGCGGGACGGCTTCCACCAGCACGCCGTGCACGCCGGCGTCGCGCCCTACCGGCCGAACTCCCTCGACGGCGGCAACCCCTTCCCCGCCGGGGACGCGGAGAACGCCTTCGTCGACGTGCCGGTGACGGTCGCCGAGGCACCCAAGGTGCGCGCCGCGCCGGCCTCGTTCGACGACCACTACAGCCAGGCCCGGCTCTTCTGGCAGAGCATGTCGCCGGTCGAGCGGGAGCACATCGTCCGGGCCTACACCTTCGAGCTCGGCAAGTGCTACCACCAGGCGATCCGGGAGCGCCAGCTCCGGTGCCTCGCGAACATCGACCCGGTGCTGTGCCGGGAGGTGGCCACCGGCCTGGGGCTGCCCGCGCCCGAGCCGACCGTGCCGCTCGCCGACGTCACGCCCAGCCCCGCGCTCTCCCAGGTCGGTCGGGAGTGGCCGGTCGACGGGCGGATGGTGGGGATCGTCGTCGCCCCGGACGCGGACCTCCAAAACGTCGACCAGGTGCGCCGGGCGGTGACCTCCGCCGGCATGGTGCCCCTCCTGATCGGTCCGCACGGCGGCGAGGTCGACGGTCTGCCCGTGCAGCGGACCTTCGCCACCGCCCGGTCGGTCGAGTTCGACGCGGTGTTGCTCGCCACGGCGCCGCCGCCGGCACCGGACGCGCTGCCGGCCCGCGACGCCAAGGCCGGCGCGGCGGAGGCGACGGCCGTGGATCCCCGCGTGCTGCTGCTGGTCGACGAGGCATGGCGACACGCGAAGGCGATCGGCGCGTGGGGCGGCGGCGTGGGCGTGCTCCAGGCGGCCGGCGTCAGCGGCACGCCGGGCGTGGTCACCGGTGACGACGCCGGCGAGGTCTTCGCGGCCGTCCGCGACCTGATGGCCGCCCACCGGGTGTGGGAACGGTTCCCCGCGTCGGTCGGCTGACCCGGCCGGTTCCACCCCCGGGGCCGTCCTCCGCCGACGCGCGGAGGACGACCCCGGGATCCGGTCGGAAAAGGACGGGTTAACCGTGCCACCAGCGGCCGGTGAACAGCCGAAGAAATTGCGGTATCCCATTCGTCGAATGGCGCTCGGCACCCATTCCGGCGGGACCGTGGAATTGCCTCCCCGTGCTATAGCCTGGCGCGGAACTGGAGGAAGAGATGACATCCACGCCCGCGCCGACCAGCGATCGGCTGCACGTTCCCGCGTTGACCGGCCTGCGCTGGTTCGCTGCTCTTGCCGTCTTCCTCCACCATTCCGCACCGCACGAGGCGTTGCCGGGTCCGATCGCCCGGATCATGGGTGCGGGCAGCAACGGCGTCACATTCTTCTTTCTCCTGTCGGGCTTCGTCATCGCGTTGAACTACTTCGACGGCGCCGCCCGACCGACGCTGCGCGGCACCTGGAACTACGCCGTCGGTCGACTGGCCCGGGTCTATCCGCTCTATCTGCTGGTCCTCGTGGTGGTCTGGGTCGCCGTCGACCACGGCTCCCGCCCGCTCCGGCTCGTCCACCACCTGTTCGCGGTGCAGGCCTGGCACCCGTCGCTCGTCATCGCGTACGGCATCAACCCGCCCGGCTGGTCGATCGGCGTCGAGTTCTTCCTCTACGCCTGCTTCCCGTTGCTGGCGCTGGCGCTGCGCCCGATCGCCGAGAACACCAGGGCGCTCGTCGCGGTGGCGGTGGCCCTGGTCGTCGCCGTCTTCGCGGCCGCGGCCGTGTTCCACCTCTTCCGCTACGGCCTGCCCGCCACCGATCCGTCCGGCGCCCACCGCTGGCTCTACCGGATGCCGGCGACCCGGCTCGGGGACTTCGCGTTGGGCATGGTGGCGGCGCTGCTGCTGCGCCGCGCCCGGCGCTCGTGGTCCCCGTCGGCCGCCCGTGACCGGATGCTGTCGCCGCTGCTCACCTGGTTGCCGCTCGCGGCGACGCTGCTGCTCATGGCCTGGCCCGCCCGCTCCCGCTACTACGCCAGCTACGACGCGATGTGGGTGCTGCCGGCGGTGCTGCTCTTCCTCGGCCTGAGCCTCTACCCACGGTCGGCGCTCAGCCGATTCCTCGGCGCCCGGGTCACCGTGTTCCTAGGCGAGGTCTCGTTCGCCTTCTACCTCGTGCACCGCCCGCTGATGCAGGCGTTGGACGCCGAGTCGTGGGCGAACGGCGGCTTCCTGGCGTACGCCGGCCGGATGGTCCTCCTGGTCGCCCTCATCACCGCCGTGGCGACGGCCTGTCACGTCCTCTGGGAACGCCCGGCCCAGCGGTTCGTCAACCGCCGACTCAGGATGAGGGCACCGGCACCGGCACCGGCACCCGTGCCGACGCCCACGCCCTGACCCCCGCCGCCGCCCCGCCCTGACCCCACCCGGCCCGCTCGGATGGACGCTCTGGCCGAACGTCGATATTGATCTTTGTCTGTCTGTGCGACGGTCGATCTCGTCCGGCACGGGGGCGCGGGGGCCGGACGCCGCAGCGGTGAGGAGGACACACCGTGGTGTCTGCACGAGTCAGACGGGCGTTGGCCGCGACGGTGGCGGCGACCCTGGTGGGATCGCTGACGCTGGTCACCCCGGCGCAGGCCGGTTCCCACAACAACTCGGCGAAGAAGCTCACGAAGGCGGTGACCCTGAAGGGGGTGCTCCGCCACCTGGACGCGTTCCAGAAGATCGCGGACGCCAACGGCGGCAACCGCGGCTCCGGCCTGCCGGGGTACGACGCCAGCGCCGACTACGTGGCGGGAAAGCTGAAGAAGGCGGGCTACACCGTCACTCGGCAACCGTTCGAGTTCAACTTCTTCGAGGAGTTCGGGTCGTCCTTCGCCCGGACGTCCCCGCCACCGGCGACCGACTACGTCGCCGGCACCGACTACGACCTGATGGACTTCTCCGGAGCCGGCGACGTCACGGCGTCGGTCGTGCCGGTCGACCTGGCGCTCACCCCGCCGCGCGCCTCGACGTCCGGCTGTGAGGCGTCGGACTTCACGTCGGCGGTGACCGGCCGGATCGTGCTGGTGCAGCGGGGCGGCTGCCCGTTCGGCCAGAAGGTGACCAACGCCGAGGCCGCCGGCGCGGTCGGCGCCATCCTCATGAACCAGGGCGACGGCGACCCGGTCACCAACGTCGACCGGTACGCGCTGTTCGCCGGCACGCTCGGCAACCCCGTGGGGATTCCCGCCGTGTCGGTCTCCTACTTCCTCGGCGAGCAGCTCGCCGCCACGGCGGACCTCGCCGTACGGATCACCGCCGACACGACCTCGGAGATCCGCGCCACGGAGAACGTCATCGCGGAGCGCCGCACCGGACGCGCCGACAACGTGGTGATGGCCGGGGCGCACCTGGACTCGGAGCCGGACACCGCCGGCATCAACGACAACGGCACGGGCAGCGCGGCGCTGCTGGAGGTCGCCCTCCAGATGGCGAAGGTGAAGAGCAACAACCGGGTGCGGTTCGCCTGGTGGGGCGCCGAGGAGGCCAACCTCGTCGGGTCGACCTTCTACGTCAACAGTCTCACGGCCGAGCAGGTCGAGGACCTCGCGCTCTACCTCAACTTCGACATGATCGGCTCCCCGAACTACGTGTTCGGTGTCTACGACGGCGACGACTCGGCGCAGACCGGCGCCGGCCCGGGCCCGGAGGGCTCGGCCCAGATCGAGGACGTCTTCGAGTCGTTCTTCGCCCGCCGCGGACTGCCCACCAACGCGGCCGACTTCACCGGCCGGTCCGACTACGGCCCGTTCATCGCGGTCGGCGTGCCCGCCGGCGGGCTCTTCACCGGCGCCGAGGTGCTCAAGACCGCAGAGGACGTCGCCAAGTACGGCGGGGTCGAGGGGGCCCAGTACGACCCCTGCTACCACGACCCCTGCGACAGCCTGCGGCCGGTCACGGACGGCGCGGACGCCGCTCTCTACGCCCAGCTGCGGTCGCTGTACCGCCTCTACGGCAACGTCAACACGTACGCGCTCGACGTCAACGCCGACGCCCTCGCCACGGCGGTGATCACGTTCGCGTACGACACGTCGGCGGTGAACGGGGTCCGCTCCCCCGGCACGTCGCACGGTAGGCCGCACGGCGCCGGCCGCAGCGCGGACGCGCACGGCAACGCCATCCGCTGATCTTCCGCGGAGGAGCCCGGACCGATCAAGTCGGTCCGGGCTCAGCGGGTCAGCGGGTCAGCGGCGCGACCACTGCTGATGTGGCGCACCGCTGGCACAGGCCCGCTGCTCGATCGACGCCCCGTTGGCGGTGCCCGCGCCGACCACGGCCAGACACATCCCGCTGTGGGCGTTCACCAGTTGGCGCCGGTCGTTCAGGGTGAACTGCTGGGCGGGCGTGGTGTTGCAGGTGGTGAGCTGGATCGCCGCGCCCTCGTCGCTCGACGCGTTGAGCACGTCGAGGCAGCGACCGCCCAGGCGTACGCTCCGGTCCGATCCGAACGTCCAGAGCTGGTTGCGGCCGCGGTCGTCGCGGCAGTCCCAGATCCGCAGGGCCACCGGGTCGGGCGAGGCCGGGTCGCTGATGTCCAGGCAACGTCCGCTGGCCGCCCCGACGAGTTGGTAACCCGACCGGGTCGGCGTCATGCTCGACTTCGGTGCGCCGGTGCCCCCGGGCGTGAGCGTCGCGAGGCCCCCCGACGCCGGCGGCGCGGCCGGCCGGAAGCCCGCGGTGACCCGCTGGAAGGCGTCCGCGTTGGCCGGCCAGTCGGCGTCCGGCGTCGTCCAGACGATGCGGTAGCTCTGCTGCGTCGACGTCGTGAAGACGCGCTGCCGTACGTGCAGGACGATGCCGCCCGCGCCGGTGTGGACCCACTCCCAGTCGGCGGCCCGTAGCTGGTAGTTGACCGCCGCGATCTCCACCCGGTGGTACCCGCGCAACCGCCCGCCGATCGCCGGGTCCTTCTCCTGGCTGGTCAGCACCCCCACCGGGTCGCCGCCGGGAGTGTCGACCGGGCCCACCGTGAGCATCCGCTCGCCGCCCGGCTCGTGGAACTCGACCTGCCGATCCCTTCGGACGATGCGCCAGTCGCGGGGTGCCGGCACCGTGAACCCACTGCTGTCGCGGTAGACCGACCAGGTGAGCGGTCGCGACCCGTCGGCGGCCGGTGGGGCGGAGTACGTCGCCTCGGTCGACGGCCCGCTCGACTCCGGTGGACCCACCAGGTCGGCGTCGCTGGTGGTGCGCGGCGCCCGATGGCCGGCCAGGGGGATGCCGATGACCAGCCCGAGTGGCAGCAGGACGGACAGGGCCGCGACGAGCCAGGACCGCCGTCGACGCCGGACGGAGGCCGACGGCTCCGCGGCATCCAGCGCCGCCGGGGCTGGGTCCGGGGTTAGGGCTGGGATCGGAGCCGGAGCCGGGGTCGGGGCGGAGGTCGGAGCCGGCGCCCGGGTCGGGATCGGGGCCGGGGGCAGGGCCGTGGCCGGTCCGGCGAGCACCGCCCGCAGCAGCCGCTCCGCGGTGTCGGCGTCGATGCGCTCGGCCGGGTCCTTGCGCAGCAGCCCCTCGATCACGGGTGTCAGCGGTCCCGCGTGCCGCGCCGGGGGCGGAGGCTCGGTGGCGAGCGCGGTGAGGCTCATCATGCTGGACGGCCGCGCGTAGGGCGACTGCCCCTCGACGGCCGCGAACAGGGTCGCGCCCAACGACCACAGGTCCCCCTCCGGGCCCACCGTGCCGCGCATGGCCCGCTCGGGCGAGACGTAGGCGGGCGAGCCCAGGACGACACCCGTGAGGGTCAGGTTCACGTCCTCCACGGCCGTGGCCAGGCCGAAGTCGGTGAGGACGATCCGCCCGTCGATGCCGATGAGGATGTTGGCCGGCTTGACGTCCCGGTGGGCGATCCCGGCCCGGTGGGCGGCCCGCAGCGCCCCGAGCACCGCCAGCCCGATTTCGGCCGCCCGCCGCGGCGGGACGGGGCCATCGGCGGTGATGGCGTCGTGCAGGGAGCGCGAGGGCACGTACTCCATCACGATCTGCGGGTCACCGTCGGCGCCCAGCAGCACGTCGTACACCTTGACGGCGTTGACGTGGTCGAGGCGCGCGATCGCCCGCGCCTCCCTGAGGGAGCGCAGCCGCAATTCCTGCCGCGCCTGATCGGTCAGCCCCGGCGGCGGGACGATTTCCTTGACGGCCACGTCCCGCTGGAGCATGCGGTCGCGGGCCTTCCACACCCGCCCCATTCCACCCTGGCCGAGAAGTTCCAGGACCTCATACCGATCGGTAATAAGAAGCGGCAACATCTCTGGCACGGCCGGAACGTTACCTGCCCTGATCGGAGGCCAGTTCGTCGGTCGCTGACGGCGGTCAAAAAGTGGTCCGGATCATGTCCGGTAACCCCGTCGCGTATTCGTCGGGGGAAACCGTCGGTCACCGCGATCCCGGCCGCACGAATGCCTTTTTCGAGCACAGTGGAGAGCGCTATTCACGAATTGGTCAGGGGACGAGGACCACCTTGCCGCGCAGGCCTCCGGCCGCGACCAGCCGGTGCGCTCGGGCCGCCTCGGCCAGCGGCAGCGTCGCGGCCACGCGCGTCCGCAACCGGCCCGCCGCCGTGTCGGCCAGCAGGTCGGCGAGCATCGGTTGGACCAGCCGGATCAGGACGACGTGCTGCCGCACGCCACGGGCCGGGTCCACCGGCGGCGTGGGACGGGTCGTCACCAGGACGCCGCCGTCGGCGACCACCGCGGCCACGGGCGCGCCGACCGGGACCGCGTCCAGCGCGGCGGGCACCGGCCCGACCGTCGTCAGGTCGATCGCGCGGGGCAACACCTCGGTCACGCCGAGTCCCGCCACCCACGCCTCGTCGTCCCGGCCCGCGACCGCGAGCACCCGGTGCCCGGCCCGGTTCGCGAGTTGGGCCGCGAAGCCCCCCACCCCGCCGCTCACGCCGTTGACCAGCAGCGTCGAGCCGGGGTCGAGCGCCATCAGGTCGAGTGCCTGCCGCGCGGTGAGCGCGTTGAGCGGCACGGTGGCGGCGGCGACCGGGTCGAGGTCGTCGGGGATCGGGACCACCGCGTCACGGCCGACCGCGACCTGCTCGGCGTACGCCCCGTACACGCCGCGCACCACGTACCACGGGATCATCCCGGCGACCCGCTGACCGGGCCGCAGGTCGGTCACCCCGTCACCGCATCCGCTCACCTCGCCGGCGAAGTCCCAGCCGAGCACGAACGGCGGCTCGATCGGTTCACCCACCACGAGCCCCGCGCGGGAAGCCAGGTCGGCGGGGTTGACGCTGGCCGCGAGCACGCGCACCAGCACCTGTCCCGGCCTCGCGACGGGGTCGGGCCGGTCCACCAGCCGCAGCACCTCCGGACCACCGATCGCCGTCACCGCCACAGCACGCACCGGACCACTCCCTCCATCCAGGACACTCATCCTCGCCGCGGTGGCGGGCCGCCGCAACGCCTCCGGCATGCGCGGTCAGCCCCTGGCGCCGCACCCTCGACGCGCCTCGGCCGGGCGGCGAGGCCGGGTCGGCGGGTCGGCTGGGTGCCGGAGGCGTACGGCCCGATGGCGCAAGTGCGGGCGAGCTGCCATGCTCGCCGCCATGCCTGTCGCTCGTCGTACGTTGCTCGGCGCCGGTCTCGCCGCGGCGACCGCCACCCTCGCCGGCTGCGGCGCCACCCGCGACGCCGGCTCGGCGCCGGCCACGACGAGCACGGGGGCGGCGGGGCCGACCGGCACCGGTCGGGCGACCGAAGCGTTCGGCGCGAACCCGGCTCGCCCGGGCACGAGCCCGACCGCTGACGCCGGCGACCAGGCGCCCTACAGCGCCGAGGTCACCGCGGTCCTCCGGCGCGGACTGCCGAGCACGGCGCAGTCCGTCCGGCACACCGGCTATCCCGGCGCGGTCGCCCTCGTGACGGTCGACGGTCGGACCACGGTGCACACCGCGGTCGGTGAGGCCCTGCGCTACGGCGCCGGACCGTCGCTGCTGGCGGCCGGGAAGCGGGTCGCCATGCGCCCCGACTCGATCTTCGACCTCGCCTCCGTCACCAAGGTCTACACGGCGATCCTGCTGTTGCAGCAGGTCGACAAGGGCCGGGTACGGCTCGACGCGCCGGTGACCGACTACCTGCCGGAGTTCGGTGGCGCCGGGAAGGACGCAGTCACGGTGGCGATGCTGCTCGCGCACACCAGCGGCCTGCCCGTCGGCGCCAAGGTCACCGGGCTGAGCAGCGACAGCGCTCGGTGGTCCGCCGTCGTCACCACCCCGCTCGTCACCGGCGCCACCCCCGGCACCACCTTCCGCTACTCCAGCGTCGGTCTCATGGTGGCCGGCAAGATTGTCGAGAAGGTGACCGGGCTGCGGCTCGACCGGGCCCTGCGGACCAACCTCACCGAGCCCCTCGGGCTGCGCGACACCGGATTCAACCCGAAGACCTGGTTGAGCCCCGCCGCCCAGGCCAGCCGGCTGGTCGCCACCGACGCCCGCTCGTCGCGGGGGCTGCTGCGCGGAACCGTCCACGACGACGTCGCCAACCACCTCGGCGGCGTCGCCGGGCACGCCGGGGTCTTCGCCAGCGCGGCCGACCTCGCCGTCATCGGGCAGCTGCTGTTGAACGGCGGCAGCTACCGGGGCAGGCGGATCCTCGCCGAGGCCACGGTCAGGCGCATGCTCGGCAACGTCAACGCCGGCAAGCCGGCGATCGACCCCGAGCGGCCGCGGCGCACCTCCGCCCACGGCCTCGGGGTCGTGCTGGACCAGCCCTGGTTCATGGGCCGGCTCTCCTCCGCGCGCGCCTTCGGCCACACCGGTTTCGCCGGCCCGTCGCTGCTGGTGGACCCGCGCCGCAAGCTCGTGCTCGCGTTGTTGACGAATCGGGCGCACCCGAACTGGAGCTGGGCCGACCCGGACCCGACCCGGGTCGCGGTCGCGAACGTCCTGGCCCGCGCGGTCGACTGACCGTTCCGCCGACCCGGGTCACCGAACGACGGGAACGGGTCGATGCCGGCTAGGCGTTCTCGCCGCGGAGCGCCTGGGCGACGGCCTCCTGCACGCGGGCGTCCTCGCGCTGCTTGCGCGTGGTGCGGTTGCGGCGGACCAGACGGATCGCCACGACGACGATCGCGACGAGCACGACGACCAGGACGAGCAGGGCCCACGGGGCGACCCAGGTGTGTGCGGTGTCCGTCACCTCGTCGAGCGGGGTCACCGAGCCGGACGGGTCGGTGAGCAGCGGCGTGAGCGCGGCGGTCCCGGCGAGCCGGAACGCGGGGCTGACGTCCTTGACTCCGACGGTGACCGTCCAGCTCTCGCCGGGCAGCAGCTCCGGCGACTTCTTGAGGTCGCCGGCCTTGGTGCGCAGCAGGCCGAACGGGCCGGAGACGGACGCCTGCTGCTCGCTCGACAGGGCGGCGTTGCCGCTGTTGTGGATCTTGTAGGTGATGGTCGCGTCGCCCCGCCCGAACGGGTTCCAGGTGCCGTCGTAGTCGACGTGCAGGTCCTCGATCGCGAGGCTCGGCTTCAGCTCGCCGCCGACGCGGAGCTTGATCCGGATGCCGAGGCGGCGGTCGACGTTGATGCCCTCCGCCTGGTCGGGCTGCGTCAGGGAGGTGAGGATGCCGCCGACGTAGTCTCCGGGCGTGGCGTTGGCCGGCACGCTGACCGTGAACGGGACGGTGGCCGTCTTCCCCGGCGCGATGGTGACGCTGCCGGTGCCCGACGTGACCCAGGCGCCGATCGCGACCGACTTCTTGTCCCTGGTCAGCAGGTCGAGCTGGCCGGCGTCGGTGGTGAAGCCGTCGGCCGCGTACACGGTGAGGTTCAGCGGGGCCGGGCCGCGGTTGGCGACGACCATGCCGTCCTCGATCGTGCCGCCGGGATTGACGGTGTAGCTGAAGCTGGACCGGTTCGCGCCGTAGCTGTTGGAGTCCGTCCGGACCGTCCAGGCGACGTCGCCGTCCGCGGCCAGGGCGGGGCCGGCGCTCACACCGACGACCGCGAGGGCGGCGAGCAGGGACAGGGCGGTCGTACGGAGGAGCGTGGTGGTCCGGGTCGTCCAGCGCGTGGTGGGCGCGTGCATCTCTGGTCCTTGGGTGATCTTGGGGAGGTCCGAAACGGGTGGCGGGGTAGGCGCCCGAAGGCACCTACCCCACCCGGCAGAGCGTCCGATCAGCTGCTCAGGGCAGTGATCGTGAGGGTGGCGCGGTAGCTACCCTTGGCGACCTCGTTCGGGAACTTGAGGTCGAGGTCGGCGCCGAGCGTGGCCTTGCCCCGGGCGTGGCCCTGGTCGGCCGCACCGAGACCACGGGAGACCGCGAGGCCCTGACCCTGGTCGTCGTAGCCCGACTGCACGGCCGCGCCGGCCTGGGCGCCGGCACCGGTCGCGAGGACCTTCGGCGACCAACCGAGGTAGGCGCCGGAGAAGGTCTTGTCGCCGTCCTTGAAGTCGCTCACGTTGGCCGAGATCGACCAGGGGGCGAGCGAGAAGCGGCTGTCCGACACCACGATCGGGTTGATCGAACCGGTCGCCTCGAAGAACCAGCCGTTGCGCTCCTGGGCGGTGCCCAGGTTCACGAGGCCGTTGTAGCCGTCGATCGTCCAGCCGAACTCACCGGCGGCGGTGGGCACGTTGACCTGGATGTCCTGGCCGTTGCCGTGGTACGGGTGCACCGTCACCTTGTCGACGATCGAGCCGACCGGCTGACCGTCGGGGGTGTTGACGCAGGAGAGGCCCTTCTCCACGGCCGCGTTCGGGGCCGCGCAGGTGCCGCTGCGGATGTTCTCCACGACCAGCTTGTCCGCCTTCACGCCAACCTTGACGTAGCTGCGGACGTGCTCCTGGTTCTGGACCGAGTTGTACCAGTACTTGTTCGGGTCCAGCGGGTCCGGACCGTTGCCGTGCGGCTTGCCCGCCTCGGCAGCGTTCGGCTTCTTGATGTCGTAGTACTTCGAGCCGGAGGCCGAGTTCGCCGTCACGTAGATGACGCCGCCCGGACCCGGGAACACCTCGGCCGCGCCGGGCTGCTCGGCCGGGTTCTCCTTCTCGCCGTTCTTGATGGAGTAGCTACGCGAGTAGCTGTGGTCGTGCCCCTGCAGCACCATGTCGACGCCGAGGTCGGAGAAGGCGGTGGTGAAGTCCTTCCGCCGCTGCACGTTGTCGCCGTCGGTGGCGTGGCTGGCCGGCGAGTAGATGGAGTGGTGGTAGACCAGCACCTTCCACTTCGCCTCGGAGCCGTGCTTCTTGATGACGTCGGTGACGTACGCGACGTGCGCCGCGTCGCCGCCCAGCGAACCGTCGGTCGGGTTGACGTAGCTGTTGCTGTTGATGTCGACGAACAGCACGTCCTTGTAGATGTACCAGAAGTCGCCGCCGGAGCGGGTGTTCTGGTCACCGGCGTAGTACTGGGCCGAACGGTCGGTGTTCGGGGTGAAGTGGTGCTGCTCCCAGGACTTGCCACCGACGTCGTGGTTACCGATGGTGGCCGCGACCGGGTACTGCCGCAGCTGGTCGGGGGCGAGGAACGCGTCCCACTGGGCCTCGTTGTTCGCCGACTCGACGTGGTCACCGCCGGACACCAGCATCTCGATGTTCGGGTTCGCCGCGGTGGCGTACCGCAGCGTCTCCGCCCAGCCCGCCTGGTCCTTGGCGATGTCGCCGGAGGAGCCGATCTGCGGGTCGCCGAAGAACAGGAAGTCGTAGTCGCCCTCGAAGTCCTGCGTCTTGAAGGAGTACGCCGGCGACCAGTTGCCCTCGGAGCCGACCCGGTACGAGTACCCGGTGTTCTCCTTCAGGTTGGTGATCGTGGCGTGCCGGTTGAACCCGGTGGTGGACGTGTTCGCCGCACCGACCGCGTCGAAGGTGACGGCGGTGGCCGGGAACTCGCCGTTGACGATCTCGGCGGTCGGCGCCACCTGGATCTTCTGGGCGGTGTCGGCCGACGAGTACCAGGTGACGATGCGCTGCGTCTCGTTGGCGCCCACGCCGAGGACGATGCCGCTGAGCGTGGCGGTGTCGGCGGCGCTGGCGGCGGCCCAGAAGCCGCTGCCCATGGCCGTCGCCAGGCCCAGGACCCCCGCGGTGGCCCCTGCGGCCACGCGGCGACGCACAAGCCCGGAGGCTCGCGTCTTACTGAATTCCATCGACTACTTTCCTTTTTTCGATGGGGTACGGATGCTTTCCCGAGGCAACGGAAAAGCATCCTCACGCTTTCCCCACCCGGTGAACCGATCGTTAATGCGATCTTGCAGCCGGGTGCACTTCCCGGAAGACCTGCACGTTTCTCAGGATGCGAACAGCCGCTGGAAGAACCAGACCAGCCCCATAATGGACACCCCGGCAGCAATCGCGCCGGTGGCCCAGAGACCGACTCGCGGATATGCGCGCCGCAGCACGATCAGCAGCGGGAAGACCACGCCGATGATGGCCAACTGAACGGTTTCGATGCCGACGTTGAACACCAGCAGCGACCACAGCAGCGTCCAGGACCACGCCTCGTCGATGCCGAGCGCGCCGGCGAACCCCAGGCCGTGCACCAGGCCGAAGCAGAACACGATCCCGAGGCGGATCCAGCCGGCGCGGTCCAGGCTGAAGTGACCGCGGCCCGTCGTCTCCAGGTCGGTGGCGTGGTCGCCACGCCGCCAGAGCCGCCACAGGTGCCACCCGGCGACCACCGCGATGGACAGGGCGATGACCGGCTCGACGACCGCCGCGGGCACGTCGACCAGGCCGAGAGCGGCGAGCATGAACGTCACCGAGTGCGCCAGGGTGAAGCTGGTCGCCGCCAGCACGATCTCCCGCAGCCGCCGGGACCCGGCGATCAGCGCCAGCAGGAAGAGGATGTGGTCGATGCCGGTGAGGAGGTGCTCGGCGCCGAGGACGAAGAACTCGCGGAACCGCTCGTACCACGACTGACCGGTGGAGAAGGACGGGTTGCCGGCGTCGAGCGCGGCGCTGCCCGTGCGACCGTCCAGGTCGTACGTGACGATGGTCTTGGTGCCCTTGACGTAGTCCTCGGCGTCCGGGAAGAGCCCGCTGCGCACCTCGTGCGCGTCGGCCCCCGCCGGGCAGGCCCAGTCGAGCAGCAGCCGGGCGTACGGCACCCCCTCCCGCGCGCCCATCGTCACGTCGCCGACCTGGCTGGGCGTGCAGGAGTCGCCGCCGGAGGTCACCGAGAAGCGCTCCGTCACGTAGTCCAGGGCCGTCCGCCGGTGACCGTTGAGCGCGGCCGCCTGCGCCGCGGTGTCGCCGTCGTCGAACGCGGCGGTGCCGGCCTGGAAGAGCGGATCGTCGTCCTCGTAGTCGGCGGCGGAGACGACGAAGAGGTCGTATTCGAGTTCCAGCGCCGTACGGACGTGATTCTCGTCTCCCGACGAGATGTCCGCGTAAACCGTCGACGAGAAACCGTGCGCGTACGCCGGGCCGGCGCCCAGAACGGCGAGCGCCGCGGCGATGAATCCGACGACGGCGACGATAACGGTACGGCTGACACGACCTGACATGCTGCTCCCTCACTGTGGCCAGTGAACGGTGCACGGCATGGGTGAACGGGAGCCCCATCGTCGGCGAACCACCGGAGAACAAACCGCCGAAGCACCCACCCGCCGATCAGGGATCGCGGGAATTGGGATAGGAATTGGGGCCGGAAGGCGTACGCGCGTTTTCCGCCGTCACCTGGGAGAAAGACGATGACCATGCGCCGCCCGCTTCGGGCCGTCGCCGTGCTGGCCACCGCGACCGCGTTGCTCGCCGGATGCAACTCCGGCGACGACTGGTCGCAACCGCACGCCGCACCCACGCCCGTCGGCTCGCTCGGCCCCGGGTTCGTCGACCCCTCCGCCCCGCCCGCGCCGGAGGGGACGATCACGCCGCGACCCGGCTCGTGGAGCGGCGTCCACCCCGCGAAGGACTACCGGGTAGTGCTGCTCACCGTCGGTGACGACGCCCCGACCAAGGCGCTGGTGACGGCGGTCAAGGAGTGGGCCGACGACGAGGACGTCGACCTGCGTACGGTCGTCGCCGACCGGCACGACCCGGTGCCCGGCATCGTCAAGGCGATGGACCTGGGCCCGGACCTCGTCGTCAGCGCCGGCAACGACCTCGTGGACCCGCTCGCGCTGGTCACCGCCAATCATCTGGACCAGCAGTTCCTGGTGGTGGGCGCCGAGCTGGCGGAGCCCACCCACAACGTGACCGCCGTCGACTGGGCCGGCGCCTCGTTCCGGGGCGAGGGCCTCGGCATGTCCTCGACGTACGACCCGGCGTCGTTCACCGCGGAGCGGTGCGCGGCGGCGATCCGGGCCGGCGTCGCGGCGGTGCTCCACGCCATGACCGGGATCGTGGTCTGGCTCGACTGACGGGTACCCGGTGGCCGCACCGCGGGCGGCGCGGCCACCGGGGGTCGCCCGACCGGCTCAGCGCGCGGCGGCGGCCCGCGCCTTGAGCCGGCGCAACTCCTCCGCCGACATCAGCCAGGTGGAGTTCGTCGCCCCGAGGCCGAGGAGCACCTGGTCGAACGTGTTCCCGTCGTTGTCGTCGGTGTAGCAGACCGCCACCTCGCCCCACGGCGACGTGGCGATCGCCATCTGCTCCTGCCGGCCGGCGGTCGTCTGGCTCAGCGCCTGCGCCGCCAGCCGACCGGCGGACGTCCCGTCCGGGTTGAGACCGCGCGCCCAGACGTCCGACGCGGCGCCGGACCCGACCGTCCAGCCCACCACCACGTTGTCCTGGTCGTCGATGCCGACGCCGGGCGCGCCGGCGCCGGCGGAGACCTCGACCTCGCCGTGCCGGGCCGCCCCGGCGGCCGTGAACGAGCGCGCCCAGACCCCACGAGTGCCGGTGTGGTCCGACTCCCACGCCACGGTGAAGTCACCCGCGAAGTTCGCGGCCACCGAGGCGCGCTGCTGCTGGCCGCCGTTCTGCCCGTTGGCCGTCCGCCGGGACAGCACCACCGCGCCGTTCGCCCGGGCCAGCCGGGTCAGGCCGACGTTGTACGCGCCGTTGGCGTCGGCGTCCTCGTCCCAGACCACGAGCGCCTCGCCCGAGGCCGACACGGCCACGTCGGGGCGATGGTGCGACCCGGTCGTCTGTGACGCCGCCACCTCGTACGCCTTGGTGGTGGGGCCGGTGAACCCGGCGGCCCGGACGGTCGCCGGGCTGGTCCCCTGCACGTCCTCCCAGGCGACGGTGAAGCCGACGGCGGCGCTCGTCGGCGCGCCGTCCGGATCGACGGCCACCTTCGGCCAGACCTGCTGCCCGTTGGCGTTGGCGTTGGCCTGCCCCGAGCCGAGGACCGTACCGGCGGGCGACACCACCCGGTACTGGATGTTGTAGTAGCCGTTGCCGTCACCGTCGGCGGCCCAGACCACCACGGCGTTGCCCCGGTCGTCGAGCCCCACGTCGGGGCTGACGTGCCGCCAGGCGGCCCCGCTGGCGCCGCCGCCGGAGAGTTTCACCTCGTAGCTGGACGTGCCGTTGGTGAACAGGCGCAGGTAGATCTCGCTGTGGGTGTCGTCCTCCGGTGCGGAGGAGTCCCGGTCGTCCTCCCACACCACCGCGACGTGCCCGTTGCGGTTCGCGACGATCGCGGGCCGGTCCTGGTCCCCGCTGGAGTTGCTGTTCGCCGTCGTCCAGGTGACCGCCGCGGCGGTCACCGCGACCGGGCCGGCGGTGGTCGCCGCGGCAGGGCCGACGGCGGGAGCCGCGACCGCCGCCGGCACGGCGAGCAGGGACGCGGCGAGCAGTGAGCTGACGCTGGTCATCAATCTGTTCTCCCTAGCCGGCCTGGAGGCCGGGCTGGCCGTCGAGGATGACGAACGAGCGGACGGTGGAGACGGCGGCGCCGTGTTCGGTCACCGTGCTCACCGCCCGGAAGTCGGCGCGGACCTGGCCGCGGCCGATGGTGGTGCGGACGTAGCCGCGTCGGTCGGAGTGGAACCGCAGGTGCGGGTTCGTCGCCGCGTTCGGGATCGTGGTGGTGCCGCTGCCGTTGCCGCCGGAGGTGATGGAGGTGCAGACGAGTTCGGTGCCGATCGTGGCGGACGACGGGTTGGCGTAGTCGGCCTTCAGGTCGTTGGCCCAGGCGCGGTGCACGTCGCCGGTGAGCACCAGCGGGTTGCGTACGGCGCGTTGCTGCCAGCCGGTCTGGATGCGGCTGCGGGAGGCCCGGTAACCGTCCCAGGCGTCCATGTTGGCCGCACCGCTCGCCTCGAACTGTCGGGCGAAGAAGACCTGCTGGCCGAGGATGTCCCAGGTCCCGTAGTGCTGGGCCAGCCCGTCGAGCAGCCAGCTCTCCTGGGCCGCGCCGGTCAGCGAGCGGCTGGCCAGGTCGGCGTCGCCGCAGACCTTCCACCCGTCGCCGCAGGCCTGGTCGTCCCGGAACTGCCGGGTGTCGAGCATGTGGAACGTGGCCAGTTGACCCCAGCGGACGCGTCGGTACAGCGGGATGCTGTTGCCGCTGGGCGCCGAGGACGGCCGCAGCGGCATGTTCTCGTAGTAGGCCCGGTAGGCCGCGGTGCGGCGGGCGGTCCACTGGGCGGCGGTCAGCGTGGGGCTGCTGTCGGCACGGACCATGTTGGCGTAGTTGTTCTCCACCTCGTGGTCGTCCGGCACCACCAGCCACGGTGCCGCCGCGTGGGCCGCCTGCAGGTCCGGGTCGGACTTGTAGAGCGCGTACCGGCGGCGGTAGTCGGCCAGCGACACGATCTCGCCGCCGACGTGCTGGCGGACGGCGGACGTGTTGACGCCGCCCTCGTAGATGTAGTCGCCGAGGTGCAGGACCAGACCGGGGTTCTCCTCGGCCAGCCGGCGGTAGGCGGTGTAGTAGCCGGCCTCGTAGTGGGCGCAGGAGGCGAACGCCATGACCAGGTCGCGGCCGAAGGTGCCCACCGCCGGCGCGGTGCGCGTCCGGCCGACGGGCGAGATGTGGCCCTGGGCCCGGAAGCGGTAGTAGTAGTCGGCGTCGGCGGCGAGCCCACCGGCGACGACGTGCACCGAGTGGGCGTCGGCGTACCGGGCGACGACCGAGCCGGAGGCGACCAGCGAGGTGAACCGGTCGTCGCCGGAGACCTGCCACTCGACGGTCACGTCGGCGTTGGGCATGCCGCCCTGGCCGTCCGCGTTGAGCGGCGTGGGTGCCAGCCGGGTCCAGAGGACCACGCTGTCCGGCGCCGGTTCACCGGAGGCGACGCCGAGTTTGAAGGGGTACGGGGCAGCGGCCCGGGCGGCCTGCCAGGGTGCCACCGCGGCACCGGCGGCGGCGAGTCCACCGAGGACGATGATGCGACGGGAAAGCCGTGTCATGCGCCATACCCTCACGACCGTCGATGAACGACGAAGGGTGTGGCGCGGAATCCGAGATGACGCCGTGACGTCCGCGCCAAGGCCGTTCGGTGTCCCCGGCCGTCCCGCGTCCCGGCCCCGGAACACCTGTCACGTCAGGGCGACGGCACCGTCGCGGTCCGGCCGTCAGGCGCCGTGGACCGGCCCGGCGGCGGCGAGGGCGGCGGCCTGGTAGGGCGGCAGCGGCCGGCCCTCGGCGACCACCTCCAGCGGCCACCGCTCCCGCAGCGCGCTCCAGAGCCGGGACATGAGACCAGAGTACGCCTTCAGCTCGTCCGCGCCGTCGGCCACCCGCACCACGTACACCCAGGTCGGGCCGCCACGGGCGCCGACCACCGGCTCCCGCCACGCGCGGCGCAGCACCCGACCGCCGTGCAGCGGGGCCTCCGCCGACAGCAGCCGGTCCGCGGCGGTCGGGTCGGGCGCCGTCGCGGGGCCGGCGGGGCTGAAGCGGTACGGCGGCGGCGGCACCTCGGCGACGACCGGCACGTCGGTCAGGTCTGGCGTGGACGGGTCACCGAGGAAGGAGCGGATCAGGTCCTGCTCGGCGCGGGTGATGTCGACGTCCTCGTACGCCAGGTTGAGCAGCAGCGTCGCGTCGGCCAGGTCCCACTCGCCCGCCGCGTACTGCTCGCGCACGGTGCCGAGGGTGTCGTCGGACAGCCGGCCCGCGAGTCGCGCGCACACGTCGGTGATCGCCGCGTACGTCTTCTCATCCATCGCAGTGCTCACTTTTTCTTGTACTCGCCGAGCTCGGTCGTGGTGACGTTGCCCTGGGCATCCTGGACCACTCGAATGATCTTGTTGCCCTTCGGGCCCTCCCACGTCCAGCTGCCGTCGCCGCCGACGGCAGGATGACTGTAGCGGGGCGGACTGCTCTGCGGGACGCCGTCAGGCGCGGGGTTCGGCGCCGACGGGTTGGTGATGACACCCGGGTCCGCGCTGTTCGGCGGGTACGCGGTGCGGATCTCGCCGCTGGCGAGCACCGTCGTCTTGACCTCCACGCCGTCGACCCGGCCGACGTAGTCGTACGCCCAGGCCGGATTGCCGTCGGCGTCCTTGGTCAGGTAGGGCCCCCGCGCCGGTGGCCCCTGCTGGGTCACCTGGTGGGCGGCGTCGAGGATGCGGGGCTCGTCCCAGTCCTTCGGGAACTCCGTCTTCTTCGAGTAGCCGGTGCCCGCGAGGTGGCCGCCCTGCCGGCCGCCGTCACCGCTGACGATGTGCTCACGCGACGCGTCGCTGTGGTGGATGTCGTCGGCCCGGGGCGGCGTCGTGGGCTGCGGCGGGGGCGTCGGCCTGGTCGGCCGGTTCGGTTGCCGCTGTCGTCCGGGCGTGGTGGCCGGCAGTCCGGAGCCCGGCGGGCGGCCCGCCTGCGCGGACGCCTGGACGGCCTGGTGGGTCTGCGAGATGCTCCCACCCGAGTTGCCGCCGCCGGGCCGCCTCGGGCGCCCACCGCCGTTCCCGCCGTCGCCGCCGTCCCCACCGCTCCCGCCGCCGTCGTTCCCACCGTTGGTCCCGCCGCCGTTCCCACCGGGATTCCTGGGTCTCGCCATGGACGCCCTCTCCACCGAGCAGTCGGGGGCCGGTGCGCGCCGCGCGATCCCCCGCCATGATCGTCAATGGGCGAGCCTAGCAAGCACGAGCCACGCTCGGGTCCGTCCGAATCGGACGGCCCGATCCGTGCCGGTGCACGGATCGGGCGCCGTGGTGCGGCTGAGCGGGGTCAGTAGATCTCGCTCCGGACGAGGCCGACGCGCCAGCCGGGGACGCCGAAGCTGTCGGCGACGACCGTCACCCGCACCTTCTCACCCGTCTTCGCGGACACCTTGAACGACGGTGGCAGGTCGTACTCCCGGGCCAGGGCACTGCCCGCCGCGCACTCGCCGGTCCAGTCGTAGAACGCCCGTCGCTCGACCTCCTTGCCGTCGACCAGCACCCGGATCCGGCCGGGCGCCACCGCGCAGATGTGGATGTCGAGCTGGAGCGGCATGACCACCTCCCGCTCGAACCTGCCGTTCGGCGAGGGCTCGGTGCGGGAGTCGATCCGGCCGAGCCCGTCCGGGAAGCCGTGGCCCCCGCGTCCGGCGCCCACCTCGACCGTGTCGAGGTCGACGAGCTGCGCCGGTCGGGTCGGCAGGGGGAACTTCTCGAAGGGCACCGGGTCGTAGACGCCGACGGTCAGCGCGCCGGCGAGCCTGCTGGCGTCACCCGGGTGCGGCTCGCCGTCCGGCTTCTGCACCGGCTTCCCGACCCGGACGCTGACGGTCACCGGCTTCCCGACCCGCACCCCGATGTCACTCCACTTCGCGTAGTGCGCGTTCATCCCGGCGTCGACGAGCGCCGGGCCCGGCACCGTCGACGACGAGCAGTCACCGGTGCCGATGACCCGCCGGTTGACGGTGACCTCGATCAGGTGATCGGCCGGACCGGGCCGGGCGTTCGCCGCAAGCCGGTCGTCGCACCGGAGACCGAGCATGAAATCCGCCGAGTCGGGCGTGAAGGTGAAGGTGAGGGTCGGCCGCTTCGGCAGCGTCAGCTCGCGTACCAGGACCCGGTGGTGCCCCCGGAGATACTCCGGCAGCGGGTCCTCGGCGGGCGGCGGCGTCGGGCTCGCGCTGGCCGTGGGCGACGCTGCCGGCGCGGACACCGCCGCCTGCGGTGGGGGCGCCGGGCGGTCCGGCCGGACCGCGACCACCCCCATCGACACCGACGTGACCGCCACCAGGACCGCGGCGACGGCGCCGCCGGCCCGGACGCGCCGCTGCCGGGCGATCCGGCGGTGCAGCACGTCGAGACGGTCCCCCTCGGCGGGGACGTCCTCGCTCCGCTCCGCCAGCATGCGGCGCAGGCGCTCCTCTTCGTACGTCACGGGACGAGCTCCTTCCGGTCACTGAGGGCGGCAGAGGTACGCAGCTTCGCCAGGCCCTTGCTCGCCTGGCTCTTGACGGTGCCGACGCTGACGCCGAGCGTCTCGGCGACCTGCGCCTCGGTCAGGTCCTCGAAGTAGCGCAGCACGAGGACGGCCCGCTGCCGGCGGGGCAGCTCCGCGAGCATCCGCCACAGCGCGTCCCGCTCGACGTACTCGGTCATCCGGTCGGGCCCGTCGGGGCGATCCGGCACCGTCTGCGGGATCTCGCCCGTCCACCGGCGTCGGCGCCAGGAGACGTACGTGTTGACGATGGTGCGCCGCACGTACGCCTCGGCATCGCCGCGTACCCGGGCCCAGGCGAACCAGACCTTGACCAGCGCGGTCTGCAACAGGTCCTCGGCGGCCGCCCAGTCACCGGTCAGCAGGTACGCGAACCGCAGCAGCCGGGTGGAGCGCTCCACCACGAAGCGGTCGTATTCCGTTCGGTCGGTCAACCGTCCTCCTTCGTCGGGCCTGCCCCCCTCCTACGCGGCCGCGACGCCCGATGGTTGCCCGGCCTCGTGACGACCGCGACGACGGATCCCGTCAGTAGTCCCGCAGCGACTCGCGGACGTGCCGGCGCGCGTGGTGGATTCGGGACTTCAGGGTCCCGACCGGGATGTCGAGTTGCTCGGCGATCTCCTGATAGTCGAGCTGGCACAGGTCACGCAGCACGAGCGCGGTCGCCAGCTCGGGCCGGTGGGCCTCCAGTGCTCGGATCCCGGGGTTGGTTCACGCGGCCCGCGAGACGCTCGGACGGCGGGTCCGGCGCCGCCCGGTCAGCGGACGATCTGCAGGCCCGCCGCGACGGCGCCGCGCAGGTTCAGGTAGTGGGAGATGCGGTCGACGGCCGCCGTGTACTGGGTGCGGCGGCGGTCCAGCCGCGGCATCGGCTTGATCGCGGCAGCCAGGTTCACGACGCGGATGGTGGGCTTCAACGACAGCCAGATCGGGGTGGCCTGGGCCTGGGTGACCTTCCAGCGGTGGTTCGGCTGCTCGGTGAAGGTGAACGTGGCGATGACCCCCTCCCGGTTGGCGTCGACCGGGAAGTCGTGCCGGGCGAGCGTGTTGCCCACGCCGTACGCGATCCACTTGTCGCCGACCTTCTCGAAGGGCTGCACCACGTGGGCGTGGTGGCCGATGATCAGGTCGATGTTGGGGTCCTTGATCAGTTGCCGCGCCCAGAACAGCTGCTCGCCGTCGGGCTCGTGGACGTGCTCGGTCCCCCAGTGCGCCGACAGCACGATGATCTGGGCGCCGGCCCGGCGGGTGGCCGCGGCCGCCGCCTTGATCGCCTTCACGTCGATGCGGTTGGCGAGCCACTCCTTACCCGCGGGCGGCTTCAGACCGTTGAAGTGCATCGCGTACGACAGGTGGCCCACCTTGACGCCGTTCACCGTGTAGATGGTCGGGCGGGCCCGCTCGGCGGCGCTGCGGTAGGTGCCGGTGTGCCCCAGACCGGCGGCGTCGAGCGCGTCGAGGTTGTCGTACACGCCCTTCTCCCCCTGGTCGAGTGCGTGGTTGCTGGACGTCGAGCAGGTGTCGTAGCCGGCGGTCTTCACGGCCGCCGCCATGTCGGTCGGCGCCCGGAAGCGTGGGAAGTCCATCGGAGCGCCCGGCCCCATCGGCGCCTCCATGTGGCAGATGCCCAGGTCGGCGGCCGAGATGACGGGACGGATGTCGGCGAACATCGGATCGAAGTCGTATCCGTCGCGGCCCGCCTTCTCCGCGTCCGCGTGGCCCTGCGCCCAGGTCGGCGGGTGGACCAGGATGTCGCCGGAGCCGGCGATGGTGATCTGCCGGGGCTTGCCCGGCACGGGGGACGTGGCCGGCGCGGCGGTCTGGCCCACCGCGAGGGGCGGGGGGTTCAGGCGCTCCCGGATGACGTCGCCGCGCAGCACCCAGACGACACCGGGGAACAGGAGGAGCGCGACGATGAGCACGACGCGGAGAGCACGCATGATCGTTCCTAAGGTCAGAGGCGGATGACGCGGCGCAGCCGCTCACCGAAGTAGCCGGAGTCGACGACCCCGTCCCCCTTCACGTCCCCGAAGGTCGGCCCGTCGGCGGTGCCGCGCGACGACACGAAGCGCATGCCGCCGTCGCGGTCCTTGCCGAGGTAGATCCCGGAGTGGGTGATGAGGTTGGGGTCGTCGTGCAGCGCGAAGAAGACGAGGTCACCGGGTTGCAGGGCGGACAGGTTCGCCGGCGGCCGGCTGGGCGTGCGGCCGGCGGCGACCAGCACCGAACGGGCGTACGCGGCCATGTTCGACGCCGTACGCGGCAGGCCGTTGACGGTGGTGGTGACCGGCCCGTTCAGCAGCGGGACCCCGAAGCGGTAGCCGTAGACCAGTCGGACGTAGCCGGAGCAGTCGAGGTCACGGTCCCACCGCTTCGACGGCTTCACCCGGCCCGTGTCGCTGAACTTCCACGGGACCTCCAGGTAGTCGTAGAAGTCGGCGCCGTCCCGCTCGTCGGCGCTGTGCACGTACCCGAAACCGGCGTCGCCGATGTAGCGGACCCCCTCGTCGTTGACGCCGTCTGGCACGTCGGCGAGGTACTGCAGGGCGGCGCCGAGCACGTCGATCGGCGGCTTCTTGGCCTCGATCTGGTCGAGCAGCCAGCGGGCGAAGGACTCGTCCAGGCCAAGCTGCGCCTGCCATGGGCGGGGGGCGATCCGTACCCAGGACGTCGACTCGATCACGGCGGGGGTGGTGGACGGCTCGGTGAACTCGCGCCGCGGCCCCTCGACGACGACGGTGCGGGCACCCACGGTGAGGGTGGCGACGACCGCCTGGTCGCTGCGCCGACGCACCTCCGTGCGCTCCGGCCCGGGCTGTTCGACCAGCTCGTACCGCTGGTTCAGCCGCTCGACCTGGTTGCGCGGGGGTCGGACCGACTGGGTGGGCCCGGCCTGGTCGGCGCCGGCGGTGTTCACGCTGTCCCCGCCGACGAGGCGCACGACGGCCAGGCCCGCGATGGCCACGACGGCGACCGCGACGACGGCGAGGACGATCCGTAGGTTGCGCATCAGATCGAGATCATCAGTAGGGCGGCACCCGCGGTGCCGGCGCTGACGACGCCGGTGGCGGCGAGTGTCTGGAGCGCTCGTGGCCGCACCAGTTGGTAGGTCATGAGGCCGGGGATGATGAACGACAGCGTGTCGCCACCGAAGAGGTACGGGAAGCGTACGTGCAGTCCCATGAACGCGCCGACGGAGATGAACGAGGACACCAGCACCGCCACGGCGAACAGCCGTTTGCCGTAGAGGATCGTCATCCGCTGCAGCAGCTTCATGATGCCCACCGTGACGACGGTGACCGCCGCGACGGGAGCCAGGCTGCGGACGTCCTCCAGGGCGGTGAGCACCAGGCAGCCGGGCACCATGAGGCCGGCCGGCGCGACGTTGGTGACGAGGTAACCGACGAGTCCGAACAGCAGCCCCGCGGCGATGATCACGGCGCTGAACTCGGAGGACAGGTCGAACGTTGGCATGACGGTTCCTTCGCTCAGGTTGCGGCGGAGCGGCGACGGTCGGCGTGCAGGACGGCGATACGGGCGCTGTTGAGCACGGCGGTGGCGGTCAGGTCGGCGCGGGACAGCACCACGGTGGCGTCCAGGTCGACCACCGCCTTGCCGCCGACCGCCTCCGCCTCCGCCCCGGCCTCCGCTCCCGCCTTCGACCTGCCGGCGAGGTCGAGCTTGTAGATGCGTTCCAGGGTCTGGGAGAGCTCCTCGAACGGTGCCGCCGCGGTGGCCGCCACGGTGACGGAGTGCAGCGCCTCCAGCAGATCCTCGCCCCGACCGTGGATGTTGCCGATCATGAGGAGCGAGGTGCCGGTCTCGCCGGCCCCGAGCTTGTCGACGATCGCGTCACGCAGGTCGGCTCCGCTGCGGTGCTCGCCGTCGAGGTCGACCACCCGATCACGCCACTCGTCCGGGATCAGGTGCAGGGCACTGCGGGTGGGGGTGCCGATGAGGAAGATCCGCGTCGGCTTGATCTCGGGGATGATGCTGCCCATCTGACCGTTGCGCTCGATCCGGTCGGGCCGGCAGTTGATGACCACCGCCACCCGCTCGCCGATCAGCTTCCGCTCCCGCAGCAGGTTGATGTTCATGAGGGTGGAGGCCGGGTCGTTGGCGGCGAAGAGGTTCACCGCCGCGAACCGGCGCCCGTTGTGAGAGCAGGCGTCGACCCGCAGGACGCCGGGGTCGGGCGCGGCCCGCCACATGCCCTTGAGCGCGGTGGTCCGGTCCACGCCGCAGAGCTCGGCGACGGCCAGCGCGATGGCGACGTTCTCCTTGAAGGTGATCCACCGGAAGCGACGCATCTCCGCGTCGGTGACCGAGTCCGGGTCGACCGCGACCACCGTGGACTGCCGACGTTCGGCCTCCTCGCGCAGGAGGTGCAGCCGGTCGCGCTCCGCGGTCACCACCGTGCCGCGATGCGGCATCGACCGGCTCAGCGACCGCGCCACGTCGTCGAGCGTCGGTCCCATCTCCTCCAGGTGGTCCTCACGCACGTTGCTGATGACGACGACATCGCCCTCGATGAGCAGCTCCTGGTTCACCTGCTGCAACTCGGGCAGCACCGCCATGCACTCCACGACCAGGGTGTCCGCGCCCGCGTGCACGGCCCGCCGGACGACACCGATCTGCTCGATGACGTTGACTCCGCCGCGGCCGCGGCGGATCGGCACCTCTCGGCCCTGCGGATAGATGAGTCGCGCGGCCGTGCCGGTGGTCTTCGCGAACACCGTCCGGCGTTGGTCGGCGCGCAGCGCGCCGGCGATCAGCCGGGTCACCGACGACTTGCCCCGGATGCCGTTGACCACGATCCGCGTCGGCAACTCCGCGAGGTTCCGCCGGTGCCGTGCCCGCTCCACCACCAGGTGGACGAGCAGGACCACGATGCCGACGCCGAGCAGCCACAGGGGCCCGGTGATCGACGTCATCGGGCCCGACTTATCGATGGCAGGCTGCCGCCAGGCATGGCTGTTCTCTCCGATGATGCGAGGGTGGTGATGGCGATAACCGGGCCCTGGGCACGGGCGTGCCGGGCCACGACGGGGCGTGGTGCGGGTCATGGGTGGAGGGGACACGGGTGCTCCGCTCGACGGCACCCGTATGCCGGAGCGGCAGAACAGCAATCTGTCACAAGACCTGACCGTTGCGCGGCCGCCCGGTCGCGGGCACTCCCGCCGGGAATAGGCGGATCGCCGGAATCGCCGGGCCGGATTTCACGCCGCGTGCCGGATTCACCGCACTTGCCCGCACCTGCGGTCGGGCCCAATCCTGCCCGGACAGCCGCCACCAACGGCCGGGTCGTAGACCATCCGCCGACCTGCCGGGCAGCAAGATCCAACCTGCCGCCCGCTTGAGTTTCGGCGGCCGTTTCCGCTGGTGACGGGCTCGTCACGGAGGTCGGCGAGAAGCCCGGAGAAGACGTCGCGTGGAGGCTACCAAGATTTCCGACGGCGGTCACCTGATGGTCAACAAGGAGACCCCGGGGCATCGGTCCGAGCCACACCGGCGCCCGTCCACGCCGACAGTCGAGGCGGTGTATCGGCCCTGGCAGCGGGTAGGAGCGGTCGCATGCTGAAGCGAGCCGTGTGGCAGGGGCTGGTGGCGGGTCTGGCCGGGGTGGCGGTGATGACCGTCGCAGAGAAGGTCGAGCAGCGGTTCACCCGCCGACCGGACTCGTACGTGCCGGCGCGGGTCCTGGCCCGCCTGACCGGGCTGCCGGAGCAGTCGAAGCAGCAGTCACGATGGTTGAACCTGGGGATGCACTACGGCCAGGGCGTCCTCCTCGGCGTGCTGCGCGGCGTCATGGCGCAGGCCGGTATGCGCGGTCCCATGGCTTCGGGGATGTTCACGGTCATCCGCCTGACCAGCGACCAGGTGCTGGAGAACGCAACCGGGGTGGGTGCCCCGCCGCAGACCTGGCCGCGGGGGGAGCTGGCGATCGACGTCCTGCACAAGGCCGTCTACGGCTTCGCCACGGGGGTCGTCGCCGATGCGCTCGCCGCCCGCGACGGCCTGGGGCCGGGGCAACGGCACGCCGCGATGCGTCCGGGCCGCCGCTCGGACGTCGGCCCGCTGCCCCGACACGAGGCCCACCTCGGAAGGGCCTGAGTGCCGTCGCCGAGGCCACCCGCCGAGCGGCGGCACCCGGGCCCCGCCCAGTTGGGCGAATCGACGGCCCGGTTCCGCGGGCCGTCGTACGGTCGGGGACGAAGATGCGTCAGCCGGTCGTGTCCGCCGGTCGATCCGGGGCCGGGAACGATCAGCACTGTCGGGAGGGACTGTGTTCGCCAACACGGAGGAACTGCTGCGGTACCTCAGGGACGAGGACGTGCGGTTCGTCGACGTACGTTTCTGTGACCTGCCCGGCGTGATGCAGCACTTCAACCTGCCGGTCGAGTCGGTGGACGACGACCTCCTCACCGAGGGTCTGGCGTTCGACGGTTCGTCGATCCGGGGCTTCCAGGAGATCCACGAGTCGGACATGCTCCTGCTCCCCGATCCGGTCACCGCCTTTCTCGACCCGTTCCGGGCGCAGAAGACCCTCGCGCTGAACTTCTTCATCCACGACCCGTTCACCCGCGAGGCCTACTCCCGCGACCCCCGCAACGTCGCGAAGAAGGCCGAGGCCTACCTCGCGGCCAGCGGCATCGCCGACACCGCCTACTTCGGCCCCGAGGCCGAGTTCTACATCTTCGACTCGATCCGCCACGAGACCGCCGCGAACCAGGCCTTCTACTACATCGACTCGATCGAGGGCGCCTGGAACACCGGCCGCGAGGAAGAAGGCGGCAACCGCGGCTACAAGACCGCCTACAAGGGCGGCTACTTCCCCGTCCCGCCGGTCGACCACTACGCCGACCTACGCGACAAGATCGTGCGCCGCCTCGTCGACACGGGCTTCACCGTGGAGCGGTCCCACCACGAGGTCGGCACCGCCGGGCAGGCTGAGATCAACTACAAGTTCTCGACGCTGCTGCACGCAGGTGACCAGCTGCAACTGTTCAAGTACATCGTCAAGAACGAGGCCTGGGCCAACGGCAAGACCGCCACCTTCATGCCCAAGCCGCTCTTCGGCGACAACGGCTCCGGCATGCACACCCACCAGAGCCTCTGGCTCAACGGGGAGCCGCTGTTCTACGACGAGACCGGCTACGCCGGCCTGTCCGACACCGCCCGCTGGTACATCGGCGGCCTGCTGCACCACGCCCCCTCACTACTGGCGTTCACCAACCCGACGGTCAACTCGTACCGCCGCCTGGTGCCCGGCTTCGAGGCCCCGGTCAACCTCGTCTACTCCCAGCGCAACCGCTCCGCGTGCACCCGCATCCCGGTCACCGGCAGCAACCCGAAAGCCAAGCGCGTCGAGTTCCGCGTCCCCGACCCGTCGGCCAACGTCTACCTCGCCTTCTCCGCCATGCTGATGGCCGGCCTGGACGGCATCAAGAACAAGATCGAGCCGCCGGCGCCGATCGACAAGGACCTCTACGACCTCCCGCCCGAGGAGTGGGGCGACGTCAAGCAGGTTCCGGGCTCGCTGCCGGAGGTGCTCGACCGGCTGGAGGGCGACCACGACTACCTGCTCGAGGGCGGCGTCTTCACCCCCGACCTCGTCACCGGCTGGATCGAGTGGAAGCGCGCCAACGAGGTCGACCCCGTACGCCTGCGCCCCACTCCCCACGAGTTCGCCCTCTACTACGACTGCTGACGAAGCGGCGAGCCGATCGACTCGTCAGGCGACGGGTAGCGCCCGGTCGGGTGACGTCGGGCCGTACTCGTAGTTGGTGAACAGGTCGACATCGCGCGGCCCGACCTTGGCGACGCGGCGGGCGTGCAGCGCGAGCTGTCGGCGTGCCTCACCCAGGCGGCTGGTGGCGACCAGGATCTCGTCGCCGGCGTCGACCGGGTCCCCGACGCCGACGCCGGCGGCGGCGTCCCGCACCGCGTGGAACGCGGTCATGAGCCCGTTGGCTAGGGCGATGCCGTCCTGGTCACCGGTCGTCCAGATCTCCGACCACGCCGTCTCGACGGTGACCATGTCCCGGGCCAGCCAGTCGTGCAGGACCATCGGATCCAGGGGCTTCTGCCCGCCCAGCAGCGGCCCGCTCAGTTCGCGCAGGCCCGGACCGCAGTACGCGGTCTGCCGCAGCGCCTCCGCCTTGTGCGCGAGGCGCAGGGCGCCGGACAGCATGAGGACGTACGCCCGCCGGAGCTCCGCGCGTTGCCGCTGCCGCCGCCTGGTCCTACTCCACAGGACCACCAGCAGGAGCGTGGCGGAGGCGGTGATCGCGGAGCCGAGCAGAGCGGCGAGGGTGGAACTCACGCGGACATGATGCCTGCCAGCCATCGACCAGGGTGCACGGGGTCCCACCGAAATGGATCACCGTGCGGTGGTCTGCGCGGCGAGGTGGTCGAGGACGGCCCGGATGTCGCCGTCCGACTCGGTCAGGATGCGCCGTTGACGGGCGGCGCCGTTGCCCTCGACGCGCAGTCGGTCGAGCTGCCGGCGGACGTAGTCCAGGTCGTCGTGTCGGACCAGCGCGGGCGTGACCGTGGTGAACAGTTCGTCGACGAGGTCCCAGGCCGGTTTCTGCCCGCCGGAGCGCAGATCGACGAGGTGGCCGCCGAGCCCTTCGTGGGCCGCCCGCCAGTGCGCGGCGGCGACCAGGCAGTCGCGCAGCCGCGGGGCGGCGATTCCGGCGCGGATCTCGTCGACGCTGGTCGCCACCAGCCCGCGCACCAGTGCGGCGACCAGGACGGTGTCGTCCACGGTCGGGCAGGCGTCGCCGACGCGCACCTCCACCGTCGGATAGGCCGCCGAGGGGCGGGCGTACCAGTAGATCATCGCCGGGTCCAGCATGATCCCCGCGGCGACGAGCTGGCGCACGGTGTCGTCGTAGTCGTCGGCGTCGGCGAAGTGCGGGGTGGGCCCGGCGCTGGGCCAGCGGTCGAACTGCATCGAGCGCCAACTGGCGTGGCCGGTGTCGCAGCCGTCGTGCAGGGGCGAGTTGGCGGTGATGGCCTGCACCACGGGCAGCCAGGGGCGCAGGTGGTTGCAGACCTGCACCGCGAGTTCCCGGTCCGGCACCCCGACGTGGACGTGGCAGCCGCACACGGCCGGGTCGTGCGCGACCGGCCCGAACCGGCGGGAGATGGCGTGGTAGCGGGGTTCGTCCGGCACGGACCGGTGCCGTTCCATGACCGGCGTGGCGCCCACCGAGACCAGGTGGGCGCCGGCCGCACGGGCTGCCCGCCACGCCGCGAGCCGCAGCGTCAGAAGCTGCTCACGCAGCTCGGCCAGGTCGGCGCAGACCGACGTCACCATCTCCACCATGCTGTGCCGGAACTCCTTGCGGCTCTGCTCACGGTCCGGCGCGGGCAGCGCGGCGAGCACCTGCGCGGCGACCGGAAGACTCTCACCGGTCTCCGGATGCAGGAGCAGGAACTCCTCCTCGACCCCGAGGGTGAACAGGCCCGGGGCCGCGGCGGAATCCGGGGCTGGTGGCGCCATGCGTCTCCGTTCCTGACGATGGGCGGCCAGCCGTGGGACAGGTTGTCGGGGCAGTGACTGGCAGGCCGGTTCCCGGGTGTTGGCCCGCACCCGGTCGCATACCGCCACCGTACGGCCCGGCGCCGGGCCTCCGGGCCGCTTTCCAACGCCCCGTCCCCGGCGTCCGCTGCCCTCCCGGTGCCCTCGGCCGGCATACCGTCGGGACAGACCGGGGCCGGCGGCGGTGGTGGACCAGCCGAGCGTCGTCCCCGGCGCTGTCGGAGGGGGATTGGCCGGCGCTCAGCGCCGGAGCAGCACCGGGCCCGCGTCGATGCGGAGCCGGAACAGGGCGTACGGCTTGCGCCGCAGGTCCTGGCCGCCCTGGTAGGTGGGCTGCCGGTGCAGTTGGTTGGCGGTGACGTAGAGGTGGCCGTCGGTGGCCACCGACATCGTGTCCGGCCAGAGCAACCGGGGATCGTGTACCAGCGTCTCGTAATCGCCGTCGGCTCGGCGGCGCAGCACCGCGTTCTGCTCGTACGCCGTCAGGTAGAGCCGGCTCGCGTCGTCGCTCTCCAGGCCGTCGGACCCGGAGCTCTTGTCGCCCTCGTCGATGACGCTGGACGCCACCTCGTCGTCGCCGACCCCGCGGTCGACCAGGGCGTCGGTGGCGACGCTGTAGAGCCGGCGGGACATCAGCGGACAGTAGAACAGGCGGGTGCCGTCCGCGTTGATCGCGATGCCGTCGGAGCCCATGCTGACCGGCTTCGGATCTCCGTCCGGCGGCCGTTCCAGGAACGGCCGGCCCTCGACCACCGGCCGGAACGTGTGCAGCGGCTCCGATTTGGTGGACGGGTGGTCGTGCAGCCGCCGCCAGGACGTGCCGCTGGCGAGGTCGACCACGACGATCCCGTTGGGGCCGGAGGCGGAGGAGTCGGTGATGTAGGCGATCCCGGCGTCCCCGCGCCGCAGGTCGAAGCGCACGTCGTTGAGGTACGACGTGGGCAGCGCCACGTCGGCCGGGAAGGTGATCACCTGGGCGACGGTGTCGGTGTCCAGGTCGACCCGGACGAGCTTCGGACCGCCGGGCTTCGTGGGCTGGAACATCGGGCTGCCGGTGTCGAGGATCCACAGCCGGTCGGCGGGGTCGACGACGATGCTCTGCACTGACACCAGCGCCTGTGTGTCGTCGTCGCCGGACGGGTTGTTCCACGCCTGGTCGGGGAAGGGCACCTCGGCCCCGTCCCGCAGCTCGACCACCGTCGCGGGCACCTCGTCGCCCCACTTCGGGAAGTTGATGAAGATCCGGCCGGTGTGGGAGACGCTGACGCCGGTGGGCATCGGCCCGGTGAAGGTGTGCACGACCTCCAGCTCGCCGACCGGCTCGTCGGTCACGGTCATCTGGGCTCCCGTCTCGTGGCCACCTCCGTCACCTTTCCACGCGCGGGTACGGCAAACCACGGAACCGGAAGAAACCCACCCAGGGCCGTCAGGCGACGCAGAACTCGTTGCCCTCCGGGTCCCGCATGACGACGTGGCCCAGGACGTCGTCGTACCACTGCTCGCCCACCACCGTCGCGCCGCCGGCGACCAGCTCGGGCACCCGCTGCCGGATCAGCCGGGCACGCTCGGCCAGGTCCCAGGGGCCCGGACCGGCGACGCGCACGTCGATGTGCATCCGGTTCTTGGCGGTCTTGCCCTCCGGGACCGCCAGGAAGGCGATCGCCGGTCCCCTGCCGTCCGGGTCGACGATCGACGCGCTGTCGGGCCCGTCGAAGCCGGGCTCCGGCACGTAGCCGAGGGCCAGCGCCCAGAAGGCGGCGAGTCGCTGGGGATCGTGGGCGTCACACCCCAGAGTCCAGAAGGTCGCCATGGCGTCACCGTACGCGGACCGCCCGACGCGGGACGTCGGCGCGCTATCGGGTGTACCGCTGGCCGCTCGTCGCGGGCGGTGTCGGCGACCTCGGGTGGCGCCGGTGCCGGGCGGTCTCGGCCACCGCGACGGCGGCCAGCACGAGGGTGGCCGCACCGGAGGTGACCTCGGGTGGGAGGTGGACGACGAAGGCGGAGAGGATGCCGAGAGCGGCGATGCCGAGCAGGCGGGGCGCGGTGACCTGCCCGTAGACGAGGTACTCGAATCCGGTCCGACCGGCGAGGAAGAGGGCCGGTCCGCCGGTGATGCCGGCGATCCAGGCCACCGGTGGCTGCTCGGTGGGGTTCTCGATGATGAGGGTGAAGCCGACGGCGGTGAGGATGATCCCGGCCACCATGACCGTGTGCAGGTAGGAGGCGGACTGGCTCAGCCGGTGCGGGTTGGGTGAGACCCGGATGGCCGACGCGAGCTGGGCTCCGGCCCGGTAGATGTAGAGCCGCCAGATCAGGGCCGCGCTGGCGAACGAGAGGACGAGCACGGCCGTGCGGGCGGGGGTGAAGTTGCTCGGACCGGTGTCCGAGAAGGTCAGTCCCATGATCAGGACGATCTCGCCGAGGGCGATGATGAACACCTGGCGGTACCGTTCGGCCAGGTGGGCCTCCGAGATGTCCAACTCCCAGAGGGGTGCCCGGCCGAGCCGTGGCGTCGGCCAGCGCAGTGCCGCGGACACGTAGTCCACGCTCAGGGCGAGCAACCACAGGACGGCCCGGGCCCACCCCTCCACCAGGGCACCCGGGATCCAGAGCAGGGTCGAGAGGGTGAACCAGAACGCGGTCCGGAGGACGCGTCGCGTCAGGTCGGTCCCGCGTGCGGCGAGCCGGATGAAGACCCCTCGGCCGAAGTTGATCGCGACGTAGAGAACGGCGAAGTAGAGGCCGTGCTCGCCGAACGCCTCCGGCACGAGGATGGCCATCAGCAGGATCCCGAGCATGACGACGACCACGTGCCACTGCACCGCGGGGTGTTGCGGATCGAACTGGTCGGTGAGCCAGGCCGTCAGGACCCAGATCCACCAGAGCGCCAGCAGCAGGACGGCCGCTTCGAACGCGCCCTGCCAATTCAGCTTCTTGATCAGCAGGTGGGTGAGCTGGGTCAGGGCGAAGACGTAGACCAGGTCGAAGAAGAGTTCGAGGAACGCGGGCCGGTCAGGGTCGTCGGGCCGGCGCAGGAGCCGTTGGTAGGCGGCCGACCGGTCCGCACGAAGGCGTGCCGCGTCCTCGCCGTTCGGGGCGTCACTCACCCTCGTTTCCCCACGTCGGGAGGGGTGTCAAGGCGCTGCCGCATCGGCGAGGCTCCGAGGTCGTGACGTGCCGACACGTGCCGAGTCCGGGCGGGACCACGCGCGTGCCAAGGTTCGGAAATCATGCTACCCGGGCACAATCCGGACGAACGGTCATCTCGGTGGTTGACCGCTCGCTCGTACGCCCGGGACGGCGCGGAACACTCGTGCACATCCTGTCGACTGCCGATGCGCTACGCCGGGCACGACTTCGCGGCGCCCCGTCGACGCGACGACTCCGGGTGGGCCGCCGTCGCGGCGGTTCTCGGGGCGGGACTGCGCTACGACGGGTTCGAGCCGTGCGGGTGTTCGCGGGAGCCGAAGTTCCGGCCGCGGACGCGTGCCCAGGTCCGCGCGCGGCGGCGGGTCGCGCGTCGTGTCGGGGCGTCGGAGGCTGAGGCACTGTCCGCCCGGGATCCCTCGGACGTGGGCTAACGGTCCCGGCTGTCGGGGCCGGACGGCCGACGCGTACGGCTCACGGGAGCCCGCCGACGGGGAGCTTGGGTGTGGTGGGGAGCTTCGCGTGGTAGTCGGCGGCGGACGTCTCCCGCCCCCACTGCGGCATCCCGATGGGGAGGTCGCGTGGGTCGGTGACCACCTCGATGAGGGTCAGGTGGTCGGGGGTGCCATCGAGGCCGGCGAGCGCGCGGGCCAACTCGCCCTCGGTGCGGGCCACGTGCGCGGTGAAGGGCGTGTCGCGGGCGAACGCCTGCGGCAGCCCGGCGTAGCGCCAGTTGTCGATGTCGTTGTAGGGCTGGTGCGGCCCGTCGATGGACCGCTCGACGGTGTAGCCCCCGTTGTTGACCACGATGATGATCGGACGCTGGCCCAACGCGAGCATCCGGCTGATCTCCTGCACGGTCAGTTGCAGCGACCCGTCGCCGGTGACCAGGACCACCCGTCGGTCCGGTGCCGCCACCTGGGCCCCGAACGCGGCCGGGGTGGCGTAGCCGATCGCGCCCCAGATCGGCGCGGCGAGGACGGCGGTGCGGTCCGGCAGGCGCATGGCCTCGGCGCCGAAGGACGGGGTGCCGGTCTCCGGGACGAGGATGTCACCCTCGCGCAACATGGCCTGCACCGCCGGCCAGAGCCGCACCTGGCGTAGGGGTTCGTCACTCGACGGGTCGAGCTGCGGCGGCTCGGCCAGCAGGGACGGGTTGCGCGACCAGCCGGCGCCACGGTTCGGGGCGATCTGCTGCAGGCAGCGTAGGGCGGCCGACATCGCCACCGGGGCGAACCGGGTGCCGGCGACCACCGCGGAGTCCCGCTGCAGGTTGATGATCCGCTCGGGCGCGAGGTCCGCGGTGAAGAGGCCGTCCCAGTCGAAGAACGTGGTGCCCACGCAGACCAGCACGTCAGCGCCCTCGACGACCTCGCGCGCCGGGTCCTCGCCGTCCCCACCGTTGTAGATCCCCACGTAGTGCGGGTCGGACTCGTCGAGCAACCCGCGCCCGAGGGCGTGCGCCGCGACCGGCCAGTTCCGCTCGGCCGCCAGGGCGGCCACCGCCGGGCCGAGGTCGTAGCGGATGGGCAGGTTACCGACCAGCATCGCGGGCCGTGCGGCCCCGGCGAGCAGGCGTTGTGCGGCGGTCGCGAAGGCGTCGAGCTGGGCGGGGGCGGCGACCGGGTCGGGGCGGGTGAATCGCCGCGCCGGCCGCGCCACCCGGGCACGGACCACATCACCCGGCAGGCGTACGTACACCGGCCGCTGCTGCGACCAGCACTCGGCGAGCACCCGGTCGATCTCGTCCGGCGCGTTCTCGGTGGTCAACGTGGTCTGGGCGACGGTCACCTCGCGGGCCACCCGCACCCAGTGCTCGAAGTCGCCGTCGGCGAGCGAGTGGTGCATGGACGTGTGCTGCCGCATGATCTCCACGGTGGGCCCGCCGACGATCGAGACGATCGGCACCGACTCGGCCATGGCCCCGGCCAGCGCGCTGACCGCTGACAGTTCGCCCGGCCCGAAGGTGGTAAGGATCGCGGCCACCCCGTTGAGGCGCGCGTATCCGTCGGCGCTGTAGCCCGCGTTGAGTTCGTTGCAGCTGCCGACCCACTCGATCCCGTCGAACGCCTCGACCTGGTCGAGGAAGTCCATGTTGTAGTCGCCGGGCAGGCCGAAGATGTGGCGTACACCCAGGTCGCGGAGGCGACTGAGCAGCAGCTCGCCGACCGCCGTCGTGCCGTCACCGCCTGCCATCGCTGCCCCCGTCCGGTCGCCGCCCGGCGGTCGCCAGCCTGACCGCCCCCCGGACCATATCTGCTCCAATCCGGCGAAGCGGATGATTCGGGGCCACCGGAGCGGCGGCCCCCACGTCCGTGGATCGCAGGCCACCGGAGCACCGCTGGCCACCGCCCACGCGGCCCGACGGGCGTTGTCCGCCGCTGCTTTACTGGGCTCGGCCACTGACCGGCTTCACTGGCGACGGGGCACCGGATGGATCTGCTCTTCAGCAGCGTCGAGCGGGTGTTCGATCTTCTCCGCCGACGCGTGCCCTGGCTGGCGCTGCTGGTCGCGACCATCGGTTGGGTGGCGGCGATGGTCGCCTTCGGCTGGGGGACCCGGTGGGCGTCGTCGTACGGACCGGGCTCGCCGAGCGTGGCCTGGTCGTCGGTGGCCTTCCTCGTCTGCTCGCCACTCGTGCTGCTGCTGAACGTCGGCCTCCGCGGGATCGCCGGCGTGCCACCGGTGGCCTGGCCGCTCGGCTTCGCGTCCGTGGCGCTGGCCGGCGCCTGGGTCGTGGTCGCCGCCGCCGGCAGCCCCGACAACGGCGGGTACGGCTGGCTGTTCTCGCTGTGGGGCTTCCTGTACGCCCAACTGTTCGTGGTCGTCGTCGCCACCCTCGACGAGCTGGCGCGGCGGCGACGCCACGGCCCCGGACGCTACGGCAGCCCGAACGACGAACGCCGCACCCGCCGGCGGCTGCTCCAGGTGAAGGTGCTGATCGCAGCGGGCAGCCTGGTGACCGTCCTCGTCGGGCTTCGGGCGGACGGCCGGTTGGCGGGCATCGAGGCCGCCGGCGATCTTCAGCTCGGTAGTGCCGACATCCGGGTGGCCGGACTCGCCGTTGCGCTCCTGGTGTTGCTGATGCTGGCGCTGTTCGTCCGCCACCGGTGGACCGCCCGGGTGGCCGCCCTCGCCACCGCCATCACCGTCGCGCTCACCCTGTTCGCCCTGCCCGCGCGGCAGCGTTCGGACACCGCCCTCCAGTACGGGTGGTTGGTCGTCACGCTGCTCTACCTGCTGCTCAAGGCCGCCAACCGGACGTACTGGCCGGCGTGGCCCCGCCCGGCGTACGCCGCGCCGGCTCCGACCGGCAACTACGCCGCCGAGGTGGGCTGGATCGCGGTCTCCGTCCTTGCCGTCGTCGTGTTGTGCTGCGGCGACGGCCTCTTCCGACCGGACCAGGGATAGCCGGCGTCGCCCATGCTGGTCCGTCACGATCCGACAGCCGACAGGGAGGACCCCGTGCTGCCCCCAGGAAGGTTTCTGCTGGAGTCTGTACGCCGAGCCGGAGTGCGCGACGCCGTCGCCGTGGAGCCGGTGGCGGGTGGGCTCGCGGCGCTCGCCGGCATAGCCGCCCGTCCGGACGCCCCGCCGGTGTTCGTCAAGGCCCTCGTCGACGTGCCGGCCGACGACGTCTTCGTCGCCGAGGCCGAGGGGTTGGCCGCCCTACGGAAGCTCGGCGGCGTGACCACACCCGAGGTGCTCCTGGCGAGCCGGGACGTGCTGGTGCTGTCGGTGCTGCGGCCGAGGCCACCCAGCGAGGCCTTCTGGGAGCGGTTCGCGCACGTGCTCGCTCACCTGCACCTGAGCACGACGCATCCGCGCTTCGGGTGGCACCGCGACAACTGGTTGGGGCGCCGCCGGCAGATCAACAGCTGGGAGGACGACGGCTTCGCGTTCTTCGCCCAGCACCGGCTGCTCCGGTGGCTCGGGCAACCCCGCGTCGAGGCGGCACTCGACCGCGGTGACCGGACGGCGCTGGAGCGGCTGTGTCACCGGCTGCCCGAGCTGCTGCCGGACCGACCGGCCTGCCTGACGCACGGCGACCTGTGGGCGCAGAACGTCCTGGCCACGTCGGACGGGCAGCCCGCGCTGATCGACCCGGCGGTGTCCTACACGTGGGCCGAGGTCGACCTCGCCCACGTGTGGTCCACCTCGCCCCCGCCCGAGGCGCGACGGTTCTTCGACGTGTACGCGGAGTTGACCGGCCTCGACGGCGACTGGCGTGCCCGCATGCCGATCATCCAACTGCGACAACACCTCGCCGTGCTGGCCCAGTTCGACGACGACTGGGGCGCGGCCGACCAGATCCGTGCCACCCTCGCCCCGTTCCGGACGAGCACCTGACAGACGGCCGATGGTGGACCGGCGTTGGTAGGCGGCGGGGCTGATCAACAGCTTCCTGGCGAAAGAAGATCCGTCGCATGCTCTCTTGACATCCTCTGCACCCTCAAGGGTGGAGATTCCCTCCACGCTGCATGTGGGAACACGCGGCGTCCGGGTGGGTTACCGCTTCTCTGCGCGGTGCCGGGACGAGTCCTGGTCTTACCTGCGCTCCACGGTCGTTTGAGTTGTCCGCCTGCCCGGCGGCCAACACGTTCATGGCGGCGTTCACATCCCGGTCGTGGGTTGCCCCGCACGGGCACTCCCAGGACCGGACGTCGAGCGCCATCCTGTCGCTGATCCGGCCACACTGCGAGCACATGCGGGTGGACGGGAACCATCGGTCCACCCGGCCGAACCTGCGCCCGTACCGCGCGGCCTTGTACTCCAACATCGCGGTGAAACTGGCCCACCCGGCATCGTGCACGGACTTGGCCAGCCGGGTCCGGCCAAGACCGGCAACGGCAAGGTCCTCGACATACACCGCTTGGTTATCGCGGATGATCGCCGTGGACAGCTTGTGCTGCCAATCCCGCCGGGTTTCAGCCACCCGCGCATGAGCACGAGCAACCTTCACCACGGCCTTCTTCCGGTTCGCCGAACCCTTCTGCTTGCGGGACAGGTCCTGCTGCAACCGCTTGAGCTTGCGGGCCGCACGGCGCAGAAACCTCGGTGCAGTCACCTTCGTGCCGTCCGACAACACCGCGAAATGCGTCAGTCCCAGGTCGATACCGACCTCATAGTCCGCTTCCGGGAGCGGCTCCTCCGTGGCCTGTACAACGAACGAGGCGAAGTACCGACCCGCCGCGTCCTTGACGACCGTCACGGACGATGGGACGGACGGCAGCTCCCGAGACCAGCGGACCACGAGATCGCCGATTTTCGGCAGCCGCAGACGACCGTTGTCGAGGACCTTGAACCGAGAGTTCTTCGTAAACCGGATGCTCTGCCGATTGTCCTTACGCGACCGGAACCGAGGTGGGGAAACCACTCGCCCCTTTCGCTCACCGCTAATCGAGGCGAAGAAGTTGCGATAGGCGATGTTGAGGTCCGCCAATGCCTGCTGCAACACCACCGCCGAGACTTCACCCAGCCAGGCACGTTCCTCAGTCTTCTTCGCCTCGGTGATCAGAAGGCGGGACAGCACGGCGTCGGAGACGTGCTTCTCGCCCGCCTCCCACGCCCGCTGACGCAGCCTGAGCCCGTCGTTGAACACCACCCGAGCACACCCGAACGCCTTCGCCAACTCAATCTGCTGGCCCAGCGTCGGATACACACGGAACTGGTACCGCAACTGCACAAACAGCACAGTATCGTGGCCGCCGCGCTGCCCATATCCGGACTCATCGCCTGGCAGGGGTTGTTCGACCACGCCCACCTCGCGCCCGGGCAGACCGTCCTCATTCACGGTGCCGCGGGTGGTGTCGGGTCGATCGCCACCCAACTCGCGTGGGAGGTGGGCGCCCGCGTGATCGGCACCGGCCGGGCCGACGACCGGGACGTTGTGCTGGGCCTCGGCGCGCAGTCCTTCGTCGACCTGGAGGCCGACGACCTGCGGCAGGTCGGCGAGGTGGATGTGGTGTTCGACGTCGTGGGCGGTGACGTCCTCGCACGGTCGACCGAACTGGTGCGCGCGGGCGGCACCGTCGTCACCATCGTCCTGCCGCCGACCGTGCAGCCCCGGAACGGGCGAGCGATCTTCTTCGTCGTCGAGCCCGATCGCGCCCAGTTGGCCGATCTCGCCCAGCGCGTCCGGACCGGTCGACTCAAGCCCATCGTCGGTGCCGTGCGTCCGCTCGCCGAGACGGCCGCCGCGTTCGGCCGCGACCGGCGTACGCCCGGCAAGACGATCATCGAGCCGGTGACGAACTCCTGAGGGCCCGTCGCGTCAGTTGCCGAACAGCCGGGTGAACCGCTGGACCACCTCGCGGTCGCCGGTCACCTCCACGTCGCCGGCCTCGATCGCCGCAGCCACCGCGCGGTCGGTGAAGATCAGCTCCAGCAGGGTGGGTACGTCGGCGCGCACGGTGGCCTGGACGGCTGCCGTCGCGCCGCGTACGACGCTGACCGCCGAGGGCGTCACGTCGACGTCGAAGGTGTCGACGCCGACCGCCAGGCGGATCGTGAGCGCCGGCGCGCTCCCGGCGGGCGGGCGGTAGAGCGCCTTGAGCAGCAGCATGAAGGCGTCGGTGCTCATCGTCGCCCCGCCGGGTGCGGGCTGGTGCGCGCCCCAGCGGGCCAGGGCGATCAGCACCGGCTCCAGGTCGCGTCCCCGTTCGGTCAGTTCGTAGACCCGGGCGCTGACCGGCGGCCCCAGGTCCACGCGGCGCACGATGCCGTCGTGTTCCAACTCCCGCAGCCGCTGGCTGAGCACGTTCTGGCTGGCCTGGGGCAGGCCGTTGCGCAGGTCACGGAACCTCTTCGGGCCGAAGATCAGCTCCCGTACGACGTGCAGGGCCCACCGCTCGCCGACGACGTCCAGGGCGAGGGCGGCGCCGCACGGGTCTTCGTAGCTTCGCTGTGACACAGGACAACTATACGACTCAGGAGTGGGTGGTACCGTCGACGCACTGAACGGTCCTGATTTAGGAGTAACTGGTGGCTGATCTGCTGTCCCGCGTCGTCGAGGCCCACGGCGGGCTCGACCGCTGGAAGAACCTCTCGACCCTCACCGCGCGCATCACCTACGGCGGCCCCTTCTGGGAGTTCAAGGGTCACGCCGACTTCGTCGGCGACGACCTGGTGGAGGCCAGCCTGCAGGCGGAGCGCTCGATCCACCGCCAGCAGGCGACCGGTCGCACCGTCGTCCTCGACCGTGCGGCGGACCGGGTGACGGTCACCGGCCGCGACGGGGAGGTGCTCGCCGACCTGCGCGAGCCGCGCGCGACCTTCGACGGCTATACGCCGGAGACCCCGTGGAACCTGGGCCAGCTCGCCTACTTCCGCAGCTACGCCACCTGGCACTACCTCGTCGAGCCGTACATCTTCACCTGGCCCGGCGTCGAGGCGCACGAGGTGGCGCCGTGGACCGAGAACGGCGAGACGTGGCGGGTGCTCAGCGTCACCTTTCCCCCGTCGCTCCACACCCACAACACCACCCAGCTCTACTACTACGACGACTCCGGCCTGCTGCGTCGGATGGACTACCAGCCGGACGTGAACGGCCGGACGCCTGTCGCGCACTACATCCGGGCCCACGAGGTGATCGACGGGATTCCGGTCGCGACGAAGCGACACATCCACCCGCGCAACGAGGACGGCACGCCGGATCTCTCCTGGATCCCGATCACCGTCGACCTGTCGGAGATCACGATCAGCTGAGGATCGCGGCGCGGCCCCGCGCCCGGCGTCCGCCCGCGGAACACCACCGCGGCGGAGGCCGGGCGCGCACGCACGGCCTGGCTTCGGTGACGCACGACCCGGAAGACCGGCTGCTATCTTAGGGCTCCTAAGTTTTACTGAGCCCATGAAAGTTGGACATGCCTCGACAGGGTTTGACGAGCGAGCGCGTCTCGGCCGCCGCCGCCGAGCTGGCCGACGAGCTCGGGTTGGCACGGTTGACCGTCGCGGCGGTCGCGCGGCATTTCGGGGTCTCGGATGCCGCCCTCTACGTGCACGTCCGCAGTCGGGACGCGTTGATCGAGCAGGTCGCGGTCCGGGCGGCGGCCGCGTTCGCCGACGAGCTGGCGCTCGCCGTGGCCGGCCGGGCCGGCCGGCAGGCGCTGGCCGGGTTCGCCGACGCCTGGCGTACGTTCGCGGCGGCGCACCCCGGGCAGTACGCCGCGACGCAGATGCCGTTGCCGCCCGAGGTCGGCACGAACTCGGCCGGGCACCTACGCCTGATCGAGCTGAGCTACGCGATGCTGCGCGGGTACGGGCTCGACGAACCGGTGCTCACCGACGCCATCCGTCTCGTCCGCAGCACCTTCCACGGCTTCGCCAGCCTGGAGAACGTCCACGGGTTCGGGCATCCCCGGGACCTCGACGCGTCGTGGCACAGCATCCTCGACGCGCTCCACGCGACGCTCACCAACTGGCCCAACGGAACAGGCAGGACAGCCGCAATGAACAGTCACCAGGGCCAGGACCAGCACGTCGACTCGGCGGACGGGACCCGCCTGGTGGTCCGGCGCGTGGGTGCCGGTGACCCCGTCGTCCTCGTACACGGATCGGGAGGTGGACTGCACTCCTGGGCCGCGGTCGCCGACCACCTGAGCCCCGACCACGAGGTGTGGATGCCGGCGCGGCGTGGCTACGGCCCCAGCGACGTGCCGCCCGGGGTCAAGTCCTTCACCGACGAGACGGCTGATCTGATCGCCGTCGTCCGGGCGGCCCGCGCGACCTCCGGCCGTCCCGTGCATCTCGTCGGCGCGTCCTACGGGGCGACCCTGTCCCTGCACACCGCCGCGGCGGAGCCGCGCGACCTGCGGTCCCTCGCCATCTTCGAGGCCCCGCTCTTCGCGGCCGGGCCCGGGACCGCACCCCACCTCGACCGTTACCGCGACGCCTTCGCGCGGGACGACGCACAGGCGATGGCCGCGGCGTTGAACGACGTGACCCGCGTACCGGCGGAGGTCGTCGCAGCGTTCGCCGCCGCGGCCGGGGACCGGACGCCCGACCCGGTCGAAGCCCGCCGGTCGGCGATCGGCTGGCTGCACGACCTCGAAGCGCTCGCCGCCGACAGCACGGACGTCGGTCGCTGGTCCGGCATCACCCTGCCGACGCTGCTGATGCAGGGCGCCGACACGTGGGAGCCGATGCCCACCACGATGAACGCCCTCGCCGAGGCGATCCCCCAGGCGCGTCGAGTCATCTGGCCGGGGCAGTCCCACTTCGTGACCATGACCGCGCCCACCCTGGTCGCGGACGCCCTGCGCCAGTTCTTCGCCGAGGTCCCGGCGTAGCAGGTTCCGCCTGCGCCCGGCCGGCGGTGGCCGCCGCCGGCTGGCGCGCACTCGGTCAGCGACCGCTGTCTCGGATTCCTCAGTTCGGACCGACACGGCCTCCGTCGAGCAGCGGCACCGGCGGCTCGTCGGTGAAGGCGGCCTCCGCGATCTCGCGGACGGCGCGCACGAAGGCCGCGACGGCGGGTGAGCGCGAGTCGGCGGGCCAGGCCACCGCCAGCGTCGTCGGCTCCAGTCCCTCCACCGGCCGGTAGGCGATGTTGGGCCGCGGGAAGCGACGGGCGACCCAGTCGGGCAGGAACCAGACGACGTTGCCCACCTCGACCAGGTTGAAGATCTGCGAGAGGTCCAGCCTGCTCCGCGGGTCGGCGGGCGGTGGCGGGGTGCCGCCCGCCTCGGCCGGCGCCCCGCCCGGGAGTCGCCGCCCGGCCAGGTCGGACAGGCGTACGGTCCTCCGCGCGGCCAGCGGGTCGGTGGCCGCCAGCGCCACCAGGCGGGGGCCCGTCACCAGCGGCTCGGTGTCCAGTCCACGGTCGTCGAACGGCGTCGGCAGCAGCGCCACGTCGGCGCGCCCGTCCCGCAGGGCCGGAACCTGCTCGCCGTGCCCGCCGAGCAGCAGCTCCACGGGCAGGGTCCGGTAGGCGTCCATGATCGTCGGCAGCAGTCCGGCGTCGTAGTCGGCCTTCAGCGCCAGCCGCAACGTCGGCACCGGCCGTCCGGCGTTGCGGGCCCGACGTTGCGCCGCGCCGACCGCGTCCAGCGCCGCCCGGGCGTCGACCAGCAGCGTCTCCCCGGCCGCCGTGAGCGTGACCTGGCGCGTCGTACGGATCAGCAGCTGCACGCCGAGCTGCCGCTCCAGGTCCCGGATCGCGCGGGACAGCGGCGGCTGCGCCATTCCCAGCCGCTGCGCGGCCCGCCCGAAGTGCCGCTCCTCGGCCACCGCCACGAAGTACCGCAGCTGCCGAGTCTCCAGGTCACTCATACCGCCAGAGTATCAATCGAGACGGAGATGATCTTTCCGCCGAGCGCCACGCCCGCGTTCACTGGACCGCGTCACCCTCGTTCGACACTGAGGAGAAGCCATGATCGTGGTTACCGCGCCGACCGGCAACATCGGCCGCCGGCTCGTCCAGGACCTGCTCGACGTCGGCGCGCCGGTCCGCGTCGTGGTCCGGGACCCGGCGCGCCTCGCGCCCGGCATCGCCGAGCGGGTCGAGATCGTACGCGGGTCCCACGGCGACCCCACCGTCGTGGCCGAGGCGTTCGCCGGCGCCGACGCCGTCTTCTGGCTCGTGGCGGCCGACCCGCGCGCGGAGAGTGTCGAAGCGGCGTACTCGGGGTTCACCCGCCCGGTGCTCGAAGCGTTCACCGCGCGCGGCATCGGGCGGGTCGTCGGTGTCTCGGCGTTGGGCCGGGGCACGCCGGTGGCCGGGCACGCCGGTCACGTGACCGCGACGCTGGCGATGGACGACCTGATCGCCGACACCGGCGTGCCCTACCGGGCCCTGACCATGCCGTCCTTCATGGACAACACGCTGTGGCAGGCCGGCCCCATCGCCACCCAGGGCGTGCTCTACGGCCCGAGCCTGCCCGACCTGCCCGCGCCGTCGGTCGCCACCCGGGACATCGCCGCCGTCGCCGCCCGACTGCTGCGCGACGACACCTGGACCGGTTTTGAGGAGGTGCCGGTGCTCGGCCCGCAGGACCTCACCTACGACGAGATGGCCGCGATCATCTCCGAGGTGCTCAGCCGGCCGGTGCGCTACCAGCAGATCCCGGGCGAGGCGTACAAGGCGAACATGATGCGGGCCGGGTACTCCGAACCGATGGCACAGGCCCTGCTCGACATGGCGCTCGCCAAGAACAACGGCTTGGACAACGGCGTCACGCGTACGGCGGAGTTCAGCACGCCGACCACGTTCCGGCAGTGGTGCACCGACGTGCTCAAGCCGGCCGTCGACGCCTGACGACCACTGCGGCAGCAGCCGCCCCCGGCCGAGGGCGGCTCCTGCCGCGCTTCCTGAATCGCGTGGCCGCTTCGTCGTCAGACCGGTCGGGTCCTCGGCGTGGTCGGGTGGGGTGCCAACAGGCGGGCCACGGCGTGGGACGCCAGGACGCTGACCGGGAGCAGCAGGGCAGCGCCCGCCGTCGCCGCCCGAGCGTTTCGGGGCACACCCGCCGCCCCCAGCTCGCGCCAGGCCCACAGCGAGAACGGGGCAGCGACCAGCGGCGCGGTCACGACCCCCGGGGTGTAGCCCCGGACGGCCACGCTCTGGGCGACGTGGCCGCCCGCGTGCACTCCGAACCCGACCAGGGCGGCCTGATAGAAGCGGCTGCGTCCACCGGTGCGCGCCCCGCGCGCCGCCGCGGCGGCCACGACCGCACCCATCACGCCGATCGCGACGCGCGACTGCGTCCGGCTGACTCGCAGGCCATCCCACACCCGCTCGGGCACCCGAGGGAAGCGGGCCCGCAGCCGCGGCCGGGCACGGTCCAGCCAACCGCCCATCGTGACCAGTTCTTCGCTGTCGTGGACTGCCCAGGCCACCAGCAGCCCCCAGGTGGCCGCCGCGGTGAGGTCCCCGCCCCGTTCCGACGTCATGACACCTATAATTTACGAGTCAGTCTGTAAATTAAAGAGGGTGTGACATGCCGAACGACCGGGGCCGTCCGCGGCGGCCGGAGACCGACGCGGCGATCCTGGGCGCCACCATCGACCTGCTGCGCGAGACCGGCTACGGCGGCCTGTCCATCGAAGCGGTGGCGACGCGCGCCCGCGTCACCCGCCCGACCATCTACCGGCGCTGGCCCGACAAGGCCCAACTCGTCGTCGAAGCCCTGTCCCGGGCAGTGCCCCCCGCGCCCGCCCCGGACACCGGCGACACCCGCACCGACCTGCACCACCTGGCCAACGGCCTGGTCGACCGGCTCGTCCGCACCGGCCTGGCACCAGTCGTCCTCGGCGTCCTCGCCGACAGCAACGGACGCGACGACCTCGCCGCGCCGCTGCGAGACCTGTACCTGCACCCGCGCCTCGACACGATCACCGACGTCGTCAACCGCGGCATCGCCCGCGGCGACCTGCCCCGCGACACCTCACCGGACACGGCCCGCGACCTTCTCGCCGGCCCGCTCGTCTACCGGTGGCTGGTCAGCGGCACGCTCACCCACACCGACATCGATCACCTCGTCGACACCGCGTGGACGGCCCTGAGCCGCCCAGCCCGAAGCGCGTCCCCGCGGCGACGATCGCCACAACCGGGCTAGTCAGGTGTGGACATCCCGCCAGTAGTCGTCGCGGAGACCGTGAAGTCGTCGGGCCCCACGCGTGGTCATCTACGCACCGCGACGTGAAGCAGGCACGGCAACTGCGGCAGCGCGCGGCGGAGATGTTCGACGATGTCGCACACCCACTGGACGCAGCCCGTTGCCGCGCCGGCTGATCTCGGCGCCCCGTGGGAGCCGCAGGGCAGGTGACCATCGGCCCAGGGCCGCGAGCGGAAGGCGGTCTTCATCCGGCGGGCTTCTTGACGCCTTCTTACGCTGCGCCCCGATCAGGTGAGTCATGTACGTCGCGGGGCGGCAACACCGGTGGCGCTGACGGCACCACGCACGACCGACCGTCCCGGGCGCCCCAGGAGGGCAGGATCGGCGGCAGGTCGGACAGCAGCGCCGACGAGCCGCGCGATGGCGCGGCGCTGATCCCGTCGTCGGCCTGGCGACGCCCGTACTGGTCGGGCAGATCGCCCCAGCCGCGGTAGGGCCGGGGCGGCTGCGACGGCTGCGCCGCCGCTGCGCAGGGGTCGGGGCGCCGGACGCTGCACAGGTGTGTCCAGTCCTCGCCCAGGTCGAACACGTACGCGAAGACCGCGTCGTCGCTCAGCGCGTCCAGCCGGGTGCGGCGGCCGTCGCGGGTGCCGGGGAACGCCGGCCCGTCGCGCCAGGTCGACCAGCTCACGTCCGTGCCATCGGGCAGGACGAACATGCGCAGGTGCGCCAGGTCCCAGCGACCGAAGGCGACGTCGATCGCCTCGGCCAACTCGGCGAAGGTGTGCCCGCGGTGGGCCGTGAAGACCCGGCCGGGGCGCGGCCACCAGTCCCGGCCACGCCCGGTCACCAGTTCCACGCAGACGGATAGGAACCCGTCGGCGGCGCGCGGCGGCGCGGCGCGGCCCATCGTGTCGGGGGCGCTGGTGGGGCGGTCACGCTCCACGGGAGTTACCGAACGGTGAGTTGTCCGGCGGCGAGACCACCGGGTCGGGTCCGCAGGTGAACGTCCGCACTCCCGCCCCCGGGACGGGTTCGTCGTCGGTCGAGCGTTGGATGGACCGCATGAACCGGTAGCCGCTCCCGAGCACGCCGGCGAGACCGATCACCAATGCGTACGTCCACGCGTCGGCGGTGGCGGTCAGGTCGCCGAACCGGTTGGCGAGGAAGCCGACGTAGGTAGCCATCCCGAGCCCGGTGACCGTGGCCACCGCGCGCAGGTCCGCCACCATCGACGCGAAGACGCCGGCCGCGACGGCCATGACGAGCACCCGCCCCGGCAGCTCCGTCGGCGAGAACACCGCCGCTGCGAGCAAAGCCGCGGCGATCATCACCGCCCAACCCACCGCGACACTGATACCGGTCGGTGTCGGCTGGCGGCCGGCCGGAGCCGACGGATCCGAATCGGCAGTCACCACGCGCCTCCTGCGACGGTGAGGACCCGAGTCTCGTGCCCTCGTCGCCATATCACCCCCGGCGGCGGGCCCCGTCGACGGTTTTCACGCACCTGCTACGACTCCCGCCAAATTTTTGACGCGGTCGTGACGGCGACCGCTCGCGCGGACCGAATCGCTGTCGGCGGATCCGGCCGCTCCGTGAAGACGGCATAGAAATCGGTCGGCGGCTCGTCAAGAATGCGTATCCGAGTCCGCTGAGATCGCCATCGGCGGCGCATCCTGTGCCCCATGCTGGACGCTTCGACCTCGGTCACCCCTGGCCCCGACGACATCGCCCCCGCGGGCGATGATCCGCAGTCCCGCCCCGCCTCGTGGCGGCGCATAAGCGGCTCCGGCGGCGCCGCCCCCGGCCGGGACCGGTTGTCGGTGCTGGGCGGGCTGGCCGCCCTGTCGCTGGACGCGATGGCAACGAAGGTCAAGCATGTGGTGGGACTAGACCTGCCAGCAGCCGCCGGGTCCATCAAAGCATGCTGAGTACGTGCGCATCCCTTGGCGGACCAACCTTGACGTGTTCGCGCAGATCCTGCAACGGCATGGCGTCGAGCAGGATTCAGTGACCGATGTCGAGGTGCCGGGCCTAGTACGGCAGCCGCCGTTCGGGATCATGGCTGGAGTTCGAGGTTGAGGCGTCGGGTGTAGTGGGCTTGTCGGGCTCGGGCTTGATGCTGGCGCCGCCACTGTGACCAGCGCAGACGGTGGGCGAGGTTGCTGAGCGGGTGGATGATGCAGGCGTTGATCAGGCGGCGGACCTCGTTGACCGTGAGCTTGATCAGTCCGGTGTCGGCAGGCTCGTCGTCGGTGGCGTCGGCGGCGCAGATCGCCAGGACGGCGAGGGCGGCCAGGGCGAGGGTGGTGAACCGGTGCCAGGAGTCCCAGCGGCGGACCTGGTGCTGGTCGAGGCCGACCTGACCCTTGGCGGCTTGGAAGCTTTCCTCGACCGTCCACCGGATGCCCGCGACCCGCACGAGTTGGGCCAGGGTGGCCGGTTGTGGGGTCCAGCAGCGGTAGAAGGCCAGCTCACCGGTGGTGGTGTTGCGGCGGATCAGGAGGCTGTGGTTGCCACCGTCGTCGGGGTCGGCGTCGGTGGTGACCTCATCCAGCCAGGCCCAGTCGTAGAAGCGGGGCCCTTTCGACCCGGCTCCCGCGCTGCGGCGCTGCCACGCTGGGGCCGGTAGTTCGGCGGCGATGCGGTCGGCGCGGATCTTGACCTTGCCGCCGTCGAGGGGCACCAGGTGGCTGCGGGACACGGCCAGGACATAGCCCAGCTGGTGTTGGCGCAGGTGGGCGCGGAAGACGCTGCTGTTGCCGTAGGCCTCGTCGGCGGCCGCCCACCCGGCGGGGACGCCGGCGTCGAGGGCCCCGGTGATCATCTCGGCGGCCAGCTCGGACTTCGTGGCGAAGGCGACCCCGTCGGGGACTCCGGCGGCCTGGCAGCGGTCCCGGTCATCGGTCCAGGACACCGGCAGGTAGACCCTGCGGTCGATCAGCGTGTGCCCGTGCCGGCTGGCGTAGCCGCAGAACACCCCTACCTGGGCGTTCTCAATCCTGCCGGCGGTGCCCGTGTACTGGCGTTGCACCCCGACCGTGTGCACGCCCTTCTTCAGGTCTCCGGTCTCGTCAACGACCAGCACCGCGTCCGGGTCACCGAACCGGTCGACGATCACCGTCCGCACGTCGTCGCGGACGGCGTCGGCGTCCCACACCGCCCGATACAACAACCTCTGCATCGCATCCGGCCGGGCGTGTCCGGCCTGCTCCGCCAACTGCCAGCACGTCTTGACCTCGATATCGGCCAGCAGCCCCGTCACAAACGCCGCCGCCGACCGCCGCGGCTCGACCCGCCCGAACCGTCCCGCGAACGCATCGCACACCCCGGCCAGGACCTGCCGCCACCGGGCAGGGTTTACGCTGTGGCACGCGGCCACCGCCAAATCTGAAGTTATGTCCACAGCAGACAGACGATCACGCGGTGGCCGCACCTCGCCTACCGGCCCCACCAGCGACATCTCAAACGGCGGCTGCCGTACTAGCGCCGGCACGTAAGCGCCTGAACATCGGCCAATTGAGGACTCGCCGAAAGACCATCGGCCGCGGACGGCTGACCCCTTGGGTGTGAAAGGACGATCATGACGAGTTGAGCTGCGTCATCACCAGCCGTGACCTGCTGGAACCATCCGTCGATGTCCACGCTCGTCCATCGACGTCCCTTCCGGTTGTCACCCAACTTGTCACTCAGCTCAGGTCGGGCTACCAGGAGATTCCGTCTCCACTGCGGAATTCGAGATTCCGTTGATGAACCGCTGTCCTGCGTATGTAGCGAGCACCTGAATTACTTGGTCTTGTGATGCGCGGAGCGAGTCCAGCGGCAGCAGGATGATGGAGGACCGGCCGTCGACCTTGTTCTGATATTCAGCCACCGTGCCCAATTCGGCGTCTGCCGACGGCACCAACAGCAGCCGCGGTGCGCCGGTGCTGTCCAACGATCCCTGGTGTGGCTCAAGTATCAACGCGTCAATCGACGCCCACGGTACGGACCGGTCGATGCCTGCCACGCGCAGCCGGAGTCCCGACTCATCCAGCGTGATTGGCGCGGGACGGACGGTGCTGGCAAGACCGGCAAGAGCGCCCAGAACCATGATCAGCCCGACAACAAGCAGAGCGCCTGAGCCCAACGGCAGGACGAGGATCCTCAGCTCCCATCCGTTCTGGGAAGCCCAGATGGTGACGAGGCCCCCCACGAGGAAGAAGGCGATCCAGAAGAGGTTGGAACGACGGCGGTGAAGCTCCATCGAGGACTCCAGAGATCAGAGCAGACACTCCTTGGCCAAGGCCGTAGAGCAAGATCACGGTGAAGCTAGCAGTCGCGTTCTTGGGTAACAACAGCTCATGCACGTGCGTGCACCGGCCATCCTGCGTCCCGCTGTCCAGCCCCGGCTGACGGGCCGTCGCCTGGTGCCGTCAACAGGGCCTTGACTCCTGAGGCACTGGCCGGCTGGCTGCTACGCGACGAGGCATGGTGGGGATGCGGCGCGTGTCCCCCGGGCAGGCCCTTGGCCTGCCGGCAACGCCGGCCCGAGGGGTCGGCCTGTGATGCTGCGGCGGCCCTCCGGGCTATCGGCTCTCCCCGCCAGCCGCCGGGCGTCAGGCGTGACGGCCGCAGAGCGACAGCGGCAGCGGTCGGCGCGCGCCCAGGCGGCGGCGCGTGCGGCCCGTTCAGGGCCGCCTTGACGTCCATCCGCGAGTCGCCATGCAGGTGCTCCGGCACGCCCGCTTCGCCGTGACGATGGAGATCTACACCCGGGTGTCGGCGAAGGCGACCCGCGACGTACTCAAGCGCCTCGGCGATTCCCTCGGCCACTGACGCACCACCTGGTCAGGTTCCAGGCAGGCACAGGTGACGCCGGATGCTCCGTCAGCTGTCGGCTGGCAGGTCGAGATAGGCAAGCAGCCGCAGAACACCGGCAAGGTGTTGCAGGTCATGCCAGACCACCGGCACGTCGTCTGCCGGACGGCGCAGCAGGGCGTGCAACTCCGCCACATCGTCACTGCTCTGCCCGACGTCGATCCCCACCGCCGGGTCCTCCGCCATCTCGAAGGCAGACCGCAGGTCGACGTTCCAGTAGTGGTCGACACCAACACCCGACAGATCGATCTCCGCGCCGAACCGCTCCTCCACTGCGTCCAGCAGCATGCCGCACACCCGGCGAAGGTCCTCGACCCTCAGCACCTCCGTCACGTCCGCCGTCCTCCCGGGAATGCACCCGCACAACGACCCCGGTGCTGTACGGGCAGCAAAAAGGCCACCCCCATGAATGGGAATGGCCTTCTACCTGCGTGGGCGATACTGGGATCGAACCAGTGACCTCTTCGGTGTGAACTGTCGGCGAGGGGGTGTGGTGGCGGCGTCTTCCGAGGTCAGGCAGGTTGCTCCGACTCGTCTCGGTGCCATGTGGTTGGCACTGTTGCTGTACTTCGCTGCTGTACTGCTGGCATCAAATCAGCCGCTGGACGCGGACCTTGGGGCGCTCGTTCCGCAGGTGGCCTTGCTTGTGCTGGCGGACCTGCTCGTCCCAGACCTCCTGGTCGTAGTCCGGGTTCGGTGGGATCCACCTGTGGGAGCCGTCGCTGTAGTGGAACTTCTCGTCGCCGGGCCGCAAGATGCTCACCGGGTCCAGCCGAGGAAGCGCCGATGCAGCGTGCCGGCGGGCGCCCAGGTCAGGTCGGCGGTGGCTCGGACAAGCTGCGCCCCCATGTAGAGGGAGAGAGACACCGGGGCGTCCTCGAACTCTGCTCGCAGTTCCCGGCGTCGAGTGACGCACGGCCATGGCGCTCCACAGCCACCGCAACTCCAGATCGGCAGCATCGGCCCGTGGGCGGTCACTCGTCACGTCCCGCGAGCCGATCCGGGTCATGGCGGAAGGGCCCGTCCCCGGTCGGGTAGTGCTCCGCGCCTCGTGCCTGATCCAGGAGCCGCTGTCGCGCCGCTTCCTGCTCCCCGGCTTGGATGCGCTGCCCGACGCCCGGCAGAGGCCGCGTCGACGGGAGGCACCGGCCGGTGATCCGTCTCAGAAGTCCGACACTCACTGTCACGTCCGGCTCCTCCCTGTGGGGGAGCGCAGATCACCGGCCGATGTGCCGTGTCCACGCCCCGCTGCAGTGAGGACCAGAGTCGCGCCGCAAACGTCGTCGATCCAGACGGTGACCGTCCGCTAACCGGTTGTGCTGTCCGCTGATGGCCGACGCCGGGGGGCGTACTCGGCACACAGTTCACGTAAGGCCGCCGCTTCCGGCACCCCGGCCTGCTCCACCTTCGCTAGCAGCTCCGTCGCCCGCCACCAGTTCGACGGCACCACCCGCCCGGATACGACGGCCTCCGTCCCGAGAGCGACCGCCTCGTCCGGCTGCCCGGAGGCAACCAGGGCAAGACCGAGGTCGAGACGGGCCGACGCAGAGCGGCGCGGCCGTGCACCCCCGTCACCGTTAGGGTCCAGGTCGGCTAGCACCGCCCTCGCCACCTGCTCGGCGCCCGGGTCACCCGCCCATGACAGGGTCGTGGCCGTATACGCGGCAGCCTTGGCCGGGTCGTAGCGATAGTGGTGCTCGGCACGCTCCGGAACCGGCAGGTTGGCCGTCAGCCGCCCCACGCGGTCCAACGCTCGTCTGGTCTCGCCCACGTCACCCATCCGCGCCCAGGCGCGCGCCTCCTGAGCAGTGGCCTGGATGTAGGCGGAGCTGCCTTGCGGGGCGATCCGTTGGGCCTGTCGGGAAAGATCGAGCGCTGCCCGGTAGTCGCCCTGGGTCAGCACGTCCCAGGCACGGGTCTCCAGGCACCATCCCCGGATCTCCGCATGCTCCGCGTGCTCGGCGAGGTCATGAGCAGCCCGCAGATGCGCAGCAGCCGCGGCCCGCTGTCTCAGGTCGATGTGCACGGTGGCCCGCAGCACCGCGAGCCACCCGCCAGCGACCAGCAGCCGGCGTTGCTGCGCAAGCGTGACGCGCCCGTCCAGCAGCCGGCCCACATATGCCAGATGCCGCCGTACCAACGGCAGGAGATCAGCCGGGGCCGTCGTCGGATAGGCGCTGGCCAGATCATCGACGCCCCGCTCGATACGGTCGAGCACATCCTTGCCGACGTCGCTGGCCATGACCCTCGCGCGCAGCTCGCCGGCCTCAGCAGCATGGTCGATCGGCGCATCGACCATGCCAGCGAGCACGCCTCCGGCATCAAGAACCCGATCCAGGTGGCGCGCGGTATCGACGGTCGGAGCCTTTACCCCCATCTCCAGCTCGTGCAGGTGGCTCTTACTCCGATGGGCGAGCTGCCCGAGCGACCGAAGCGACAGACCCCGTCGCTCCCGAAACCCACGCAGAGCTACGCCGAAGCGCGGGTCGACGAATGAAGCCATACGCCGCTCCAAGCTGAAGGGTCCAAGCGGACTCACCCGGCCGCGATACAGCAAGCCACCGACGTCGACGGTACCCCTGTTAGCCAGCGAGCCGATGACCCCTCGCTTGTAAGTTCTGGGCGCGTCGTCCGGCGGGGTCCATCCACGGCTGCGACCTCGGGCGGACTGTCCGCGCCCGACCGCTGGCGGCTAGCCTCGTCCCGGATCGTTGCTGTCACCGTAGCTGTCGACAGGCGTTGCCGTCCTAGAGCGCCTGGTGTGACAGCCGGCTTGGCTGCACGGTTGGTGGTACAGCCAAGCCGGCGTTTGGCTTACGCCACGACCTCGTGAAGCAGGCTGGCCAGGGCCATTCCTACGGTGACGCCTGGCACCAAGCCACCAATGATTCCAATCCCAAGACCGACCGCCGTTGACACCGCGATGATGATTGCCCAGCGAAGCGGCAACCTGGTCCTACCCGCAGGTTGCCCGTTGGCGCTCGTGGTCACACTGTCTCTCTCCATCTCAACCGCCCTCCTTGTCTGCGCGGTCACCTACCGCGCGTCCCGATCTGCCAGAAACCCAAGAACCGACCCACCTCCAACGCTTGCGGCGACCGCAGCGCGTCGACCTCACACTCGGAGTCGGCGAGCGAGTCGAACGAGCGGTAGACGCTGGCGAACCTCAGGTAGGCCACCTCGTCCAGATCGCGCAGCGGCCTCCGGGCGCCCGGGCGAACCCCGTCCGCGAGGTCGACCACCCGGGAGTCGGGGTGCCAGCAGTACGGGAACCAGAGCCAGAATCCGGCGTACAGGTCGACTCGTCCGTCGCCCACCAGGTCAGCCGCCGTCACATGGTGGCTGACCTGCTGTTTCTTCGGGTGTTAATGGGTGTCGTTGGTTAGCTTTTGTCGGCCTCTGACGGCCCCGCGACGGCCCGGACGGCCCAGGGGCGGCCCGATGAGGTGTCGGCTTTGTCCATCCTGTTTACGAACAGCAGCGCATGCGTTACTGATCGCACATGAAGATCCTTCGCCGGTACTGGGGCCTTGTCGCGTTGGCCTTGCTGCTCACCGCCTGGTGGACGACCCAGGTGGGTCCTGGAGTGCTGTACCTGCTGTCGGGTGCGGTCGTGCCCTGGTCGCTCTTCCAAGCGCCTGCCTGGTGTGGAGCCGCCACCCGAAGCCGCGGTGGCTTCTGCCGGAACAACTCGCGCGGGCTGCTGCTCGGATGCCACCTCCGTGAGCATCGGTGGCAGAAGTTCAAGATGCTGTTCTACTCCAGCCGGTGGGCAGCGTTCAGCCGAGGTACATGGGCCCCCCCAGCGCCAAGCTCGCCACAGTGTCGGGCTTGATCGGAAACGTGTCCGCCATAGCAACTGGCATTAAGGACTTCGCGTTGAGTTGAAGCGGAACCTAGAGCGACTGTCCCGCCACCAGCGGGAACAGTGCTCGGTGCCAGCTCACGCTGCGTCTCCGGCCGCCATCGTTCCTCGCTGCTTGACGGCGTTTCACGATGTCTTGTGCCCCCTGCGTGCCCCAATCTCCCTGGCTGCCCGCCGGCCGAAGGATCAGGGTTAAGGTGCGACATGCTCGGGATCGTGATCGTTCTGGTTACCGTGCCCATCCTGGTGCTGCCTGCGGTCCGGTCCCTGAATCGTCGGACGCAGCGGCTCGCTCCGGAACCTCGGTGGTGGACGCGCGCGGCGGGTTACGTCATGCTCGGGTCCGCTGAGGCGTACCTGTTTGGGCTCATGCATATGTCCTACTGGGGTACCCCGAGGGACACCTGCATTGCCCGCTACGAGAACTGGGACGGCATGCACGGCCACGCGCGGTACTGGCCGCTTGAGCGCAAGTGCACAGAGTTCATCGACATGGTCCCGAGCTACGTCAATCCGCTCATCGTCATCCTGTTGGCCGGGGCGCTCGCCTGCGCGCTCGTCGCGGCGGCCCAAGCTCTGCGGCACCGCCGCCAACCGGTAGAGCGGGACTTGAACCCCTAACCCGTAGGGCTACTGAGGATCGTCCGATATCGGACTGATCGGCGTTGCGACCTGGGCTGCAACTCTTGGCATCTCTTCACACCGGTGGCGACCAGCACCCCCACGGTCGGCAGCTTCCTCACCTACTGGCTGTCAGAGATCATCCAGCCGAACCGAGCACCGTTGACCTACGCCACCTACGAGACGTTCGTCCGCCGCTACATCGCCCCGGGCCTCGGGGCCAAGCGGCTCGACCGACTCCAATCCCGGGACGTACAGACCTGGATCAACCAGGTGGCCCGTACCTGCCAGTGCTGCGCCCAGGGCAAGGACACCGCCCGCCCGAAGGTCAAGCGCCGCTGCTGCGCGGTAGGCCGCTGCTGCCAGGCCGTCCCCTCGGCCCGCACGGTCAGTGACATCCGGGCGGCGCTCCGGGCCGCCCTCACCCACGCCCAGGCCGAAGACCTCATCGCCAAGAACCCCGCCGTTGCGATCACCCTGGCCACCATCCGACGGCGGCGGGGGAAGTCGTGGTCGAGCGACGAGGCCCGGAGGTTCGCGGAGTCCGCGCGCCACGACGAGGACCCGCTCTACGCCGCCTACGCCCTGGTCCTCGTCACCGGCCTGCGCAAGGGCGAGGCGCTGGGGCTCACCTGGGAGGACGTCGACCTCGATGCCGGAGAGCTGACCATCGGCCGCCAACTGCAACGCGTACGCGGCCAGCTCCTCCACCGCGACACCAAGACCCAGGCGTCCGACGCCACACTCCCCTTGCCCGACATCTGCCTGACGGCGCTAACGCTGCGCAGCGAACAACGCGACGAGGCACGAGCAGCCGCCGGCAAGGCATGGCACGAAACCAGCCTCGTATTCACCACCCGCTATGGCACACCCATCGAGCCGCGCAACTTCCAGCGCTCCTGGCAGACAAGATGCGACAGAGCCAACGTCACGCCGATCACCGTCCACGACGCCCGCCGCACCTGCGCCACGCTCCTGGCCGACCTCGACGTCCACCCGAGAGTCGCCATGCAGGTGCTTCGGCACGCCCGCTTCTCCGTGACCATGGAGATCTACACCCAGGTCTCGTCGAAGGCGACCCGCGATGCCCTCAAGCGACTCGGCGAATCACTCGCCCAATGATCGGACTGCTGTACTTCGCTGCTGTACGGGCAGCAGAAAGGCCACCCCCATCAATGGGAAGTGGCCTTTGAACTGTGTGGGCGATACTGGGATCGAACCAGTGACCTCTTCGGTGTGAACGAAGCGCTCTCCCGCTGAGCTAATCGCCCTCAGCGCGGATGACTGTACCTGATCCGCTCCCCCGTCCGCGAATCCGGGGTCAGTGCGTCGCGAGGTAGTGCATGATCCGCGCGACGAGGTCGATGCCGAGGCTGTACTTGAGGCTGAGCCAGAGCACCGCGGCGACGAACACGAGGCCGACGGAGCCGAGCACGACTCGCACGGCGAGTGACTGGACCTTCACCCACTGCGTCCAGTTGTGGACGTGTCGGCGGGTGAAGCCGAGCAACCGGCGGGCCCAGTGGTATTCGACCGCCCAGATGCCCAGGCCGGCGATCACCAGCAGCCAGCCGGGGCCGGGCAGCGGGATGAGCGCGATACCGAGGGTGACGACGAGGGCGCCGGCGATCGAGATGAAGATCTTGAGGGCGATCCGGCCGGTGGGGTTGGCGCGGATCAGGTCGAGGGTGGCGGACACGCGCAGCCGCCACCGTTCCCACCGTCCCCGTTCCGCCACCGCGAGGCCGCCCGGGCCGGGCTCGGTGGGCCCGTTTCCGGAGGCTCGCGGGCCGGGCCGGTCGTGCTGGTCCATCGACACCGCGTACCCCCGCTTTTCGGCTGCTCGGACCCCGACGTTCGGCGAGCTGGGCGCCACTATCGGATCCACTGAGGATCGTTTCGTGACCATTTCACCCCCCAGTGTCGCTCGGGACCGTCACCCCTTCCGACGACTGGACGTTACCGGAGTAAGTCGACGACTGAACCACCCGCTCCGGGCGGGACGACGCACTGGGCAGAACCGGAAATCCTACAAGAATTTTCACATTCTGGCTGGCCTTTCCGACCCCCTTCCCACCACTGGGTGAAGTCAGCGTATGGCGGAGCGTAGCCAGGAGTAGCGCCTGAGTATGGGAAAAGCGGGACACGCGCGTTCCGCAGCGGTGCCGGGGGGAGAACGTCCATGAGTGTCATCCGACCGACGACCGTAGAGGTCGAGACGTCGCTAAGGCTCGTCGCGCCTGACGCCACCGCCTTGCCGGTGCGTGCCAGCTTGCGTTACGACCCTGCTGACCCGTACGCGGTCCATGTCCTGTTCCACGCCGAGTCGGCGGGGGGCGAGGCAGTCAGCTGGTCGTTCGCGCGCGAGCTGCTGGTCACCGGCCTCGACGAGCCGGCCGGCATCGGCGACGTCCGAGTGTGGCCGTGGGCCACTCCGCGCGGCGATTTCGTCGCGCTCGCGCTGTCGTCACCCGACGGCAACGCTCTCTTCGAGGTGACGAGGAGCGTGCTGGTGCGCTTCCTGCGGCGGACGTACGTCGTCGTCCCGCGCGGCCGCGAGGCCGAGCACCTGGACGTCGACACCGCGGTGAACCGGCTGCTCGCGGGCCGCTGAACCGTCACACCGGGTAACACCGGCCTTTCCGGCCATCTGGGGCCGCGCGGATCTGCCGAGTCCGCGCGGCTCCGGCACAGCCGGGGCGTACGCGCAGCCGGCCGCCCCGGGGCGGCCGGCGCGTCAGCCGTGCGTGGTGATGCCCCCGTCGACCGGAATGACCGCTCCCGTGAGGTACGCCCCGGCCCGCGACGAGAGGTAGATCGCGGTGCCGGCCATGTCCTCCGGCCGCCCGATCCGGCCCAGCGGCACCTGCTTCTCGATGGCCTCCCGGGACGACGGGTCGTCCAGCGCGAACGCCATCATCTTGCTCTCGAACGGGCCGGGCGCGATCGCGTTGACCGTGATCTGCTCGCCGGCCAGCTGGTGGGCGAGGCTGCGGGTGAGCATGTGCACGGCCGCCTTGGTCGCCGAGTACGCGTACACCTCCATCCACGGCACCCGGATGCCGTCGATCGACCCGATGTTGATCACGCGGGCGGGGTCGTCGGCGCTGGCGGCGGCGCGCAGCGCCGGCAGCAGCGCGGTGGTCAGCCGGAAGACGGCCTTGACGTTGACCGCCCAGAGCTTGTCGAAGGCGCTCTCCGGGTACGCCTCCAGGGGCGCGCCCCACGTGGCGCCGGCGTTGTTGACCAGGACGTCGAGCCGATCGACCCGCTCCCGCACGGCGGCGGCGAGGCCCTCGGCCCCGGCGTCGCCGCCCAGGTCCGCCGGGATCGCCTCGCAGCTCCCCTCGGCGGAGAGCTTCTCGGCCACCGCGGCGCAGACGTCCGCCTTCCGGGACGAGATGATCACGTGCGCTCCGGCCCGGACGAACCCCTGGGCGATCATCAGGCCGATCCCCCGCGAACCACCCGTGACCAGGACCGTCTTGCCTTCGACCGAGAACAGATCCGTCATGCCATCCCCTCGAGGTGTCGGCGGTGCCCGGTGGCCGGCGGGGGACGCGGGCGGCACGGCCGCCGGTCGGGCCGGACCACACGGCGCTACCGCCGGGTAACGTAGCCCGGGTGCCGGGACCGGGACAAGACCGCGCGGAGCCGGACGGCCGGTCGGCGGCGCGCCCGAACGGGCGGTCGGGATGCGATGACCTGCGGCGCGGGCTACCGTCGGCAGCGATGGTCTCTCCCGGTCAGCCGCCCGCGGCAATCGTCAGCACCCCGTCCGTCCTCCCGGTGGAAATCGAGACGCTCGATCTCGCCGACCTCGCCGGTGACCCGAGCTGGCGTCGCCCCGTGCTCGTCGACCGGGACCTGCTGGTGCTGACCACGGGCGGGCACGGCGACGCCGAAGTGGACTTCCAGCCGCTGCCCTGCCGGCCGGGCACCCTGCTGCGCGTACGCGTCGGCCAGGTCCTGCGCTGCCCCTGCCCGCAGTTGGACGCCACCGTCGTGCGGTGGGAGGCCGGTGCGCTGCGTGGCCTCCAGGTCGACCCCGAGGCCGTACCGACGTGGCGGCAGCTCGCCGGTGAGGACGAGGACGCGGTCATCAACGAGGTCAGCCAGCTCGCCGTCGACTGCGCGCGACACCGAGGGGTGCCCGCCGCCCAGCCGCTGCTGCGTCACCAGCTCGCGGTGCTGCTGCTGCGGCTCGCCCTCGGCGGCCAGGAGCGGCACCCGGCGGCGCGGCCCGAGCAGGACACCTTCGACCGGTTCTGCCGCGAGGTCGAGCGCGACTACCAGCACACCCGCCGGGTCGAGGACTACGCGGCGCGGCTGGGCTGCTCGGTGCGTACGCTGACCCGCGCCTGCCTGGCCGTCACCGGGCGCAGCGCGAAGCAGGTGATCGACGATCGGGTGGCGTTGCAGGCCAGTCGCCTGCTGGCGGCGACGGACGAGCCGGTGGCGCGGATCGGTCGGCGCCTCGGCTTCTCCGAGCCGACCAACTTCGGCCGGTTCTTCGGCCGGGAGGTGGGGGTGAGCCCGGGCGCGTTCCGGGCCGCCCGTGACGAGCCGCCGCCCGCCGCGATCGTCCGGCCCCGCTCGCCGGCCGAGTCGTCGCGCGCCCGTCCGGCGCCGTCCCGCTCGCTGCGCTGACCGGTCCGGTGTGGTGGGGAGGCGGGCACGCCCGACCCGGTGGAGCGCCCGGCGCACCCGCCGTCCACCCTGGTTGGGCATGATGACGGGGTGCAGATCTCCGCGCGCGGTGACTACGCGGTCCGGGCGGCCCTGAGCCTCGCCGCCGCGTACCCGTCGCTGCTGTCCACCCAGACGATCGCCGGCGACCAGGACCTGCCCCGAAAGTTCCTGGAGGCCGTACTGGCTGACCTGCGCCGCGCCGGTGTCGTCCGAGCCCAGCGGGGTGCAGAGGGCGGCTACACGCTGGCCCGTGCGCCACGCGAGGTGACCGTCGGTTCGGTGCTGCGGGCGGTCGAGGGTCCGCTGGCCGGGGTGCGCGGCCTGCGGCCGGAGGAGACCAGTTACGTGGGCGCGGCCGAGAACCTGCCCAACCTGTGGGTGGCGGTGCGGGCGGCGCTGCGTCGGGTGGTGGACGAGGTGAGCCTCGCCGACATCGTCGACGGTCGTCTGCCGGCGCACGTGCGGAAGCTGACCGCGCTGCCGGACGCGTGGGAGCCACGCTGACCGGTCGCCGGCCGGACCGGCACCGGTGACCCTTCGCCCGGACCGTCCAGGATGGAATCGGACGGCGTTTCGTCATTCGTCGCATCGGGAATGTTCACGTCCGACACGGCAGGGAACGGTGACGAAGGGAGTCCCCCGATGGGCCTCATGTTCCGCAAGCGCAAGAAGATCGGTCCGCTGATCCTCAACTTCACCGAGAACGGCTTCTCGTCGTGGAGCATCAAGATCGGGCGGTGGTCCTGGAACTCGCGGGCGAGGGCGCACCGCGTCGACCTGCCCGGCCCGCTGTCGTGGAAGCAGGACAAGTCCCGCACCTGACCTCCGGGCCCTGCCCCGTCCCGACGGCGTCGGGGCGGGGCGAGCTGGTCAGGTGGGGGTGGCGGGGCTGACCACCACGTCGCCGCCGAGCCGGCCGTGGGCCGGGTCGCGGGTGACCGCCCCGGCGTTGAGCAGCCCGGTGAGCGCGCGGACCGCGTCCGTCGAGCGGTAGACCGTCGAGGTCAACGTGTAGCGGCGCAGCTCCGTCACCGTACGCGGCCCGGAGCGCGCCAGCTCGGCCAGCAGCTCCCGGCGCAGCGGGCCGGGTTCCGGGTCGAGCGCGATGTCGAGCAGCCGCCCGGCCGGGTCCGCCGGGTCGCGGTAGCGGACACCGGCGAACTCGTCGACCGCCCACAGCGCCTCCTTGACGGCCTCCAGGCTGCGATCCGATCCGGTGCCGAAGGCGAGGGTCACCGGCAGGCCGTCGGCCGGCACCAGCTCCACCTCGGTCGTGAGCGGGAAACCCGCGCCGCCGAGCGCGGCGCGGGCGCTCCCACCCGGCAGGCGGAGCAGCACCTCGGCGGGTCGGCCGATCGCCGTCGCGGCCAGCACCGCCGCGTCCACACCGGCCGGGCGTCCCGCCACCGGCGGCCCGGCGTCGGCTCCCGGTGGGCTGTCGGCGTCGTTCCCCGTCGGCGCGCCGGCGGCGTCCACGAAGGAGAAGGTCGGCGCGCCGGCCGCTCCGGACGCCTTCGCGGCGACCGGGAGCCGCGACGGGTCACCGGGCACCACGTGCACGGCGACCTCCGGCGGCAGGGCCGCCTCGACCGGGCCGAGCCGCGCCGGCAGGTCGGCCGCGGTGGCGAGCACCAGCACGGTGAGCCGACGGCCGCGGAGCCGGTCCGCGTACTCGGCGACGACCCGCAGGGCGTCGGCCGACGACTCGGCGTCGCCGCCCGCGTACGCCAGGGCGACGGTGGCCCGCCGCGAGCGGTGCAGCGCCGCGGGCAGCCAGGTCTCCAACTGGCGGACCAGCAGTTCGCGGACGACGGGGGCGGTCGGGTCGGTCGGCATGGTGCCGTTCTACCGCACTGCCGGTCAGGCCGGAATCGAGATGCCCACTCCGCCTCGCGTCTGGCCGCCGTAGCGCTGCCGCTCGCGGTCCAGGTCGAGCCGTCCGATGCGCTTGCGCGCGGACAGGGCCGCGTCGTCGAGCAGGTCGGCGGGGACCAGCCAGACCACCTCGAACTCCAGGCCGTCCGGGTCCTGCCCGTAGAGGCTCTTGGTGGTGCCGTGGTCGGAGGTGCCGACCAGGGCGCCGGCGGCCGTCAGCCGCTCGGCCGTGGCGGCCAACTCGTCGAGGGTGTCCACCTCCCAGGCCAGGTGGTAGAGCCCGACGGTGGCCCGGCCGGCGGTCGACCGCCCGGCGGCGGCGCCGATCTCGAACAGGCCGAGGTCGTGGTCGTTGGTGGAGTCGGGCGCCTGGAGGAAGGTCGCGCCCCGGAAGCCGTCGGGAGTCATCTCGACCGGGCGGAAGCCCAGCACGTCCCGGTAGAAGGCGACGCTGCGGGCGAGGTCACTGACGTAGAGGACGGCGTGGTTGAGTCGATGGATTCCCATGCCACCACGGTAGCCCGGTTTAGTTGAGCCCTCAACTAAACCGGCTATGATGGTCGTCATGACGCGGTGGTTGGATCCGGAGGAGCAGCAGACCTGGCGAGCCTTCCTCACCGCCTCACGCGGGCTCATGGACGTGCTCGACCGGGAGTTGCAACGCGACGCCGGGATGCCGCACGCGTACTACGAGATCCTGGTCCGGCTCTCCGAGGCCCCCGGCCGGCACCTGCGCATGAGCGAGCTCGCCGACGCCGCCGGCTCGTCCCGCAGCCGGCTCTCGCACGCCGTCGCCCGCCTGGAGTCCGCCGGCTGGGTCCGGCGCGAGGAGCACCCCACCGACCGGCGCGGCCAGGTCGCGCACCTCACCGACGAGGGCTTCGCCACCCTCGCGGCCGCGGCACCCGGCCACGTCGAGGGCGTACGCCGGCACCTGTTCGACGCGCTCACCCCGGCGCAGGTCGACCAGCTGCGCCGCATCAGCGAGACCCTGGCCGACCACCTGACCGGATCCTGACCAATCCACACCGGCGCGGGTCTTGTACTTACCGTCGCCGGATGAGCACGATGGGGCGTGCCCTCCGGCTTCGGCGAACTGACTGATCAGGCGCACCACCTGGTGTCCCTCGGCGACCTGGCCGGCGCGCAACGGCTGCTCTCCGACGCGCTGACCGACGCCGACCCGAGCCCCGCCAACGCCGGCCCCGAGCTGGCCGAGGCGGCGAGCCTCCAGGCGCGGGTGCTGGTGGCCCTCGGGGAGCCGCACTCCGCCCGCGGCTGGGCCGCCTTCGCGTACGCCGCCGCCACCCGCCTGCACGGCCGCTCCGACCCACGCACCGTGTCCGCCGCCGCCACTCTGGCCGCCGTGCTCTACCGGGTGGGCAGCCACTCCCGGGCCGCCCGCCTCTACCAGGAGGTGATCGTCGAGCTGACCGCCCAGGAGGGGCCGGAGTCACTGCGTGTGCTCGCCGCCCACGCCGACCTGGCCACCGTGGAGTACGCCCGAGGGCAGTGCCAGGTCGCCCGCGACCGCCTCCAGGACGCCTGGGAGCTGCACCGCGAGGTGTACGGCGAGGGCCACCCCAGCGGCATCAAGATGCTCGCCCGGCTCGGCGGCATGCAACGCGACTGCGGGCAGTTCGCCGAGGCGCACGACAACCTGGCGTTGGCGCGGGAGCTGGCCCGCCAGCACCTCCCGGCCGACGACCCGCTGGCCCTCCAGGTTGCGGCACTGGCCCGGGCCGCCGCCAACCCCGACCACGTCTGCGCCGACACCGCACCGGACGCCCCGGCGGTGCCCGCCGCCCGCAACCCGCCTCCCGACGACGCGGACCCGCCGCGCGTCGACCATCCGGCCGAGGCCGCGAGTCCGAGCCACCCGCCGTACCTGCACGCGGCCGGTGCCGGGGAGGCCTACCCGGACACGGACGGTGCCGGGGAGGCCTACCCGGACACGGGTGGCACGGGCGGCTCCCACCCAGACGCGGACGGCGCCGGCTGGGCGTACCAGGACGCGGACGGCACGGGCGGGACGGCGTACCGGCCGGGGGTGCCGGACCACGACGCCCCCGCCGTACCCAACCCACGTCAGCCCGTCGACGAGCCGGTCGGTGCCGAGCAGGCGTGGTGGCCGCCGGAACCGGCCGGCGGTGCCGTGCCCCCGGCGGTGGTCACGTTGACCGGCGCCGGCCCCGCCGAGGAGGCGGACGGTGTGCACCGGGTCCGCGTCCCGGACGACCCGGACGAGCCCTACCAGCCCTCCCGGCTGCTGCCGGTGCCGGTGCACCGGCCGCCGGCTCCCGCGGGCCGCCGGCTGCTGCCGTTCGTGGTCGGCGGAATCGTGGTGGTGCTGCTCGGCGCCGCCGCCGTGATCGCCGGGGTGGCCCGGGTGGACGGCGACCCGGATCCGACACCGAGCATGCCAGCCGCCCCGTCCGGCACGGCGACCGCCGGCGACCCGACCGGCTCCGGCAGCGCGAGCGGTCCGCCCGGTCCGGGCGGCTCGGCGACCCCCACGCCCGGCACGGCCGTGGCGACGCCCGGCACCCCGCCCAGCGGGGTCGACCTGCGCGACACCCGGGACTCCATCGTGCTGCGCTGGACGTACCCGGCCGGCGGCGAGGGGCCGGTCGTCATCTCCGGCGGCCGGGCCGGCCAGGACAAGAGCATCTTCGCCGACCTGCCGCCGGGCGAGAGCAGCTACATCGTCTACGGCCTCAACCGCACCACCGACTACTGCTTCACGGTCGCGGTGGTCTGGTCCGCCGACGTCGTCGCCACCGCCGACGAGGTCTGCACCCGCCGCCGCTGACGTTCGCCGCCGGTCACCCGGACGCCGTCACGCCTGGTGGCCGCCGGGCTGGCATGTCTCCCGGACGGGCCATGACGGAGAGTCATAGATATGCCCTCCCGGTAATCGGGCTCGTCGCAGTTGGGCGGCGGCGCGCGGCCCCGCCCGGACGCGGGCGACGGCCAGGTCAGCGGCCCTCATCGGTCGCGGGCAGCGCCGGCAGCCGCAGCGACACGCGCAGGCCCGGCCCGTCGGCGTCGCCGAGGGTGACGGTGCCGCCGGAGCGGCGCACCAGCTCGCGGACGATCGCCAGGCCCAGGCCGGCGCCGCCGGCGTCCCGGGCGCGGGCGTCGTCGAGGCGGGTGAAGCGGTCGAAGACCCGCTCGCGGTCCGCGGGTGGGATGCCCGGTCCGTCGTCGGTCACCGTCACCCGGTGGTACGCGCCCTCCGTCCCGACGGCGAGCACCACCCGGGTACGCGCGTGCCGCACCGCGTTGTCCACCACATTGGTGAGCACCCGGCGCAGTTCGTCGGGGTGCCCGACGGTCCACAGCGGCTCGCCGGGTGGCTCCACCCGCACCGGCGGCGACGGATAGCGGGCGGCGACCGTCGCGATCAGGTCGCCCAGCTCGACCGGGCCGACGGCCCGGGCCCCCACGCCGGCCGCGCCGCTGGACGCCGAGGCCGCGCCGGTGGACGGGGCCGCGTCGGACTCGTCGAGGCGGGCGAGCAGCAGCAGGTCGTCCACGAGGCGGCTCAGCCGTTCGGTGTCGGCGAGCAGGTTGTCGGTGACCGCCGCCCAGTCTGTCCGGTCGCCGAGACGCTGGGCGACCTCCAGCTCCGTACGGATGTTGGTGACCGGGCTGCGCAGCTCGTGCGCGGCGTCGGCGACGAACGCCCGCTGCCGCTGCCGGGCCGACTCCAGCCGGTCCAGCATCCCGTTGAGGGTGACCGCGAGCCGGTGCACCTCGTCCCGGGAGGCGGGCACCGGCAGCCGGCCCGGGCCGGCCCGCCCGGTGATCTCCTCGGCGCCCCGACGCAGGGCCTCGACCGGTCGCAGGGTGGCGCCGACCACCCGCCAGGCGACGGCGGCGAGCACCGCCACCAGCAGCGGGAAGCTGACCAGGAGGATGGTGCCGACCACGTGCGTGCTGTGCCGGACGTCGCTCAGCGACTTCGCGACCAGCACGGTGAGCGGGTCGGCGGCGGTCCCCGCGGGCACCGTCACCACCCGTACCGGACCGGCGAGCCCGACCCGCTCCCCCGACACGACCAGCCGCTGCCGCTGGTCCGGCTCCAGTCGTTCGGCGCGGACCATCGGCACGAGCCGGTCCGCGTCGATCGACGCGGCCCGCACCCGGCCCTGGGCGTCGACGACCTGCACCCGGAGTTGCCCACCGGCGACCGGCAGCGGGTCGGGCAGCGCGTCCTCGGCGGCGAGCAGCGCGACCGCGTCGGCGGTGCGGAACGCCTCGTTGTCCACACTGCGCTGCAACACGAACCCGAGGACACCGATCAGCACCAGCCCACCGAGGGCCAGCCCGACGGAGAGGCCGAGCACGCCGATCGCCATGAGCCGCCCGCGCAGCCCGAGGGCGGGCAGGTGGGGGCGCGGCAGCGGCCTCACGTGGCGAGCCGGTAGCCGGCGCCGCGGACCGTCTCCAGGCGCTCCCGGCCGATCTTGCGGCGGAGGTAGCCGACGTACACCTCGACGGCGTTCGGGGCGGTCTCCACGCTGGCGTCCCACACGTGGTCCAGCAGCTCGGTCTTGGAGACCACCTCGCCGGGGCGGCGCATGAGGTAGTCGAGCAGCGCGAACTCGCGGGCGGTCAGGGCGACCTCGACGTCGGCGCGGGTCACCCGCCGCCGGGCGGGGTCGAGTCGCAGGTCACCGACCGCGAGCACGGTCGGGCGCTCGGGTGCGCCCCGACGCAGCAGGGCACGCAGCCGGGCCAGCAGCACCACGTACGAGAAGGGCTTCGTCAGGTAGTCGTCGGCGCCGCAGTCCAGGCCGTCGGCCTGGTCGTACTCGCCGTCCTTGGCCGAGAGCATGAGCACCGGGATCCAGTGCTCCTCGGCGCGCAGCCGGCGGACCACCTCGTAGCCGGACAGGCCGGGCAGCATGACGTCGAGGATCATGGCGTCGTAGCCGCCGCCGCGCGCGGCGTCCAGGCCGGCCGGACCGGTCGGGGCGACATCGACGGCGAAGCCCTCCGCCTGGAGGCCCCGTTGCAGGGCGGCCGCGAGCCGCGCCTCGTCCTCCACCACCAGCAGCCGCACGAGGTCAAGGGTGCCACCCGATCGCATACCGATACCGGCGTCCTCAGCGCCCTCACAGCCACCACCGGGCAGGATGGGGTCTGGAGGTGCCTGATGTCCGTCCTGAAGAGTCGTCCCGTCCTGCGTTGGGTGGTGCCCGCGGTCGCCGCCGCCACCGTGATCGGCGGTGGCGCCGCCATCGGCACGTTCGCCGCCGAGGCGGAGCCGAGCCTGCCGCCGCGTACGGCCGCCCAACTCCTCGTCGACCTGCAGACGGCCCAGCTGGACGGGCTGTCCGGCACGGTCGTCCAGCGGGCCGACCTCGGTCTGCCGCCGATCGCCGGCCTGCTGGGCGGCACCAACGACCTGACCGCCCTGGTGACCGGCACGCACACCCTGCGGGTGTGGCACTCCGGGCCGGACAAGCAGCGGATCGCCCTGCTGGACACGCTCGGCGAGAAGAACGTGGTCCGCAACGGCCGCGACCTGTGGACGTGGGACAGCCGGCGCAAGGAGGCGAGCCACCGGTTGCTCGGCACCGGCGCCGGCGAGCGGGGCGCCCACGAGGGCGGGGCGCCCGAGGTGCCGCTGACCCCGCAGGAGGCCGCCGACAAGGCGTTGGCCGCCGTCGACCCGAGCACCGCGGTCAGCGTCGGCCGGGCCGCGACGGTGGCCGGGCGGGACGCGTACGAGCTGGTGCTGGAGCCGCGGGACAAGACGTCGCTGGTGCACCAGCTGCGGGTCGCCATCGACGCCCGCGAGCACGTGCCGCTGCGGTTCGAGGTCTTCGCCACCGGCAGTGACCAGCCGGCGTTCGAGGTGGCGTTCACGCAGGTCGACTTCCGCCGGCCGGACGCCGACCAGTTCTCGTTCAACCCGCCGCCCGGCGTGACGGTGCGGGAGGAGTCGGCCGAGCGGCCCGCCGCCCCGACGCGTAAGCCGGGGGCGGACGCACGACCGCAGGTGCGTACGGTCGGCACCGGCTGGACCACGGTGATCGAGGCGCGGACCGGCGAGGCCCTGCCGACGGGCGCCGCGGCGGGCGCGACCGGCGGGGCGAAGGACCCGGCCGGCGGTGCGATCGCCGGTGGGCTGGGGTCGCTGCCGGCGGTCCGCGGTGACTGGGGCAGCGGCCGACTGCTGACCGGCAAGCTGTTCAGCGTGCTGCTCACCGACGACGGTCGGGTGCTGGCCGGCGCGGTGACTCCGGAGCGGCTCTACGAGGTGGCCCGGGGCTGACCCGGGCCGTCACCCGGCGAGTCCGCCGGGACCATGGGGCGCCGCCGGCGAACATCGCCGGCGGCGCTCGCCGTCTCGGGCGGTCGGGCCGCGCCGGCTCAGGGGTTCGCGGCGCGGGCCGTGATCAGGTCCCGGACGAGGGCGAGCGGCGGCCAGCCGCCGCGGCCCCGGCGGGTGACCGCGTACGAGCGCAGCCGCACCTCCGGGCCGGTGAGCGGGAGCAGGCGGACGCCTGGCAGGGTCGGCTGGTCGGCCGGCAGCAGCCCGACGCCCAGCCCGGCGACGATCATGTCCTGGACCAGTTCCAGGCTGTCCGCGCGGTGCTCGACGCGGGGCACGAAGTCCGCCAGGGAGGCGACGGCGCGCACCACCAGTTCGTCGGCGCTGTTGCGGGAGTTGACGATCCAGGGGTGGGCCGCGAACCGGCGGAAGACCTCGGGGGACATGCCGGTGGCGCCCGGCGCGTCGGCCGGCACGCCCAGGCTCCACAGGGCGGACCAGAGCGGGGTGGCCTCGACGGTGGGACCGGCGGGCGCCGGGGCGAGGCGGTAGTCGTAGGTGAGCGCCAGGTCGACCTCGTCCGCCGCGAGCAGCGCGTACGCCTCTGCCGGCTCGTGTTCGTGGATGCGCAGCCGGACCGCCGGGTGGTGGGCCGCGAGGTCTGCGGTGACCGGGAGCAGCGAGCGGCGGACGGCGGTGGCGAAGCCGGCGACGCGGACCGTGCCAGCCGGCTCGGCCTGCGGGTCGAGGTCCAGCCGGGCCGCGTCGACGGCGGCGAGGATCGTCACGGCGTGCCCGGCGAGGCGCCGCCCCGCGGGGGTGAGCCGGACCCGCCGCCCGGACGGCTCGATCAGGTCGGCGCCGACCTCGCGGGCCAGCACGGCGAGCTGCTGGGAGACCGTGGAGGTGGTCACGCCGAGCTCCTCGGCGACCTCCCGCATCGAGCCCAGCCGGGCCAGCTCGTGCAGCAGGCGGAGGCGGCGCAGGTCCATCCCGGCATTGTTCAGTAATGTCGAACACTACGTCCAGCAATGACACGTGGACGTGAACAGTGTGGCGGCGGTCTACTGGGCCCATGACTCCCACCCGCGCCGGTTCGGCGATGGCCCTCGCCTCGATGATGCTCGTGCAGCTCGGGTTGGCCGCCTCGGTCGGCCTCTTCGACCAGGTCGGCCCCGAGGGTGCCGCCTGGCTCCGGCTGGCCTGGGCCGGGGTGCTGCTCGTGGTCCTGGTCCGTCCACGCCCGTCCGCGTTCACCCGCTCCGCGCTGTACGCCTGCCTGGCGCTCGGTGTGGTGACCGCCGGGGTCACCATCCTGTTCATGGCCGCGGTGGCCCGGCTGCCCCTGGGTACGGCCAGCGCGCTCGAGTTCCTCGGCCCGCTCGGGGTCGCGGTGGTCCGGGGCCGGGGCGGCACGAAGCTCTGGCCGGTGCTCGCCGGCGTCGGGGTGCTGCTGCTCACCGAGCCGTGGCGGGGCGGCGCCGACCTGGTGGGCGTGGGGTACGCGCTGGCCGCCGGCGCCTGCTGGGCGGCGTACATCCTGCTCACCCAGCGGGTCGGCGACGAGGTCTCCGGGCTCCGCGGCCTGGCCGTCTCGATGCCGGCGGCCGCCCTGGTGGCCACCGTGGTCGTCGGGCCGTCGGTCGTTCCGGACCTGACCGGGGAGGTGCTGCTCGCGGGTCTGGGCCTGGCCTTGCTGCTGCCGGTGATCCCGTTCGCGCTGGAGCTGCTCGCGCTGCGCCGGCTGACCACCGCCGCCTTCGGCACCCTGATGAGCCTGGAGCCGGCGATCGCCCTGGTCGTCGGCCTGGTCGCGTTGCGCCAGGTGCCGGGGGTCGCGCCGCTGCTGGGCGTCGCGTTCGTGGTGGTCGCCGGCATCGGCGCGGAACGCACCGGCGGGCGGACGGAGGTGGCGGAGCCCGTGCGACGTGACGCGCCCGACGGGCTTGGTCGGGCCCGCGCCGACGCGCTATCTTTCACTGTTCACGCACAAAAAAGAACGGCTGTGAAAAGCCGTTCTGACACCGAATTCTAATTCTTAGGGAGACGGCTTGTCAAGGCACTCCGGAGTTACCGGCGAATTGCCGCTCGACGACGAGATCGGCCGCGAGCAGGAGTACGTCTCGATGCTCTACGGTCGGCTGGACGGCCTGCGTGACCAGGCCGCCCGCCGGCTCACCGAGGAGTTGCGGGCGACCGGTGGCACCCTCCAGGCCCGCTCCCAGCGCGACAGTTCGGTGACCATGTACGCGGAGCAGGTCGAGCAGTTCTCGGCGGTCGAGAACGGGCTGTGTTTCGGCCGGCTCGACGGCGACGACGGCGCGCGACACTACGTCGGCCGGATCGGCATCTTCGACACCACCGGCGACTACGACCCGCTGCTGATGGACTGGCGCGCCCCGGCCGCCCGCCCGTTCTACCTGGCGACGGCCGCGAACCCGCAGGGCGTACGCCGGCGCCGGCACCTGCGGACCCGGCAGCGGAAGGTCACCGGGCTCAACGACGAGGTGCTGGACATCGCCAGCGCCTCCCCCACCGCGCACGAGGAGCTGACCGGTGAGGCGTCGCTGCTCGCCGCGCTCAACGCCGGCCGGACCGGCCGGATGCGCGACATCGTCGAGACCATCCAGGCCGAGCAGGACGAGATCATCCGCGCGGACCTGCCCGGGGTGCTCGTCGTCCAGGGCGGCCCGGGCACCGGCAAGACCGCGGTGGCGCTGCACCGGGCCGCGTACCTGCTCTACACGCACCGGCGGGAGCTCTCCACCCGGGGTGTGCTGCTGGTCGGCCCGAACGCGACGTTCCTGCGCTACATCTCGCAGGTGCTCCCGGCGCTCGCCGAGACCGGTGTGCTGCTGCGCACCCAGGCCGACCTGTTCCCCGGGGTGCGGGCCCGCCGGGTGGAGTCCGCCGAGGCCGCCGCGCTGAAGGGCCGGACGGTCATGGTCGACGTGCTGACCGCGGCCGTCCGGGACCGGCAGCGGGTGCCGGACGAGCCGATGCAGATCGAGGTCGAGCGGGAGGCGCTGACCCTCGACCCGGAGGTCGTCCGGGCGGCCCGCGACCGGGCCCGCCGCTCGGGGCGGCCGCACAACCTGGCCCGCGCGCTCTTCGACGTCGAGGTGGTGCACGCGCTCGCCGACCAGGTGGCCGAGCGCATCGGCGCCGACCCGCTCGGCGGTGAGAACCTGCTCGACGAGGCCGACCGCGCAGAGATCCGTCGCGAGCTGCGCGACGAGCCGGAGCTGCGGGCGGCACTGGACGAGCTGTGGCCGGTGCTCACCCCGCAGCGGCTGCTCGCCGACCTGTACGCCGACCCGGACCGGATCGCCACCGCCGCGCCCTCGCTGACCGACGCGGAGCGGGCCCTGCTGCACCGGGAGCCGGGCGGCTGGACGCCGGCCGACGTGCCGCTGCTGGACGAGGCGGCCGAGCTGCTGGGTGAGGACGAGCGCGCCGCGGCGGCCCGCCGCGAGCGGATCCGGTCGCTGCAACTGGAGTACGCGGAGGGCGTGCTCGAGATCGCCCGGGGTTCCCGGTCGATCGATGTGGAGGACGAGGCGGACGGCGGTGAGATCCTCGGCGTCACCGACCTGATCGACGCCGACCGGCTGCTGGAACGGCAGGAGGAGTCGGACCGGTTGACCACCGCGCAGCGGGCGGCGGCGGACCGCAGCTGGGCGTTCGGGCACGTGATCGTCGACGAGGCGCAGGAGCTGTCGCCGATGGCGTGGCGACTGCTCATGCGGCGCTGCCCGAGCCGGTCGATGACGATCGTCGGGGACGTGGCGCAGACGGGAGCGCTCGCCGGCACCCCGTCCTGGCGGGAGGCGCTGACGCCGTACGTGGCGGACCGGTGGCGGCTCACCGAGCTGACGGTCAGCTACCGCACCCCGGCGGAGATCATGGCGGTCGCCGCGGACCTGCTCACCGAGATCGACGCGTCGCTGCGGCCGCCCCGCTCCGTACGGGAGAGCGGCTTCCCGCCGTGGGACCGCACGGTGGCCGCGGACCGGTTGGCGGCGGAGCTGGTCGACGCGGCCGGCCGGGAGGCGGCCGATCTCACCGACGGCCGGCTCGGGGTGATCGTCCCGGCGGGGCTGGTCGACGAGGTGGCCGCGGCGGTCACGGCCGCGCTGCCGGAGGCGGCCGTCGGTGACCAGCCCGAGCTGGAGAGCCGGGTGGTGGTGCTCACGGTGGCCCAGGCGAAGGGCCTGGAGTTCGACTCGGTACTGGTCGCCGACCCGGACCGGATCGTGGCGGAGTCGCCGCGCGGACGCAGCGATCTGTACGTCGCGCTGACCCGCGCCACCCAGCGCCTCGGCGTGCTCCGCGTGGAGGGGTGACGCGAGGGAGATCCATACCACTGGGGCCCGGCCGACCGGAGCCCGCCCACCCCATGACCGTCCAGTGTGGAATGCGAGCATGTGCCGCATGGATATCTACGAGGACGCCCGTGCCGTGTCGCGGGCCGACCTGGCCGCCTGGCTGCGTCAGCTGGCCAACCAGCTGGAGTCCGACGGCAAGATCTTCTACGGGGCGGCGGGCGCGGTCGCGGTCGCCGATCGCGTGACGTGCGAGCTGGAGATCGAGCGCGACGACGACGAGGTCTCGGTCGAGATCGAGTTCTCCTGGACGGAGCCCGCTCCGGCGGCACCGGCGAAGCCGGCCGAGCAGGACACCGCCGAGGAGGACACCGCCGCGCAGGCGGCCAAGGAGTCCGACGAGGCCACGCCGGCGGCGTGAGGCACGGTCCGCCGGAGGGTCACCGGTCACCCGGGCGCCCTCCGGCGTACCACCCGATATCTGTCCGCAGTGGACGGCGCGGCGGTGGTCCCGGTTCGTGGATGACCTAGGCTGCTGCGCGGTCCACGGGCGGGTTGAGGAGATTCATGACGGGCGCCGTTCGCGATCGCGCACACCGGCTGGCCGACGTGTGCGGCCGACTCGCCGGCAGCTCCTGGTTCGGCCTGGCGAGCTTCGGGGTCATCGTCGTCAACTCCGTGGCGCTCGGCCTGGAGACGTACGGCGGGCTGGTGGTGGTCGTCGGGCCGTCGCTGCGGCTCGTCGAGTACGCCTGTCTGGGCTATTTCGTGCTCGAACTGCTGGTGCGGTTCGGGGCGCACCTGACGGCTCCCGCCGGGTTCCTCCGCGACCGGTGGAACGTGTTCGACCTGGTGATCGTCGCCGCGCCGCTGCTGCCCGGGCTGCGGGAGAACGTGACGATCCTGCGGTTGCTGCGCCTGGCCCGCATCGTCCGCGCGTTCCGCCTCTTCCCCAGCCTGCGGGTGATCCTGGTCGGGATCCGCCGCAGCATCCCCGGGCTCGGCAGCTTCCTGCTGGTCACCCTGCTGGTGCTCTACGGGTACGCGATGATCGGCTGGATGCTCTTCGGCGCGTCGTACCCGGAGCGTTACGGCACGGTCGGGCAGGCGATGCTCACGCTGTTCCTGCTGCTGTCGCTGGACGGGATCACCGACACTCTCCAGGCGGGCCGGGAGGTCACCGAGTGGGCGGTGCTGTACTACGTCTCCTACATGATCGCCGCCTGCTACCTGCTCACCAATCTGCTCGTCGGGGTGGTCCTGCGCGCCCTGGAGGAGGCACACCAGGAGGAGCGCGCGGCCGATCGGAGCGACCGGCCGGACGTCCGCGAGGAGCGGGACGCCCCGTCCGTCCACGCGCAGCTCGCGCAACTACGGGCGATCATCAGCGACCTGGAGCGACGGCTTCCGGACAGCGGCGACGAGCCGGAGCCGGCACCCGACGGGCCGGCCCCGCCGACGGCCGAGCGGGCGCCCGACGTGGCCGCGCTGACCGGGTGACCGGAATCGCCACCGTCCGATGTGGAGGGAACTCGGGACAGGTGATGTAATGCACCCCGGTTGATCCATATCTGGGCGGGATGTCCCGTCCGGGATACCGAAGGAGCACGCATGCCCGTCACCGCCGACCTGACCAAGCTGGTCGACAAGGCATACCAGGACAAGACCCTCGCCGAACTGGTCGACGCACCGGTGGCCGCGCTCGCCGGGGTCAGCGAGAGCGACGCCAAGCTGCTCAAGCAGGCCTTCAACATCACCACCGTCGGTGACCTCGGCCGCAACCCGTACTTCCGCACCGCGCAGGCCCTGGTCTCCCTGGCTCCCGCCAAGTAGCCCACGACGGCACGGTGCCCGACGGAGCACCGCCGGGCACCGTGCCGAGCCGTGCGGTCACTGGGACGGATCGTTCTCGGTGGTGAAGTTGCCGACCTGACTCGCGGAGCTGGACTGGTCGCTGGTGCTGCCGCCGGCCGGTGTGCTCATGCCACCGGTCGTGGCGTCGCCGGTGGTCGTCGGCGCGACCTTGCCCCGGTGCCGCTCCGGCTGCCGGGCCACCCGGCGTACGCTCGCCGGCCCCGCGGTGCCACCGGTCGTGGTGATCGCGCCCTGACCGGCGACCGGACCACCGTCGCGCAGCACCGTCGGGTCGACCCGCACGTGCGCCGGGTCGCCCGGATCCTCATCCTGGATCACCCGTTGCACGTCGGTGCGCGGCACCGTCACCTCGTCGACGGCGCCCTTTCCGTAGATCCCGCCGGCGATCCGGTCCTCGGCCCGCCGGGCGGCTTCCTGTCGCATGTCGTCCTCACGCACGTGACACCACCTCGCAGAAACGTCGGTCTCTCTGCGTGCCCGCCGCCGGCCGGCCCAAACACCGCCGGCCCACCGTCCGCCCGGGTTCACCCGAACGTCTCCCGATGGCTGCCTGCGCGCCGTTCCCGCTACCCATGCTGTCCGGCGGACCGGCGGGACTGGCCCGCCGGAGGAGGAGTGACAGCGTGCGCACAGTACGCCGTATCGCGGTCGCGGCCCTGGCCGCCACGACCGTGACGACCGGGCTCGCGGCGCCCGCCGGCGCCACCCCGCGTCCGGACCGGACATTCGACCTGCAGGCCCACCGCGGCGGTCTCGGCCTGCGCGTGGAGAACACCCTCGCCTCGTTCGGCAACGCCCTCCAACTCGGGGTGAGCACCCTCGAACTGGACGTGCAGATCACCGAGGACGGGCAGGCCGTCGTCACCCACGACCGCAAGATCAGTGGCGCGAAGTGCACCGACACTGCCCCGGTGACCACCGGTGACCCGGAGTTCCCCTACGTCGGCAAGTACGTCAACACACTCACCCTGGCCCAGGTGCGCACGCTGGACTGCGGCTCGAAGACGCTGGCCGACAAGCCCGGCCAGCTCGCCGTGCCCGGCGCGAAGATGCCGCTGCTGCGCGAGGTCTTCGCGCTGGTGAAGCGCTACCGGGCCGACGACGTGAAGCTCAACGTGGAGACCAAGGTCGAGGCGGGCGCCCCGACCGAGACCGCGCCGCGCGAGCAGTTCGTGCAGGTCACCGCGGCCGAGATCCGCGCGGCCGGGCTGCTCAAGCAGGTGACCGTCCAGAGCTTCGACTGGGGCGCGCTCATGCGGATGCGCCAGGTCGAGCCGCGCCTGCCCCTGGTCGCCCTGACCAACTACGACTTCCTGCAGACCGGGCAGCCGGGCGCGTCGCCGTGGCTGGGCGGGCTGGACATCGACACCTTCGGGGGCGACCCGATCAAGGCCATCCGCAGCTTCGGCGCGGACGCGTTCTCGCCGGTGCACGGCTTCCCGCAGAACGGCAAGGTCACCGACCCGGACTACAAGCCGTACGTGACGCGCGACATGGTCACGCACGCGCACCGCAACGGCATCAAGGTGATCCCGTGGACGGTGGACGACGTGCCGACCATGGCGAAGCTGATCGACGACGGCGTGGACGGCATCATCACCGACTACCCGGACCGGCTGCGCGGCCTGCTGGCAGAGCGCGGCTACCGGCTTCCGAAGGGCCACACCTCGCCCTTCGACATCCAGGCCCACCGCGGTGGCCGGGCGAACCTCCCGGAGAACACCCTGCCGGCGTTCAGCAACGCCCTGGCCAACAAGGCCATCTCCACGCTGGAGCTGGACACCGGCGTGACCCGCGACGGCAAGCTCGTGGTGCTGCACGACCGGGCCATCAACGGATCGCACTGCGTCGACACCGCCCCCGCCCGCCCCGGTGACCGCCAGTTCCCGTACGTGGGCAAGCTGGTCCACGACCTGACCCTCGCGCAGATCAAGACCATCGACTGCGGCACGAAGACCCTGCCCGAGCTGCCGAACCAGGTGCCCGCCCCGGGTGCCCGGATCCCCACCCTCGACGAGGTCTTCGCGCTGGTGAAGGCGAGCGGCCGCAGCGACGTCCGGATGAACATCGAGACGAAGCTCAGCCCGCTGGTGGACGACACCGAGCCGTACCGCAGCTTCACCCGCAAGCTCGTCACCGCGATCGAGCGGGCCGGTTTCGTCGACCGCGCGACCATCCAGTCGTTCGACTGGCGGACCATCACCTACGCCCGCGAGCTGAACAAGCGGATCGAGACCGTCGCCCTGGTCTGGCAGTACGGCCCGGCCGAGTGCGCCGGCCTCGCCGACGAGTGCTCGCTCCAGGCCGTCTACGGCGACCCGAAGGTGAAGAGCCCGTGGACCGGCGGGCTGGACTGGTGGAAGTACCGCGACCTGGGCAAGCTGACCAAGGCGGCGGGCGCCGGCACGGTGTCGGCGAACTGGCAGGTGCACGACCCGGCGCAGGGCACGGTCGCCTCGTCCGACTGGTACCTGCGGGAGAACCCGGCGTACTTCCACGGACCGGACGTCCGCACCCTCCAGGGCCGGTACGGGCTGAAGGTGATCCCGTACACCGTCGACGACGCCGGGATCATGCAGCGCGTCATCGACCTCGGGGTGGACGGCATCATCACCGACGACCCGGAGCTGCTGATCGGCGTGGCCGTCCGCAACGGCCTGCGCTGACCTGCGCGTACCCCGCCGGTGACGCCACGGGGCGTCACCGGCGGTGCCGTTTCCGGGGTCGGGAGCGGACGGCGAATTTCCGGGCACCGACGCGAGTTACCTTCTCATCGGCCTCGGGTAGTCGACGGGCGTCCCCGCCACAGAGACGAAACCGTGCCGTGGCCTAGACGCGGTAGCGGGGCGAGGGAGTGCAGGTACGACTCATCGCATCCTGAGGAGGACCAGATGAGCACGCAGGCTGCATCCGCCAGGCCGATGAACCGGCCGGCCGCCGACATGCAGAACCGGCAGTCGATGCAGGAGACGCCGACGCGTCCGATGCCGATGATGAACGACGGCCATCGGGAGCCGATGCCGGCGCAGACCGGCACCGAGACCAAGCAGGCGTTCCTGACGACCGAGTTCTGGATCTACGCCGCCGCGGTGGCGGCCGTGGTGATCGCCGCATTCTGGCGCGGTCCGGCCACGAACGGGCTGAACATCAACAACCCGGTCCAGTCGTGGTGGATCATCGCCGCTCTGACCGCCGGTTACCTCGTCAGCCGAGGGCTGTCGAAGGCCGGTTCGCCGAAGCGCTCGCTGGGCGAACGGCGCTCGGGTCGGCGTTGACCCGCGGTAACACGGGCGGCCTCCGGGAGGATTCCCGGAGGCCGCCGTCGGGTTTTCCCGGGCGCGCGGACCGCCGCCGGCCGACACTGTCGGCCGACGCGTCCGCCGGACCGGACGCCTACTCGTCGAAGCCGAAGTCCTCGCCGAGGTCACCCTCGAACGCGTCCTCGATCAGCTCACCGGCGAGCATGCCGCCGGCCACACCGAGCGCGCCGGCCGCGACCATGCCGCCGATGCCGCTGCCCCGGCCGTGCCCGTGGCCGTGGCCGCCGTGCCCGTAGCTGGCCCGCAGGCTGCCGTAGCGGGACGTCGTCTCGCGCAGCCAACCGTCGACGATCTGCACCCAGTCCGGCCGGTCCGCGTCGGTGTGCGGCACGTGGTAGCGACCGAAGACGTCGTGCCCGGCGCTGAGGAAGCCACCGCGCTTGTCGCACTCCAGCACCACGTCCACGCCGCGCTGGCTCGTCACGAAGGTCAGCTCGACCTCGGTGATGGTCTGCGCGTACTGCGGCGCGGCGAAGAACTCGATCTCCTGGTAGAACGGCAGCGTCTGCTGCACGCCGTGGATGCGACCACGCTCCAGGTCGGCGTTCTTGAACCGGAAACCCAGCTGGTGGAACGCGTCGAGGATGCGCTCGTGCACCGGCAGCGGGTGCACCGCCACCTGGTCCAGGTCGCTCTTGTCGACCGCCCGCGCCACCGCCAGCTCGGTGCGCAGACCCATGGTCATGCCGCGCAGCCGCTGACCGTAGACGTCGGTGATCGGGGTCTCCCACGGCACCGGCAGCTGGAACGGGATCGCCAGCTGCTGCTTCGGGCTCAGCTGGAGCGGGCCGCTGACCACCATGCGGTGGAACTCCATGATGCCGGCGTACTCGGTGTCGTGTCCCTCGATCTCGACCCGGGTGACGAGGCTCAGCACGACCTGCTCGATGTTGGCCGACGCGTCCCCGCCGAGCAGATTGACCTGCCCTTCGAGGGTGAGGCCGGGTCGCGTGTTCGGGTTGGTCAGGACCGTGTCGACGCTGGGGCCGCCCACGCCGAACGCGCTCATCATCTTCTTGAAGACCATCGGAACTCCTGTGCGACCGCCGGAGGCTCCACCGTGGAGCCGGACGTTGACTCGACCGCACCCTATCGGGCGGCCCTGTGAGGTCCCTGTGAAGCGCCTCCGGCGGGTCTAGCGCGCGTCCACCACCACCAGCTCACCGACCTGCTCACCGACGGTCGCCCGTGCCTCGCCCGGCAGCCCCGAGTCGGTGACCAGGACGTCGGCCGCCGCCAGCGGAGCGATGGTCGCGATGCCGGTGGTCTCCCACTTGGTGTGGTCGGCGAGCACCACCAGCCGGCGGGCGGAGTTGATGAGGCAGCGGTTGACGCCGGCCTCCAGGAGATTCGGGGTGGTGAAGCCCGTACGCGGGCTCATCCCGTGCACGCCGAGGAAGAGCAGGTCGACGTTGAGCGAACTGACCGCCGCCTCGGCGACCGGCCCGGTGAGCGCGTCCGACGGCGTACGGATGCCGCCGGTCAGCACCACCGTCTGGTCGGCGCGCGGGTCCTGGTAGAGCGCGTCGGCGACCGGGACCGAGTTGGTCACCACGGTGAGACCGCGTACCTCCGAGAGCAGCCGGGCCAGCGCGGCGGTGGTCGTGCCGGCGGAGAGCGCGATGGCCATGCCGGGCTCCACCAGCACGGCCGCGCGCTCCGCGATGGCCCGCTTCTCGGCCTGCTGGCGCACCGACTTCGCGGCGAACCCGGGCTCGTCGGCCGAACCGGGGCCGGCCAGGGTGGCTCCGCCGTGCACCTTGTCGACGAGGCCCCGCTCGGCCAGCACCTCCAGGTCCCGCCGGATGGTCATGTCCGAGACGCCGAACCGGCTCACCAGGTGGCTCACCCGGACGCCGCCGCGTTGGCGGATCAGATCGAGGATGGCGCTCTGCCGCTGCTGGGCGAGCATCTGTCGACCTCCTTCGAGCCGTCTCGGCGCTCAGCCGCCGACGGTGATGTCCTCGCGGACCACCGCCACCTCACCGGCGGGCACCACCAGCTCACCCTCGCAGGTCGCGCCGGTCAGCAGCTCGACGCCGGCCACGGCGAGCCGCGCCTCGTCGCCGGTGTGGTTGAGGACGAACAGCCAGCTGCGGTCCCCGTCGCGGCGCCGGACCACCTCCACGCCGGGCGGCGCGGTCGTCACCGGGCGCACCCCGGACTCGGCCAGCAACCGGGCCACCAGCGCGTCCGTGGCGGGCTCGTCCAGCCGGGTGCCGACGTACCAGGCGGCCCCCTCCCCCACCGCGTGCCGGGTCACCGCGGCGACGCCCGGCAACGGCCCGTCGGCGTACGCGGCCAGCACCTCCGCGCCGTCCGCGTGCAGCCACTCGGTCCACACGTCGGCGGTGGCGCCGTCGTCAAGCCGCACCCGCTCGCCCTCCCGCAGCGGGAAGAACTCCTCGGTGCGGACACCGAGCAGCTCCCGGAACGCCCCCGGGTAGCCGCCGAGCCGGACGTGGTCGTGCTCGTCGACGATCCCGCTGAAGTACGTCACCAGCGCCGAGCCGCCGGCCTCGACGAACCGGCGCAGCGCGGCGGCGTCGGCGTCCCGCACCAGGTAGAGGGTGGGCGCCAGCACCAGGCGGTAGCCGGTGAGGTCGGTCGAGGGGTGGACGACGTCGGCGGTCACGCCGGCCCGCCACAGCGAGTCGTACAGCGCGCGCAGCCGGTCCAGGTAGGTCACGTCGACGCTCGGGTGCGAATCCAACTCGACGCCCCACCACGCCTCGTAGTCGAACAGGATCGCCACCTGCGCGTCCACCCGGCTGCCCCGCACCTCGGCGAGCGCGGCCAGGTCGGCGCCGAGCCGGCACACCTCCCGGTAGACCTTCGTGTCCGGGCCGGCGTGCGGCACCAACGCGGAATGGAACTTCTCGGCACCGGCCCGCGAGGCCCGCCACTGGAAGAAGAGCACGCCGTCGGCGCCGCGGGCCACGTGCGCGAGGCTGTTGCGGCGCAGCTGACCCGGGGTCTTGGCGACGTTGCGCGGCTGCCAGTTGACCGCGCTCGTGGAGTGCTCCATCAGCAGCCACGGCTCGCCGCGCGCGACACCTCGGGTGTGGTCGGCCGACAGCGCCAGCCCCACGTGCGCCCGAGGGTCGGCCGCGGTCAGGTAGTGGTCGTTGGCGACGAGGTCCACGTCGTCGACCCACGAGTGGTAGTCGAGGTACTTGACGCCCGTGCCGATCATGAAGTTCGTGGTGACCGGCTGACGGACCATCCGGTGCAGGACGTCACGCTCGGCGCGCAGCTGCGCCCGCTGCTCGTCGGAGGAGAAGCGCAGGAAGTCGAGCTGCTGGGTGGGGTTGGCGAAGGTCGGCGCGGTGCGCGGCGGGTTGATCTCGGCCCAGTCGCCGTACCGCTGGCTCCAGAACGCGGTGCCCCACGCGGCGTTGAGCCCGTCCAGGTCACCGTAGCGGTCGCGCAGCCAGGCCCGGAACGCCTCGGCGCTCACGTCGCAGTAGCAGTGCGCGTTGTGACAGCCCAGCTCGTTGGAGACGTGCCACAGCACCACCGCCGGGTGGTCGGCGTACCGGCCGGCGACCGCCTCGACCAGGGCGAGGGACCGCTCCCGGAAGATCGGCGAGCTGGGGCAGTAGGCCTGCCGGCCGCCGGGCCAGAGCACGGTGCCGTCGGCCCGGCGGGGCAGCGTCTCGGGATGCGCCCGGGCCAGCCACGGTGGCGGGCTCGCAGTGGCGGTGGCCAGGTCGACGTCGATGCCGCCGTCGTGCAGCAGGTCGAGCACTCGGTCGAGCCAGCCGAACTCGTACCGGCCGGGGGCCGGCTCCAGCAGCGCCCAGGAGAAGATCCCGACCGACACCAGGTTGACCCCGGCCCGGCGCATCAGCTCGACGTCCTCGGCCCAGACCTCCTCGGGCCACTGCTCCGGGTTGTAGTCACCGCCGAAGAGGATCCGGTCGCTCTGCCAGCGTCGCATGGCAGCAGAGCGTGCCCCCGCCGATCGACAAAGTCAACAGTTTCCAACAACCCCCGGCCCCGCCGACGTGCGCCGCCGGCGGCCCCGTCGCACCCGCGAGCATCGACCCCCTTGACAGCGCCGGATGGAGGGGTAGTTTCAGGCGCCACTGGCAGCTTGTGTTCGCCAATGTGGATTCACGGTGGATCCCGATGTGCGATCACGGGAGCCGGCCCCACCACCACCAGAACGGCCCTCGGGCGCAGCGCACCTCTTCGTCAGCAGGAGGAACCATGTCCCGTCCCCGAACCCAAGCCGAGTACCTGGCCAGACTCGTCCCGCCCTCCGTCGCCGGCGTCAACCGCCGGACGCTGCTCGCCGGCGCGGCCTCCGCCGGCGCCCTGCTCGGCACGGGGCTGCTCGCCGGCTGCGGCGACTCCGACTCCGGCGACTCCGGCGCCAAGACGGTGTCGCTGGGCTCCAACCAGTCGGACCCCAAGCCGAAGGACGTCCTCGCCAAGGTCGTCGACGGTTTCACGACCTCGTCCGGCGTCACGGTCGCCGTCAACACCGTCGACCACAACACGTTCCAGGAAGACATCAACAACTACCTGCAGGGCAAGCCGGACGACGTGTTCACCTGGTTCGCCGGCTACCGGATGCGCTTCTTCGCCGCCCGCGGCCTGGCCGGCGACCTCAGCGACGTGTGGGGCAAGCTCTCCGGCTACTCCGACGCGTTCAAGAAGGCGTCGACCGGTGACGACGGCAAGCAGTACTTCGTGCCGGCGTCGTACTACCCGTGGGCCGTGTTCTACCGCAAGTCCGTCTGGCAACAGTACGGCTACCAGGTGCCGACCACGCTGGACCAGCTCACCCAGCTGACCGCGCAGATGAAGCGGGACGGCCTCATCCCGATCGCCTTCGCCGACAAGGACGGCTGGCCGGCGATGGGCACCTTCGACATCCTCAACCTGCGGATCAACGGCTACCAGTTCCACATCGACCTGATGGCCGGCAAGGAGGCCTGGACCTCCGACAAGGTCAAGAAGGTCTTCGACACCTGGGCCGGCCTGCTGCCGGCGCACCAGCCGGACAGCCTGGGCCGGACCTGGCAGGAGGCCGCGCAGTCGCTCCAGCAGAAGAAGAGCGGCATGTACCTGCTCGGGCTCTTCGTGGGGCAGCAGTTCAACAACGACGAGCAGGACGACCTGGACTTCTTCACCTTCCCCGAGATCGACCCGTCGATCGGCGCCAAGGCCCTGGACGCCCCGATCGACGGCTACATGATGGCCCGCAAGCCGAAGGCCGAGGACAACGCCCGCAAGCTCCTGGAGTACCTGGGCTCGAAGACCGCCGGCGACATCACGGTCAAGAACGACCCGAGCACCCTCGTCGCCAACACCCAGGCCGACGTCAGCGGCTACACCGCTCTCCAGAAGAAGGCCGCCGAGCTGGTCGGCTCGGCCACCGAGATCGCCCAGTTCCTCGACCGGGACACCCGCCCCGACTTCGCCTCGACCGTGATCATCCCGGCGCTCCAGCAGTTCATCAAGGACCCGAAGGACATCGACGGGCTCACGAACAGCATCGAGAACCAGAAGAAGTCGATCTTCACCAGCTGACGGCGAGAGGGGGAGGACACCGTGTCCGACCTGCCCCTGATCCAAGCGGATCGCGCCGTACCGCCACCGGCCGCGACCACCACCCCGGGTGGTCGCGGCCGCCGGCTACGGCACCTGTCCCGCACCGACCGCGTGGTGATCACGCTGATGGTGCTCGTACCGCTGCTGCTCGTGACCGCCCTGGTGTGGCTGCCGGCGCTCGCCACTGTGCTGCTCTCCACCACCGACTGGGACGGCATCGGGCCGTTGTCCGACATCGACTTCGTCGGCGGCCGCAACTACCACGACGTGGTGACCATCTACCCGCCGTTCGTCCCGGCCGTGCAGCACAACCTGCTGTGGCTGGCGGTGCTGTTCCTGGTGGCTACGCCGTTCGGCATGTTCCTCGCCGTGCTGCTCGACAAGGAGCTGCGCGGCAGCCGCTTCTACCAGACCGCCCTCTACCTGCCGGTGGTGCTGTCGCTGGCGCTGATCGGCTTCGTCTGGCAGCTCATCTACTCCCGCGACCAGGGCCTGCTCAACGCGCTGCTCGGCGGCGACACCGACTGGTACGGCGACCCGGGCGTCAACATCTGGGCGGTCATGGTCGCCTCCGGGTGGCGACACGTCGGCTACATCATGCTGCTCTACCTGGCCGGGTTGAAGGGCGTCGACCCGTCGCTGCGGGAGGCCGCCGCCGTCGACGGCGCCTCGGAGGCGAAGAGCTTCTTCCGGGTCGTCCTCCCGGTCATGCGCCCCATCAACATCATCGTGCTGGTCGTGACGGTGATCGAGTCGCTGCGGGCGTTCGACCTCGTCTGGGTGGTCAACAAGGGCCGCAACGGCCTGGAACTGCTCTCCGCGCTGGTCACCCAGAACGTGGTCGGTGAGGCCAGTCGGATCGGCTTCGGCTCCGCGTTGGCGACCATCATGCTCGTCGTCTCGCTGGTCTTCATCACCATCTACCTCGCGACCGTCATGCGGGAGGACCGATGAGCACCGCGACGCTGACGCGCCCCGCCGCGACCGAGGAGGTGCCGCCACGCCGGCGCCGGCTCACCCCGCGGCGGGTCGTGCTGCACGTCTTCCTCACCGCCGTCGCCGTGGGCTGGCTCTTCCCGATCGGCTGGGCGGTGCTCACGTCGCTGCGGTCGTACGAGTACACCGCCACCAACGGCTACGTCTCGTTCGGCGGCTGGACCCTCGACAACTACGTCACCGCCTGGCGGACCGCCGAGTTCGGCCAGCACTTCCTCAACTCCGTCTACATCACCGTCCCGGCGGTGCTGCTGACGCTCTTCCTCGCCTCCTGCGTGGCGTTCGTCATCGCGCGGTTCAGCTGGAAGCTCAACCTGGTGCTGCTCGGCCTGTTCACCGCGGCCAACCTGCTGCCCCAGCAGGCCCTGCTCATCCCCCTGTTCCGGCTCTTCACCGAGGTGCCGTTGCCGGAGTTCATGAGCGACTCGGAGCTGCTCTACGACAGCTACTGGGGGCTGATCCTGGTCAACGTCGCCTTCCAGTGCGGGTTCTGCGTCTTCGTGCTGAGCAACTACATGAAGGCGCTGCCCCGCGACCTGTACGAGGCGGCGATGGTGGACGGGGCAAGCGTCTGGCGGCAGTACTGGCAGGTCACCATGCCGCTGTGCCGGCCGGCCCTGGCCGCGCTGGCCACCCTGGAGGTCACCTGGATCTACAACGAGTTCTTCTGGGCGACCGTGCTCATGCGCACCGGCGACAAGTTCCCCGTCACCAGCTCGCTCAACAACCTGCGCGGCGAGTTCTTCACCGACAACAACCTGGTCTCGGCCGGCAGCGTGCTGGTCGCGATCCCGACGTTGGTGATCTTCTTCCTGCTCCAACGGCACTTCGTTCGGGGCCTGACCCTGGGAGCCAGCAAGGGATGACCGTTCTGCACCTGCGCCGCGCGCGGACCAGCCTGGTGCTCGACGCGCGCGGCCCCGGGCTGCCCCGGGTGGTCCACTGGGGCGGCGACGTCGGCGACCTCGACGATGACGCCCTGCTCCAGCTCACCGAGGCCACCGTCGCACCGGTGGTGCCCAGCAGCTTCGACGGCCCCAGCACCCTCTCGCTGCTGCCCGAGGCCGCTGCCGGCTGGAGCGGCCGACCGGTGCTCGCCGGGCACCGCGGGCGCGCCGACTGGGCGACCGCGTTCCGCCTCGACGACCTCGACGTCGACGACACTCCGGGCGCGACGGCGCGGGTCACCGTCCGGGCCCGCGACGCGGGGGCGCGCCTGTCGGTGACCGTCGAGCTCACCCTCGACCCGACCGGCCTGCTGCTGCTGCGGCACCGGCTCCGCAACGACGGGGACACCGCGTACGAGCTGCGCGAACTCACGCCGGTGCTGCCGGTGCCCGCGGTGGCCACCGAACTGCTCGACCTCACCGGCCGCTGGTGCCGGGAACGCGCCCCGCAGCGGCACCCGTGGCCCATGGGCACCTGGGTCCGCGAGGGCCGGCACGGGCGCACCGGGCACGACGCGACGCTGCTGCTGGTGGCCGGCACGGCCGGCTTCGGCTTCCGGCACGGCGAGGTCTGGGCCGTGCACACCGCCTGGAGCGGCGACCACGTGACCTTCGCGGAGCGACGGCCCAGCGGTGAGGCCGTCCTGGGTGGCGGTGAGCTGCTCACACCGGGCGAGATCCTGCTCGACCCGGGCGAGTCGTACGCCACTCCCCTGCTCTACGCGGTCTGGTCGGACACGGGGCTGGACGGGCTCAGCGATGTCCTGCACACGCACCTGCGGGCCCGGCCGTCGCACCCGCGCGGCCCCCGGCCGGTGACGCTGAACGTGTGGGAGGCCGTCTACTTCGACCACGACCTGGACCGGCTGCGGGCGCTGGCCGACCGCGCGGCCGAGGTGGGCGTGGAGCGCTACGTGCTCGACGACGGCTGGTTCCGGGGCCGCCGGCACGACCGCGCCGGGCTCGGCGACTGGTGGGTCGACGAGGACGTGTGGCCGGACGGGCTGCAACCGCTCATCGACCACGTCCGCGGGCACGGGATGCGGTTCGGGCTGTGGGTCGAGCCGGAGATGGTCAACCCCGACTCCGACCTGTTCCGGACCCACCCGGAGTGGGTGCTCCAGGTGCCCGGCCGGCTGCCACCGGCGTGGCGGCAGCAGCAGGTGCTCGACCTCGCCGAACCCGGCGCGTACGCCCACCTGCTCGCCCGGCTCGACGCCCTGCTGAGTGGGCACGACGGGATCAGCTACCTGAAGTGGGACCACAACCGGGACCTCACCGAGGCCGGTCACCACGGCCGGCCCGGCGTCCACGCGCAGACCGAGGCCGTCTACCGGCTCCTCGACGAGCTGCGCCGCCGCCATCCGGATGTCGAGATCGAGAGTTGCGCCTCGGGCGGCGGACGGGTGGACCTGGAGATACTGGCCCGCACCGACCGGGTGTGGGCCAGCGACTGCAACGACGCCCTGGAACGGCTGGCCATCCAGCGTTGGACCGGGCTGCTGCTCCCACCGGAGCTGGTCGGCACCCACATCGGCCCGGAGCGCTCGCACACCACGCACCGCGGGCACGACCTGGGCTTCCGGGCCATCACCGCGCTCTTCGGCCATCACGGCATCGAGTGGGACATCGCCTCGATCAGCGACCGGGAGCGGGCCGAGCTGACCGCGTGGGTGGCGCTGCACAAGCGGCTCCGCCCGCTGCTGCACTCCGGTCGTACGGTCCGCGTCGACCATTCCGACTCGGCCGTCTGGGCGCACGGCGTGGTCGCGTACGACGGCTCGGCGGCCGTCTACGCGGTGAGCCGGCTGGCCACCTCGGTCGCCCAGGTGCCGGGGCCGGTGCGGCTGCCCGGCCTGGATCCCGGGCGGCGGTACGCCGTCCGGCCGTCCGCCGGGGTGCCCGGGCCGGCGACGCTGGACCGGTCCGCGCCGCCGTGGCTGGCGCACGGGGTGACGCTGACCGGGGCCGCGCTGGCCACCGTCGGTCTGCAACTGCCGGCGCTGCACCCGGAGCAGGCCCTGCTGTTGGAGGTCACCGCCGTCGGCTGACCGGCCGGGGCTACCCGGTCCCGCCGGTCGTCGACGGCGTTCCGACGAAGAATTTTCCGCGGGGATGTCGAGGACGGCGTGCTCGGCTTCTACCTCAGGGTGAGAGCACCGAGAATGAGGTGCCCAGGCCTGAGGAGCAGATCGTGAAGTACATGTTGCTGATGCAGTTCAGCGCCGCCGGGACCGACTTCCCGCCGATCGACACGTGGACGCCGGAGGAGATCCGCGCGCACATCGGGTTCATGGGTGAGGTCAACGCCAAGCTCACCGCCGACGGCGAGTGGGTGCAGGGCGAGGGGCTCGGCGGGCCGCAGCAGGCGCGGATCGTCCGGGCCGGGGAGGGCGGGGTGCCGGTGGTCACCGAGGGGCCGTTCGCGGAGACCAAGGAGTTCCTCGCCGGCTGGTGGATCGTCGACTGCGAGACGCCGCAGCGGGCGGTGGAGATCGCCGCTTACATCTCCGCCGCGCCCGGCCCCGGCGGGCGTCCGCTGAGCATGCCGATCGAGGTGCACCCGGTGATGTCCGCGCCGCCGCAGGAGCTGTGAACCGCCTGACCACCACCGACCGACGCACCGAGGACCTGCTGCGCGAGCTGGCGCCGCAGGTCCTCGGCGTGCTCGCCCGCCGCTTCGGTGACTTCGCGACCGCCGAGGACGCCGTCCAGGAGGCGCTGCTGGCGGCCGTGACACAGTGGCCCGTCGAGGGGCCGCCGGCCAACCCTCGGGGTTGGCTGATCCAGGTCGCGTATCGCCGGATGGTCGAACTGGTCCGCGGCGACACCGCGCGGCGGCGGCGCGAGGACCTCGCGACGCGGCGCGAACCCGACGACCGGCAGACCGCGCCCGGCGCGGACGAGGAGCTGACCGCAGGCCGCGACGACACCCTGATCATGCTCTTCCTCTGCTGCCACCCGGCACTGTCCCCCACGTCGGCCATCGCGCTGACGCTGCGTGCGGTCGGTGGCCTGACCACGGCCGAGATCGCCCACGCCTTCCTGGTGCCGGAGACGACCATGGCGCAGCGGATCAGCCGGGCCAAGCAGGGCATCCGCTCCTCCGGGCTGCCGTTCCGAATGCCCGCGCGGGCCGAGCTGGGCGGACGGCTCGCCGCCGTGCGGCACGTGCTCTACCTGATCTTCACCGAGGGGCACACCAGCAGTGCCGGCCCCGACCTGCACCGGGTGGACCTCTCGGCGGAGGCGATCCGGTTGACGCGCGCCCTGCACGCGCGGCTGCCCGACGACAGCGAGACCAGCGGCCTGCTCGCGCTGATGCTGCTCACCGAGGCGCGGCGTCCCGCCCGCACCGGGCCGTCCGGCGAGCTGATCACCCTCGCCGACCAGGACCGGAGGCGCTGGGACGAGGGGGCGATCGCCGAGGGCGTCGCCCTGGTCACCCACGCGCTGCCGCGCGGGCCGGTCGGGCCCTACCAGGTCCAGGCCGCCATCGCCGCGCTGCACGACGAGGCGCCGTCGGCCGAGCAGACCGACTGGCCACAGATCCTCGCCCTCTACGAGGTCCTGGACGGACTGTCGGGCAACCCGGTGGTGGCCCTCAACCGGGCGGTCGCCGTCGCCATGGTGCACGGCCCGGCGGCCGGGCTCACCGCCCTCGCCGAACTGGCCGACCACCCCCGCCTCGCCGGGCACCACCGGCTGTACGCCGCCCGCGCGCACCTGCACGAGATGGCCGGCGACCGGGACCGCGCGGTCGCCGACTACCGGGCCGCCGCCGGCCGGACGAACAGTCTGCCGGAGCAGCGCTACCTGACCATGCGGGCCGCGCGACTGGCCGCCGGCACCGGACCGACGGACTGACGAGGGGTGACATGGCGTACGTGCTGCTGGGCATCGCGATCGCGGCGGAGGTGATGGCCACCAGCCTGCTCAAGGCCACCGCCGGGTTCACCCGGCTGTGGCCGACCCTCGCCTGCCTCGGCGGTTACCTGCTGGCCTTCGTGATGCTCTCGCAGGCGGTCAAGGAGATCCCGGTCGGCGTCGCGTACGCGCTCTGGTCCGGGCTGGGTACGGCGACCATCGTGGCCATCGGCGCGGTGTTCCTCGGGGAGCCGCTCGGCGCGGTCAAGCTCGTCGGCATCGCCTTGATCATCGCTGGTGTGGTGCTGGTGAACCTGACGGGCGGTTGACCCACGCCGGACCGGGTATCTGGGGACGATCCGCCGGTGGGAGAGGAGAACCACGATGGTCAACGTCGGCTACACCTTGATGTGCGAGCAGACCGGCCCGAAGCAGCTGGTCGACCACGCGGTGCGCGCGGAGGCGGCCGGCTTCGACCACCTGGTCATGTCCGACCACTACTACCCGTGGCTGGACTCGCAGGGCCACTCTCCGTACGCCTGGTCGGTGCTCGGGGCGGTCGCGCACGCCACCAGCCGCGCCCAGCTCATGTCGTTCGTGACCTGCCCGATCCGGCGTTACCACCCGGCGGTCGTGGCGCAGAAGGCCAGCACGATCGGGGTGCTCTCGGACGGCCGGTTCACCCTGGGCCTGGGCGCCGGCGAGAACCTCAACGAGCACGTGGTCGGCGGCTGGCCGCACGTGCAGCAGCGGCACGAGATGTTCGAGGAGGCACTTCAGATCATCCGCCCGCTGCTCAACGGCGAGACCCTCACCTTCTCCGGCAACCACTTCGACGTGCCGGACGCGTACGTCTGGGACCGGCCGGAGCGGCCGGTGCCGATGGCCATCGCCGCGTCCGGTCCGCAGTCGGCCACCCTCGCCGCCGAGTACGGCAACGGAGTGATCTCCACCGAGCCGGATCCCCGGATCATCCAGCTCTACGACGACGCGGGGGGCGCCGGTCGGCCCCGCTACGGCCAGGTCGCCATCTGCTACGGCCCGGACGAGGCGGAGTGCCGCAAGATCGTCCATGATCAGTTCCGCTGGTTCGGCCTCGGTTGGAAGGTCAACGCCGACCTGCCCGGGCCGGAGGCGTTCACCGCCGCCACCCAGTTCGTCCGCGAGGAGGACGTTGCCGAGGGGATCTCCTGCGGCCCCGACGTCGACCGGCACGTCGAGGCGTTCCGGAAGTTCGTCGACGCCGGCTTCACGCACGTGGCGATCATCCAGGTCGGTGGCGACAGCCAGCCGATGTTCCTGGACTGGGCGCAGGAGCAGCTGCTCCCCCGACTGCGGGACCTGTGAGAGGGAGAGGGCGACGCCATGCGCATCGGCAACGTGGAGATCCGGCCACTCGGCGGCGGCGTCGGCTGCCTCCTGATGATCCTCTTCTCGATCCTGGCCTCGGTGGTGCTCACCGTCCTGATCAATCTGGTGCTGTGAACGCCGGCCGTCGGCCCCGCCTCGGGTTGGCCGGCGCGGAGCCTGTCGAGCTGCCCCGGATCTGGGACCGACCGGCGGCGGGCCCGGCCGCCGGCGCAGGCCGGCGTCAGCCCGCGCAGGCCGGCGTCAACCGGCGGGACCGGCGCAGGTGAGGCCAGCCGGCACAGGCCCGGCGCGGACCGACGCGGACCCACGTCAGCGGCGTAGGCCCAGCGCGGTGAGCACCTCGCGGGACGCGAGCCGGGCCGGTTCGAGCACGGCGGTGCGGGTCCAGCGGGCCGCCGGCCGCACCGTGGCCCGCCAGACGGCCCGGACGCCCCGCGCCACCGGCAGCACGGTCACCCGCCAGAGCGCCCGCACGCCGCGCGCCAGCGGCACGACGGTGTGCCGCCACAGCCAGCGCAGTCCCAGGCCGATCGGCCGCAACAGCAGCCGGTAGCCGAGCCGCAGCACCCGGCCCGCCGCCCACCAGGCCCAGCCAACGGCGCCGACAACGCCACGGCAGACCGCGACCACCACGCGGCCGAGACCGCGTGCGGCGCCGACCAGCACCGCCACCAGTCCGCGGACCAGCGCCGCGAGCGCGCGCCCCAGCCACCGGACGGCCGGCGCGAGGACGCCGAGCAGCCAGGCCGACGGTCGTCGCACCAGGTGCTCGGCGAGCCAGCGCAGGGCCCGCCCGAGCAGGACCAGCGGCGGCCACACCAGCGTCCGCGCCATCCAGGCCAGCGGCAACCACACCAGCGTCCGCGCCATCCAGGCCAGCGGCAACCACACCAACGTGCGGGCCACCCAGGCGAGCCCGACCGCCAACCACACCAACGGACGCCACACCAACGTCCGCGCCACCCACACCAACGGCAACCACACCAGCGTGCGGGCCACCCAGGCCAACGTCCGCGCCACCCACACCAGCGGCAACCACACCAACGTGCGGGCCACCCAGGCCAACCCGACCACCAACCACACCAACGGACGCCACACCAACGTCCGCGCCACCCACACCAACGGCAACCACAGCAGTGTCCGGGCGGCCCAGGCGAGCGGGCGCAGCAGCCATCGGCGCAGGAACCGGCCCGTCGGGCCGAGCAGGTGGCGGTCGAGCAGCCGGCCGGTGGCCGCGACCAGCTCCCAGAGCAGGCGTACGGGCAGGACCACGGCCAGCGCGATCCCCCGGGCGACCACCGCGACCAGCGGGACCGGGGGTGCCGCCGTGGTGGCCGCGGGCGGGGTGGGGCGGGCGTCGACCGGCGGGTCGAGCGGGTCGAACCGGGCCGGGCGGACCGTGGGGGTGTCGGTCACGGCCGCCACGGTAGTCGTACGGGGCCAGAGAATCAGCCCGGTCCCAGGTCCACATCGGCCACCAGCGGGTAGTGGTCGGACGCGAACTCCGCCGTACCGCCCCGCACCACCCGGCAGCCAAGTAGCCGCTCGGCCAGCGCCGGGGTGCCGAGCAGGTAGTCCAGTCGCATGCCGCTGAACTCGGCCCCACCGTGGCGGGTGGGCACGGTGAGGCCCTCGTCCGGACCGTTGGCCGCGCGGTGAAGGTCGACCAGCCCGGCATCCAGCAGCACCGCGACGGCACGGGTGTCGACGGTGCGCCCGTCCCGGCGCTGGTGTCGTCGGCGGTACGCCGGGGGCAGCCCGTCGAGACGCGCGCTGTGGTCGGTGCCGGGGTCGAGGGAGTTCAGGTCGCCGCCGAGCAGGGTCAGCGGGCCCGGCGCCCGGCGCACGGCCCGGGCCAGCCAGTCCACCTCGACCCGCCGCCACCCGCCGGAGTACGGGTTGAGGTGGGTGCCGAGCACCGTCAGCGGCCCGGCGTCGGTGGCCAGCACCACCCGCGCCGCGGCGTGGTGGAACGGGCGGCGCAGCGGGCCCGCCCGCAGGGTGCGCAGCGGCGGCCGTACGAGCACCGCGACCGGCTGCCCGAGACAGCTGCGAGCCAGGTGGGGGCGCAGGCCGAGGGGCGCCGAGAAGTCGGCCAGCACCCGCTCGTCGAAGCCGCGCAGCTCCTGGAGGGCCAGCACGTCCGGCTGTTGGGCCGCCACGACCTCGGCGACGGCGGCCCGCCGGTCGGCGCCGCCCCGGTCCCGACCGCCGGTGCGGATGTTCCAGGTCATCACCCGTAGCACGGGGCGGTCATTCCCGGCCGGCGCGGGTCAACTCGTCGTCGAGGGTGTGCACATCCTCCGACTCGATGCTCGGCCGGTTGCCCTCGTACACGTCGGCGTTGGGGCGGACCACCCAGTAGAGCAGCCCGATCCACAGCGCGCTGAGCAGGATCGCGCCCATGAAGTCCGTCGGGTGGTGCATGCCCCGGTACATGCGGGAGACGGCCACGCCGACCGGCATGATCACCGCGAGGGCGACGAAGATCCAGCGCCACCAGCGGTCGGTACGGGGCAGCACGATGATGGCGATCGTCAACCAGACACAGATGGTCGCCGCGATGTGCCCGGACGGGAAGGACGAGGTGGGCATCGGCCCGTCGAGGTTCTCCACCGGCGGCCGGGGCCGGTCGACGGCGCGGGCCGAGGCGAGGAAGAGGGTCAGCTCCCCGAGCATCGCCAGGGCCACGAAGAGCACCGGCCGCCAGCGCCGCCACACCGCCACCACCAACGGGCAGAACACCAGCGAGATCAGCAGGATCGCGTGGGTGTCGCCGAACTTGCTCCACCACCAGCTCAGCTCGGTCAGCGCCGCGGTGTGCCGCTCGGCGAACCAGCGCGGCACCTCGGTGTCGAGGGTGGCGAAGAAGGTGCCCTTGGCGTGGTAGCTCACGTACGTGCCGAAGCCGTAGAGCGCGCCGAAGACGAGGACCCAGCCGACCAGCAGCTCCGCCACCGACGAGCGGGGGTGTTCCAGCACGTGTTCCTCGGCCGGTGCGGGGGCGATGTCGTGCCCCGCCTCGGGCTCCAGCCCCTCGGTCAGCGGCGGCACCGGACGACCCCGCTCGCGCCGCCACAGCCGGAAGGCGTACGCGGTGACGCCGAGCCAGGCCGCGCCGAGCAGCCAACCGCCGAACACGTCGGAGACGTAGTGCACGCCCAGCGCGATCCGGGTCAGCCCGATCATCGCCACCAGCACGGCGACCAGGGCGATTGCGGGCTTGCGCCACCGGGGCGCCAGGGCCGGCAGGAACACCAGCAGCAGGGCCCCGTACGCGACGAACGAGCCGAGCGCGTGCCCGCTGGGGAAGCTGTTGCCCGGCGCGCTGGCCACCGGCACGTCGACCACCGGCCGGAGCCGGCCGACGAGGGTCTTCAGCGACGGGTCGAGGATGAGACCGCCGACGCCCGTGATGATCAGGTAGACGGCCAGCCGGGGCTGGCGGCGGATCAGCAGCCCGACGACGGCGATGGTGACCAGCCAGATGAGGATCGGCCGTCCACCGAGGTCGGTCACCGCCTGCAGCACGGTCACCAGGGGGCCGTGCGGGGCCACCAGGTCGTTGAACCATTCGGCGACCGCGTGGTCGGCGTCCTGCAGCGGGCTCCACCGGAGGCGGACCAGCATCAGCAGCAGTCCGAAGGCCACCCCGGCACCGGTGACGGCCACCAGACCGGCGACGCTCCGCTCGGTGAAATGCCCGAGTGGACGCCGCAGCACCTCTTTGACCGCGGTCACCCCGCACCTCCCTGGTCGTCCCTGGCGAGGCGCTTTACCCGATCCCCGATCCGCCTACACCGGGGTGGTCGGCCCCGGGTCAGAGGGAGGTCATCTCCCCGGTGTCGAGGACCTCCGCGCGGGACGTCTCGGGCTCCCACAGGTCGGGCTGGGCGGGCTCCTGCACGCCGATGCGGACCGCCTCCAGCTGGGCCGCGAACGCCAGCCCGCCGAAGAGGGCCACGCCGGTGAGGTTGGCCCAGAGCAGCAGGGCCATCATGCCGGTCAACGCGCCGTAGGTTTGTCCGAACGCGCCGCTGAGACTGACGTACGCGGCGAGCAGCAGGCTGGTCAGCCACCAGAGCGCGGTGGCGATGCCGGCGCCGAAGAACAGCCAGGACAGGCCGGGTTGCCGGCGCCGGGGCGCGTACCGGAAGATCACCGCCACGGCGAGCACGGTCAGGGCCAGGCTCAGCGGCCACCGGACGACGTCCCACACGTCGTTGGCGAGTTCGCCCCACTCGTAGTGTCGGCGTACCGAGGCACCCATCGGCCCACCGCCGACCAGGATCAGGAACCCGGTCAGCGCGGGCACACCGGCGGTGACGGCGAGCACGGCGGCGCGCAGGTACTTCCGCAGCGCCGGGCGGTCCCGCTCGACCCCGTAGATGCGGTTGGCGCCCCGCTCGATCTGGGCCATGGTGGTGGTGAGCGCGACGAGACCGGTGATCAGACCGAGGGTGAGCGCCAACTCCCCGGCTTCCTCGACCCGCTCGCCCTCGCCGAGCAGCTCGGCCACCACCTGCTCGCTGGCGCCGGGGGTGAGCGCCAGCACGGTGTCGGCGACGACCTGCCCGCCCTCCTGCACGCCCAGTTCGCTGATCAGCCCGGTCAGCGCGATGAGGAACGGCACGACGGCCAGGCAGAGCTGCAGCGCGAACGCCCGGGAGTGACTGAAGCCGTCGCCGTAGCGGAACCGGACGAACGCGTCGCGCAGCAGGTGCCAGCCGCCCTCGCGGCGCAGGGTGTGCCACGCGTCGTCGGCGGAGAGCTCCTCGTCCGCCATCAGGCGCGTCTCCGGCACCAGCCGGGTGCTACTCACGGCGCGCCTCCCGCACCGACCGCTCACCTCGTTCGGCGGCGCTGTCGGCGTCGACGGCGAGGTCGGGTGCCTGCTCGGGCTGCGGCACGCACAGCCAGAGGGCCCGGGGGCGGATCACGGCGCGCAGCCGGCGGCCCGGCTCGATGAGGTCGCCGTCGAGCTCGCGGGGCTGGGTGCGGGAGGCGGTGACGATGACGCGCCGACCGCGCAGGACCTCCATCCGGGGCACCCGGCCCCGGCGGCGGATCACCGCCCAGCCCAGGGCCGCCCAGTGCCGCAGCGTACGCGGGGTGAGCACCGCGACGTCCAGCCAGCCGTCGTCGGGTTCGGCATCGGTGAGCAGCCGTACGCCGCCCTGGAGGCGGCCCACGTTGGCGATCAGCACGGAGCGGGCGCGGCGGCGGACCGGCGGGCGGTCGTCGACGCGGATCGACACCCGCATCGGGCGGTCGCGCAGGTGCCGCGCGGCCCCCATCACGTACGCGGGCCACCCGATCCGCGCCTTCGTCGTCTCGGAGGTGGCGGCGAGCATCTGGGCGTCGAACCCCATGCCGGCCATCACCGTGAAGTGCTGCCCGTCGACCTCCCCGACGTCGAGCAGCCGGCGACCCCGCTCGATCGCCACCTGGAGCCCGGCGGCGAGGTCGGTGGAGAGGCCGAGGTTGGCGGCGAGCAGGTTGCCGGTGCCCTGGGGCAGCACGGCGAGCGCGACGTCGCTGCCGACCAGCGCGCTGACGCAGGACATGACGGTCCCGTCGCCACCGCAGGCGAAGACCAGGTCGACGCCGGCACGGACGGCCTCCTCGGTCTGGCCGCGGCCCGGGTCCTCGACGGTGGTGGAGAACCACAGCGGCTCGGGCCAGCCGACGGCGGTGAGGGTGTCGTCGACCGTACGTCGCAGCTCGTCGAGGTCGGCGACCTTCGTCGGGTTGACCACGACGGCGGAGCGCAGCCCTCCGTCGCCGCCGGCGGGTCGCCTCTCCTGTCCTGCATCCACGGCGACAGTGTGCAGCACACCGGACGGTTCAGCGACCCGCGACGATGGCGGCGTCGGAAGTGCCACAGAAAGGTTTCGGACGCTCGTCCCCGCGTCACGGGGCGGACCGGTGCGCGCCGCGCCGGCCGGGGCCGGGTGCCGGGTCAGGCCGCCGCGCGGAGCGCGACCTCCACCCGGCGACGGACGTCGTCGAGGTCGACGCCGGCCTCGGTGAGCACCACCGCGGCCAGGCCGCCGCCCTCGCGGAGCAGGCCGAGCAGGATGTGCTCGGTGCCGATGTGGCGGTGCCGCAGCCGGATCGCCTCACGCAGCGACAGCTCCAGGACCTTCTTGGAGCGGGGGGAGAACGGGCCGCCCGCGTAGCGGCGGCGTCGGCCCCAGCGGCGGCGTGGCTCGGGCACCGCCTCGCGCAGCGCGTCCGGCCCGAAGGACTCCTCGATGCGGGCCACGATGGCGGCCAGGTCGATGCCGATCTCCCGCAGCGCCGCAGCGTCGGCGTCACCGAGGCCGGCGCCGCCGTCGGCGGTGTGCCGCGCGATCCGGTCCCGCAGGTCGGCGGCGCTGACGCCACTCTCGGTCAGCACCCGGCTGGCCAGGCTCGCCTCGTCGGCGAGGAGCGCCAGCAGCAGGTGCTCGGTGCCGACCGGCCGCCGGCCCTCGGCCCGGGCCTCGTCGCGGGCCCGGCGGACGGTCTCGCGGGCCCGGTCGGTGAACCGTTCGAACATCACGCCTCCCAGGAGGTGGGGACCGCCGGTCTCCCGGCGTGCTTCTTGTGGACCGCCTGCCGGCTGACCTCGAGCGCGTCGGCGATCTCCTGCCAGGACCAGCCCTGTCGACGGGCGTTGTCGACCTGGACGACCTCCAGCCGCTCGAGCAGCCGGCGCAGCGCGCGGACGGCGCGCAGCCCGACCCGGGGGTCGGTGCTGCCGGCTGCCGCCGCGAGTTCCGTCGCCTGACTCATGGTGTCAACATACGTTGACAGAGCCTCTCCGTCAACCCTTGTTGACACAGGTGCGATCCGGCCCGCTGCCGCTGTCACGCGACTACCCTCGGTCGAGGGAGCGTGGTCGTGCCGGGCGCGACGCCCGGGAGGTGATGTCGGATGGCCGCATCCGCCGGCCCACGGGTGCTGGTGGGCCTCGGCTCGGAGCGCGACCTCCCGCTGGTCCGGCTGGCCGCGCAGGAGGCCGTCGCACACGGTCGAGCTCTGCACCTCGTACACGCCTTCGACTGGAACACGGCCTTCCAGGCGGAGTCCGTGGCCTCGTCGCGGGACCACGCCGAGGACCTCATCGCCCGGGCCAACGACCTGGCCCGCGACCTCGAGTCGGAGCTGACCGTCACCGGCGAGATCGCCGAGGGCGGCACCCTGCCCGTCCTGCTGCGCCGCTCCGAACAGGCCTTCCTGCTCGCCGTCGGGGACGGCGGGATGGCCGAGTGCGGCGAGTGCGTACCGGCCGAGGCCCCGCCGGTGCAGCTCGCCGCCCGGGCCAGCTGCCCGGTGCTGGTCGGCCGCCAGGAGCCACCGCCCCAGGGCCCGGTGCTGGTCGGCGTCGACTGCACGCCCAGCTCGTACACCGCACTCGCCTGGGCCTTCGACTGCGCCGCCCGACGGGGCGCCCGGCTGCTCGTCGTCCGCGCGGTCAACCCCGGTGAGCCGATGGAGCAGGCGCGCGACGAGCTCACCGCCGCCGTCGCCCGGTACGCCGACCGGCACCCCGACGTCTCCGCCGAGTGCCACGCCATCCGCGGCGACCCCAGCGACATCCTGGTCGAGCAGTCCCGATCGGCGCAGGTGGCGATGGTCGCCGCCCGCGGTGACGAACCGTCGCGGGGCATGCTCGGCGAGGTGGCGCAGTCCCTGCTCTACCACGCGCCGACCCCGGTGATCGTCGTCCGCGGGGTGGTCGGGACCGCCGGCAACGGGCCGCAACGCCCACCGGGGCAGGACCAACGGCCCTGAACCCGACCCGATCCGGTCGGCCAGGCTGGACCGGCCGGAACGAGATCGCGCATCCGGATGCAGCATTCCCCCGACCGCGAGAGGCTCAGTCACCATGGACACCGCTCTCGACCTGCACGGCCCCCTGACCGAAGACGAGCTGCGTCGGCTGGACGCCTACTGGCGGGCGGCGAACTACCTCACCGTCGGGCAGATCTACCTGCTCGACAACCCGCTGCTGCGCCGGCCGCTGACCACCGAGGACGTCAAACCCCGACTGCTCGGCCACTGGGGCACGAGCCCGGGCCTGAACCTGCTCTACGCCCACCTCAACCGGGTCATCAGGGCGCGCGACCTCGACGCCATGTTCATCACCGGCCCCGGCCACGGCGGCCCGGCCATCGTGGCCAACAGCTGGCTGGAGGGCACCTGGAGCGAGCGGTACCACGGGATCGACCGCGACGAGGCCGGCATGTCCCGGCTGTTCCGCCAGTTCTCCTTCCCCGGCGGCATCCCCAGCCACGTCGCGGCGGAGGTGCCGGGCTCGATCCACGAGGGGGGCGAGCTGGGGTACGCGCTCAGCCACGCGTACGGCGCCGCCTTCGACCACCCCGATCTGCTGGTGGCCTGCGTGATCGGCGACGGCGAGGCGGAGACCGGCCCGCTGGCCGGCAGCTGGCTGTCCAACGTCTTCCTCAACCCGGCCCGAGACGGCGCGGTCCTGCCCATCCTGCACCTGAACGGCTACAAGATCGCCAGCCCGACGGTGCTGTCCCGCATCCCCGAACAGGACCTGCTCGACCTGATGCAGGGCTACGGCTACCAGCCGTACGTGGTCGCCGGCGACGACCCGGCCCGGGTGCACCAACTGCTCGCCGCCACCCTGGACCGGGCATTGGACGAGATCGCGGCCATCCAGCGGCGGGCCCGTTCCGGCGGCCCCGTGGAACGCCCACGCTGGCCGATGATCATCATGCGGACGCCGAAGGGCTGGACGGGGCCGCGCGAGGTCGACGGCACCCCCGTCGAGGGCACCTTCCGTGCCCACCAGGTCCCCCTGTCCGAGGTACGCAGCAACCCGGCGCACCTGGCCGCGCTGGAGGACTGGCTGCGCAGCTACCGACCGGAGGAGCTGTTCGACGCCACCGGCGGACCGGTCGCCCACCTGCTCGACCAGCAACCCACCGGCGACCGCCGGATGAGCGCCAACCCGGTGACCAACGGCGGGGTGGTGTTGCGCGACCTGACGCTGCCCGACTTCCGGGACTACGCCGTCGACGTGCCCCGGCCCGGTGAGCCGGTGGCCGGCGCCACCGGGGTGCTCGGCAACTGGATCCGGGACGTCATCGCCGCCAATCCGGAGACCTTCCGGCTGTTCGGCCCGGACGAAGTGGCCTCCAACCGGCTCGGCGCCGCCTTCGAGGTCACCGACCGCACCTGGGTGGCGCAGCGGGTCCCCGGCGACGACCACCTCTCCCCCGACGGCCGGGTGATGGAGGTGCTCTCCGAGCACCTGTGCCAGGGCTGGCTGGAGGGTTACCTGCTGACCGGGCGGCACGGCGTCTTCACCAGCTACGAGGCGTTCATCCACATCGTCGACTCGATGGTCAACCAGCACGCCAAGTGGCTGAAGGTCACCCGGGCCATCCCGTGGCGGCAGCCGCTCCCCTCGCTGAACTACCTGCTGTCCAGCCACGTCTGGCGTCAGGACCACAACGGCTTCTCCCACCAGGACCCCGGCTTCATCGACCACGTGGTGAACAAGAAGGCCGAAGTGGTCCGCGTCTACCTGCCGGCGGACGCCAACACCCTGCTGTCCACCATGGACCACTGCCTGCGCAGCCGGCACTACATCAACGTGGTCGTCGCCGGCAAGCAGCCCGCCCCGAACTGGCTCTCCATGGCCGAGGCGATCCAGCACACCCGGCGCGGCCTGGGCATCTGGGAGTGGGCCAGCACCGACGCGGGCGCCGAACCCGACGTGGTGCTCGCCTGCTCCGGCGACGTACCGACGCTGGAGGCGCTGGCCGCCGCCGACCTGCTCCGTACCCACCTGCCCGACCTGAAGGTGCGGCTGGTCAACGTCGTCGACCTGATGCGGCTCCAGCCGCCCACCGAGCACCCGCACGGGCTGCCCGACAAGGAGTTCGACACCATCTTCACCGCCGACCGGCCGGTCATCTTCGCCTACCACGGCTACCCGTGGCTGATCCACCGCCTCACCTACCGCCGCACCAACCACGACAACCTGCACGTCCGCGGCTACAAGGAGGAGGGCACCACCACCACGCCGTTCGACATGGTGATGCTCAACGACCTCGACCGCTTCCACCTGGTCATCGACGTCATCGACCGGGTGCCGGGGCTGGCCGCCCGCGCGGCGCACCTGCGCCAGCAGATGGTCGACCTGCGGCAGGAGTGCCGGGACTACACCCGCGAGCACGGCGAGGACGACCCCCGGGTGTCGGAGTGGCGGTGGATCCGCGAGACCGACCCGAGCCTGCGGAGCGGGCAGTGAGCGGCGGCCCGATCCTGGTCGGCTACGACGGCTCCCCGGACGCCGGGCACGCCCTGGCCTGGGCGCTGGACGAGGCGGGTCGCAGCGGCCGGCCGGTCCGGCTGGCGTACGTCTTCGAATGGGTCACCGTGGTCGGCTGGCTCGGACCGGGGGTGGCACCCGGCGTCTGGCCCGACGAGACCGCCCGGCGCGAGGTCGAGCAGCTCGTCCACCGGGCCGCCGCCGACGCCGCCGCCGCGCACCCCGACCTCGACGTCGCCGGTGAGGTGTTCGACGGGCCCCCCGCGCTGGTCCTGCAGGAACGTTCCGCGCAGGCCGACCTTCTGGTGCTCGGCGGTCGCGGTCACGGCGGGTTCGGCGGGCTGCTCGTCGGCTCCACCGCGGTGGCCGTCACCGCGCACGCCCGCTGCCCGGTGGTCGTGGTCCGCAGCCCGCCCGAGACCGCACCGGCCGCGCCCGCCGACGGGCCGGTGGTGGTCGGGTTCGACGGCTCCGACCCGTCACTCGTCGCGCTCGGCTTCGCGGTCGAGCGGGCGGAGCAGCGCGAGGTGCCGCTGCGGGTCGTCCGCGCGTGGTCGCCGTCGGGCCCGCCGTGGCGGGGCGGTGGCGCACCGGCCGACCAGGAGGACGCCCTGGCGGCGGAGCGGGCGGCGGTGGAGGCGGCCCTCGCGCCGGTGCGGAAGACCTACCCCGGTCTGGCCGTCACCGTCGACGTGGCCGCCGGGAGCCCCGCGTCGCTGCTGGTCGAGGCGAGTCGCTCCGCCCAACTGGTGGCGGTGGGCAGCCGGGGGCGTGGAGGGCTGCGGGGCATGCTGCTCGGCTCGGTGAGTCAGCAGCTCATCCAGCACGCCATCGCCCCGGTCGCGGTGGTCCGGGAACGGTGAGATGGGGCCCAACGGCCCGGCGCGGCGGGACCCGCGTACCGTGCGCCGGCCGACGGGATGGCGGACGATGAAGCGGCAACCCGGCCCGCGCGGCCCGCGGGACGAGGCACGATGGGCGCATAACGAAAGGTCGTGACGATGAGCCAGGAGAGCCCGGCGACGGACCGCCCGCTGACCACCGCGCTCGCGGAGGCCGCCGCGACCGCCGGCCACGCTCCCTCGGTGCACAACACCCAGCCCTGGCAGTGGCGGGTCCTGCCCGAGGCGTTGGAGCTGCGGATGGTCCGCGCCCGGCAGTTGTCGGCCGCCGATCCCGAGGCCCGGCTGCTCGTGCTCAGCTGCGGCACGGCCCTGCACCACGCCCGGGTGGCGCTCGCCGCCGAGGGGTGGACGCCCGTGGTCGAGCGGCTGCCCGACCCGGGCGAGCCGGAGCTGCTGGCCCGGCTGACCGGCCTGCGCCACACCGGGTCGGACGCCGAGGCGATGCGGTTGGTGCAGTGCATGCGGGTCCGGCAGACGGACCGTCGGCCGGTCAGCGACGAGCCGGTGCCGGCCGGCGCCGTCGAGGAGATCGCCGGTGTGGTCTCCGCCGAGGGGAGCCGGCTGGAGATCCTCGACGCCGACCAGGTCCTGGAGCTGGCCGCCGCGGCCTCCCGCGCCGGGGTGGTCGAGGCGGAGGACCCGGAGACGCGCGAGGAGCTGGACTACTGGACCAACCGGGCCGGCACCGGCACCGGCCTGCCACCGGAGGTGCTTGCCGAGCAGGCGCCGCAGACGACCGTGCCGGGGCGCGACTTCGGCCGCGCCGGCACCCTGCCGGTCGGCCCCGGGCACGACCGGGCCGCGGTGTACGCGGTGCTGCACAGCGACGAGGACGAGCCGGAGAACTGGCTGCGCGCCGGGGAGGCGCTCTCCGCCGCGTGGCTGACCGCGACCCGGCTCGGCGTCTCCATGGTGCCGCTCAGCGGCGTCGTGGAGGTGGAGGCGACCCGGCAGACGCTGCGCCAGCTGCTGGCCGGGCTCGGTTTCCCGTACCTGGCGCTGCGGCTGGGGATCGTCGACCCGACGCACGCCGGCCCGCCGCACACCCCCCGGCTGACGACCGAGCAGGTGGTGGACACCTCCGCGGTACGCGGACAGCACGACTGACCGATCGAGCGGCGCGGCCGGCGACGCTAGCATCGCCATCGTGGCCAGCAGAACTCCGCACCCCCGGCCGGAGGCCCGTGCGACGCCGTCGCTCGGTCTGACGCCGCTGTCGCGTGTCCGCCTCGACGAGTTGCTCCACGAGATGCTGGACCGGGTCGGCGAGGTGGTGACCAGCCGGGAACGACTCCGCGCCCTGCTCGACGCCGTGGTGGGCATCGGCACCGACCTCGACCTGCGCAGCACCCTGCAACGCATCGTGCAGGCGGCCTGCGAGCTGGCCGGCGCCCGCTACGGCGCGCTCGGCGTGGTCGGGCCGGACCGCCTGCTGCACGACTTCATCGTCCACGGCATCACCCCCGAGCTGCACGCGAAGATCGGCGACCTGCCGCACGGGCGCGGAGTCCTCGGCCTGCTGATCGACGAACCGCGTCCGCTGCGGATGCCGGACATCACCCAGCACCCCGACTCCTTCGGCTTCCCACCGAACCACCCGCCGATGCACAGCTTCCTCGGCGTGCCGGTACGCATCCGCGACCACGTCTTCGGCAACCTCTACCTGGCCGAGAAGCAGGGCCTCGCGGAGTTCACCGAGGACGACGAGGAGATCGTCGTGGCGCTCGCCGCGGCGGCCGGCGTGGCCATCGAGAACGCGCGGCTCTACGCCCTCGCGCACCGGCGGGAACGCTGGCTGGCCGCCACCGCCGAGATCACCTCGCTGCTGCTCGGCGAGGTGCGCCGCACCGACGCGCTGACGCTGGTGGCCCGCCGGGCGCGCGAGGTCGCCGAGGCGGAGATGGCCCTCGTCCTCCTGCACGACCCGGAGGCCGACGTGTTCACCGTCGAGGTGGTCGACGGTGGCGACGAGTCGGCCGGGACGCTGGTCGGCACCGTCCTGCCCGCCGCCGAGACCAGCTTCGGCCGCGCCGCCGCCGAGGGTCGCCACGACCAGGTGGACGACCTCGCCCACGCGGCGCCCTGGCCGGCCCTGCTGCACACCGGCCCGGCGGTGATCGCCCCGCTCGCCACCGCCGACACCCTCCACGGCGTCCTGGTGATCGCCCACCCGCAGGAGCGCGGCGGCGCCACCGACGACGACGTGACCCTGCTGGGCAGCTTCGCCGGTCAGGCCGCCCTGGCCATGGAGCGGGCCCGGGGCCAGGAGGAACGGGAGCTGCTGGTGGTTCTGGAGGACCGCGAGCGGATCGCCCGCGACCTGCACGACGTGGTGATCCAGCGGCTCTTCGCCACCGGCCTGCACCTGCAGAGCACGGCACCGATGAGCACCCGACCCGAGCTGACCAAGCGGATCAACGCGGCCGTCGACGACCTGGACGCCACCATCAAGGACATCCGGCGCACCATCTTCGAGCTGCGCACCCCGATGAGCGCGGCGCTGCGCACCGAGATTCGCGAGGCGATCGAGGTGGCCGCCGAGTCGTTGGGCTACCGCCCGAGCCTCGACCTGGTCGGGCCGATCGACAGCGCCGTCCCGGACGCGCTGCGGCCCGACCTCACCGCCGTCCTGCGGGAGGCCCTGTCCAACGCCGTACGCCACGCGCAGGCCCACCGGGTCGCCGTCGCCGTGCGTGTCGAGGGCGGGCAGGTGTCGGTGACGGTCACCGACGACGGGGTGGGCTGCGACCCGGCCGCCGCCCGTGGGGGCCTGGTCAACCTGCGTGAACGCGCCGAGCGCCACGGCGGGGTCTTCGAGGTACGCCCAGCCAACCCCCAAGGCACCGAACTCCGCTGGTCCGCCCCCCTAACCCCCTAACCCCCTAACCCCCTCTCCCTCCCTCCCGGCGCCCGCCCCGCCCCCGCCCCCGCTCCCGCTCCCGCTTCCGCTTCCGCGATCTTGCAGTTTCGGCCCCGGCATAAGGGGCGAATCGGGTAGCGCGCGGGCACAAAGCGCAAGATCGGCGGGGCGGCGGGGGCGAGGGCGGCGGGCCCGGGGCGGCGGGCGCGGGTCAGGGGGTGGGGGGTCAGTGGCGTTGGCCTAGGAGGCGGGTGGCCAGGACGGCGGCCTGGGTGCGGCGCTCCAGGCCGAGCTTGGCCAGCACGCTGGAGACGTAGTTCTTCACCGTCTTCTCGGCCAGGAACATCTTGCCGGCGATCTCCCGGTTGGTGAGTCCCTCGGCCACGTACTCCAGGATGCGCCGCTCCTGGTCGGTCAACGCCTTCAGCTCCGACGGTTGCTCCACGCCGCTGCGGATGCGGTCCAGCACCCGGGTGGTGATCGCCGGGTCGAGCAGCGACTGCCCGGCCGCCACCCGGCGCACGGCGTCGACCAGGTCGGTGCCACGAATCTGCTTCAGCACGTAGCCGGCGGCACCGGCCATGATCGCCGCGAACAGCGCCTCGTCGTCCTCGTACGACGTGAGGATCAGGCCCTTGATGCCGGAGTCCACGGCCCGGACGTCCCGGCACACGTCGATGCCGTTGCCGTCGGGCAGCCGCGCGTCGAGGATCGCCACGTCGGGTCGCAGCGCGGGGATCCGGCGGATCGCCTCCGCCGCGGAGCCGGACTCGCCGACCACTTCGATGTCGCCGCTGCTGGTCAGCAGGTCGGCAAGGCCACGACGGACGACCTCGTGGTCGTCGAGCAGGAACACCCGGATCATCCCTCGTTTCTACCCGCCGACGTCCCCGGCCGCACGGGCCGAAGGTCCCGACCCGGTGACCTCCGGCGGGGCTTCCGGTCCCGGCGGGTCGGGACGTCCGGCCCTGCCCGCCGCCACCCGTCCGGAGGCACGGTTGACCTGCACACCCGGGGCAGCGCACCACCCGGGTCGACCAGCTCGACGAGTTGGGGAAGGAGCTCCGCCATGGAGACCGGCTACACGGCCGCGCAGCTGCGGGCCGCCGCCACGGACGCCGTCCGCGCGCCCTCCCTGCACAACACCCAGCCGTGGCGGTTCCGGCTGCGCGACGGCGGGATCGAGGTGCTGGCCGATCCGGCCCGCCGGCTGCCGGCGACGGACCCGACCGGTTGGGGCGTACGCGTCGCGTGCGGGGCGGCGCTGTTCAACCTGCGTCTCGCCCTCGCGGTGGCCGGCACGCCCGCCACGGTGCGGCTGCGCCCCCACCCGGCCGAGCCGGACGTGCTGGCCCTGCTGCGTCCCGCCGCCCCGCGCCGTCCCACCCCCGCCGAGCAGGCCCTGTACGCCGCGATCCCCCGCCGGTTCAGCAACCGCGCGCCGTTCTGGCCGGACCCGGTGCCCGCCGACGCACGATGGCGGCTCGGTGAGGCGGCCCGGGCCGAGCAGTGCTGGCTGGAGCTGCTGATCGGGGTGAGCGCGGTGGCCGCGTTCGCCGAGATCGCCCGTGGCGCTCACCGCGTCCTCGAACGGGACCCGACCTACCGGGCCGAGCGCGACGAGTGGGTACGCACCGAGCCCTCCCCCGACGGGATACCCGCCGCGGCCGGCGGACCGCAGGGTGAGCCGCAGGACCTGCTGCCCACCCGGGGTTTCGGTGGCCTGGACCGGGCGCCGGGACGCGATTTCGAACCGGAGCCCCTGGTGGCGGTGCTCGGCTCGCCCGGCAACACCGCCGTCGACCAGGTCGTCGCCGGGCAGGCGTTGCAGCGGGTGCTGCTCGCCGCCACCGACTCCGGGCTGGCGGTGTCGATGCTGTCCCAGCCGATCGAGGTGCCGTCGGCGCGCGAGCAGCTGCGGCAGTCGCTGGGCCGGTTCGGTACGCCGCAGATGGTGATGCGCGTCGGCTACGGTCAGCCGGGTCGCCCGACCCCCCGCCGCCCGGTCGACGAGGTGCTCGATCTGCCGGTAGCGCACCCCTGAGCGACCGCGCCCTCCGGCCCGCGGCCCGGTCGGGTCAGGCCGCGGCCGCGGCGAGCAGGGCCGCCTCGCGCGCCGGGTCCAGGCCGACCGGGGCCCGCGCCGGGCGCCCGGCACGCGCCGGAACCGTGCCCACCTCCCGCAGCCACCGCCAGGTGTCGGCGACCGTCTCGGCCACCGGACGGCAGGTCAGCCCCGCCGCGTACACGCGGGTGACGTCGCGCTCCTGCAACCAGCGGTACGGGTGGCCGAGCGGCACCCAGATCGGCAGGTCGTTCCAGGGCACCACCCCGGCGGCCAGAATGGGCTCGGGCGGGGTCCAGCGCAGCCGGGCGCCCGCACCGGTCACCGTCACGCACGCGTCGAGCAGCTCACCCATGGTGGTGTGCCCGGGCCGGCTCACCACGTTGAACGCCCCGCCGAGCCCCGCCGCTGCCGCGTCCAACAGCCAGGATGCCAGGTCCCGCACGTCGACGTACTGCACGGGCAGGTCGACCGGGCCGGGCGCCAGCACGTCGCCGCCGCGCGCGATCCGCGTCAACCACCACGGCAGGCGGCCGATGTCCTCACCGGGGCCGAGGATCAACCCGGCCCGGGCGAGCAGCGCCCGCTCACCGAACACCGCCCGCACCGCCCGCTCGGCGCCGGCCTTGTTCCGCGGGTAGTCGCCGTCGTCGTCGTCCGCGGCGGCGTCGACCACCTCGGCGTCCTCGTCGGAGCCCGGCTCGACCGGCTCGGCGTAGACGGACCCGCTGGACACGTACACGTAGCGACCGACGGATGTGACCAGCCGGCGGGCGGCGTCGAACGCCGCCCGCGGCGCGCCGTCCCAGGTGTCCACCACCACGTCCCACTCGCCGCCGGCCAACGCGGCCAGGCCGCCGGGCGCCGTGCGGTCCCCCCGCAGCCGCTGGACGCCGTCCGGCGTGCCGCCGTGCAGGCCGCGGTTGAACACCGTCACCGACCAGCCCCGGCGCACTCCCTCGGCGACCGTCGCCCCACCCACGAATCCCGTGCCACCCAACACCAGCAGTCTCATGGGCCTACTGTGCCGCGAGCGGACGCCGACCGGGGTCGATGTTCACGGTGAGCGGATCTGCCGACAGCAGACGACGGCGGCCGCCGTCGGCGGAGGTCGTCGCGGGTGGAGGGCGAGCAGCCGTCGCTCCGGATCGGACGGCGGTCGAGCGGCACGCGAAAACGCCCCGGTCCGCGTTCTCCGCGGGCAGGGGCGCTCCGAACTGGTGGGCGATACTGGGTTTGAACCAGTGACCTCTTCCGTGTCAAGGAAGCGCGCTCCCACTGCGCCAATCGCCCGTGGTGACCACCGCCCGGGCCCGGGAGCCGGGCACGTCATCGGGGCGGTTCGCGAGCGGACGACGGGATTCGAACCCGCGACCCTCACCTTGGCAAGGTGATGCGCTACCAGCTGCGCTACGTCCGCGTGCCGTCGGCGCTCGCCGGCGACAGGTGAACTCTACCCGATGCCAAGATCGCCCCGACGGGGACCCCGCGGCCCAGGGTTGCGCCGCTCGTCGTCGGGGTACAGAGGCCTTCGACAGCGCACCACATCCCCCAGGACAAGGAGGCTGTCGTGGGTATCGGAACCAGCATCTTCCTGATCGCGGTCGGCGCGATCCTCACCTTCGCGCTCGACGCGAGCCTCGGCGGCATCAACCTCGACGTCGTGGGCTGGATCCTGATGGCGGCCGGCGTGCTCGGCCTCATCATGACCACCCTGATCTGGGGCCGCCGACGCCAGGTGGTCACCACCAGCGAGCCCGCCGTCCACACGCGGGTGGAGGAGCCGGTGGAGTACCGCCGGGTCGAGGAGCGCCGGGACGTCGCCCCGCCGCTGTGACCGCTCGACGGTCATCGTCCCCGTGCCGGGGACGGACGCACGATCGGACCGCCCGTCGGGCCGGCGCCTCGACCGAGGCGGCCGGCCCGACGGCGGTCACGGCTCAGCGCATCAACGCGTTGAGCGTGCCGTAGTCGAGGGCGTCGGCCAGGGCCTCGTACGTGCCGGAGCCGAACGCCTCGTCAGCCGCCCGGCGCGCCACCGCGTACGCGGCCTCCGCCACCGCCGAGCCGAGGCTCACCCGGGCCACCCCGAGCCGGGCCAGCTCGGCCACCGTCGGCGCGCCCGGCCCCGCCAGCACGTTCAGCGGTGCCGGCACCGCCTCGACGAGCGCGCGGATCGTGGCCGGGTCCACCACACCCGGGACGAAGATGCCGTCCGCACCCGCCGCCAGATAGGCCTCCGCCCGCGCCACGGTCTCCTCGACGCCCGCCACGCCCCGCAGGAACGTGTCGATCCGGGCGTTGACGAACAGCGGCACGCCGACCTCGTCCGCCGTCGCCCGGACCGCCGCGATCCGCGCGCACTGGTCCGCCACGTCGCGCAGCGGCGCACCGTCGTCGTGCCGGGCGTCCTCGACGTTCACGCCGACCGCTCCGGCGGCCAGCACCTCCCGTACGGTGACGCCGACCTCCACGGGTGTCACCCCGAACCCCGACTCGATGTCGGCGGTGACCGGCAGTGGGACCGCGGCGGCAACCCGGCGCACCAGCCCGACGGCCGCGTCACGCCCCAGGGAGTCACCGTCCGGCGCGCCCAGGCTCCAGGCGACGCCGGCGCTGGTGGTGGCCACCGCGCGGGCGCCGGCCGACGCGACGATCCGGGCGCTCGCGGCGTCCCAGGCATTGACGAGTACCAGCGGCGACCCGGGGGTGTGCAGGGAACGGAGGAGCTCAGCTCGGGTGAGGATGTCAGTCACCCGGCAAGTCTCGGACGTCCCCGCCCGGAGCAGTATTGTTTCAGTCCCAGCTGAATCCACCGGGGGTGCCGTGGTCGCGATCGGCCTGTCGGCGGGTGGCGTCGCCCGCATCCGCTTCGCGGTCTCCTGCCTCTGGGAGGTGGTCGCGAGCCTCCGCGTGCTGCGCGACCCCGGTGACCACGCGGTCCACCTGCCCTGGGTGCGCCGGGTCCGCCCCCGGCTGACCGAGGCGCGGCTCGTCGGCCCCGACGCCGGGCTGCTCTGGCAGCTCGTGCCGGCCCCGCCCGGCTACCTCGCCGACTTCCTCACCCCGCCCCCCGCCGGCCTCCACGCCGACCTGGACACCGAGCTGGCCGCCCTGCGGGACACCCCCGCCGGCACCGTCCGCGCGCACCTCGACCTCTATCCGGGTGCGCGCACCCCGGCACTCGCCGCCCTGCACGCCGACCCGGTGACCGGGCTGCGGCGGCTGGCCGAGGAGATCTGGGCGTACTGGCGGATCGCCCTGGCCCCCGACTGGCCCCGGCTGCGACTGCTGCTCGACGCCGACGTCTCCGCCCGCGCCCGCCGACTGGCCGAGGACGGCGCCGGTGCGCTCCTCAACGACCTGCACCAGCAGGTCCGGTGGGAGGACGACACCCTGCTCATCGCGCAGCGGCACTGCCTCGCCCCGGACGTCCCGGAACGCCCCGGACTGGTGCTCGTCCCCTCGGTGTTCGTGTGGCCGTCGGTGCTCAGCGTCTCCGCCGGTGACCCGCCGCAGCTCGCGTACCCGGCGCGCGGCCTCGCCACGCTCTGGGAACGCCCGCCCGGCGTTCCGGACGCCCTCGCGGCGGTCGTCGGCCGTGGACGGGCCCGGCTCCTCGCCGAGCTGGCCGTGCCGGCGAGCACCAGCGAGCTGGCCCGGCGCACCGGCATGTCACCCGGCGGGGTGTCCCAGCACCTCACCGCCCTGCGGGCAGCCGGCCTGGTGGTGACCCACCGGCGGGGCCGGATGCTGCTGAGCGCACGCACCGACCTGGCGGACGCGCTGCTCTCCGCGGCGGCCTGAGCAGGGCAGCGGTCTGAGCAGCGCGAACTCGACCGGTCAGAACTCCAGCACCAGCCGGCCCCGGACCCCGCCGGCCTCCAGCAGCCGGTGTGCCCGGGCCGCCTGCTCGGCCGGGAACCGGTCGGCGACGCGGGGTGTCAGGACGCCCTCCTCGGCGAGCCCCCGGAGCAGGTCGAGCTTGTCGCGACGTCCGTCGTAGGCGTGCACGAACACCGGCACCAGCGTCACGCCACGACGGGCCGCGCCCGCCAGCTCCGCCGGGCCGGCTCCGCGCAGCACCGCCACGGCACCGCCGTCGCGGACCGCCGGCAGCAGCTCGGCACCGACCAACGCCGCGTCGACACCGACGTCGGCGCCGTCGGGCGCGAGCGCGCGGAAGCGGTCGGCGACGCCCGGGCCACGGTGCACCACCGCGTCCGCGCCGAGCGCGGTGACCAGCTCGCGGTCTCGTGGCGCGGCGTCGGCCAGCACCCGGTGTCCGGCCGCCACGGCCAGCTGGACGGCGTACCCGCCGACCGCACCGGCCGCGCCCGTGACGACGACCGTGGCACCCGGCGGCAGTGGCCCCAACTGGTCCAGGGCGTGCAGGGCGGTGAGGCCGTTCATGGGCAGGGTCGCGGCCTCGGCGTGGGACACACCGACCGGCGCCGGCACCACCCACGACGCGGGGAGGACGACCCACTCGGCGTACCCGCCGCCGTCGGGTCGGGTGGGGTTGACCATGGCCATCACGGAGTCACCGACCGCGAGGCCGGCACCGGCGCCGGGCCCCGATCTCGTCGACGGTGCCGGCGACGTCCAAGCCGGGGATGAGGGGCCGGGCGCCGTGCCGCCGTACCGCCGACGCCCCGGCGCGGATCAGGGTGTCCGCCGGGTTGACCGCCGCCGCGCGGACGCGGACGCGCACCTCGCCCGGTCCCGCGTGCGGCGTCGGCACGTCGACGAGCCGAAGGACCTCGGGGCCGCCGTACCGGAGCAGTCCCACCGCTCTCACTCGAATCTCCTCGGGGTGCGGGTGGCCGGTACCCGGTCCTCCCCGGTGGCGGTGCCGCTCACGCCGGCGTCTGGGTCGTGCCGGTGGCGGACGCCCGCTCGACCGCGGCGATGAGCTGGTGCCGGCGCAGGGCGTGCGCGAAGTCGGGCGCGTTGCGGGTGCCGTCGGCCAGATCGCGCGCGAATTCACCGTAGAGCCGTGCGACGCCGGCGGCCGGGGTGCCGGCCAACTCGGCCGGCACATCCGCCCGGTAGGACTCGGGGACCTCGATGGGCGCGACCGTTCGGTCCGAGCCCCGGCCACCCGCCAGGGTCAGGTTACTGACCTGCATGTTGCCCGACTCGGCGCGCACCACGAGGTCGCCCTCGGTGCCGTTGATCTCCCAACGGAAGTTGCCGGCGCGGGACGCACCGCCCCGGTAGAAGACCGAGGCGGCGGCTCCTCCGGCCAGGGTCCCGATCAGCGCGACCTGGTCCGCCACGGTCACCGGGACGGTGCTGCCGTCCTCCGTGACCGTCGCCCGCCGCCGCCCGTTGACCAGGTTCGCCGTCACCGACTCGAATTCACCGAGGACGACGTGCAACGGATCCACGGCGTGCAGGGTCGGGGAGGTGAGCGGCGTGGCGCCGTTCGCCTCGTCCAGCCAGTACGCCTGGCCGTGGTGGGCCACCTCGCCGCCCCAGACCATGCCGGAGCCCACCATGGTGGTACCCAGCACCCGGCCGACGTACCCGTCCCGGACCAGATCACGGGCCAGTCGCACCTCGGGCGCGTACCGACCCTGGAGTCCGACGACCGTGCGGACGCCGGCCTTCGCGGCGTGGTCGGCGAGCCGCTGCGCCTCGGCCAGACCGTTGCCCAGCGGCCACTCGCTGTAGACCATCTTGCCCGCGTCCAGCGCCGCGGTGATCAGGGCGAGGTGCTCGCTGACCTTGACCGAGACGACGACGAGGTCGACGCCGGGGTGCGCGATGAGGTCCCGGTGGTCGTGGAAGCCGGGGACCCCGTATCGGGCGGCGGCGGCCTGGGCCGAATGTGGCCGGGAGGTACTGACCGCGCGCAGTTCGAACGCGGGCGAGGCGGCGAGCGCCGGGATGTGGCCGACGGAGGCCCATCCCGAGGTGCTGCCGCCGATGATGCCGACTCCGATGGGTTCCATGACGAGCTCCTCTGGGAGATATATCTGGAGCGTTTGCTCCACTATTCGGGCAGGGGTTGAGGGCGGACACGGTCCGCGACGTTCAGTCCAGGCAGCTCAGCGCGACCTCGGCGGACCGCATCAGCGCGGCCCGGTCCGGGTTGATCGCGCCCATCACCCGCAGGCCCTGGAGGCTGGTGACCAGGAAGCCGGCCAGGTCGCCCGGGCTGCGGTCGGCCGGGATCTCGCCGCGCAGCTGACCTTCGGCGAGCACGTCGAACAGGGCGTGCTCCAGTGATCGGGTGGTCGCCCGAAGGCGGTCGGCGACGCGCCGGTCGTGGTGGGCCCGCTCCATCGACGCCCCCACGATGAGGCAGGCGAAGCGCCGGCCGTCCCGGACGATGTCGTCCACGGCGCCGACGAACACCTCGCGGATCAGGTCACGGGCGTCATTGCCGGAGCGGAGGATCTCGACCAGGGGCGCGGCATAGCGCTGCCGGTAGAGGTCGAGCGCCGCGAGGTAGAGGCCGTCCTTGCTCCCGAAGGCCGCGTAGATGGAACCACTGCCCAGGCCGGTGGCCTGGGCCAGGTCGCGCATCGAGGCACCCTCGTAGCCCTTGTGCCGGAAGACCTCCAGCGCCGCGGCCACGGCGGCGTCGGTGTCGAACTCGCGGGTTCGTGCCATGCACCCACGCTAGCCTGGTTATGGAACGAATGACAAAGTATCGCCCGTCACCCCCGGGCGGACCCGTCAGACCTGGCGGATCGCCTCGCCGGCGATCTCGATCCGCACGTTCTTGCCGACCAGCACCCCACCGCCCTCCAGGGCGACGTTCCAGAGCAGGCCGTAGTCCTCGCGCTCGATCTCCGCGCTGGCGGTGAACCCGAAGATGTCCTGGCCGTACGGGTCGCGTCGGGCGCCGCCGAACTCCACCTGGAGATCGACCGACCGGGTGACGTCCTTGATCGTCAGCTCGCCGTGGACCACGAACCGGCCCGAGGAGCGCAACGCCGCCGACGGCAGGTCGCCCCCGCCCCGGCGACCCAGCCGGTTGCCGCTGCGCAGCCGGGCCCAGTAGAAGATCGAGTCGGTGTCGCTCTGCATGGTGATGCCCGTGCTGCGGTATTCCAGCGTCGGGTAGCGCTCCACGTCGAGGAAGTCCGCGCTCTTCAGGTGCACGTCCCGGTCGTCGTGCCCGGTGACCAGACTCGCCGTCCCGATCGTGGCCGTCACCGAGGAGCGCAGCGGATCCTCCGCCACGATGACCTTGGCCTCGGCCTCGGTGAACTCACCCCGGACCGGGCTCACCATCATGTGCCGACCCAGGAAACCGATCCGTTTGTGTGCCTGGTCGAGCACATACGTACCGGCGACCGGAATGGTCATGCCTTCCCACGTACGCGTGGCGGGCCCCGTCATGGTCGTGCGCCTTTCCCTCCGTGAAAAGGGCGCGCCGTTTTCGCCGCCGTCGCCGCAATCACCGCGGACACCCCCTCCGCTCAGGATAGGACCTCTGCTGATCATGTCCGAAAGGCGCCGAAACGCCGACGACCGGCCGTCGAAGACGACCGCCGACCACGCCCCGGACCGGCCCGGACGGGGTCGGGGCCGGGCGATGTCCATGTCAGCAAAGGGATTCCGGCGTTGCCGCGGGAGGACCGAGGTCGGCCGGCTTCGATGCCGCCCGTGCGTCCATCCACTGGGATGCCGAGTGGCGTGTGAACAATCTCACCGGCTGCCGCCCGCCGTGGAATTGATGGGTTCCGACCTATCCGTCGAGAACGACGTTCACCATGCCGAAGAATTGCGGCGCACCGGCACGGTGGTCGCCGCTCACCAGAGCGGAGGAATGGCGACGCCAACCGGAAGAATTGCGCGGCGAATCGCGGTCGGCGGGTCAGCCGTCGCGCCTCCCGTCCGGGTCGGCCACCGGGACAGCGACCGCCCGGGCGTTGACGGCACGCGAGGGCGCTGGCCTGGTCAGGGCGGAGTACGAGGCGCACGCCACGAGCAGCCCGACGCCCCAGAGCGTGTAGCCGCCCAGCTCCATCAGCAGCCGGGGGAACGGACCGCGGATGTCGCCACGGATCCAGGCGCTCAGGCCGACGATGCCGAAGTACGCGGTCAGACTCGCGCCGATGAACAGGCCGGGGCCGAGCACCGACCATCGCGGCACCGCCCGCCCCCGCAGCGGACCCGTCCCGGCCGGCCACAGACGGCCCCAGCGGTGCACCAGCGCCAGCGGCAGCAGCGTGCCGGCCAGACTCATCAGTCCGAGGAAGACGGCCAGGGCGGTCGTGGAGGTTCCGTTGTCCCGGCTCGCGGCGGACGGCCACGTGCCCGCTGTCGCCTCCTCCAGCCATACGACCATCCGAGCCAGGTAGCCGGCCACGGCCAGGTACGCACCGCCCCGGGCCCAGCCGGGCGAACTCCGGCTCCGGTCCGCCGGTGGCCCGCCGCGCACCGGCCCGCGCGGCGCCGCCGCCGCACGTCGTTCCCGGGCCGCGAGGACCAGGCAGAAGACCCCACCGGCGGCGCCGCCGCCGCTGACCAGAAGCCGTACCACCGTCTCGGTGGTGACGTCCTCGAACAGGACCGACGCCACCATGACCGGGAAGAGGAAGGAGTAGACGCACATCGCGACACCGGCGGCGGCGGTGAGGACCGCGATGGCGTATCGCGCCGTGCTGTCGAGCTGACGGCGGGCGCCCGCCGCGACGGCCCCGCACCCCGCGAACGCCGCCACCCCGATGACCATCGGCAGCCATCCACTCGGGAAGTACGAATCCGCCAGCGAGCGGGGCGTGCCGGCGGCGGCCCACCAGAGGTGCACGAGGGCGTAGATCGCCTGCCACACCGATGCGCCGACCGCGAGCCTGTTCCTCGATGGACTGTGCACACCGTCAGGATCGGCGGGTCCCGCGTCGTCCGGATCCCCACATCGGGGGAGGTCTCCGGTGGCGAGGGCACGGGCGGGCGCGACACCTCGGTCCAGGGTGGACGGAGAGTGACGCCGGTCACAGCACGTCACATCCCACCTGGCTACGCCGACCTACCAGGGAGCCTCCCACCTTCCCCCACTCGAAGGAATCTTCATGTTCGCTGCTTATGTCACCGTCACCATCGTCGCCGCGGTCTTCACCGGCAGCGCCGCCGTCACCTACCTGATCGGTCACGCCTATCCGAAGGCCCAACTGGACATGAAGCGGCTGCCGCAGTCCTGGGGGCCGGTGTTGGGCCTGGTGCTGGCGGCGGGCTCGGTGGGACTGCTGATCGGGATCGCCGTGCCGGTGCTGGGCATCGTCGCCGCCGCCGGCCTCGTGCTGTACTTCGTCGGCGCGATCGGGGCCCACCTGCGGGTGGGCTCCCGTCAACTGGTCGGGCCGGGCGTGTTCCTCGCCGTCTCCGTGGCGGCCCTGGTCCTGGCGCTGGGAAGGCAGTAGGAGAAGTCGAGCAGTTACAGAAGAACCCGTTACCGGGATCCCGGTAACGGGTTCTTCTGACCTGCGGGTGGTGGGCGATACTGGGTTTGAACCAGTGACCTCTTCCGTGTCAAGGAAGCGCGCTCCCACTGCGCCAATCGCCCGAGTCTGTGGTTGTGCTTGAGGTGGGGACGGGATTTGAACCCGCGTACACGGCTTTGCAGGCCGTTGCCTCGCCTCTCGGCCACCCCACCGAGGTTGCCCCCGTCATGCGTGGCGGCAGCTCCGAGCGGACGACGGGATTCGAACCCGCGACCCTCACCTTGGCAAGGTGATGCGCTACCAGCTGCGCTACGTCCGCGTGCCACCGGTGTTCCCCGGTGACGGATGGAAACTCTAGCCGAGCGGTCGAACGGTTGCCAACTCGGGGTGACCCTCGGCGCGTCCGTCGTCCCGTTCAGCCGATTTCCCAGGGGGGTGGGTCACCACTCGCCGTACGGCTTCCTAGGAGGATGGCCTGGACCACCTCGGCTCGCCTTGAACGCGAAGGGTGCTGGACGCGAGCGACCGACAACTGTCCGGCTTCCGACTGCCATCCGGCCCGACCTGAGCGCTGCGGTAACTGCCCGTGTTCGTCCCGATGGGTTACGGTAACCGTCGTGACAAGACGTGCGGCCGAGATCCGCCTGGATGCCCTGCTGCGCACCGCCTGCGACGTGATCGCCGAGCGCGGGCTCGCCAACACCCGGACCGCCGACGTCGCGCAGGCGGCCGGGGTGAGTCAGGCCCTCGTGTTCTACCACTTCGCCACCAAGGAGCGCCTGCTCGCCCAGGCCTTCGCCTACGCGGTCGAACAGGATCTGGCCAGGCTCGACGCGGTGGTCCGCTCCGGGGCCCCACCGCTGACCAAGCTCCGGAAGATCATCAAGCTCTACCTTCCCGCCGGGCGCACGACCTCCTGGTCCATGTGGATCGACGGCTGGTCGGAGTCGCTGCGCACGCCCGAGATGGAGCGGGTCTCGCGACGGCTGGACCTGCGCTGGCGCGAGGACCTCGCCGAGGTCATCGAGGACGGCGTCCGCGAGGGCACCTTCCAGTGCGCCGACCCGGACGGTGCCGCCTGGCGGATAAGCGCGGTGGTCGACGGCCTGGCGGTGCAGCTGGCGGTGCACGACCGGGTGATCTCCCGGCGGCAGTTCACCGAGTGGGTGCGCCTCGTCATCGCCCGAGAGCTGGGGCTCGACCCGGCCGTGCTCGACTGACCCATCCGGGCGAAGCGCGCAAAAACGCTCATCCCGCACCGGCGGACGGGAACAATCGGCGCATGGACCTGCTGGAGGCGTACCGCCGGAGCCTGGCCGATTTCGTCGACCGGGTGGACCAGGTCGGGCCCGGCCAGTGGTCCGACCCGACCCCCTGTCCCGGCTGGGACGTGCGCACGCTGGTCAACCACGTGGTGAGCGAGGGCCGGTGGAGCGTTCCGCTGCTCGCCGGCCGCACCGTCGAGGAGGTCGGCGACCGCCTCGACGGGGACCAGCTCGGCGCCGACCCGATCGCGGCGGCCCGCGACACCGCCGCGCAGGCCGAGATCGCCGCCAGTCGTCCCGGCGTGCTGGACGCCGACGTGCACCTCTCCAGCGGGGACACCCCGGCGGCCGAATACCTGCACCAGCTCCTCGCCGAACACATCGTCCACGGCTGGGACCTGGCCGTGGCGATCGGCGCCGACCCGCGATTCGACCCGGACGCCGTCCGCGAGTGTGCGCGCTGGTTCGCCGGGCGGGCCGAGGACTACCGGCGTGGCCAGCTGACCAAGCCGGGCGTCGACCTGCCCACGGACACCGACGAGCAGGACCGGCTCATCGCCGCCTTCGGCCGCGACCCGGACTGGGCGCCCACCGACTGACCTCCGACGAGCACCCCGAACCCACACCCGCCCGGACGCGACCCCGTCGCCTCCGGGCGGCCCCCTGCGGGCCGAACCGCGCGTCGCGTACGGCCGGCGCCGACCGCGCGCCCCGGCGCGGCGACGCTCTGGCCTGCCCGATCGCGGCATCCCCGCAGCCGTGGGCCTTGTCCCCGACCGGGCGGGCTGATATCCACAGATGGGCATGCGTCACCGCGCTGCGCGGCCGGCGGAACGCCGGTCATCCCGCTCCCACGAGGAGGTCCTGTGCCACACCCGGAGTGGTCACCCTGGATGAGCCGGCGCCGACGCCGGCTCATCCCCGTCCTGGCGGCGACCGCGGTCGTCGCCGCGCTGCTGCCGACCGGCGCCGGCGTCGCGGCTCCACCCGCCGGCCCGTCCACCGAGCGGCGGTCCGGCCCGTTCGCCGAGGGGCACCAGCACGCCGACGTCGACAACCGGGCCGGCTCGGCGGCGCCGAGCGCCCACCAGCGCGGCCTCGCCCGCCAGGCCGACCCGTCCGTCCGGTGGAACAAGCTGGGCACGCCGCACGCGCTCGGCCCCGGCACGACCCCGCTGGCCACCGGGCTGCCCGCCGACCCGGAGGCCGCGGCCCGCGCCTACCTCACCGCCAACCGCGACCTCTTCGGGCTGGACGCGGCCACGGTGGCCACCCTGGAGCGGCTGCTGGTCCGCCCGATCGGTGACGGCGCCGTGGTCACCCTTCGGCAGCGCTTCGGTGACCTGCCGGCCGGGCACGACGGCCTGGTCACCCTCGCCGTCGCCGACGGCAACGTCCTCTCGGTCAGCTCCTCGCTCTCCCGGGACTCCGCGCCACCCGCGCCGGCCACCCTCACCGCCGAGCAGGCGTACGCGGCGGCGCTCGCCGACGCCGGGCTGGACGCCTCCGGCGTGGCCAGCCACAGTGTCCGGACCGTGGCCGTGCCGACGCCGCTGCAGGGGCCGCGCAGCGCGTACGAGGTGACCCTGATCGGCTCGGACACCGACCATCCGGCGGCGTTCACCACCTACGTCGACGGGATCTCCGGGGAGGTGCTGGTCCGGGAGGACCTGGTCGACTTCGACTCGGACAACCCGAGCTGGGCGGTCTTCCCGGCCACCCCGCCGCGTGACCTCGGGCCGGGGCAGGACCCACGGGTCCGCTGGTGCGCCGACCCCGCACCGGGCTGCGTGGCCGCGTTCCGTGACCCGGCCAGCGGCAACGCGTGGGACGTCGACGTCACCACCGGCGCGCCGACCTTCACCTCCCGCGGCAACTCCGCCAACACCGTGGTCTCCTGGGGCGCCGGCGCGCCGGCCGTACCGGCCACGACCAGCCCGGAGCGCCGCTACGAGTACCCCTTCACCGACCAGTGGCACCAGGCGAAGTGCAACCCCGAGGTGTTCACCTCGGCGCAGCGCAACGACGCCGACGCCGCGATCGCCAACCTCTTCGCCATGCACAACCGGATGCACGACTGGGCCTACCACCTGGGCTTCACAGAGTCGGCCTGGAACCTCCAGGCGGTCAACCTGACGCCGAACGGGCTCGGCAACGACGCCGAGCAGGGCCGCGCCCAGCAGGGCGCGCTGAGCGGCAACCGGAACAACGCCAACCAGGGCACGCCGCGCGACGGCCTGCCGCCGACCACCAACATGTACCTGTGGCAGCCGCAGGCCGGCGGCCCGTACCCGCCGTGCGTGGACGGCGACTACGACATGACGGTGATCGGCCACGAGTACACCCACGCGATCAGCAACCGGATGATCGCCGGTCCGGACAGCGGCATCGGCGGCCACCAGGGCGGGTCGATGGGTGAGTCGTGGAGCGACCTGCTCGCCGCCGAGTACCTGTACCAGCACGGTCTGCGCCCGCCGGGCGAGACGCCGTTCATCACCGGCGGATACGTCACCGGCAACCTGGTCAGCGGCATCCGCAACCACGACTTCAGCCGCAGCCCGCTGAACTACTCGGACGTCGGCTACAACACCGGCGGGCCGGCGGTGCACGCCGACGGCGAGATCTGGAGCGCCACCAACTTCCGGGTGCGTTCCGCGCTGGTCAAGCGCTACGGCCTCGGCACGCCGCAGCGGCAGTTGGAGTGCGCGCAGGGCAAGGTGGCGGCCGACAAGTGCCCGGGCAACCGGCGCTGGTCCCAGCTCGTCTTCGACTCGTTCCTGCTCCAGGCGGCCAGCCAGGTGAGCATGCTCGACATGCGCGACAACATGCTCACCGCCGACCTGCTGCGCTTCGGGGGCGCGAACCAGGACCTGATCTGGGCCGAGTTCGCCCGCTCCGGGATGGGCCGCGACGCCGCCACCAACGGCGCCGGCGACACCGACCCGACGCCGAGCTTCGCCTCCCCGCAGGGTGGCAACGCGACGTTCACGCTCCGGCCCCGCGGGGACAGCGAGGACGCGCCGATCCGGCTCTACGTCGGGGCGTACGAGGCGCGGGCCACCCCGATCGCGGACACCGACCCGGCGACCCCGCTGCCGGACACGGTGGAGCTGGTGGCCGGCACGTACGACCTGCTGGCCGTGGCGCCCGGCTTCGGGCACCAGCGGCTCGACGTCGTCGCCAAGGCCGGGCACAAGGGCTACGTCGACCTGCGGATGAGCCGCAACCTGGCGTCCACGGCGTCCGGCGCCACGATCAGTGGCGACGGCGTCAACCTGGACCGGATCGCCGACGACACCGAGGCCACCAACTGGGCCTCGCTGGACGGGGTGGCCGGCAAGCAGGTCACCGTGGCGCTGGCCGGCGACGCGCCGCAGGTGGTGAAGCGGGTGAACGTGAGCGGCATGCTCCGCCCGGCGATCACCGGCGATGCCGACCCGGGCAGCCAGAACGCGCTCAGCGCGCTGCGGTCGTTCGCGGTGCTGGCCTGCAACGCGAAGACCACCGACTGCGCCAACCCGGCGCACTGGCAGCGCATCTACACCAGCGCGGACGACGCCTTCCCGGGCGGCGCCTACCGGGCCTACACCCGGGACATCAACCTCCGGGAGTTCCGGGTGCCGACCACCCTCGCCACCCACCTGCGGCTGGAGGTGCTGGACAGCCAGTGCACGGGCGGTCCGGCGTACGCCGGTGAGCAGGACGACGACCCGGCGACCACGACCGACTGCGCCACCGCCAGCCCGGCCCGTACGCAGGTCCGGATCGCGGAGTTCCAGGCGTTCTCGAAGTGAACGCGGTCGGGGCCGGCGCCACCCCGCGCCGGCCCCGACCCTCCTCACCACCGACGCCCCCGGCCGGGCCGCCGGGGGCGTCGGTCACCAGCGGGCCGATCGCCGGCGGTCGCGTCGGGCCGGCGTCTCCCAGCCCGCCCCGACCGGCGGCACCTCACCGCCCGGGGCCGGGTCGGTGGCGCGGGTCAGGTGTCGCATCCGCAGCAACAGGCCCACGCCGAGGAAGACGAGTAGCCCGCCCATCAGGAATCCGGCCTGCACCACCCCGAAGCCACCCGCGGCCGACACCGGCCGGCCCGCACCGGCCACCGGCACCCCGGCGGCCGGTTCGTCGAAGGTCGCGTCCGGTCCCGGAGGCGTGACCTCCTCCTCGACGCTCGCCGGCTCCGTGGGCTGCGGCCGCGTCGGCGTCGGCCGGGGTGCCGGTCCGGTCGCGGGCGCCTCCGCGCCGACCACGGCCCGCGTCGCCGTCTGGCGAGCGAGCAGCCGCAGTCCCGCGTCGTACGCCTCGGCGGCGAGGGTGACCCGGCCGGTGCCGATGTTCTCCGCGAACGCCAGCCGGTAGCGGGCCGTCACGGTGCGGTTCGGGCAGAGCGCACCCGGGTCGAGCTGCCGGTCGGTCAGTCGGGCGACGTCACCGGAGGTGCGGATGTCCAGCGGGAACGACCCGGTCTCCTCCACCCGGTCCAGCCGCACCTGGTCCAGCCGGATGCCCTCCACCGTCACCACGAGCGACCAGCGGACCTTCACGCAGCCGCCCCGGTCGGTCCGGGAGACCACGGCCGAGACCGTCCGGACCTGGTCGCCGCCGGTGAAGCGCTCGGGAAGGCCGCTCAACTGGGTGGCGAAGGCCGCCTGCGCCCGCCCCGCCAGGGCGAGTTCCACGCCGGTCAGGCAGACCACCACCGCCGCCAGCCGCAGCGCGTACCGCCACACGATCACCACCACCTCACCTCTTCGCGTCCCTTCCGAACGCTAGGAGCGGGCGGGGGGCCGGACCAGACGGGTGTGTTCGCACCGAGCGCCAAGCGCGGGGGTGCATTTCACGTACGGTGGTGAACCGGTGACCGAGGTGTCACCCGGCGCTCGTCGACGACCTCGACCGTCCCGCGAGCGGGGCCGCAGCGGTCAGGGAGAATCGCCGGGTGTCCGAACTCTCCACCGCCTTCGTCCGGCTGCACGCCCGCCTCGCCCCGGTCGCGTTCGTTCCCGAGGTGCTGCTGCACCAGGCGGACGAGCCGATCGGGCTGTGGGAGCTGACCGAGGGCGAGTTCCGCAGCGACCGGCCGCCACCGTTCTGGGCCTTCGCCTGGGCGGGCGGCCAGGGTCTCGCCCGTTACGTGACCGACCATCCCGAGCTGGTCGCCGGCCGCCGGGTGCTCGACCTCGCGTCCGGCTCCGGCCTGGTCGCCATCGCCGCCGCCCGCGCGGGCGCGGCCACCGTCCGCGCCGTCGAGGTCGACGAGTTGGCGGTCGCGGCCGTGGCCCTCAACGCCGAGGCCAACGACGTACGCGTGTCCGCCGAGTACGGCGACATCCTCGACGGCGACGCCGGGGACGCGGAGGTGGTGCTGGCCGGGGACGTGTTCTACAGCGAGGCGATGGCGAAGCGGATGCTGCGGTTCCTGCTGCGCGCCGCCCGGGCGGGCGGGAGCGTGCTGGTGGGCGACCCCGGCCGGGCGTTCCTGCCCCGGGACCGCTTCGACGAGTTGGCCGTCTACGAGGTGCCGGTGCCCCCGGCGCTGGAGAGCGTACGGGTGAAGCGCACCACGGTCTGGCAGCTGCGGGCCGGGCTGCCCAAGAGCGCCGACTAGCGTGTCGCCGTGCTGTTCCGCAGCTGGGCGCAGGTCGCCGACGACAGGTGGCCGGACGTGGCCCGGGTGGCGGACCACGTCGGCGTGGAGCACCTCGTGGTCACCCGGCACGCGCTGGTGCGCCAGGTGCTCACCGACGCGGTCACCTTCCGGCCGGACAACGCGCTCGACGCGGTGACGCCGATGCCGGTGACGGCGCTGCGGATGCTCGCCGGGCACCGCTTCCGGTTGCCGCCGACGCTGGCGAACAACTCCGGCGCGAGTCACCCGGCGATCCGGACGGTCGTCGCGGACGCGCTGCACCCCACCAAGGTGGCCGCGCAGCGCCCCTGGCTCACCGCCCTCGTCCGCGGCCGGGTCGCCCGGCTGGCCGCCGCCCTCGACGCCGGTGAGCCGGTCGACCTGTACGCGGAGCTCGCCGCCGACCTGCCGCTGCTGGTGCTGGCCCGGCTGGTCGACCTGCCGGACGCCCCGGTCGGCGCGGTGAAGGAGTTCGCGCGGGCGGCGTTGGAGCTGTTCTGGGCACCGCTGGACGCCGACCGTCAGCTCGCGCTCGCCGCCGAGGTGGGCCGGTTTCACCGCGTGCTGCGCGACTTCGCGGCCACCGGCGACGGGCTCGCCGCCCGGCTGCGCGCGGCCGGGCAGCCGCCGGACGTGGTGGTCGGCGCGCTGTTCTTCCTGCTGGTGGCGGGGCAGGAGACCACCTCGCAGTTCCTCACCCTGCTGCTGCACCGGCTGGCCGGCGAGCACGCGGTGCGGGCCGGGCTGCGTGCGGGTGAGATCGCGGCGGCCGACGTCGTGGAGGAGGGGCTGCGGCTGGAGCCGCCGATCGTCACGTGGCGCCGGGTCGCGGCCGTCGACACCACGCTGGGCGGGACGCCGGTGCCGGCGGGCACCAGCATCGTGCTGTGGCTGGCGCGCGCCGGCCGCGACCCGGCGACCGTGGACGCCCCCGACGACTTCCGCCCGGGCCAACGCGGCTCGCGCCGGCACCTGGCCTTCGGGGCGGGCGCGCACCGCTGCGTCGGGGACGTGCTGGCCCGCATGGAGGCCGCGGTCGTCGTCGACGAGGCCGCGCCGTTGCTGGACGGGGTGACCGTGGTCCGGGAGCCGTGGTGCCCGGACAACCTCACCTTCCGCATGCCCGACGCCTTCGTCGTCCGCCGCGCCGGGCGGCCGGATCCGGCAGCACCGCGGTTCACCACCGCCCGCGTTCCGCACTGATCCGGCGAGGCCCGGCCGGTCCTCAGCCGCCCGTCGCCGCACGCTCGTGCTCACCCTCGGATCCTTCGGAGCTGATGTCGTAGACGATTCAGCGACCGGCGGCGTCACGCGCCGGCACGGGCAGTGACCGACCGACGGGGCGGGCGGGGCGCCGGCGCCGGCAGCGGGCACGGCACGGCACGGCACCGCACGGGCTGACAGGATCCTCACCTTCGCCCGATAGGTTTCCGGGCGTGCCCTCAACCCCTCGCCGCGCCCGGGCCGCGGTGCCGCTGCTGGCCCTCCTGGCGCTGACCGCGTGCGCGACCCACGGCGCCCGGGTCACCGCCCACGCCGCGCAGCAGCCCAGCCCGTCCGCCTCGCCGTCGGCCCCCGCGACCGCGACCGCGACACCCGCCGGCACGCCGTCCCGCTCGGGGACGCCCGCGCCCAAGAGTCTGGACTGGTACCTGGCCCAGGTGCCGACGTTTCCCGAGGCGCCGCCGCCGCAGCCGGTGCCGCCCGGGCCGGCCGGCAGCGCGCCGTTCCGGTTCCGGGTGCCCACCGAGCAGAAGGTCGCCTTCATCACCATCGACGACGGCGGGCTCGCCCGGCCGCCCGCCGTGATCGACTTCATCCGGGAGGCGCGCATCCCGGTCACGCTGTTCCTGAACTCGCCCGCCGCCACCGCGCACACCGACTACTTCCGCCAGATCGAGGCGGCCGGCGGGGTCATCGAGAACCACACGATCAGCCACACCTCGCTGTCGGGCCGGTCGTACGCGTTCCAGAAGCACGAGATCTGCGGCTCGGCCGACAAGCTGGAGCAGCTGTTCGGCAAGCGACCGACGCTGTTCCGCCCACCGTTCGGCAACCGGGACGCGACCACCCTGCGGGCCGCGTACGACTGCGGCATGAAGGCGGTCTTCCACTGGAGCGAGACCGTCAACGAGGGGATCGTGCGCTACCAGACGCCGGAGAAGGTGGTGAAGCCCGGTGACGTGCTGCTCATGCACTTCCGGCCGGCGCTGATGGACGACCTCCTCGCGGCGCTGAAGGCGATCCACCGGGCCGGGCTCACACCGGCCCTGCTGGAAGACTACGTACCGTGACCGGGCCGTCGCCCGGCTGACCAAAGTCAGGTGCCGGTCGTGCCCTTCGGGCACGGTGGACGACCGGTCCACACGCCTAGCGTCAACACATGATCACACTACGTGGGTTGACGAAACGGTTCGGGGCGACGACCGCCGTCGACGCCCTGACCGTCGACATCGCGCCGGGCCGGGTCACCGGGTTCCTCGGCCCCAACGGCGCGGGCAAGTCCACCACCATGCGCATGGTCCTGGGCCTGGACCGTCCGACCGCCGGACGGGCGCTCGTCGGCGGGCGCGCCTACCGGGACCTGCGGCATCCGCTGCACGAGGTCGGCGCGCTGCTCGACGCCAAGGCCATCCACCCGTCCCGGTCCGGACGGGCCCACCTGCTGGCCATGGCCCGCAGCAACGGCATCGCGGCCCGCCGGGTCGACGAGGTGCTCGCCACCGTCGGCCTGGACGACCGGGCCGCCGCCAAACCGGGACGTACGCTCTCACTCGGCATGGGCCAGCGGCTCGGCATCGCGGGCGCCCTGCTCGGCGACCCGGGGGTGCTGATGTTCGACGAGCCGGTCAACGGGCTGGACCCGGACGGGGTGCGCTGGGTGCGGCACCTGATGCGGTCGCTCGCCGCCGAGGGACGGACCGTCTTCGTCTCCAGCCACCTGATGACCGAGATGCAGCTCACCGCCGACCAGTTGGTGGTCATCGGCCGGGGTCGCCTGCTCGTCGACGCGCCCGTCGACGAGGTGATCGCGGGCAGCGCCGTCGCGGTCCGGGTACGCAGCCCGCACCCGGACGGCCTGGTGGCCCTCGCCGAGCGGCTCACCGCGACCGGGGCCTCCATCTCCTCGGCCGCGCCCGACGAGCTGACCGTCACCGGGGTCACCGCCGACCGGGTGGGCGACATCGCGTACGAGCTGGGGGTGCGGTTGCACGAACTCAGCGCACACGGCGCGTCGCTGGAACAGGCCTTCATGGAGCTGACCGCCGACAGCGTCGAGTACGCGGGCGTCCCGGCCGGAGGTGACACCCGATGAGCGTCCTCTCCCCCACGCGGCCGGCCATCCGACCCGCCACCCGCTCCGGCGGCTTCGCCGGCACCGTCGCCGCCGAGTGGACGAAGCTCTGGTCGGTGCGCAGCACCTGGTGGACGCTGCTCGCCGCGGTGCTGCTGACCGCGGCCGCCGCCGGTCAACTCGCCATCTACGCGGCCAACGCCAACACGAACGACGATCCGGCCGACGATGTCGGCGTCGTCACGGTCGGCAGCATCCTGGCCGGGGCGGTGGAGCTGACCCAGTACGCCGTCCTGGCGCTCGGGCTGCTCGCGATCACCAGCGAGTTCACCAGCGGCACCATCCGTACGACGTTGCAGTGCACGCCGTCGCGGGGCCGCGTACTCCTGGCGAAGGCCGTGGTGGCGGGGGCGGTGACCTTCGGGGTCGGGCTGGTGCTCGGTGGCGTCGGTGTGCTGGTGGCCGGGCCGGTGCTCGGCCGGTGGGGCACGACCCCGGCGGGCGGCACGGCGCGGGACGTGCTGGCCATGGCCGCCTACCTGGCGCTGGTCGGGGTGCTGGCCCTGGGCCTCGGCGCCGCGCTGCGCAGCGCGGTGCTGACCCTCACCGTGCTCGTGGCCACCCTGATGATCGTGCCGCTGTCGCTCCAGGAGCCGGACATCACGGTGCTGACCCGGATCGCGGACGGCTTCCCCGGGGTGGCGGGCGGGCACTTCCTGGCCGGGGACACCGACCCGTACCCGCCGGTCGTGGGGCTGCTGCTGCTCGCCGGCTGGGCGGTCGCCGCGCTCGCGCTGGGTCGGGTGGCCCTGCGCCGCCGCGACGCCTGACGCGGGTCACCGCTCGACCAGCCCCGCCTCGTACGCGAGGATCGCCGCCTGCACCCGGTTACGCACCTCCAGACGGGTGAAGATGCTGGTCAGGTAGGTCTTCACGGTCCCCTCGACCAGGTGCAGCCGGCGCGCGATCTCCGCGTTGGACAGCCCCGCACCGACCAGCGCGAGCACCTCGCGTTCCCGGTCGGTCAGCCCGGCCGTGCGATCCCGCGCGGCCGGGCGCCGGGCCCACCGCCCCCCGCCCAGCTCGATGACCCGGCGGGCCACCCGCGGCGACAGGTAGGCCCCGCCGTCGGCGACCGCGTGCACCCCGGCGATCAGCTCCCGCGGGTCGCCGGACTTCAGCAGGAACCCGCTCGCCCCGTTCCCGAGCGCCCGCACGACGAAGTCGTCCTCGCCGAACGTGGTGAGCATGACCGTCGCGGTGTCCGGCACGAGCCGGCGGATCTCCTCGGCCGCGCTCAGCCCGTCCCACCGCGGCATCCGGATGTCCAGCAGCGCGACCCGGGGCCGGTGCGCCCGCACCGCCTCCACGGCCGCCCGGCCGTCGCCCGCCTCGGCGACCACCTCGATGCCCGGGTCGGTGGCCAGGATGGCCCGGACGCCGGCCCGGATCATCGCCTCGTCGTCGGCGAGGACGACCCGGACCGGCCCCTCCGCCGTGCTGCCCGTGCTCACTGGTTGATCCGCTCCTTGCTCGTCAGCCGGCCCGCGACGAAGCAGAGTCGCCACGTGGGCTGGGCCAGCGGGAAGTTCCCGTCGGTGTAGTACTCGCAGCCGGCCCGGTCGACGCCGGCCGGCCGGTCGAGCTGCCGGCGGGGCAGTCCGGGCAGCTCCGCGCGGGTGGCGCCCAACCGCATCCCCTCGAACGTCTCCCGGTCGAGTACGGTGCCCGCGGTCGCCATCGGGTAGTAGACGAGGGACAGCACCAGCCCGAGCCCGGCCGGCGCGCCGAGCGCCACGAGCAGGCTGCGCCGGACCCGCCGGCGGGCGTCGCGCAGCCGCCGTTCGGCGTCGGCGGGCCGCTCCGGGACCGGCCCCGGGGCCGCCGCCGGCCGCTCCGGCTCGTCGCCGGGTCGGGCGTCGGGCGTCGCGCTGAGCGGTAGCCGGGCCCGCACCGCGAAACCACCGCCGTCCCGCGGGCCCGCGTCGAGGGTTCCGCCGGCGAGGCGTACGCGCTCGGCGAGCGCCAGCAGCCCGCTGCCGTGCGACGGTGGGCCGGGCAGCGGCGCGGCGGCCGGCGGGGCGTTGACCACGGCCACCTCGACCCGGTCGCCGGTGCGGGCGAGCCGCACGTCGACCGGCGCGCCGGGCGCGTACCGGGCCGCGTTGGTCAGCGCCTCCCGGACCACCCGGTGCGCGGCGTACCCGGCCAGCGCCGGCAACTCGGTCGCGCCGGGCGCCATCTCCAGCCGTACGGTCATGCCCGCCTCCCGGGCCCCCTCGACGAGGTCGTCGACGCCCTCGTCGGACGGCCGGGTGGGGCTCCGACCGCCCTCCTCCCGGAGCAGCCCGATGATCTCGTGCAGCCGTTCGGTGGCGGCGCCGACGCTGGCCCGCAGCTCCCCCGCCGCGGCCCGGTGCCGCGGGTCCAGGTCGGCGGCGACCTCCAGGGCGGCGGCGCGCAAGGCGATCAGGCTCAGGTCGTGGCCGAGCGAGTCGTGCATCTCCTGGGCGATCCGGGCCCGCTCCCGCAGCCGGATCCGTTCGGCGACGCCGCGTTCCTCCCGGACCAGCGCGGCGGCGTGCCGCCGGCCGGCCTCCGCCAGCTCCTGCTGCTGCCGTCGGTGCCGGCCGACGAGCCACGGGAACACCCCGGCGAACAGCAGCACCGAGGCGAGCAGGAACCACGTCGCGGCGCCGGTGCCCAGCAACCCGAGGTTGAGCGCGGTGCCACCGGCCGCGATGAGCGCGAACGCCACGGCGGCCGGCCCGGCGGTCGCGCTGCGCCGCCCGGTCAGGTAACTGAACACGGGGATCGCGAAGACGAAGTTGCCGTCGGCGAGGGAGCCGAGCACCACCAGCACCAGGGCGGCGAGCGGCCGGTGACGGCTCACCGCCACCGCCACCGCGACCACCAGCAGCACGGCGGCGAGCAGCGACAGCGAGCGCCACGAGTGGGGCGGGGTGACCCGGGGGTACGCGAGCGGCGCGGCGACCACCGCCCAGAGGAGCACGTCACGCGCGGCGGCCGGCCGGTCGGCGATCGCCTGCCGGATCCGGCGCGGCACCTTCCACCTGGTCACGGCCGCCACGCTACCCACGACCGGCCGGCCCGGGCACCGACGAAAGTCAGGTGTTCAGCCGATCTCCTCGGCCCACGCGCGCCAGTCGTCGAGCACCCCGTGCAGCGCCGGGGTGAGCCAGCCCGGCGCGGACCGCCGGAACACCCCGGGGTCCATCGCGCCGGCCCCGGCGGGCAGCGCGCCGAGCAGGTTCGGCAGCAGGTCACCCAGGTTGGTCCAGTGCACCAGCTCCGGCGCGGACGGCCACGCGCCGATGACCACGCCGGCGGGAACGGCACGGCGGTCCAACGCCTCCAGGGTCAACGCGGTGTGGTTGAGCGTGCCCAGCCCGGCCCGGGCCACCACCACCGCGGGCGCGCCCAACGAGACGGCCAGGTCGGCGATCGTCCAGGGCTCCCCGGACGGGCGCAGCCCCATCGGGACGAGCAGACCGCCGGCCCCCTCCACCAGCACCAGGTCGTGCTTGTCCGCCTCTTCCCGGACGGCGTCGACGGCGGTGTAGAGCTCCAGCGGCTCCAGCTCGGCCACCCGGGCAGCGGTGAGCGGGGCGAGCGGGTCGGGATAGCTGGCCAGCGTCCGGGCGGTGAGCGGGGCGGCCAGCCGCTGCACGGCGTCGGCATCGCCGGGCTCGCCGGTGGCCGTACCGGTCTGGCCGGGTTTGACCACGGCGACCCGCAGCCCGGCGGTGTGCGCGGCGGCGGTGATCGCCGCGGTCACGACCGTCTTGCCCACCTCGGTGTCGGTGCCGGTGACCACCACGATCCCCTGCCACGGCGCGCTCACGGTGCGACCTCCACGATGACCTCCAGCGCCCGCTCGAAATCCGCCCGCGGCACGCCCGCGTTGACGGTCAGCCGCAGCCGGGAGCGGGTGTCCGGGGTGGACGGCGGCCGGAAGCAGCCGACCGCCACGCCCCGGTCACGGCAGTCCGCGGCCCACGCGGTCGCCGCCTCCGGACCGGGGGCCGTCACCGAGATCACGCCCGCGTCCGGGGCGGAGACGGTCAGGCCGGCGGCGGCCAGCCGGGCCACCGCGCGAGCGGCCCGCTCGGCCAGCTCGGCACGCAGGTGGTCGCCGGCCCGGGCCAGGCCGACGGCGGTGTGCACCCCGGCGGCGACCGCGGGCGGCAGCGCGGTGTCGAAGATGAAGGTCCGACCGGTCTCCACCAGGTGCCGGACGAACTCGGCCGGCCCGGCGACCAGCCCGCCGGCGCCGCCCAGCGCCTTGGAGAGGGTGGCGGTCACCACCACGTCCGGCTCGCCGGCCAGCCCGGCGGCGGCGACGGCGCCGGCACCGCCCGGCCCGGTCACGCCGAGCGCGTGCGCGTCGTCGACCAGGAGCAGCGCGCCGTGCCGGCGGGCGACCGCGTGCAGACGGGCGAGCGGGGCGAGGTCCCCGTCAACGGAGAAGATCGACTCGGTGACGACCACCGCGGGTCGTCCGGGGGCCGCCGCGAGGGCGTCGGCGACGGCGGTCACGTCGGCGTGCGGGGTGACGACCGTCTCGGCGCCGGAGATCCGGCAGCCGTCGATCAGCGAGGCGTGGTTGTGCGCGTCGGAGACGAGCAGCGTGCGGGGCTGGACGAGGGCGCGCAGCGCGCCGAGGTTGGCCAGGTAGCCGGAGGAGAACACCAGCGCGCGGTCGGTGCCGATCCAGTCGGCGAGCGCGTCCTCCAGCGCGTGGTGGGCGTCGGTGGAGCCGCGCACCAGCCGCGACCCGGTGGCGCCCAGCCCGTACGCCGACAGGGCCCGCGCGGCCGCGGCGGTGACCTCCGGGTGGGTGGCCAGGCCCAGGTAGTCGTTGCCGGCCAGGTCGGTGACCGTTTCGTCGGCGGCGCGCGCGTGCAACCGCCGGGTCAGCCCCGCCTTGGCCCGCAGGTCGGCGCGGCGGTCGAGCGCCGCCAGCCAGTCCGCCACCGTCACCCCCTACGCCGATCCGTCCGCCGGGCGAAGGTACCACTCGCCCGGAACGCCCCGGTGCATCCACTCGGCCGGACCCGGCCTCCCCCGCTCCGCCGGTGGCCGAGGTCATTTCTCGCGGTCAGGGGGCCTTGTAGGGTACGAGCCATGCCAGAGATCCTCGACCAGGCCCGCACCCAGGTCCTGGGTGACGGCGTCGGCCTCGACCAGGCCGGCGTCCTCGCCGTGCTCACCCTGCCCGACGAGCACCTGCCCGCCGCCCTTCAGCTCGCCCACGAGGTGCGGATGCGCTGGTGCGGCCCGGAGGTCGAGGTCGAGGGAATCGTCTCGCTGAAGACCGGCGGCTGCCCGGAGGACTGCCACTTCTGCTCGCAGTCCGGCCTGTTCACCTCGCCGGTGCGTTCGGTCTGGCTGGACATCCCCTCGCTCGTGGAGGCGGCCAAGCAGACCGCCGCCACCGGGGCGACCGAGTTCTGCATCGTGGCCGCGGTCCGTGGTCCGGACGCCCGGCTGATGAAGCAGATGCGGGAGGGCGTCGCCGCCATCAAGGCGGAGGTCGACATCCAGGTCGCCGCCTCGCTCGGCATGCTCACCCAGGAGCAGGTCGACGAGCTGGTCGACATGGGTGTGCACCGCTACAACCACAACCTGGAGACCTGCCGCTCCCACTTCCCCAACGTGGTCACCACCCACAGCTGGGAGGAGCGCTGGGAGACGCTGCGGATGGTCCGCGACTCCGGCATGGAGGTCTGCTGCGGCGGCATCCTGGGCCTGGGCGAGAGCGTCGAGCAGCGCGCCGAGTTCGCCGCGCAGCTCGCCGAGCTGGACCCGCACGAGGTGCCGCTCAACTTCCTCAACCCGCGCCCGGGCACCCCGCTGGGGGACCAGCCGGTGGTGGAGGGCAAGGACGCGCTGCGCGCGATCGCCGCGTTCCGGCTGGCCATGCCGCGCACCATCCTGCGCTACGCGGGTGGCCGCGAGATCACCCTCGGCGACCTGGGCACCCGCGAGGGCCTGTTGGGCGGGGTCAACGCGGTGATCGTCGGCAACTACCTGACCACCCTGGGTCGGCCCGCCACCGAGGACCTGGCCCTGCTGGAGGACCTGAAGATGCCGGTCAAGGCGCTGTCCGCGACGCTGTGAGGGGCTGACGGTGAGCGACGCTGCGGGGTTGGCGGTGCCGAACGGCACCGCATCGGCGCCACCCTGGTGTGACCGCTGCGGTGAGGCACTGGCGGCCGGCGGGCACGACGCGTGCGCCCGGGCCCGGGCGTTGGAGCCGCCACGGTTCTGCGCGCACTGCCGTCGCCGGATGAAGGTGCAGGTGCTCCCGGTCGGCTGGGCCGCGGTCTGCGTGGCGCACGGCGAGATCCGGGGCTGATCGCGATGGCGGAGCTGCGGGGGCGGGCGGTGACGCTGCGGCCGGCCACCGTGGCCGACGTCGCGACCCTCGCGGCGATCCGCGCCATCCCGGCGGTCCGCCGCTGGTGGCGCGGCGGCGACGACCTCGCCGCCGCGGTGAGCGCCGACCTCGCCGACGAGGACCTGATGGTGTACGCGATCGACTACGAGGGGCGCGTCGTCGGCGCGGTCCAGTGGTACGCCGAGGAGGACCCGGACTACCGGCACGCCAGCCTGGACATCTTCCTCGACCCGGAGGTGCACGGCCGGGGCCTCGGCCAGGACGCGATCCGCACGCTGGTCCGGCACCTGGTCGAGGCGTACGGGCATCACCGCTTCACGATCGACCCGGCGGCGGCGAACACGCCGGCCATCCGCAGCTACGCCAAGGTGGGCTTCCGGCCGGTCGGTGTGCTGCGCCGCTACGAGCGCGGCGCGGACGGGCAGTGGCACGACGGCCTGCTCATGGACCTGCTCGCCGACGAGCTGGTGGACTGAGCCGCCGGCGGTCGCCTGTCGATGGCGACGCCCCGCGCGTCGGCCACCGGCCTCGGCGGGAGCGCACGAAGATGGGCCGATGAGCCGTGTCCCCCGGTCCCGGCCGGTGCTGGTGGAGGAGTCGCACCGGGCCACGATCTTCGAGGTCTTCTTCGACCTCGTCCTGGTCTTCGCCCTCACCCGGCTCATCGACTTCATGGCGGGCGACCCGAGCGCGCTGACCCTGTTCCAGGGGTTCCTGCTGGTGCTGTGGTTCTGGTACGCGTGGAGCTGCTACACCTGGCTGGGCAACCTGACCCGCGCCGACGTGGGGCTGGTGCGGGCCGTCATGACGGTGGCGATGGCGGCCATCTTCGTGGCCGCGCTGGTGATCCCGGACGCGTGGCGGGCCGCGGGCGCGGCGAGGGGCGCGTCGCTGACGCTGGCGGCCGCATACCTCCTGGTCCGGGCGCTGCACCTCGCGCTGATGTTCCACGTCGGGGCGGGTGATCCGCGCTACCGCCGGCAGGCGGCACGCTTCGCCACCTCGACGGCCCTGGCCTGGGTGCCGCTGGTCATCGGCGCGGTGTTCGGCGGCACCGCGCAGACCGTGCTGTGGGTCGTGGCGTTCGCGGTCGACTACGGCGGAGGCCGGGTCGTCACCGCCGCCAGCCTCGGCGAGGTACGCAGCGCGTCCCACTTCGCCGAACGCCACAACCTCGTGCTGATCATCGCGCTCGGCGAGTCGCTGATCTCGGTGGGCGCCGGGGCCGGGTCGGCGGTGATCCGCCCGCCCGTGCTGGTCGCCGCGCTGCTCGGCTTCGCGGTGACCGTGTGCCTGTGGTGGCTCTACTTCGACGACGCGGCACCGGCAGCGGCCCGGGTGCTGGCCGACGCGCCGCGGCACACCCGGCGGCGGCAGCAGTTGGCCTCGGACGCGTACACGTTGGCGCACCTGCCGTTGATCGCCGGGGTCATCTACGTGGCGCTGGGCATCCACGAGGTCCTGGCGCAGGTCGCGGAGTACGCGGGGCACGCCGCCCGGGAGCGGTTGGGCTGGGGTCCCGGCGTCGTCCTGTACGGCGGTGCCGCGATCTACCTGTTCGGCCGGCACCTGTTCCTGCGGGTGACCGTCGGCGCGGCACCGGTGCGTCTGGTCGCCGCCGCGGTGGCGCTGCTCCTGATCCCGGTGGCCCGTCTCCTGCCCGCCCTGGCGGCGATGGCTCTGCTCACCGTCTTCCTCGTCGCGCTGGCCGCCGAGGAGCGGTGGCGTCGGTCCACACCGGCCGGTCCCTGAGTCCTCCGGCGACGGCGAGCGGGGCCCGCGACCGTCCCCGGCGGAATTGCGCGGGAATTGGCACGGCGCAGCGCCCAGGTACGCGTACGCGTTACATCGACACGCCATTTCCGCGCGAGAAATACGACACCGGGCGGTGACGTACGCCCAGCTCAGGCCGATCGACCGGTATCGCGGAATGGTTTGGCGCATGCGATCATGTGCCGTCCCCTCTCCTTGTTTCCCGCGGAGGAAATCCATGCCACAGCGTCGGCACGTGGTGGGCGCGGTTCTGACCGCCGCCGCCACGGCCTGCCTCGCCGTCGCCGCCCCCGCCTGGGCCAGCGCAGCGTCCCTCGCCCAGGCGCCCGGCGGTCACAATCCGCCCGGCGACAACGGCACGGTGAAGATCGACGGCGCCCCGTTCAGCGACCGCGTCGACAACGAACCGCACGTGACCTGCGACTTCGAGCTTGAGTTCTTCAACTTCGACACGAACCAGGCGGCCGACGTCACCCTGACCGCCCAGCCACCGTCCGGTAAGGACGTCGTGGTCTGGTCGGTGCGCAACCGGATCATCAGCACCGACCCGGCCGGCGGCGCGGAGAACGACCACGACGAGACGATCCGCCTCTCGGCCGCCGACCTGACCCTCAACGGGCTGACCGCGCACCCGAAGCACGGCTACCACCTGAAGCTCGACGTGGACCTGGTGGACGGGAGGTCGTCCGACGCCAAGCACAAGGTGTTCTGGCTCCAGCCGTGCACCGCCACCAGCACCCCGACGCCGAGCACGCCCGGGTCGCCGGGCTCCCCGGATTCGCCGCTGCCGACCACCCCTGGTGGCGGCAACGGCGGCGGCGGCAACGGCGGCGGGGAGGGCGGCGGCAGCCTGCCGATCACCGGCGTCGCCGGCACCGGCATCGCGCTCACCGGGCTCGCCCTGATCGGCGGCGGTGTGGCGCTGACCGTGCTGCGCCGCCGACGCGACCGGATCACCTTCACCAGCTGAGCGACGCGGACGCTTCACCGGCCGCCGGGCCCCCGTCCGGCGGCCGGCGCCGTTCCGGGCATACCTCACATCATCGATGCACATCGATGGTGTGAGGAGGTTTGTCCAGCTCAGCCCACCTCCATACCGGAGGGCGGGCGCCGCCGCGACGGGACACGGCGTCTTGGGATACGAGCGTACGGTTGCTGGCCCGCCGCGCGACGCGCGACAGTACGACACCAGCGGTGCCATCGACGCCGCCGCTCCCCCGGTCAACCCTGAGGAGGACGCGATGGCCCTACGACTCGCCGACGGCACCGCCTGGTCCGACACCCTCGCCCGCGCGGTCGCCGCCACCCCGGAGGCGTTCGGCGCCCCCGTCGACGGCGTCACCACGCTGCACAACCTGGTCGAGGGCGAGTGGCGGGCGGTCGGCGCACCGACGCCGACCCGCACCCCGGTGGACAACACCGTCCTGATCAACCTCGCCCGGCTCGACGCGGACACCGCCCGCGCCGCCGTCGCGTACGCCGCCGGGGCCCACCGCGACTGGGCCGACACCCCGCTGGCCGAGCGCAAGGCCCGCGTCTCCGCGGCGGTGGCCGCGCTCACCGACCACCGCGATCTGCTCGCGCTGCTGCTGGTCTGGGAGATCGGCAAGCCGTGGCGGCTGGCCTGCGCCGACGTGGACCGCGCGCTGGACGGCGTCCGCTGGTACGTCGACGAGATCGACCGGATGCTCGACGGCGGGCGGGAGCCACTGCCCGGGCCGGTCAGCAACATCGCCTCCTGGAACTACCCGATGAGCGTCCTCGTGCACGCCGAGCTGGTGCAGCTGCTCGCCGGCAACGCCGTCATCGCCAAGACCCCGTCGCAGGGCGGCGCCGTCTGCCTCACCGTCGCGCACGCGCTGATGCGCCGCGCCGGGCTGCCCGCGACGCTGGTCTCCGGCGGCGGCGAGGAGCTGTCCGAAGTGCTGGTGCGGGCCCCCGAGATCGGCGCGGTCGCCTTCGTCGGCGGCCGGTCCAACGGCGGCAAGGTGGCCGCCGCGCTGCTCGACTCCGACAAGCGCCACTTCATCGAGCAGGAGGGGCTGAACGCCTGGGGCATCTGGAACTTCTCCCAGTGGGACCTGCTCGCCGCGCACCTGAAGAAGGGCTTCGAGTACGGCAAGCAGCGCTGCACCGCGTACCCCCGGTTCGTCGTCCAGCGCGACCTGGTCGACGAGTTCCTCGACATGTACCTGCCGGTCGTCCGCTCGGTCCGGTTCGGCCACCCGCTCGCGGTCGGCGACGACTGGTCGGCCGGTGACCCGCTGCCCGAGCTGGACTTCGGACCGCTGATCAGCGCGGCCAAGGCCGACGAGCTGCGCCGCAAGGTGGACGAGGCGGTCCGCGGCGGCGCGGTGCCGCTGCACCGGGGCAAGCTGACCGGGGCGCCGTTCCTCGACGGGCAGGACACCTCCGCCTATGTGGCGCCGTCGGTGCTGCTCGCCCCGCCCGGCCGGTCCCGGCTCATGCACGCCGAACCGTTCGGACCCGTCGACACGATCGTCGTGGTGGACACCACCGACGAGCTGCTGGCCGCGATGAACGCCTCCAACGGCGCGCTGGTCGCCTCCCTCGCCTGCGACGACGAGGACGAGGCGGCGAAGCTGGCCGTGGACCTCCAGGCGTTCAAGGTGGGCATCAACAAGCCGCGCTCGCGGGGCGACCGCGACGAGCCGTTCGGCGGCCGGGGCGCCTCCTGGAAGGGCGCCTTCGTCGGCGGCGACCTGCTGGTGCAGGCGGTCACCCAGGGCGGCGACGAGCGCCTCTACGGCAACTTCCCCGACTACAACCGCTACCCGAACACCTGACCCCGCCTCCCACGCCCTCCCACCCCTCCGCGCCCTCCCGCTCCCTTTCCGCGATCTTGCAGTTTCCGCCCTCGCGACGCGGCATACGTCCGTTTCGCGGAGGCACGAACTGCAAGATCGCGGGGGCGAGGAGGGGCGGGGGGGGACGGCTGTCAGTGGTGGGCGGGGGTGGGGGCGGGTAGGGGGACCGTCAGGGTGACCAGGGGGCCGTCGCGGTCCGTGGTGGTCGGGCGGTCCAGCCGGCGTACGGTCCGCAGCATCGGGCCGTTCTCGGCCTGGACGTGCAGCACCAGGGCCGCGTAGCCGGCCTGGTCGGCGTGCCGCGCCAGCCGGCGCAGCAGGGCCGACCCGAGACCGCGCCGCTGCCAGTCGTCGCGCACCAGCAACGCCACCTCGGCCTCGTCGCCCTCACCGAGCAGGTTCGCCATCGCGACCAGCGACTCCGTCGACCCGTCGGAGCCGGTGGTCGCCGCGACGAGGGTGTGGCCGCGGGCCGGTTCCAGCAGTCGCCGCAGTCGGGCCGGCGTCGGCGCGGACCCGCCCAGGTAACGGCGGTGCCGGCTGCGCGCCGAGCAGGCCTCGTGCAGGTCGAGTACGCCGGGCAGGTCGTCGGCGACCGCCGGCCGTACGGTCAGCTCGGCGCCGTCGGGCAGCACGAGCGTGACCTGCTCGGCGGCCCGGCGCACCACGGTCGTCGCCAGCTCCACCAGCGCCTGCGCCCGGGCGTACTCGGCGGGCGTGAAGCTGGGCGCCGCCCGGCGGAGCGTGTAGGAGCCGCCGCCCGGGTCGGCCAGTCGCATCGTGGTGTCGCTGATCCCGGCGTCCGGGAGGGTGTCCGGCCGCCAGGTCACCGCGTCCGCGCCGAGGAGGGCGCCCAGCACCTCACCGGTCGCGTCCGGGTCCCGGACCAGTCGGCTGGCCAGCCCGAGCACCCGGGTCGGCTGGTCGGCCAGGCCGCGCGCCTCGCTGCGCGCCACCCAGCAGTCCCGGCCCCGGCCCCGCTCGACGGCCGCCACCAGGTCGGCCTCGCCGATCGCGTCGGGCGCGTCGACGAGGAAGTCGTCGACCGCGCCCCGCTCGGTCGTGTGCACCTGCACGGTCAGGATGTTGACCCCGCGCAACGCGAGGCTCGCCGTGAGGACCGACAGGTAGCCCGGCCGGTCGTCCACGGTGGCTCGGATCCGCCACAGCGTCATGGTTGACTCCCTTCCCCGGTACCACCCTGGCCGCCGCCTGTTGCCGGCCGATTGCTCCGGGGTGACGGCTCGCGACCGTGGCCGGGATCACGCACGCGGGGAGTCAGCCGGCGACCACCGGCGGCGCCCCGACCAGGTCGAGCCGGTCGCCGAGGATGACGGCGCTCGCCCGGACCAGCTGGGCGAGGCGATCGACCTCGGTCGAGTGGAACGCGGCGGCGGTGAGCGGGTCGGAGTGCTCGCGGGCCACCACCAGCACGAGGCCGGCGCGGCCGAACGGCGCGATGGCGTAGTGGGTGCCGTCGGGCATGGTCATCGACCGGGCGCGCAGCGGGGTCACCTCCGGCAGCGGCGGCGGGACGGGAGCCCGCCAGCTCGCGTGCCCCACGGTCGCCTCGCCGCCACCGCCCCGGGACGCCCAGTCGACCGGCACGACCGCGGCGACCGCCCAGTCGGCGGCGAGCAGACCGGGTACGGCGTCGACCAGCGTCGCCAGCCCGTCGGCCGGGTTGCCGGCCACCTGGGCCAGCAGTTCGGCGTCCTGGCCGGTGGTGGTGGGCGCGCCGATCGCCCGCCACACCCCGTCCACGCGTACGCCGGGGATGGCCGCCAGGCCGGCGAGCAGCCGCTCGACGCGGGCCGCGCCGGGCCACACCACGGTGAAGTCGTCGACCGCCCGCCCGCCGAGCCGCTCCAGGACCACGACCTGAACGATGTCCGCACCGGACACGCCCAGCGTGCGGGCCACCTGACCGAGGGTTCCGGGACGGTCCGGCAGGGTGACCCGAACTCGCAGCAACATGGTGTCGTCCCTCCGCTCAGCGGGGCCGGCGGTGGCGGCCGGCAGGCTGGTCACCAGCCTGGTCCCTGCCCATTTCGTCCCTGTTGCAGAGGCATGTCCCGGGGGCAAAATCCGACCTTGACAACATGGCCGACCTGCCATCAACTAATCGGATGACCGATCGGGCCGTCGACACGGGCGGGCCGGGGGCTCCACCGTCCGGGGCCGCACCGGCCGGGGTGGATCTCGACCGGCTCGCCGCGTACCTCGCCGCCCACCGTCCCGATCTGGCCGGCGGACCGCTGCGGGCCCGGCTGATCGCCGGCGGCAAGTCCAACCTGACCTACCTGCTCGACCTCGGTGACCGCGAGGTGGTGCTGCGCCGGCCGCCGCTCGGGCACGTGCTGGCCACCGCGCACGACATGGGCCGCGAGTTCCGGGTCATCTCGGCGCTGGCGCCGACCGGGGTGCCGGTGCCGGCGGCGCTGCTGCACTGTCCCGACCCGGAGGTCATCGGCGCCCCGTTTTACCTGATGGAGCGCGTGACCGGTGAGGTGTTCCGCACGCGGGCGCAGACCGATCCGCTCGGCGACGAGCGTCGCCGCGAGCTGGCGATGGCGATGATGGACACCCTCGCCGCGCTGCACCGGATCGAGCCGACGGCGGTCGGGCTGGCCGACTTCGGGCGGCCGGAGGGCTACCTGGAGCGGCAGGTGCGTCGCTGGGCGGGCCAGCTGGACCGCTCCCGCAGCCGACCCCTGCCCGGCGTCGACGAGCTCCGCGACCGGCTGGCCGCGACGGTGCCGGACGGCGTCAACGCGGGCCGCATCGTGCACGGCGACTACCGGCTGGACAACCTGCTCGCGTCCACCGACCCGGTGGCGGTGCGGGCGGTGCTGGACTGGGAGATGGCCACCGTCGGCGACCCGCTCGCCGACCTGGGCCTGCTGCTGACCTACTGGGACGTGCTCGGCGGCGACGACGCGACCACCGGCAACCCGGTCGCCGACGGGCTCGGCCCCCGGGCCGGATTCCCGACGGGCGCCGAACTGATCGACCGCTACGCCGGCCGCAGCGACGTCGACGTCGGCCCGCTGCACTGGCACATCGCGCTGGGCTGCTTCAAACTCGCGGTGATCTGCGAGGGGATCCACTACCGGCACACGCTCGGGCAGACGCTCGGCGAAGGGTTCGACCGGATCGGCGACATGGTGGCACCGCTGGTCGCGCACGGTCTGAGCGCCGCCGGGGAGCGCTGATGGACTTCGCGTACGACAGCCGCACCGAGCAGTTGCGGGCCGAGCTGACCGCCTTCCTCGACGAGCACGTGTACCCGGCGGAGCCGGTGCACGCCGAACAGGTCGCCGTGGCCGGCGACCCGTGGGCGCGTACGCCGGTGCTGGCCGAGCTGAAGGTGGAGGCCCGCAAGCGGGGGCTGTGGAACCTGTTCCTGCCCGACCGGCGCTACGGTGCCGGGCTGACCAACCTGCAGTACGCGCCGCTGGCCGAGCTGACCGGGCGCAGCCCGCACCTGGCGCCCGAGGCGGTCAACTGCGCCGCACCGGACACCGGCAACATGGAGTTGCTCGCCGAGTTCGGCTCGGACCAGCAGCGGGAGCGCTGGCTGCGCCCGCTGCTGGAGGGCGAGATCCGCTCGGCGTTCTGCATGACCGAGCCGGACGTCGCGTCCTCCGACGCCACGAACATCGCCACCCGGATCACCCGCGACGGCGACCACTACGTGATCAACGGCCGCAAGTGGTGGTCGTCCGGCGCGATGGATCCCCGCTGCGAGATCTTCATCGTGATGGGCAAGACCGACCCGGACGCGGACCGGCACCGCCAGCAGAGCATGGTGCTCGTGCCCCGCGACACCCCGGGCGTCACCGTCCGGCGGGGCATGACGGTCTTCGGCTACACCGACGGCTCCCACGGCGGTCACGCCGAGATCGACTTCACGGACGTACGCGTACCGGCGGAGAACCTCGTCGGCGTCGAGGGCGGCGGTTTCGCGATCGCCCAGGCCCGGCTCGGTCCGGGCCGCATCCACCACTGCATGCGGCTGGTCGGGATGGCCGAACGGGCTCTCGAACTGCTCTGCCGGCGGGCCTCCGAGCGGGTAGCGTTCGGCCGGCCCCTGGCCGAGCAGGGCGTCGTCCGGGAGTGGATCGCCGAGTCGCGGGTCCGCATCGAGCAGGCCCGGCTGCTGGTGCTCAAGACCGCGTGGCTGATGGACACGGTCGGCAACAAGGGCGCCCACACCGAGATCCAGGCCATCAAGATCGCCACGCCGGCGATGGCGGAGTGGGTGATCGACAAGGCCATCCAGGGGTACGGCGCGGCCGGCGTCAGCCAGGACACCCCGCTCGCGGCCCTGTGGTCGCAGGCCCGCACGCTGCGCCTCGCCGACGGCCCCGACGAGGTCCACCGCGCGTCCCTGGCCCGCCGAGAACTCCGCCGCTCCACCCCCACCCCCACCCCCACCTAACCCACCCCACCGCCCCCCACCGCCCCCACCGCCACCCACCGCCACCCGCCCCACCCCCACCGCCCCCGCGATCTTGCACTTTCGGCCCCGCGCGGACGCGAAATGCCTGAAATGCCGGGGCGGGAAGTGCAAGATCGCGGAAACCGGGGGCGGGTGGACGATCAACTCCAGAGGAACTCGGCCATCGCGGTGGTGGTGTGGAGGTCGCGGCTGGTGCGGCCGACCAGCCGGGGCGCCGGGTGCGGTCCCGGTACGGTGTGGCCGCCGCCGCGCACGGTGTAGAGCCGGACCGGGGCGTGCCCGTCCTGGCGGTGGTCGGTGCGGCTGATCCGGTCGGACAGGTCGACCGTCACGGGCGGCGCCGTGATGCCGTTGCGTCGTGCGAAATAGCCGGCGGTCTCCGGCGTGGACAGCATCTCCCCGCCGACCTGGAAGGCGAAGCGAGCCCAGGCCGCCATCTCGCCACCCTCGTACGGCACGATCCGGTCGGCCGTGCCGTGCAGCAGAAGGACCGGCTTCGGCACGACAGGCAGGCCGGGCAACAGGAAGTTGCCGGGGGCCGGCTGCTGGGCCGCGATGACCGTCGCGCCGGCGAGCAGGTCGGGGCGTTCGTGCAACAGCCGGATCACCAGGCCGCCGCCGTTGGAGTAGCCGGCCGCGTAGACCTCCCGCCCGCCCGCGTGCTGCTTGACCACCGCCTCGGCGAACGCCACGTCGTCGACGCCGGCCCGGCGAGCCGGGAAGCGGCTGGCCAGGCGCGCGTCGTTCCAGTTGCCCCGGTAGCCGTCGAGGTAGGCGACGGCCGTGCCGGGGATCGCGTCGAACGCCCCACCGGTGAAGGCCCGGTACTTGGCCGCGTTCTGCGTTGAGCCGTGGAAGACGAGCAGCAGGCGGTCGTGGCCGCCCTCCGGCTCGATGAGGGTGTAGGTGCGGGTGCGGCCCGCCGCTTGGATCTCCATGCTGCCCCTTCCGGATAACCTATCCGATTAAGCGTAACAGCAAGTGGATAAGCTATCCGTTACCCTGGTCACCGTGACCCGCAGAGACGCCGCCCGCAACTGGCAGCACATCATCGACACCGGCCGCGCCTTCCTGGCCGCGCAGCGGCCGCTACGACTGAACGACGTCGCCCGCGAGGCGTCGATCGGCGTCGCCACGGTCTACCGCCACTTCCCCACCCCGGAGGCGCTGCTCGAGACGCTGGCCCGCCCGGCCCTGCAGGACCTGGTCGCGTACGCCGAGCGGGCCCTCGCTGACGACGACGAGTGGGGCGCGTTCGCCGGCTTCCTGACCGTCGGCATCGACGCGCAGCTGGCCGACGCCGCGGTGCAGCCGGTCTTCGCCGCCGCCACGCACGAGCTGCCGGAGACGGCCGAACTCGTCGGACGCCTGGACGCCCTGACCGCCGACCTGCTCGACCGGGTACGCGCCGCGGGCCTGATCCGTCCCGGCGTCGAGCACGCCGACGTGGTACGCCTGATGTGCGGGGTGGTCTTCGCCGCCTCGGTCCACGCGACGCCGGCCGAGCGGGCGGCGCTCACCCGCCGCTATCTCGACGTGGTGCTCGATGGCCTGCGCGCCCGGTGAGGCCCACCCGCGCCAGAGACGCCGAGCGGCGGGCGCGGCCGAGCTGACACCCGGCTCCTAGGCGCTGGCGCGTTCCACCAGGCTGGTGTCGAGGAGGATGTGGGGGGTGGCGAGTTCGTCGCCGCGGATGCGGGCGACCAGCAGGCGGGCCATCTGCCGACCCATCTCCTCCACCGGCTGGAACACGGTGGTCAGCGGCGGGTCGGCCTGCCGGGCGATCGGGGCGTCGTCGAAGCCGACCACGGCCACGTCGTCGGGCACCCGACGGCCGGCTTCGCGCAGGGTACGCAGCGCACCGAACGCCATCAGGTCGGACGCGACGAAGACCGCGTCCAGGTCGGGACACACCTCCAGCAGCCGACGCATGCAGGCCGCGCCGCTCTCCTCGCTGAAGTCGCCGTACGCGATGAGGTTCTTGTCGACCCCGCCCCCGGCGGCGGTGACGGCCTCGGTGTAGCCGGCGAGGCGGGCCAGGCCGGCGCCCATGTCCTGCGGGCCGGCGATGGTGGCGATGCGCCGCCGCCCTCGGCCGGTCAGGTATTCGACCGCGTTGCGCGCGCCGCCGACGTTGTCCACGTCGACGAACCAGCCGGGCTGCGCGCCCGGTTGCAGCATCCGGGCCGGCCGACCGCCGAGCACCGCGGGCAGGCCGCGCTCCTCCAGCAGTGTCGGCAGCGGGTCGGCGTCGTGCAGGGACAGCAGCAGCACGCCGTCGACGTGCTGGTTGGTGAGGTGGTGCTCGACCCGCTCCCGCTCCACCGGCGACTGCGCCATCGCCAGCCAGAGCTGCATGGGCGTCTCCAGCAGCGCGGAGCTGATGCCCCGGACGATCGCGGCGAAGAACGGCTCGGTGAAGACGCGGTCGCCGGACTCGGAGACGACCAGCGCGACCGAGTCGGTCCGCTGGGTGACCAGGGCCCGGGCGGCGCGGTTCGGCACGTACCCCAGCTCTGCGATGGCCTGCTGCACGGCGGCCCGGGCCTCGGGGCTGACCTGCGGGGAGCCGTTGACGACGCGGGAGACCGTCCCGCGCCCGACACCGGCGCGGGCGGCGACCGCGTCGAGGGTCGGGCGCCCGAGCGACCGGGTGCGCTGCGTTGTCATCGTCTGCTCCTCCGACGTCGGGCGATCCGGCGCCGCCACCGAACCGGTGGCGCCGGACCGCCCGGATAGCTGGGCCGAGCCTAGTGTGCGGCCAGACCGTTGCGTCGGATCACCTCGGCGTACCACCTGGCACTGGACTTCGGGATGCGGGTCTGGCTGTCGTAGTCGACGTAGATCATGCCGAACCGCTTGGTGTAACCCCAGGCCCACTCGAAATTATCCATCAACGACCAGGCGAAGTAGCCGGCCAGCGGCACGCCCGCGCCGATCGCCTCGTGCGCGGCGCGCAGGTGGGCGTCGAAGTACGCCAGCCGGTCGACGTCGTCGACCCGTCCGTCCACCACCTCGTCGACGAAGGCGGAACCGTTCTCGGTGACGTACAGGGGCAGGTCGGTGTACTCCTCGTGCACCCGGCGCAGCGTCTCGACGAGGCCCGGCGCGTCGATCTCCCAGTTCATGTCGGTGACCGGGACACCTCGGGTGACGAACCGGACGTCCTCGCTGCCCGGCCAGCAGGACGGTGCCCGCCAGTACGGCTCCGGCTCCGCGCCCGCGACCGGCGCGGCCACGACGTGCCGGCTGTAGTAGTTGACGCCGACCAGGTCGAGCGGGCTGGCGATGGTGGCCAGGTCGCCGTCGCGGACGTGGCCGAAGTCGGTCACGTCACGCAGGTCGGCCATCAGGTCGGCCGGGTACGCCCCGCGCAGCAGGGGGTCGAGGAAGAACCGGTTGGCCAGCCCGTCGATCCGCCGGGCCGCGTCCACGTCGGCGGGGGCGTCGCTGGCCGGGGTGACCGGGTACAGGTTGACGGTCACCCCGACCTGGGCCTGTGGGCGTGCCGCCCGCAGCGCCTGCACGGCGAGGCCGTGGCCGAGCATCAGGTGGTGCCCGGCCCGGACCGCGTCGGCACCGTCGGTCCGGCCCGGGGCGTGGACGCCGGAGCCGTAGCCGAGGAACGCCGAGCACCACGGCTCGTTCAGCGTCGTCCAGTAGCGGACCCGGTCGCCGAGGGCGTCCGCGACCAGCGCCGTGTAGTCGGCGAACCGGGCGGCGGTGTCCCGGGCCGGCCAGCCGCCGGCGTCCTCCAGGGGCTGCGGCAGGTCCCAGTGGTAGAGGGTCAGCCACGGCTCGATGCCGTGCGACAGCAACTCGTCGACCAGCCGGCGGTAGAAGTCGAGCCCCGCCACGTTCGCGGGGCCGGTGCCGCCGGGCTGCACCCGGGACCAGGAGACCGAGAAGCGGTACGACTTCAGCCCCAGCTCGGCCATCAACGCGACGTCCTCGCCGAGCCGGTGGTAGTGGTCGCAGGCCACGTCGCCGGTGTGCCCGTGGAGCACCCGTCCCTCGGTGTGGCTGAAGGTGTCCCAGATCGACGGCGTACGGCCACCCTCGGCGGCCGCCCCCTCGATCTGGTACGCCGCGGTCGCCGCGCCCCAGAGGAAGCCGGGCGGGAAGATCAGCTCCGGTCCCTGGTCGAGGACGCCGACGGCGGGCGGGCTGGCGGGATTGCTCACGACTTGACGGCACCTTCCATGATCCCGCCGATGATCTGGCGGCCGAACAGGACGAACACGATCAGCAGCGGCAGGGTCGCGAGGGCCGTGCCGGCGAAGAGCGCGGTGTAGTCGGTCTGGTAGAGACCGGACGAGAGGATCTTGAGGGAGTACTGCACCGTCGGGGTGTCCGGGGTCAGCACGATGAACGGCCAGAGGAACTCGTTCCAGGTCTGCATGAAGGTCAGCAGTCCGAGGATGGCCGCGGCCGGACGCAGCGCGGGCAGCACCACGTTCCAGTAGATCCGCCAGGTCGAGCAGCCGTCGAGGCGGGCCGCCTCGATCAGCTCGTCGCTGATCGCGGAGAGCGCGTACTGGCGCATCATGAACACGCCGAAGCCCTGGACCAGGAACGGCACGATGACGGCCTGCAGGGTGCCGGTCCACTCCAGCTCGACCATCATCAGGTAGAGCGGGATGATCCCGAGCTGGGTCGGCACCATCATGGTCAGGATGATCACCAGGAGCAGACCGTTGCGGCCGCGGAACCGGAGCTTGGCGAACGCGAACCCGGCCAGGCTGGAGAAGAAGATCACCGAGATGGTGACGATGCTCGACACCACGGCCGAGTTCACCAGGCCGTAGAGGAACGCGGCGTCCTCGTTGGCGAGCATCCGCTCGATGTTCTCGAAGAGCATCCCGCCCGGCGTGGGCGGCATCTCGTAGACGGCGCTGTTGTCCCGCGACGCGATGATGAACGACCAGACGATCGGGAAGATCGACAGTACGCAACCGATGATGAGCGCGAAGTAGGTCAGCGGGCTGGCCTGCCAGAGCCGGCCGCCCGGCGTGCCGCGCCGCCGGCGACGCGTCCGGTTCTCCGGCGGCGGCGCGACAGAGCGAGGGAGGGCCTGGGTGGTGCTCACTTCTTCTCCCCCTTCACCGAGCGCCGGACCAGCGCGAAGTTGATTAGCGCGAAAATGACGATCATCAGGAAGAGCAGCCAGGACATCGCCGCCCCGTAGCCGTACTCGGCGTTGCCGGTGAAGGTCCGCTCGTAGATGTACATGGCCAACGTCTGGAACTCGTGCTCCGCGCCGCCGCGGATCATTCCGTGGCCGTACATCAGCGGCTCGGTGAAGATCTGGAAGCCGCCGATGGTGGAGATGATGACCGTGAATACGATGGTCGGGCGGATCAGCGGCACGGTGATCTGCCAGAACTGCCGCCACGCCGAGGCGCCGTCCAACGAGGCCGACTCGTAGAGGTCCTTCGGGATGGCCTGCATGGCGCCGAGGTAGATCAGGGCGTTGTAGCCGGTCCAACGCCAGTCGACCATGAAGGCGATCGCCAGCCAGGAGGCGTAGCGGTTGTCGCGCCAGGCGACGGGGTCGACGCCGACGCTGCCGAGCAGCCAGTTCACCAGGCCGTACCGGTCGGCGAAGATCAGCGCGAAGATGATGCCGACCGCCGCGACCGAGGTGATGTTCGGGACGACGATGCCCATCCGCAGCAGCGTGCGGCCGCGCATCTGACGGTTCATCAGGTTGGCGAGCAGGAGCGCCACGATGAGCTGCGGCACCGTGCTCAGCAGGAAGATGCCGACCGTGTTGTACGCGGCGTTCCAGAACTGCGCGTCCACGAGCAGCTCGCGGTAGTTCTCCAGCCCGGCGTACTCACGGGTGCCACTGAGCAGCTCGTAGTCGAAGAGCGAGACGTAGACCGTGTAGAGCAGCGGGAACAGGCCGAAGATCCCGAACAGGACGAAGAACGGCGCGACGTAGAGGTAGGGCGAGTACTTGAGGTCCCAGCGGCCGAGCCGGTACGAGGAGCGGCGAGGCTCCGGTCGGTGGCGGGGTGGCGTGGCGGTCCGCCGTGGCGGCGCCTCGCCGACAGTGGAGCTCATGGCAGGTCCTTCCGGGAAAAGGGGAGCGGCCTCGGCGGCGCCCACACCCTGCCGGGACCGAGCGCCGCCGCCGGCTCACGGCACGTGCTGTCCGTGAGCCGGCGGGTCACCGGCGGATCAGGCGACGGCCTTCTTGGCCTCGTTCATCGCCTTCGTCCACGCGGCGTCCGACCTGCTCTGGCCGCGCTCGGCCGCCTGCATCTGCGGCTCGACGATGGTCTCCCAGACCTGCTGGTGCTTGGCGCCGAGGAAGACCGGCTTCATGTTCTTGACGCTGTCACCGAAGATCTGACCGATCGGGGCGCCGCTGAAGTACTCGCTCGTCTTGTCCTTGAAGGCGGGGTCCTCGATGCCCGGGATGCTGGAGGGCATCGCACCGGCCTCGTTGAACGCCGCCAGGTGGCCCTCCTTGCTGGTCAGGTACTTGGCCAGCAGGTACGCCTCCTTCGGGTGCTTGGTCTGCGCCGGGACGGCGAGGTAGGAGCCGCCCCAGTTGCCGCCGCCGCCGGGGATCTTGGCGATGTCCCACTTGCCGGCGTTGGTCGGGCCGGAACGCTGGGCGATGATGCCCTCGGTCATCCAGGCCGGGCAGGGGATCGTGGCGAAGGCGTTGTTCTTGAACGCGGCGTCCCAGTCGGCGCTCCAGCGCTGCGCCTTGGCGGTCAGGCCGTCGGCGGCCATCTGCAGACCCATGTCCCACGCCTTGCGGACGACGGGGTTGGTGTCACCGATGAACTTGTTCTCCTTGTCGAAGAAGAACGTCTCGGAGTTCTGCATGACGTACGGCTGCATCAGGCTGGTGGCGCTGTCCAGCCACGCCGCCTTGACCTTGCCGCTGTTCTTGAACTGACGGCCCAGCGCGATGTAGTCGTCCCAGGTGCTGATCTTCTGGGAGACCGCGTCGCGCTCGGTGGGCAGGCCCGCCTGCTGGAACAGGTCCTTGCGGTAGCACATGGCGAGGCCGCCGACGTCGGTGCCGAGCCCGATCAGCTTCTTGCCGTCCGGCGTCATCGCGTTGTTCCACTTCCACTCCGGGAAGTTGGACTTCACCTCGCTGGCGCCGAGGTCGAGCAGGTTGGCGAACTTGTCGTGGTTCTGCACGTACTGGAGCAGCACGCCCTCTTCCAGACCGACCACGTCACCGGCGCCGCTGCCCGCCGCGAGCCACTGCACCAGCTTCGGCTGGAAGTCCCGCAGCTCACCCATCTTCTGGTGCTCGACCTTGATGTTCGGGTTGGCCGCCTCGAAGTCCTTGATGGCCTTGTCGTACCCGAAGTTGGAGAAGGTCTGGAGGACGAGCTTGACCTGCCCGTTCTCGCCACCTGCCTCGTCGTCGTTCTTCTTGCTGCACGCGGTGCTGCCGAGGGCCACGCCCACGGCGATCGCGGCGACCGCGGCAGTGCGGAGCCGGCGCCTGATGACGCTCATCCCTGACCCCTCTCAGGTGGGTGATTCGTGTGGTGGTTCCGGTGTCTGGCGATGCGGGCTCTCCGGTCGCTGAACCCTCGTGGCGGCTACCTGCCCGCCCCCGAAGTCGCGCACCGGGCAGTGCTGACGCCCACGCATCGGGAGCGCTCCCATGAGATTGCGGGCGCGTGTCGGGAGTGTCAATAGGGGCTTGGGAGCGTTCCCAATTTGTTACCGGTCCCCCGCCGGGCGCGGGCGGTCGAGGGCAGGCGGAAGCGGCCGCCGTCCGGGCGGCCGTGCTCGGCGGATCAGCAGAAGCGGCGCAGCAGGGTGCCGACGCGCCCGGCGTCGAACGCGGCCGGGTCGAAGTGGTCACCCACCCAGTCGCGCATCGCCCAGTGCTCCGGGTGCTCCGGGTCGGCCAGCGCGACCAGCAGCGCCTGGTAGCCGGCCGGGCCGCCGACGTCCTCCGGAGGGCAGGCGCGCTCGCCGTCGAGGCAGGCCGGGTAACGCTCCTCCGGGTCGGCGGTGACCGCGTCCTCGACCACGAGGTCGTGCTCCCACCAGTCGCCGAAGTCGTACGTGTACTGGAACCGGCTGCCCTTGCCGAGCACCGCGTCCAGCCGGACGTCCAACTCGTCGTGCAGCGCCAGCTCGCCGTCCGGGTCGGGCTCGCCGTACTGGAGACCGTCGATCTCGAACGAGTGCAGGTGGCAGTCGCGCCAACCCATCGCGTGCTGGACGACGCGGTGCAGCCGGTCGAGGGTGTAGCCGGCCGGAACCAGCACCCGCCGCCAGACCGTCGGACGGACACCCGTCAGCGAGATCCGCAACTGGAAGATCTGACGCGGCATGCTGTCCCATCCTCCCTCGGCTTAGGCTGCGAGAATGATCTGTCGAGCGTGCCGGGCGAGGCGACACGACGACTGTCCGGGCCGGAACTGGTGCGACTGTCAGCACCGTACCCCCCGACCCACCCCTCCGGTCACCGGTCCGGCCAGCGAATGAGCGTCGGAATTCCGATCAACCGGGTCTGGCCGGGCGGCGCACCGGAGCCCCTCGACGACGCCGCGCTCACCGACCTCTACGGCCGCCCCGACCGGCCACACCTTCGGGTGAACTTCGTGTCGAGCCTGGACGGCGCGGTCAGCGTCGACGGCTACTCGGCCGGGCTCTCCGGCGAGCCCGACAAGCGCGTCTTCGGCCTGTTGCGGATGCTCTGCGACGCGCTGCTCGTGGCCGCCGGCACGCTGCGCCAGGAGGGCTACCGGGCGCTGCGCCTGGACGAGCGCCGGCGGGCCTGGCGGGTCGAGCACGGCCTGGCCGAGTACCCGACGCTGGTGGTCGTGTCCGGATCGCTCGACCTCGACCCGGCCCAGGCCGCCTTCGCCGACGCGCCGGTCCGGCCGGTGGTGCTCACCCGCGCCGAGTCCGAGCCGCCACCCGGGCTCACCGACGTCGCCGACCTGGTGCGCTGCGGCGCCGATCGCGTCGACCTCGCCGTCGGCCTCGGCGAGCTGCGGCGACGCGGCCACGCCCAGGTGCTCTGCGAGGGCGGGCCGCGACTGTTGGGCGCGCTCACCGCCGCCGACCTGGTCGACGAGCTGTGCCTCACCGTCGCGCCGCTGCTCGCCGGACCCGGGGCGGGGCGGATCACCGCGGGCGACGCCACGCCGCCGCGCCCGCTGCCGCTGCGACACGTGCTGGCCGCCGCCGACGGGGTGCTCCTGCTGCGCCACGCCCGCGTCTGACGGTCCGGAAGCCCGCCGCGTTCTCGCCGCGTTCGCCGGGCCCCGCCCGGGCGCGCGTGCACCGAGGGCGCGGTTCGCGCGTCCGCGAGGGCCGGCCGCGCGACGTACCGTGTCGCGGCCATGACGCTCCGAACGCGCGGCGTACGACCGGCGTGGCGTCCGCCGCGTCGCGTGGCAAGGTGTCGTACTCCTCGGGCAGGATGCAGGACGTGTGTCCCGCCCACCACGACCGACCGGAGCTGCCCGATGAGCGATGAGGGGTTCGACGGCCCGGTCGAGGGGGTCGGGCGGGTGCTCGGCACCGCCGACGCCACCCCGCTGCAGTTCTGGACGGCCGTCTCCCCCGGCAGCTACCTGCAGCTCGACGACGTCGTGGTGACCCGCCGCGAGCTGCCCGACCGCGAGCCGGTGACCATCGCCGGCGTGGTCACCCAGGTGCGCGCCCGGCACGAGGGCGCCCAGTTCGACTCCGACGTCTTCGCCATCGCCGACGGCACGCTGCCCGCCCAGGTGCAGGAGGCGGCCGAGGTCACGACCACCCGGGTCGACCCGGAGTTCTACGTGCCGCCGACGCCGGGCGCGGTGGTGCACCGCGCCGAGGGCGACGCCCGGGCCCGCGCACTGCACTTCGACCGGATGGAGCGACGCATCCCGATGGGGATGGGCCGCGACGGGGTCCCGGTCTACCTCAACGCCGACTTCCTCGACGGCACCCGCGGGGCCCACGTCTCCATCTCCGGCATCTCCGGCGTCGCGACCAAGACGAGCTTCGCCACCTTCCTGCTCTACTCGGTGTTCCGCTCCGGCGTGCTCGGCGGCGACGCCGTCAACGCCAAGGCGCTCATCTTCAACGTCAAGGGCGAGGACCTGCTCTTCCTCGACCACCCCAACACCCGGCTCGACGACGCCACCCGCGCCGGCTACGCGAAGCTCGGGCTGGACGCCGGCGCCTTCCCCGACGTCCGCGTCTACGCGCCGCCCCGGGTCGGCGACTCCTCCGGCACCCCCGACGTGAGCAGCCGGCTCACCGGGGTGGACAGCTTCTACTGGACGCTGACCGAGTTCTGCGCCGACCGCCTGCTGCCCTACGTCTTCGCCGACGCGGACGACGAGCGCCAGCAGTACACGATGGTGGTCCACTCGGTCGCCGCCCACCTGGCCCGCTACGCGCAGCCCGCCGACGGCGGGGTGAGCATCGACGGGGTGCGCCTCGGCACCTACGCCGACCTGGTCGACCACATCGTCGAGCAGCTCAACGACGACGAGACCCGCTCCGAGTGGGCCGGCAGCGCGGTGGGGCTCGGCACGGTCAACGCGTTCGCCCGGCGACTCATCGGCAGCAAGAAGGACCTCGGCCGGCTGATCCGCGGTGACCTGGCCACCCGCCGCCCGCACAGCATCAACACCGCCGAGTCCGCCCAGGTCACCGTGGTCGACCTGCACAACCTGCCCGACCGGGCCCAGCGGTTCGTGGTCGGCGTGACGCTCAAGAGCGAGTTCGAGCGCAAGGAGAAGGCGGGCACGGCCAAGCCGCTGCTGTTCGTCGTCCTGGACGAGCTGAACAAGTACGCGCCGCGCGAGGGCTCCTCCCCCATCAAGGAGGTGCTGCTCGACATCGCCGAGCGGGGCCGCTCGCTGGGTGTCATTCTGGTCGGCGCGCAGCAGACGGCGAGCGAGGTCGAGCGGCGCATCGTCACCAACTCGGCGATCCGGGTCGTCGGCCGGCTCGACCCCGCCGAGGCGTCCCGCCCGGAATACGGCTTCCTGCCACCGGCGCAGCGACAGCGGGCGCTGCTGGCCAAGCCGGGCACCATGTTCGTCAACCAGCCGGACATCCCGGTGCCGCTCTGCCTGGAGTTCCCGTTCCCGGCCTGGGCGACCCGGGTCAGCGAGGCGGGTCGCGCCCCGTCGCAGACGCTGCGCTCGATCACCCAGACGGCGGACCCGTTCGCGGTGGTCGGCACCGCCGGCGGCGCCGACGACGACATCCCTTTCTAGGGGGCGGGCCACCATGAAGATCCTGCACACCTCCGACTGGCACGTCGGCAAGGTCCTCAAGGGGCAGTCGCGGGCCGAGGAGCACAAGGCGGTCCTGGCCGGCGTCATCGAGATCGCCCGCGCCGAGCAGCCCGACCTGGTCATCGTCGCCGGTGACCTCTACGACACCGCGGCGCCGACCCCGGAGGCGACCCGGCTGGTGACCCGGGCGCTGACCGCGCTGCGCCGCACCGGCGCCGACGTGGTCGCCATCGGCGGCAACCACGACAACGGGCCGGCCCTGGACGCGCTGCGCCCATGGGCCGAGGCCGCCGGCATCACGCTGCGCGGCAGCGTCCGGGAGAATCCGGACGAGCACGTCATCGACGGCACCACCGCCGGCGGGGAGCGGTGGCGGCTGGCCGCGCTGCCGTTCCTGTCCCAGCGCTACGCCGTCCGCGCGGTGGAGATGTACGAGCTGACCGCCGCCGAGACCAACCAGACATACGCCGACCACCTGGGCCGGGTGCTCGGCCGCCTCACCGAGGGCTTCACGGAGTCGGGCCGGGTGCACCTGGTCACCGCGCACCTGACGGTGACCGGCGCGGCCGCCGGTGGCGGCGAGCGCGACGCGCACACCGTGCTCGGCTACGCGGTGCCGGCAACGGTCTTTCCCGGCACCGCCCACTACGTGGCGTTGGGTCACCTGCACCGCGCCCAGCGGGTCGACGGCCCCTGCCCGGTGCGTTACAGCGGCAGCCCGCTCGCCGTGGACTTCGGTGAGCAGGAGAACGTGCCCTCGGTGACCGTCGTCGAGGTCACCGCCGACACCGCCGCCCGGATCCGTGAGGTGCCGGTGACGGCGGCGGCGACCCTGCGCACCGTCCGGGGCACGCTCGCCCAGCTCGCCGAGGTGGAGCAGCCCGACGCGTGGCTGCGGGTGTTCGTCCGCGAGCAGCCCCGGGCCGGGCTGCGCGAGGAGGTGCAGGAGCTGCTGCCCCGGGCGCTGGAGATCCGGATCGACCCGGAGCTGGTGCCCGCGCCGGGGAGCGGCACCGCCGTCGCCCAGCGCTCCGGGCGCTCGCCGCGCGAGCTGTTCGCCGACTACCTGGACAGCCGGGGTCACGCCGACGACGGCGTACGGGAGCTCTTCGACGAGATCTTCGAGGAGGTCGACCGCTGATGCGACCGATGCGGCTGGACATGGCGGGCTTCACCGTCTTCCGGGACGAGACCACCGTCGACTTCACCGACGCCGACTTCTTCGCCCTGGTCGGCCCCACCGGCTCGGGCAAGTCGACGGTGCTGGACGCGATCTGCTTCGCCCTCTACGGCACCGTCCCACGCTGGGGCGGCACCCGGGGCCTGGCCAACGCGCTCGCCCCCTCGGCGGCCGAGGCCCGCGTCCGGTTGGTCTTCGAGTCGGGCGGCGCCCGCTACGTCGCGACCCGGGTCGTGCGACGGGACAGCCGGGGCAACGTGAAGACCGCCAACGCCGGGTTGCAGCTGATGCCGCCCGGCTTCGACGTCACCAAGCTGGACACCGGGCTGAGCCCGGACGACCTCGGCGAGGTCGTGGCGGGCACACCCGCCGAGATGGACGTCGCGGTGCTGGAGGCGGTCGGGCTGCCCTACGAGCAGTTCACCAGCTGCGTGGTGCTTCCGCAGGGCCAGTTCGCGGACTTCCTGCACGCGAAGCCGGCCACCCGGCAGCAGATCCTGGTCAACCTGCTCGGCCTCGGCGTCTACGAGGAGGTGCAGAAGCGGGCCACGGCCCGGGCCGCCCAGGCCGAGGCCAAGCTGGAGGCCGTCGACCAGCTGCTGGCCGGGCTCGCCGACGTCGACGACGACGCCCTCGACCGGGCCGCCGGCGAGGTCGACCGGATGCGGGCGCTGGCCACGGCGGTGGAGGCCGCCGTCCCGGAGCTGGACGCCGCCCGGGTGACCGCGCGGGAGGCGACCGCGGCGCTGGCCGCGCTCGACGCCGAGCTGGACGTGCTGGGCGCGGTCCGGGCGCCCGCCGGGGTCGCCGAGGTGGCCCGGGCGGTGACCGACGCGCGGGCCGAGGCGGACGCCGCGGCGGGTGCGGTGTCGCTCGCCGAGGAGCGTGAGGAGAAGCTGCGCGGTGAGTTGGCCGCCGCCGGTGACGAGAGCCCGCTGCGGCTGCTGCTGCGGGCGTACGCCGACCGCGAGAAGCTGACCGCGGAGGCGGATGTGGTGCGGGCGGCCCTGGAGTCGGCGGCCACCGAGCACGACGCGGCGGTCCGGGCGCTGGCCGGGGCGCGGGCGGCGGCCGAGCGGGCCGAGGAGGAGTTGGCGACGGCGTTCCGCGCCCACGAGGAGGCGAAGGCCACCGATCAGGCGGTGGGGCTGCGGGCGCACCTGGTCGAGGGTGCGCCCTGCCCGGTGTGCGAGCAGGTGGTCTCCCGGGTGCCGGCGGTTCCCGCCGAGTCGGCGGTGGCTCGCGCGGTCGAGGCCGGCAAGGCCGCCCGTGCGGCCAGCGAGGCGGCCAAGCGGGTCGTGCAGGAGCGTGACGCGGCGGCCCGCGACCTGGACCGGATGCTGGTGCAGGCCCGTACCCGCCAGGAGCACCTGGACGCCCGGCGCGCCGAGGTGGACGGTCATCTCGCCGGCGCGGCCACGCCCGAGGCCCTGCGGGACCAACTGGCCGAGCAGGCGCGGTTGCGCAAGGCCCTGGACGAGGCGACCGCCGCCGTGCGGGCCGGCCGGGACGCCGCCCGTCGGGCCCGGGGCGCGGTCGACACCGCCGAGGAACGGCTACGGGCGGCGTGGCGGCGCTTCGACGCCACCCGGGACGGGTTGGCGCGGTTCGGCCCACCTTCGGCCGACCGCGACGACGTGGCGGCCGCGTGGACCACCCTCGCCGGCTGGGCCGACGCCGAGGCGGGCCGCCGCCGCGCCGAGCGGGCCGGCCGGGCCGCGGCGGTCGTCGAGGCCGAGGCGGTGGCCGCCGGGCTGGCGCGGCGGATCGCCGGGATCTTCGCCGACGCCGGGCTGCCCGCCGACGACGAGCCGGTCCGCGCCGCCGCGGTGGCGGTGGAGCGGGCCGAGGCCGAGGTACGCCGCCTGGTCGAGCGCCGCGAGCAGGCCGCTGATCTGCGGGAACAGCGGGCCGGGCACGATAGCCGTGCGCAGGTCGCCCGCGCGCTCGCCGGTCACCTGCGCGCCAACAACTTCGAACGGTGGCTGCTCGCCGAGGCGTTGGACCTCCTCGTGGACGGCGCGTCGCGGATCCTGCGGGAGCTCTCCGGCGGCCAGTACGACCTGGTGCACGACAAGGGCGAGTTCTTCGTCGTCGACCACCACGACGCCGGGCTGCGCCGGGGCGTCCGCACCCTCTCCGGCGGCGAGACGTTCCAGGCGTCGCTGGCACTGGCGCTGGCGCTCTCCGAGCAGCTCGCCGGCATGTCCACCACCGCGGCGAGCCTGGAGTCGATCGTCCTTGACGAGGGTTTCGGCACCCTGGACGCGGCCACCCTCGACACGGTCGCCGCCACCCTGGAGAACCTGGCCGCCCGGGGCGACCGGATGGTCGGGGTGGTCACCCACGTGCCGGCCCTGGCCGAGCGCATCCCGGTGCGCTACGAGGTCCGCAAGGACGCCCGCTCCGCCCGCGTCGAGCGGACCGGCCGGTGACCGCACCCGGTGGACGGTTCTTCGTCGACGCCTGGGACCCGTCGTACGGTGCCTCGTTCGAGGCGTCCGGCACCGGCCCGGCCGCGCCGAGCAGCGCCCAGGTGGAGACCGACGACGAGCTGCCCGCGGTGGACTGGCGGGCGATCGACGTACGCCCCGACGTGCGCGCGCCCGACGTGGTCCTGCTGGTCGACGGGGTCCGCCGCATCGACGCGAGCCTGTGGATGGCCGAGTCCGACGGCGGTACCTTCCCCGGCCTGGCCGCCTCCTTCGCCGCCGGCGTGGTCCGCTGCGACCTGGGGCGCGGCTCGGCGCAGCTGGCCGGCACCCGGGTGGGCCGGGGGTTGTTCACCGCCAGCCCCACCGCCGAGGACGTGGTCGCGGGCGCGATCCGCTACCCGGTGCACCGGGTCGGCGGCACCGGCGAGCTGACGAAGCTTCCCGCCGCGGTGCAGGGCCCGCTGACCGCGCTGGAGGTGGCGGTCTCCGACGCCGCCCGCACCGACGGGGACCTGCTCGTGGTCGACGGCCCGCTACGCAGCCGCCGGCATCTGCCCCGCACTCTCGGCTACATCAAGACCCAGCACAGCCAGTACCTCGACGCCCGGCTCACCGCCGTGGTGACCGGTTTGACGGCGGGGCAGCGTTCGCCGGTGTTCCGGGTCGGCACCGCCTGGGGCGGCTGGTCCTGGTATTTGCGCCTGCCGGTGGCCGCCGGCGCCCCCTGGGCGGGAATCGTGCGGGTGGAGTGCTCCCCCGAGCTGGACATCGCCGAGGCGGTCGAGCTGGCCGACCTGTCGCTGGTCACGCTTCCCCGGTTCGCGTCCACGCCGTACAAGGACCCGCGCGCCCCGCAGAACCTGATCCCCATCGCCGGTCTGGAGCGCCGGCTGCGGGCGCTGCTCGGCGATTCGCGGCTGCTGCACCGAGCCCTGACCGCCGCCGCCCGCCGCTGACCCGCCGCCGCCCGCTCGGGCCGGCCGCGCGGCGTCGCCGCATGATCACGCAACAACCCGGAGGCAGTGCCCTCCGGGCGGGTTCGAGGCCCCCTACGTCGTTGTTGTTGCGCGATCATGTGCCGGCGCGGGCGACCGGCCGGGGCGCGGCGCCGGGGTGGCCGGGATACTGGGTGGGTGGGACGCAAGCGCGACGGCGACCGGGTGGTCGAGCAGGTGGACACCGGCCAGGCCGAGCTGGTCCCGGACCGGGACCGCGCCGGCTCCTGGACGTTGCTCCTGGACGGCGCGCCGCAGTCCCACGTCGACCTGACCGACCCCACCTACCTGGAGTTCGAGTACGTGCGGCGGCTCGCCGCCGCGGTCGACCTGATCGCCCCCGCCGGCGCCCCGCTGCGCGTGCTGCACCTGGGCGGCGGCGCGCTGACCCTGCCCCGGTACGTCTCGGCGACCCGGCCCGGCTCCACCCAGCGCGTGGCCGAGGTCGACGGCGCGCTGGTGGAGCTGGTCCGTCGGGCGCTGCCCTGGCCGGCCGACCCCCGGCTGCGGGTACGCGTGGCCGACGCCCGCGAGGTGCTCGCCGCCACCCGCGACGGCAGCTACGACGTGGTGGTCGCCGACGTCTTCGCCGGCGCCCGCACCCCGGCCCACCTGACGTCCGTCGAGTACGCCTCCGAGGTGGCCCGGGTGCTCGCCCCGGGCGGCTGGTACCTCGCGAACCTCGCGGACGGCCCGCCGCTGCGCCACGCCCGCGGGCAGGTCGCGACGGTGCGGACCGTGCTGCCGCACGCCACGCTGATCGGTGACGCGGCGGTGCTGCGTGGTCGCCGCTACGGCAACCTGGTGCTGGTGGCCGGCCGCAGCGAGCCGCCGGTGCCGGAGCTGACCCGCCGGGCCGCCGGTGACTGGTTCCCCGGCCGGGTGGTGGCCGGCGCCGACCTGGACCGGTTCGCCGGTGGCGCGACCGTGGTCCGGGACGCGGACGCCACGGGCTCCACCCCGCCGCCACCGGGCCTCTTCGCCACCGGACGCTGACCGCCGCCGGCGGCACCGCCGCTCGACCGGACCGGCAGCGGGCACGGCCGTCGACCCCGGCAACGGGCAGCGCAGTCGAAAATTCTTCGTCCGTCGTTGATCCGCTCGCACCGTCGGCCCGTACCACCGGGCGGCCCGCCTGGTGGGCCCTTGGTCACCTGGACGACCCGGAGGTTCTGGATGCACGCGGTGGCGGCCGGCTGGCACGGCGATGTGGTGCGGCCGGACTGGATGTCCGCCCGATCCCAGTCGCGGCCGACCTCCCGGGGGGTCGACGGCCGCCCGACGCCTCGCCAGAATGGGCCGGTGACGCCACGATCGGCGCCCGGACGCCACCAGGCGGTGACCAGTGAGGCGAGCCACTCCGACCAGCTCGTCCGGCAGCTCTACGCCGAACACGCCGGTCCGCTGCTGGCGTTCGTCATGCGGCTCACCGGTGGGGACCGGCAACGCGCGGAGGACATCGTCCAGGAGACGCTCCTGCGGGCCTGGCGCAACGCGCACCGGCTGGGGGTGCAGGGGCAGGGGTCGCTTCGGCCCTGGCTGGTGACCGTGGCCCGCCGGATCGCCATCGACGAGCACCGCAGCGAGCAGGCCCGACCGGCCGAGACGTACGACCGGGACCTGACCGCGTTCGCCGAGTCGGACAGCACGGACCGGGTGCTGCGGACGATGACCGTGGCGGACGCGCTGCGTACGCTCAGCCAGTCACACCGGGAGATCCTGGTGGCGACGTACTTCCGGGGGCGGACCGTGCCGGAGGCCGCCGAGGAGCTGGGGCTGCCCCTCGGCACCGCCAAGTCGCGGGTCTACTACGCGCTGCGCGCGCTGCGCACGGCTCTGCAGGAACGGGGGGTGACGGAATGAGCCGGCCGGACCACATGGACGTCGCGGCGTACGCGCTCGGCGTGTTGGACGCGCAGGACACCGAGCGGTTCGAGGAGCACCTCGCCACCTGCTGGGCGTGCGCCGCCGAGCTGGAGACCATGGTGCCGGTGGTCGGGCTGCTCAGCGACATCGACGGCGAGACGATGAGCGCGCTGGAGCACACGCAGACCGATCCGGCCCTGCTGGACCGTACGCTGGTCGCGGTGCGCGCCCACCGGCGACGCTCCCGGGTCCGCCAGCTGCTGGCCACCGCGGCGGCGGTCGTGGTGCTGGGCGGCCTCACGGGGATCGGGTTCAACACCGTCATCGACGACGCCAACCCGCCGAGCGTCGTCGCCGAGCCGACCCTCCCCGCGCCGGCCCCGCCGACGGACTCGACCGGCGGCGGGCCGACCGGCCCAGGTGTCGGCGGCAACGAGGCGGAGGGCGACCAGTACGACGCCACGGACCCGAGCACCGGCGTGCAGACCACGATGTTCCTGGCGCAGAAGGAGTTCGGCACCAGAATCAACTTCAGCCTGCGGAAGCTGCCCGGTCCGCGCACGTGTCGACTCGTGGTCATCCGCAAGAACGCCACCACCGAGGTGATCTCCACGTGGTCCGTTCCGGATGAGGGCTACGGCACGAACACCCAGCCGCAGGGCCTGGAGCTGAGTGCCGCGACCGCCGCGAAGGTGGGCGACATCAAGCAGATCCAGGTGCAGTCGGTGGACGGCAACGGGGTGGCGAGCCCGCTGGTCACGGTGGGGCTGTAGCGACGTCCACGGAAATCGGCGCCGGTCAGAAACAATGACCGGCGCCGATTCGTCGTACGGGTGGAAGATTCGTCGCACCTGCCCCCACGCACGAATCGGCGTACCGGTTCAACCGATCGCTGTGAAATTGACCACGGTAGTTGGTTAATCGTTGACAGCCTGCCCTGCGTACTCATCGGTGAACTGCCGAGAATCGAGGAGGGCACGTGGCACAGATGAAGCGGACCGTCATCGTCGCGGGCGCGATGGTCGTCGCCCTGACGGCCTGCGCTCCCGCGGGCTACGACGGAGCGAACCAGAGCGCGGCGGAGCCGGTCGCCGTCGCCGCGGCCGAACCCACCGCGTCCGCCGAGCCCGAGGCCTCGGCGGAGACCCCCGCGGCCGACGCCCCGGCGGCCGGCGTGGAGCTGACCGAGAAGCTGATCGGCAAGAAGGTGGCCCGGATGGGCCAGGTCGTCACCGACGAGGATGGTTGGGTCCTCTACCGCTTCGACAAGGACACCGCCGACCCGCCGTCGTCGAACTGCGTCGACAAGTGCGCCGAGGTGTGGCCGCCGTCGCTGACCGACGGCAACCCGCAGCTCAGCGGCGTCTCCGACGACAAGGTCGGCTCGGTCACGCGGCAGGACGGCACCCGGCAGCTGACCATCGGCGGGTGGCCGGTCTACCGGTACATCGGCGACAAGAAGCCCGGCCAGTGGAAGGGCCAGGGCGTCGGGGGCACCTGGTTCGTGGTCCAGCCGGACGGCAAGAAGAACCTGAGCTGCCTGCCCAAGGGCACCCCGAAGGCGGTCGCGCCGCCGTCGGACAGCGAGGGCGCCGCGAACTCCGGGGGCGACGCCTACTCGTACTGATCCGCAGGGACACGGTGGTCGGTCGCAGCCGGGGAGGGCGCGGCCGGCCACCGTCATGGCCGGCCCGCGTCACCGACGGGGTCGGCCACCGGCGGTGCGTACGGTCCACCGGCCCCCGCTACGCCGGACGGCGGTCGGCTCAGGTGCGCTCCCACGGGCTGGGCACCGGGAAGTAGGTGTCCAGGAACGGCGTGAGGATCGCGAGCTGCCGGGCCAGGTCCTCCTCGGTGGAGAAGGCGTCGTTGAGGCAGAAGACGTGCCGGTCCCGGCGGGCCAGCAGATGCGCCAACCGGGCGGGCGTGTCGGGGTGGGACAGCTCGGCGATGGTGTACTCGAGGTCGCCCGGCACCGCGCGTCCGGTGTGGAACGCGTAGTAGTGGTGCAGCGACGAGGCGATCGAGATGTCCGTCATGCTGCGGAAGCGGCTGGCGGCGGTGCGTCGGTGCTGCTCCGGGAAGGTCTGCTCGATCTCCCACAGCACGCTGCGCCGCAGCGCGTGCGGCATGTGCTTCATCTTCTGGCCGAGGACCGTGCCGAAGCGCTCGGCGATGAGAGTCCGGTTGTTCTTCCCGGCCGCCGACGAGGGGATGTCCTCGGCGGTGGGCGCGCCCGGCGGCACCAGCGCCGGCGACGGGAAGAACCGGGAGATGCCGTTGGCCAGGAAGAAGTCCCGGGGCAGCACGTCGGTACCGAGGAAGACGTCGTCGTTGAAGTAGAGGAAGTGCTCGGAGAGACCGTCGATGTGGTGCAGCTGGCTCTCGATCGCGTGCGAGTTGTAGGTCGGCAGCACCGTCGGGTCCGCGAAGATCTCCCGGTGGCTGACCACCCGCAGCCCCGGGGCGGACCGGTCCAGCCAGTCGGGCACCTGGTCGTCGGTCACCAGGTGGACGGTGCGTACCCAGGGCGCGAACAGGTGCACGGACCGCAGCGAGTAGCGCAGCTCGTCGCGGCTGAGGAACCGAGCCGCGCTGGCGGCCTCCGCGTGGTAGGGGACGCCGGTCACCTCGGCGCGGCGGCGCAACCAGGCGGGGTCCGCGCCGTCCACCCAGGTGTAGACGATGTCGATCGGGAAGGCGACGTCCTCCGGCCGCCGCCCCGCGAACTCCGGCCGGGTGCGTACGCGGGCCGGCGAGGTGGGCGGGACCAGGCCGCTGAAGACCGACTCCTCCGCCAGTACGGTCGGTCCCCGCGCGGCGACCTGCTGCGCCACCGGGTTGCGCCGCGGCGCGACGAGGTCGTCCCCCTCCCGGGTCCAGAACTCCACGTCGCATCCGTACGGCTGGCCCAGCACCAGCCGCTGCCGTGGGTCCGTCCAGTACCAGGTCAGCCGCAGCACCGGCGCTCCGGCGAGGCGGCGCCAGACCGGCGACTCGAAACCGGGTGCCGGCGGCCGGGGCGGCTGCGCCTGCCCGCGGGGCGGCACGCCGACGTACCCGGCGGTCCGGCCGCAGACCGCGGCCAGGGCCGCGTACACGGCGGCGCGGTCGGCGTCGTCGACCGCGACGACGCTCAGGAGGTCGGACTCGCCCCGAACCCGGAAGTAGGCGACCCCCGCCTCGTCCAGCGCCGCCGTCACGGCCGACAGGTTGCCCTCCCGGGCCTTCGTCGGGGTGATGTCCGCCCGCACGTGCGCGACCCGGGGCGCCCGGTCCGCGGTGACCACCACCCGGTCGCCGCCCGCGAGCAGCTCCGGCTGGCGGCGCGCCAGCCGCTCCCCTCGCCGCCCCATCAACTGGCCGTCGACGGACGCCCGGGCCACCCACTGCTTCAGTTGGTGCCGGGTCTGCGGGCTGACCTTCTTCGCGATCGCGCGGCGCGTCTGCGGGCTCAGCACCCGCCGGTAGACGCCGACCAGCCGGGACGGCTCAGCCACCGCCCGGGGAATCTCCTGGCTGTCCGGTCCCGGCTCGCCCACCGCGCTCCTCTCCCCCGCCACGCTACGGCCGATCGATGATGACGAGCGACAGCTCGCTGTCGATCGTGTAGAAGGGACGCACCCGCAGCGCCGGGGCGGGGTCCTCCTCCACCAGGTCGAGCCCGATGTCCTCGGACAGGTGGATCTCGGGATAGGTGTAGACGAGCTTCTTGTCGACCACGTCGTCGACGAAGCGGCCCAGCCGCACCTCGTCGGGCCCACCGGTGTGCCGCACGTTGACGTCCCAGTCCTCGTAGCGACCGAGCCGGAGGTCGGTGAGCGACACCAGGGGCACGGCGACCGTCAGGGCGTCGCCGAACACCGAGGCGACCGGGACGGCGAGTTGATCGGTCCGGTCTCCCCGGCGACGGAGCACCGCCTCGGTCGGAACGCCCGGACCGTGCCAGGTGAACGTCACCGTGACCCACTCGCCGTCGAGGGCGAGCCGGCGGACCTCGGCGTGCGCGGCGCGGACCCAACTGCGCACGCCGAGGAAGCCGTCGGCGGTGCGGTACGGCACGTGCGCCGCCAACCCCGGTCGTTCGCCGGTGAGACCGGCGTCCACGCCGCCCGCGAGCACCCGGGTGTCGAGCCGCTGCGGGCGCGCCCGTCGCCGTCCCCGACCGTCGGTGAGGAAGGCGTTCCACCGCCCCTCGGGAAGCGCGGTCGCGTCGAGCGTGCCGACCTGCCGCAGCCCGTCGTCGGAGGGGCCGAGAGCCACCCGTACGACCGCCCGGGTGTCGCGGTTACGCAGCAGGACCGCCGCCTCGCCGTGACAGCCGGCCGCGTCGACGGACCACCGCAGTCCCCCGTCCGGCAGGACCCGGCAGTCCAGGGCCGGCACGTCCGTCGGCGCCGCGACCCGGCGCCGGATCGCCTGCTGGAGCCGGGTGCTGGTGGCGCGGGCCCGGCGCACCCGGCCGAGCCGGACGAGAGCGCCCATGCTCGCCCGTCGGGCGAGGTCGTTGCCCGCGATGCCCCGCAGCACGGGATCCGCGAGCGACCGCACCAGATGCGGCTCCCGGAGCAGCTCGCCGGATCGGGCGAGGACGGAGCGGCTGGGCGCGCCGCCGGCTGCCCGCCGCACCGGCCGCCTCGGTCGCGCCACGGCGGCACGCCGAACGGCGAGCACCTCCGCGCACTGCCCCGCGAACTGCGCCGCCAGGTGCGCGGGGTCGAAGCGGGCCGAGTTGGCCAACGCCATCTTCCCCATCCGGGCACGCAGGGCGTCGTCCCGCATGAGGGTACGCAGCGCGTCCGCGTACGCGCCGAGGTCACCGCTGGGCACGAGCAGGCCGTCCTCCCCGTGGTCGATGATCTCCCGGGGACCCACGGGGCAGTCGGTGCTGACCACCGGCAGGCCGAGGCGCATCGCCTCGACGATCGTCATGCCGAACGACTCGCGCTCCGAGGAGACCGCCGCGACGGCGCCCTTCACCCACTCCGTCGACATGTCGTCACGCCGGCCCATGAGGCGGACCCGGTCGTAGACGCCCAGTTCGCGGATCAGTGCGGCCAGCGCGTTGCGTTGTTCCCCGTCGCCGTAGATGCGCAGCGTCCAGTCGGGATGGTCCACCGCCACCCGGGCGAAGGCGGCGATCAGCCGGTCGTACCGTTTGATCGGATCGAGCCGGCCGGCCGCCACGATGATCCTGCCGCGGCCGTCGGCCGGCGCCACTCCGGGCGACGGCGAACTGTTGGGCAGGACCTCGATCCGGGTGCCGGGCACCGGGTTGCCGTCGCGGAAGGCCGCCGCGTCCGCGCCGGTGACGGTGTACGCGAGGTCGATCCGCGGATAGTGGCGACTGATCTCCGCCTTCAACGCGGGGTCGATGAGGTCCTGCGTCATGTGCTCCTGGGCGACCCGGACGGTGTGCTCCGGGGCGTGCCGGGCCACCGCGAGGTTGAGCCCCGGCCGGGTGCCCACGACGACGTCCGCGTCGGTCGACCGCAGGTAGTCCACCAGCCGCTCGTCGGTCAGGCGGCTGTAGTGCGAGTGGAACTCCTCGCTCTCCGGCACCAGGGTCGAGGGTTCCCGGTGCCGCGGGTCGGTGCGGTCCGGCCGGCGCGGCCGGGTGTCGACCAGCGGCACCACGCTGATCCGCTCGTCGACCTCGAACATCGTGCGGTCCAGCCGGCGGAACACCGAGGCCACCTCGACCTCGTGGCCGCCCTCGACGAGCGCGGTGGCCAGGTTCAGGACGGCCCGGTTGGTGCCGCCCACACCGTAGAAGTTGTGGATGAGGAAGGAGAACTTCACGGACGTCCCGCCGACTCGTACGGGCTCGGCACCGGGAAGTACGCCTCCAGGAACGGCTCCAGGATGCTGATCTGCTGTTGGAGCTGCTCGTAGGTGGAGTAGGCGTCGTTGATGCAGAAGGTGTCCCAGTCCCGGCGGGCCTCGGCCCGGCGGAGCCGCGCCGCCAGGTCCGGCACGGCGAGCTGCACGTAGCCGTAGTTGACGTGGCCGGGCAGCGCCCGCCCGGTGAGGAAGGCGTAGTAGTGGTGCAGCGAGTAGGTGATCGTGAGGTCGGACGGGCTGCGGAACCTGCTCCACATCGTCGCCTCGTGCTCCGCCGGGAACTCCCGCTCGATCTCCGCCAGGATGCTGCGCCGCAGCGGGTACGGGACGTGCTGGCTGCCCTGGGTGAGCGTACGGCCGAACCGCCGCTCGATGAGCCGGCGGTTGTTCTTGATCATTGCGTCGACGGGGCTGTCGAGGCCGGTGATCGGGCCGACCGGGATCCGGTTCTGGGACAGGAAGAACTTGGTGTGTCCGTTGGCGAGGAAGAAGGTCTGCGGGGCCAGCGGACGCCCGAAGAACATGTCGTCGTTCAGGTAGAGGAAGTGCTCGGCGAGCCCGTCGATGCGGTGCAGCTGACTCTCGATCGCGCACGAGTTGAACGTCGGCAGGGCGGCCCGGTCGGCGAATATCTCCTCGTGGTTGACCAGGAAGATGTTCCCGGCGCTGAGGTCCAGCCAGGGCGGGCACTGCCGGTCGGTCACGATGTAGATGTTGCGCACCCAGGGCACGTTGAGGTGCAGCGACCGGAGGGAGTACTTCAGCTCGTCCCGGTTGATGTAGCGGGAGTCGCTCGCCGCCTCGGCATGGAACGCCTCGCCCTTCTGCGTCGCGCGGCGGCGCTGCCACTCCGGGTCCGCGCCGTCGACCCAGGTGTAGACGACGTCGATGGGGAAGTCGATGTCGTCCGGGAGCGAGTGGTCGAACTCCTGCCGGGTGCGGAAGCGCCGACCGGGCTTCGCCGGCGACGCCAGGCGGGTGAACCGGTGATCGCCCGCGACGACCGGCACGCCGGCCATGGAGACCGACGGCACCATCCGGTTGCGCCGGGGAGCGCGCAACACCGCGGCCTTGCGGTCCGGCTTCCAGAACTCGACGTCACATCCGTACGCGGGCCCGGCGACCAACTTCCCGGTCGGGTCGATCCGGAACCACGTCATCTTGACCGCGCGGGCGAGGTGCACGTCGACCCAGGCCGCCGGGTCGGCCGCGTCCCGCAGCGAACCGGCGATCGGCGGCTTGGGGAGCACCTGGCTCACGTAGCAGCCCTCCGCCGCGCCCAGCTTCTCCAGTGCGCCCAGGGCGGCGACCCGATCATCCTCGCTGACACCGACCACCGGTGTCCGGTCGTCCATCCCGCGGACGACGAAGTGGTCCACCCCGTGCGCGTCCAGGGCCGCGGTCACCGCGGTGTGGTTCAGCTGCCGGGCGAGCAGCGGGGTGAGGTCGGCGTGCACGTGGGCGCGGCGGAGACCGCCGTCGACCAGCACTTCCCGGAGGTCGGACCGCGCGGGGGCCGCCGTGGGATCGGCCAACGGCAGAGGGGAGGTGAGGCTCACGGCACTTCCTTCATCGTGATCGACGTCGCGTCCTTCACCCGCAGGGCGAGCAGGGCACCGGCGGCGGAGACCGCCAGCACCACCGGCTGACCGGCGGAGCCGACCGACACGGCGTGGCTGCCGGCGATCGGGGTCGGCTCGCGAAGCCACCCCCCGACGGCGCGGCCGTCGACTCCCACCCAGGTGAGGCTGGTCGACGAGTCGTCGTCGCGTACGGCCAGCAGCGCCGCGCCGACCTCCGGCACGAACCGGGCGGCCAGCGGGCCGGGCCCGCCGTACCCACCGAGGTCGGCCAGGGTGGACGGGTCCCAGACCGCGCCGCCGGCCTCGGTGCGGAACGACACCACCGACGCGGAGTCCCGGCACCGGCAGAACAGCATCCGGTCACCGCCGGGCAGCGATACGACGGCGGGCGGACCCGCCGGCGCCTCGGTCGGCACCACCGAGTACACGGCGGTGAGGTCCGTCGGGCGGACCAGCCAGTGCGCCAGCCCGCGGCGTCCGGCGGCGAACACCTCGACCGTGCCGTCCGCCAGGACCGCCGTGGTCAGCCCGTCCTGGGTGTCGCCGCCACCGAGGTCCCGCCAGGGGCCCCAGGCGGCGCCGTCGTGGAGCCGTCCACTCAGGCCCTTTCCGGCGTTGCGGGCCAGCAGCAGCAGCCGGCCGCCGGGCAGCGCGACGGCCTGCGGCATCCCGATGTTGCGCCGCTTCGCCGGCTCGCTGTGGGCGTTCGGGTTGCCCAGCGACTCCCAGCGCACCTCCCGGTAGTCCCCGGAGGCAGGCAGCCGGATCGTCCAGACGTCCCGGACGTGCTTGGCGGGGTCGGCCGTGAGTCCCTGCCGGACGGCGAAGAGGCGCCATCCGCCGTCCTCGGTCGGCACGGCGTCCACATGCGGCAGCAGCTTGCGGCCCGGCACGCGACGCCCCTCGGCGAACTCGCCGGAGCGGTCCTCCCGCCAGTGCACGACCTGCCCGCCCCGCACGGCGAAGGCGGAGAGTCGACCGTCCGCGCCCGGTGCCGCCCAGGAGCGCGAGCCGGGATAGCGCAGGGTCGTGCCGGAGGCGTTGCCGGAGGCGATCAGGTCGCCACTGACCTTTCGGTCACCCAGCCCGGCCGGGTCGTCGCTCGGACGCCGGTCGGCCCAGCCGTACACGTCCTTGTAGCGCTGCTTGACGGCCCGCCCCTGCGGGCTCAGGTTGGACGGCCAGCGCCGGACGTAGTAGCCGCGGAACGCCTCGACCGAGGTCTTGCGCCCCCCGCCGGCCGCGAACCAGCGGGTGACCGCCTCGTGCGCGAAGAGACCGGTGGCGGTGTGGAAGCTGTGGTCGGAGTAGCCCTCGGCGTCCGCGTGCCGGGGGTTCGCGCGGTTGTGGACCTGCCGATCCGGATCCGGGTCCATCGTCCAGACGAGCGTGGGGGCGAAGTCGTCGAGCAGCATCACCAGCGACTCGATCAGGCTCTCCCGGGTGTAGCGGTGCTCACGCGACACCGGGGAGCCGAGCGGGACCATGCTCAGGTTCGCCGCGACCCGTCCGTCCCAGAGCTCCGGCAGCGAGTTGGTGTCGGGGGCGGCGGACGCCGGGGGCGTACACCACAGGTTGAGCGAGACCAGCCGGATGTGCGGCGCGTCGACCAGCACCGACACCTCCGCCTCGGCTCCGCCGGCCAGCGTGGTCACCTCCCGGCGCCACTTCGCGTCCCGGTGGCCCAGGACCATGTCGGCGTACGCGCAGCGCAGACCGTTGAACCGGGCCGCCGCGAAGGCTTGGAAGTCCACCGGCAGGTCGGCGTGTTCCGGCGTGCCGCCCGGCGCGTTGCGGCCGTCGGCCTCGCCCGCCGTGAGGCAGACCGTGAGGTGCGCCGCGCTGCTGGCCAGTTGGCTGACCAGCAGCGGGTTGAGGAAGTACAGGTCGTCGTCCTGGTGCGCCATGATGGCCATCGACCGCGCCGGAGCGACGGCGGCGGAGCGCTGCCACACGGTGAGCGGACGCTTGGCCCGGCGACCGAGGGCCCGCAACGACCCCGCCCATTCCCTGTGCTCAGGCATCTCGCGTGCCTTTCTGCCGTGGACCTTCGGTCCCGGTTGTCCCGCCCGACTCGTCGACCGTCCGACCGGCGGCGATACGCATCGACGGCAGCGTCGGCGCGTCCAGGCGCGGACCGACCCGCATCCGCGACACCGCCGACGGGTCCGCCGGCCGAGGAAGCGCCGGCGTGGTCGGGGCGTCCACCTGCCGGGGGATCCGCAGCGACGGGGTCGTCGCCGCGTCCACCTGGCCGGCACCCCGGCGTACGCCGTTGGCCTGCCGCCACAGCGCGCTGGCCCCCTGGGTGCGGCGCTGCGCCACCACGTCGTCCGGCAGCTCGAAGGGGGCCGGGAAGGGCAGGTAGCGGGGCAGGAAGTCAGCCAGCATGCTCTCCTGCTCCGCCATCGACCGGGGATCCGAGTCGGTGTCGTTGAGGCAGAACACGTCGCGGTGGCGTCTGGCCAGCAGCTCGGCGAGGCGCGCGGGGGTCGACGGGTGGCCGAGGTCGGCGTACTCGTACTCGATGTCGCCCGGCACGGCCTGCGCGGTCAGGTACGCCCAGTACTGGTGCAGCGCCGATGGGATGGACAGGTCGCCGTGGTGGCGGAACCGGTGCCGGGCCGTCTCCGTCACGCCGTCGCGGAGCACGTGCTCGATCTGGTACATGATGCTGCGGCGCAGCGCGAACGGCGTGTGCTTCATCTTCTGCGTGATGGTCACGCCGAACTGCCGCTGGATCTGCCGTCGGTTGTTCTTGCCGGCGGCGTTCACCGGCAGGTCTCCCGGCTTCGCGTCGCCCAGCCCGAACTGGGCCGCCGAGGGGAAGAACTTCGCGATCCCGTTGGCGTGGAAGAAGTGGGTGGGCAGCAGCGGCCGGCCCAGGAACACGTCGTCGTTCAGGTAGAGGAAGTGCTCGGCCAGACCCTCGATGCGGTGCAGCCGCGACTCGATGGCGTGCGAGTTGAACGACGATCGCACACCGAGGTCGGCGAAGAGTTCGGCGTGCGAGACGACGGTGACCATCGGGTGGTGCGGGTCGAGCCAGCTCGGCAACTGACCGTCGGTGATCAGGAAGATCCGCCGCAGCCAGGGCGCGAAGCTGTGCAGCGACCGCAGGGAGTATCGCAGCTCGTCCCGGTTGTGGTAGCGCGACGAGTTGGCCGCGACCGCGTGCAGCGGGCCGCCCGCCTCGCCCAGCGCCGCCCGCTTCCGGTCGAGCCACTCCGGGTCCGACCCGTCCACCCAGGTGTAGACGGCGTCGACGGGGAAGCCGACCCGGTCGAAGGCGCGGACGGCGAGGTCACGGCGGCTGCCGTACGTGTGGTCGTCGGCCTCGGGCACGAAGTGGCTGAGCAGCGCCGCCGCGACGCGGACGGGCTCAGGCTCGACGGGCGCCTCGTCGATGACCGCGTTGTGGCGGGGCGCGCGGATGACGTCCCCGTCCCGGGTCCAGAACTCGATCTCGCAGGCGTGCCGCGAGCCGAGCACCACGCCCGCCCGGGCGTCGGTCACCGGGAACCACACCTGGAACACCTCAGTCGGCGTCAGGTCGGGTTGGTGCCGGCCGGGCCGCACCTCCACGGTGCGGATCTGCGCGCCGGAGAGGGCCGGCGCGGCGTGGAGGGTACGCCGAACCGCGTCCCGCTGGTCGGCGACGACCGCCACCGTGCTGCGCAGGTGGTCGTCGTTGCGCAGGCAGTGGTAGCGGATCCCGGCCGCGTCGAGGGCCGACGTGACGGCCGTCAGGTTGCGGTGCCACATCTGCAGGGGCGTGGCGGCCGCCACGACCTCGGCCGGGGTGCGTACGCCGCCGTCGTCGACGCTCACCACCGATCCCACGGGATGCACCGTGTCCCCACCGGGAGCGCGAACGAGCGTACGCACGAGACCGAGCCGCCGGTGCTCCGGCAGCAGGCGGATCAGCCGGCGCCGGGCCGAAGGCGGTAGCAGGCGGTAGACGCGCAGGGCGATCATGCTCGGGACCGCCGGAGTCCGACGGCCGGGCCAGGGGCGCGCACGGTCACCGCCGTCGTGGCGGGACGGACGCTTCCTGCCGTGAACGGAATTCCAACCTCGTGCAAGCAGGCATCGTCGCGCCCTTCCTCACTGCATCCCCGTGTGCCTCCGTACGCCCGCAGAGAGGTCGTGGCGTCACGAGCGGGGAAGCCGCGGGCGGCTGCGCCACGCGTCGTGGCACCGACGACGAGAGCTCCGCGGCGAGGGCGGCGGCGACGAGACATTAGCAGCGTGTTCACGGGCCAGCCATGGATCGGCAATCCTTTGGTTCACCGGAGGGACATCGAGATGGATGCTTCGTTCCTGAAGATCCGTTTAGTGGCAAAAATTCCAGCAATCCGACTGAGTCTCGACTACCAGTTCGGCTGACGGCGACCCCCACCCCTTCGCCGGATGTACGCCACACCACCACCCGCCGATACTCCGCCCGGCCCGGGGGCTCTGGCACAGTTGCGGGATGACCGGGACCGACCCCACCGCGCGTCGGGTGCTGCACCCACCCGCCGGCTACCGCCTCGCGCCCTCGGTCCGCGCCCTGACCTTCAGCCCGTACGACCCGTGCGCCCGGATCGTCGCGGGTGCCCTCTGGTGGGCGACCCGAACCCCGGCCGGACCCGCCACCCTCGCCCTGCGGCCCGCCGACGGCGACCTGCTGGCCGAGGGGTGGGGGCCGGGCGCCGAGTGGGTGGTGGAGCGGGCCGACGCGGTCGCCGGGCTCCGGGACGACCTGGGCGCCTTCGCCGACCTCGCCGCGGCGCACCCGCTGGTCGACCGGCTGGCCCGCGAGCACCACGGCCTGCGGATGCCGGCCACCGGGCTGGTCTTCCCCCGGGTGCTGCGGGCCGTTTTCGAGCAGAAGGTCACCGGCAAGGAGGCCTACCGGGCGTACGCCGCCACGGTCCGGCACTTCGCCGAGCCCGCGCCCGGGCCGGTGCGGCTGCTGCTACCCCCGGAGCCGGCGGCCGTCGCGGCCACGCCCTACTGGGTATTCCACCCCTTCGGGGTCGAGCAGCGCCGGGCGGACACGCTGCGCCGCGCGGCGGCCGTCGCGGACCGGCTGGAACGGTGCGCGGACGCCGCCGAGGCGACCCGCCGGCTGACCGCCGTGGCCGGCATCGGCCCGTGGACCGCCGCCGAGGTGGTGCGGGTGGCGTACGGCGACCCGGACGCGGTCAGCGTCGGCGACTACCACGTCCCGAACACCGTGGCCTGGGCGCTCGCCGGCGAGCCCCGGGGCGACGACGCCCGGATGCTGGCCCTGCTGGAGCCCTTCCGGGGCCACCGCGGCCGGGTCTGCGTGCTGCTGGAGGCCGCCGGCATCCAGGCCCCGAAGTACGGGCCGCGCGCCCCGATCCGCTCGTTCGCCCGCTACTGACCGGCGTCGCCGGGGTCGGACGCCCCGACCGCCGGGGCGGGACGGCGGGGACGTGCGCCACGCTGCTATACAACGGTCCATGTCGATCCTCTCCCTCCGGTTGCTGGCGCGGGTGGCCCTCGTGGCCGTCACGTCGGTGGCCGCGCTCGGCGCCACCGCGGTGCCGGCCACCGCCGGCGCCAAGGCCCTGGCCCTGAAGTCCCTCGCGTTCGCCGCCAGCCGCGTCGACGCGACCGTCGACAGCGCGGTCGTCCCGCTGACCTGGACCGTCACCAACCCCGACGCCGCCGCGCAGGACATGTACGGCAGCCTCCACATCCAGATGGCCGGTCCCACCCCGGGCAGCTACGTCGGGCAGACCTACGAGGTCGACTTCCGCTTCGAGGACGTCACCTACACCAAGGCCCGCTGGGTGTCCGGCACGCCGCGGCGCTCGACCTACACCTACGACTTCGTCGTCCCCCGCTTCGCCGCGACCAGCAGCGCCCAGTGGCTCGTCACCCGGTTCGAGGTCCACGACGAGCGCGGAGCGGCCCTGACCCTCGACCGCGCCGCGCTGGCCGGTCACCGCGGCACCGTGACCGCGCGGACCGTGGCCGACACGACGCCGCCGAGCAGCTACTGGGCCTACCTGGAGCCGCTCAGCGACGCCCGCCCCTACACCTATGTGAAGGACCGCGAGGGCTACCTCAGGTACTACGTCGCCGTGCAGGACTGGGAGTCCGGGGTGTGGCAGGGCAGCCTCCAGCTCACCGGCCCGGGCGGGCAGACCGTGACCGGCCGGTTCGAGGCGTTCTTCCACCGGGCCGACCAGCGGTGCGGCGCCTACAGCGGTGGCGACATCAACTCCACGAGCTGCTCGATCGAGGTGCGCATCCCGGCCAACGCCGCGTCCGGCGAGTGGCGCGTCACCGAGTTGGCGCTGACCGACAACGTCGGCAACCTGGCCGTCGTCACCGACCACGGCCTGGAATCGATCATCGTCACCTCCAACGCCTCCCTCAGCGCGAGCGGCTTCACGGTCAGTCCCAACCCGGTCAACAACTGGACCGTGAACGTCAACGCCACCCTCGGGATGACGGTCGCCGGCGCCCAGGAGGGCGTCCGGGAGATCCTCGTCGACTTCGACAACCACGGCTGCCGGCAGACCTCGACCACGCCGACCGTGGGCGCCGACGGCACGATCGGCCTGCCGATCCTCGTCTACAGTCGCACCGCCCGGTGCACCGTCGTCGGGCTCGCGATCCGGGACGCTGCCGGCGGCCTCGCCCTCTACGGCAGCCGCTACGAGGCGCCCGACCCGGGGCTGACCATCCGACAGCTGACCAGCACCACCCCGCCGACCGCCACGGACGTCTCGGTCACGCCGACGACCGTCGCGCGCAGCCAGGCGCCGGACACCAGGCCGGTCGTCTCGATGTCGGTCACCGCGCCGGTCGCCCCGGTCAACGGCTACTCGATGTACCTCTACGCGGCCGACGGCACGGTGGTGGCCCAGCAGTTCGGCGGCACCGGCGCCGGCCCGGACGGCCGACTCTCGCTCTACGGCTACCTGCCGTACGAGATCACCGCCGGCACCTACACCTACGGGTTCACGCTCAACGACGCCAGTGGCCTGGCCACGACCTACGGCCCGGGCGGTCTGCCCATGCCGGGTGGGCCGCTGACGCTGACCGTCACCGACGAGTAGGCCGCGCGCCGGCTCCGCGCCCGGTCACCTCCGGGCGCAGAGCCGGCGCAGCGTCCGGCCGAGCCACCAGGCGTACGCGCCCTGGAAGGCCCGACCGGCCGGCCCGGCCGCCCGCATCTGCCAGCCGGCCGGGCGACTGAACGCGGTGACCTCGAACCAGATGTGCCCGGCGTCGTCCCGGCTCACCACGAACGCCTCCTCGCCGCGCGCCGGGTGCCCGGGCAGCGTGCCGTAGCCGAAGCCGGTCCGCTGCCCGTCGTCGACGACCCAGACCACCTCGCACGGGGCGCGCAGCCGGAGCGGGCCCACCCCCAGCCCGGCGACCACGCGCACGCCGGGCGCCGCGCGGGGCGCGTCCGCCGTCATCCGGATCCCGGCGGCGCGGTGCAGTCGCCAGCCGAGCACCGCCGCGCCCGCCGTGTCGAGGCAGCCGTCGGGCAGGCGGACGCGGTGGTGGACGTGCCGCCAACCCGCCGGCAGGTCGCCGGTGCGGGTGGCACCCACGTCGGGATAGGTCAGCCCCGCCATGCCCGGCACCTCCACGTCGCGTCCACCGCCAGCGTACGGGCGGTGGGGTGGCCGGGCGGCGGCGTCCCGGCGACGTGTGGTGAGCTGGGCCGATGGGCACGCCACCGCTGATCGCCCGGGCCACCACGGCCGACGCGGGCGAGATCCTGACCGTGCAACGCGCCGCCTACCTGACCGAGGCGCAGCACTACCGGGACCCCTTCCTGCCGCCGCTGACCGAGACGCTCGACGAAATCCGTACGGTGCTGACCGGGCCTACGCTCGTGCTCGCCGCGCGGGACGGGGACCGGTTGGTCGGGTCGGTCCGGGTGTCGGTGATCGACGGCGTGGGGCACGTCGGTCGCCTCGCGGTGGCCCCGGACCAGCAGGGTCGGGGGATCGGCAGCCGGCTGCTGGCCCGGGCCGAGGCGGAGTGCCCGGGTCACGTCGACCGGTTCGCCCTGTTCACGGGCGCCGACAGCCCGCACAACCTGCGGCTGTACGAGCGGCACGGCTATCGGGTCGTCGGGCACCGTCCGGACCCGAACGGTCACTCGCTGGCGTTGCTGGAGAAGGTCTCCGCCCTCATGTCGTCGTGAGCCGGCCCGGCCGCTCCGCCCGCCGACGGCGGCCCTCGCGGGTCCGGCGGCGCGCCGGCCCGGCCGTGCGGGTCAGGCGGCTTCCCGCAGGTCGGCGAGGGTCAGCGGGGTGTGGCGGCGCAGCAGCTCCTCCAGCTCGGGGATCGAGCCGACCTCGCCGAGCACGTTCTTGCCGCCGCCGAACTGGCGCGGGTACCGGTGCACGACGCGGTAGCGGTAGCGACCCCGGATCAGCTCCACGCTGACCCGGTAGCGCCCGCAGCAGCCACAGGTCCACTCCGGCACCCGCCGAAACTAGCTCTGACCTGCTCTTTTCCGATTCGCCCAGGCGACGGGAAGCGGGACGGGGGCGGACACGACGCCCGCCGCCGCGCCGTGATCTGGCTCACCGTTGTCGGTGCCGTCTGGTTGACTGGTCGCCGTGGAGCTGCCGATCAATCCGCCGGTCGAGCCGATGCTGGCCAAGAGCGTCCCGCGCATCCCCACCGCGCCCGGGATGACCTACGAGCCCAAGTGGGACGGCTTCCGGTGCATCATCTTCCGCGACGGCGACGAGGTCGAGCTGGCCAGCCGGGGCGGCAAGTCGATGACCCGCTACTTCCCGGAGGTCGTCGAGCAGGCCCGCCGGCAGCTGCCGGAGCGCTGCGCCGTCGACGGCGAGCTGATCGTGATCCGCCGCGACGGTCCGGGCGGGCAGGCCCGGCTCGACTTCGAGCTGCTGGGGCAGCGCATCCACCCGGCGGCGTCCCGTGTGAGGCTGCTGGCCGAGACCACCCCGGCCGACTTCGTCGCCTTCGACCTGCTGGCGATCGACAACGAGGCGCTGCTCGACCAGCCCTATCCGCGACGCCGGGCCCGGCTGGAGGCAGCCCTGGCCGGGGTGCGCCCGCCGGTGCACGTCACCCAGGTGACCACAGACCCGGAGACGGCGCGGCGGTGGTTCGACGTCTTCGAGGGCGCCGGGCTGGACGGTCTGATCGTCAAGCCGGCCGACCTGCCCTACGAGCCGGGCAAGCGGCTGATGTTCAAGGTCAAGCACGCCCGCACCGCCGACGTGGTGGTGGCCGGCTTCCGCTGGCACAAGTCCGGCCCGGTGGTCGGCTCGCTGCTGCTCGGCCTCTACGACGACGGCGTGCTGCACCACGTCGGCGTGAGCGCGTCGTTCAGCATGGCCCGCCGGGCCGAGCTGCTCGACGAGCTGGCCCCCTACCGGGACACCGGCGGCGAGCACCCGTGGGTGCACGGCGACCACGAGCGGGGGCAGCGCATCCCCGGCGGCGTCAGCCGGTGGACCGGCACCAAGAACCTCGAGTGGGAGCCGGTGCGTCCGGAGCTGGTGCTGGAGGTCGGCTACGACGCGATGGAGGGTGACCGGTTCCGGCACACCGCGCAGTTCGTCCGCTGGCGCCCCGACCGCGATCCGCGCTCCTGCGGCTACGACCAGCTCGACCGGCCGGTCCGCTTCGACGTCGACCAGGTCCTGCGCGGCGACCCGACGGCGACCGTGGAGCCGACGACCGCCGGCCCCGCGTAGCCTGACGGCGAGACGATCACGGAGGCCACTCGTGTCCCGCACCGCCGACCGGATCCGCCGGGTCCGCCGCACCCTCGCCGCGTTCGCCGTCGCGGCGCTGCTCACCGCCGGCTGCACCCTGCCCGCGTTCGCGCCGCGCACCGAGACCGACGGCGCGGCCGCCGCGCCGGGCACCGCGCCGACCTGGCGGGCCTGCCCGGAGGTCGCCGACGAGCTGGTCGGCCGTGGCGCGCGGGACATGCGCTACGAGTGCGCCCGCATCGCGGTGCCCCGCAACTGGGGCAGCGGCGGCGGGGCCAGCACCGGCCCGGGCGCCGGCGAGACCTTCGAGATCGCCCTCCTGCGGGCCCGCTCGACGAAGCAGCGCGACCGCATCGGCTCGCTGGTCATCAACCCGGGCGGTCCCGGCGGCTCCGGGGTGGACACCGCCGTCTACCTCTCCTTCGGGCCGGCGTTCGGCGGGCTGCCCTCGGCGGTGACCGACCGGTTCGACATCGTCGGCTTCGACCCGCGCGGGGTGGCCCGATCCAGCCCCGTGAAGTGCATCCCCGACGCCGACCTCGACGCCAGCTTCGGCTACGACCCCGACCCGCGCAGCCAGGAGTCGTTCGACGGGTTCGTGGCGCTCAACCAGCGGATCGGGCGGGGCTGCGGCGACAAGTACGGCGACCAGCTGCCGCTCTACGCCACCGAGCAGGCGGCCCGCGACATGGACGCGGTCCGCGCGGCGGTCGGCGACGACAAGCTGACCTACCTCGGCTACTCCTACGGCACGCTGCTCGGCGCCACCTACGCCCAGCTCTACCCACAGCGGGTCCGGGCCCTCGTGCTCGACGGCGCGGTCGACCCCAGGCAGGGCCTGGTGGCAAGCTCGGAGAGCCAGGCCAAGGGCTTCGAGCGGGCGTTCGGCAACTTCACCCGCTGGTGCACGGCGAACGCCGGCCGCTGCCCCATCGCGCCCGACGCGCGGGCCGCCGTGACCAGCGCGATCGACAAGGCGCGGGTCTCCCCCGTCCGGGGCGCCGGCGGGCGGGAGGCGACGGCCGGCTGGGTCTTCTACGCCGTCATCTCCTCGCTCTACACGGAGACGGGCTGGCAGGAGTTGGCCCGGGCGATCGACCGGCTCGACGGCGGTGACCCGGCGGAGGTGTTCCGGCTGGCGGACTCCTACGCCGGCCGGGAGGACGACGGCCGCTACTCCAACCTGTTCGACGCCAACCTGGCCGTCAACTGCGCCGACGAGGACGAGAAGCCGAGCCTCACCCAGGTGCGGCAGTTGCAGTCCCAGTGGCGGGAGAAATACCCGCTGTTCGGGCCGGCGCTGGCGGTCGGCATGCTCGCGTGCGTCGAGTGGCCCGGTGGGCGCGACCCCTACCCGACGGGCGCGGCGGCCGGCTCACCGCCGATCGTCGTCGTCGGCACCACCGGCGACCCGGCGACCCCCTACGAGCAGACCGGGGCGCTCGCCTCGATGCTCGGCGTCGGCCGGGTGCTGACCTGGGAGGGCGAGGGCCACACCGCCTACCCGCAGACCACCTGCATCACCAACGCCGTCGACGCCTACCTGCTGGACCTGGCCGTGCCGCGCGAGGGGCAGCGCTGCCCGGCCCGCTGACCCCACCGCCCGGCGGGACACCGCCGTCGTTCGGAGTCGCTGTGCCAGGCTCACGGTATGAGTGACGTGATCTTCCGGGAGGCCGTACGGGCCGACCTGCCCGCTGTCCTCGCCCTGCTCGCCGACGACGTGCTCGGCAGGGCACGGGACTTCACCGAGGTCGACGCCGCGTACGAGAAGGCGTTCGCGGACATCACCGCCGACCCGCGCAACCAGCTGATCGTGGCCGAGCAGGACGGCGAACTGGTCGGCTGCCTGCAGATCACCTACATCCCCGGGCTCGGCCGGCACGGCGCGCAGCGGTCGCTGATCGAGTCGGTGCGGGTGCGCTCCGACCGGCGCGGCCAGGGGCTCGGCCGGCGGATGATGGTGTGGGCGATCGACGAGGCGAAGCAGCGCGGCTGCGCGCTGGTGCAGCTGACCACGGACAAGTCCCGTCACGACGCGCACCGCTTCTACCTCAACCTGGGCTTCGTCGCCAGCCACGAAGGCATGAAGCTGCCGCTCTGACCCCTGCCGATCATGCAGTTGTGGTGCCTCACGAAGGCCACGAAGCGGCCGGAACCGGGCACCACAACTGCATGATCAACGGGTGACGGGGGCTCAGGACTCGGTCAGGCGGCCGTCGCGGAGGGTCAGGGTGCGGTCGGCCAACTCGATCAGGGCCGGGTCGTGCGTGGCGACCAGGACCGTGGTGCCGCGTCCACGCGCCACCGCGCGGAGCAGGTCCATGATGGACCGGCCGGTCTCCGAGTCGAGCTGACCGGTCGGCTCGTCGGCGATCAGCAGGCTCGGCTCGTTCGCCAGTGCCCGGGCCACCGCGACCCGCTGCTGCTGCCCACCGGAGAGCTCGTACGGCCGCTGCGCGGCGTGCCCGCCGAGCCCGACCATTTCGAGCAGCATTGCCACCCGCTCCTCCCGCTGGGCGGCCGGGACGCGGGCCAGCCGCAGCGGCACCCCGACGTTCTCGGCGGCGGACAGGATCGGCACCAGGCCGAAGGTCTGGAAGATGAAGCCGATCGTGCCGCGCCGCAGCGCGAGCAGTTCCGACTCGCTGGCGGCGGTCACGTCGCGCCCGGCCACCGTCACCCGGCCGCCGTTCGGCCGGTCCAGCCCGCCGATCAGGTTGAGCAGGGTGGTCTTGCCCGCACCGGAGCGGCCCCGGACGGCGATCAGCTCACCCCGGCCGCCGCGGAACGACACGTCCCGCACCGCGTGCACGGCGCGTTCCCCGCGGCCGTACGTGCGGCTCAGCCCCTCGACCCGGACGACCTCGTCGCCGAGCGCGGCGGTCGCCCTGGCGGCCTGCCCGGTGACCGTGACACCCGGTCCGTCCATGCCCGTACCTCCCCTCGCCTGCCCGGCCACTTCACCTTGGTTGTCGTACGGGGCCGGTCGTCCGCCGTTCACCGGGTACGCGTGCGAGTTCTCGACGCGGTGCCGGGCCGGTTGCCCCGGTGGCGTCACCGGAAACCGTCCGACCGCGGCACCGGTCGCCGCCTCGTCCCACGTGCTCATGCCCCCGCCTCCCGCTCGGCGCGGCGCTGGTCGCCCGGCCGCACCTCCACGTGGTCCGGCTCCAGGTTGAGCCGCACCCGATCCCGCAACGACAGCGCCTCGACGAACGCGGGCGGCAGCTGCATCCGGCCGGTCCGGTCGAGCACCGCGTACTCCTCGCTGACCAGCTCGGTGCGGCCGTCCTCATGGATTCGCGCGGTCCGGCGTACCTCGGAGGCGGTCCGGCCGTCGCGGATGGCGACGGTACGACGCACCTGGCTGGCCACGGCGTGGTCGTGGGTGACCACGACGATGGTCACGCCCAGCTCGGCGTTGATGGTCTGCAACGCCCCGAACACCTCGGCGCCCGTGGCCTCGTCCAGTTCGCCGGTCGGCTCGTCGGCGAAGAGCACCTCCGGGTCGTTGGCCACCGCGACGGCCACCGCGCAGCGCTGCTGTTCACCACCGCTGAGCTGCCCCGGTCGCCGGTCCGCGCAGTAGCCCACACCGACCAGGTCGAGCAGTTCGCGCGCCCGCTCCCGGCGGGCCCGCCGCCGACGCCCGCCGGCCAGCTCCATCGGCAGCTCGACGTTCTCCTGGGCGGTCAGGTACGGCAGGAGGTTGCGCCCGGTCTGCTGCCAGACGAAGCCGACCTTCTTCCGCCGGTAGCTCAGTCGCCGCTTCGCGGAGAGGTTGAGCAGGTCGTAGTCCGCGACCCGGGCGATGCCGGCGGTGGGGGTGTCCAGGCCGGAGAGGATGTTCAGCAGGGTGGACTTGCCGGACCCGGAGGCGCCGACGATGGCGACCAGTTCGCCACGGTCGATGACCATGTCGAGGCCCTGCAGGGCGACGACCTCCACCCCCTCCGTCTTGAAGATGCGGACCAGTCCGTCGCACACGATGTGGCCACGCAGCCGGTCCTGGCCGCCGGCCCGCTCGGCCGCGCGCTGCGCGGCCCGCTGCTGGAGCGCGGCCAGGTCCGGCACGACCGGTGTCTGGGTAGCGGTCATCTCAACTCTCCTCTCCGAGCCGGAGCACCTCACCGAGGCGCAGCCGGCGGTTGTTCAGGGCCTCGACGGCGACGGCCAGGCCGAGGGCGACCGCCCCGAGCACGACCACCCCGGCCACCAGGCCGGGCTCGAACGCCACCCGGACCGGGTCACCGCTGGTGAACGCGGCCAGTCCGAGCACCGGGTTGAGCAGCAGCGGCAGCGCGGCGCCCACCACGGCACCGGTGAGCACCGAGACGCCGACCAGCGGCGCCAACTCCACCAGCAGCAGGCCCCGCCACTGCCGGCTGGACAGGCCGAGCGTGCGCAGCCGGGACAGCACCTGCCCCCGGGCGCGGGCGCCGGCCAGCACGGTGAACGCGATGGCGAACAGGCCGAGCGCGGCGCCGCCCGCCGCCCCGGCGACGAAGCCGAACGCCAGCAGCCCGTTCGCGCCGTCGGCGCCCACCTGCTGACGCGCCTGCGCCCAGGTGAGCACCTCCACCTCCCGGGGTCGCTCGCCGCCGGTGACGGTGCCGGCACTCTGGTACTGGGCCTGCCCGTCGTTGCCGACCCGCCGCAGGGCCTCCACGTCCAGGTCGTCGCCGGCGAGCAGGAAGCTGGTGGGCACCGGCGTGTTCGTCAGTTCGGGCAGCGCCTGCCAGGGCAGCAGCACGAAGCGGCCGTCCTGGGGCCCGGCCAGCGGGAAGGTCTCCACCGTGTCGGCGACCCGGAACTCGTACCGCAGCGACTGGGTGGTGACGACGGCGGACTTGTCCAGGCCGGCGTGGGCGAGGTCGGCGGCGACCGCCGGGGAGACCACCGCGGGCACCGGGCCGTCCCCCCGTCGGGCGTCCAGCAACGTGTCGGGCACCGTCAGGTCGACGCCGCTCTCCCGCACCAGGCGGGCCAGCGCCGGGCCGTCGACGAGCAGGACGTCGGTGGCGCCGAGCCGCGCGTCGGTGCCGTGCGTGTCGGCGAGGATCCGCTGACCCGACGTGTACGCCACGCCGACCGCGTCGGTCACCCCGGGCAGCCGCTGGAACTCGGCCGCCGTGTCCGGGGCCATCCGGTCGCCGCGGATCACCGCGTCGGCGGGAACCGACCGGGTGGCGGCCCGGTCCCGGCTCGCCTCGACGCCGGCCGCGACCACCGTGCAGAACGCCGCGGTCGCGAAGGCCAGCACCACGACGACCAGCGGGGTGGCCGCGACCGACCGGCCGGCCCGGGCCGTGCCCAGGAACGCCACGCTTCCCCTGGTCCGGGCGGCGATCCGGCTGGCCAGGCGCAGCGGCCACGGGTACGCGCGCAGCGCCAGCACCGCCGCCGCCACCGCCAGCAGCACCGGCACCGACACCAGCAACGGGTCGAGTTCGCCGAGGGTGAGCCCCCGTCGGCGGATCAGGACGACCGCGAGCGCGGCGAGCAGGAGCAGGAACACCTCGACGGTGGCCCGCCGGGCGGAGGGGCGCAGTCGGACCAGGTCCCGGCGCCCGGTGTTCCCGGTCGGCACGAACAGCGTGGCGGCCGGCAGGGCCAGGGTGAGCAGCACGGTCGCGACGATCCCCAGCGGCACGGCGTCCCCGGCCGGTCCGGGGACCAGCGCACCCAGGAGCCACCCGAGCGCGGCGGCGGGCGGGATGACGAGCAGGGACTCGACGAGGCTGCGACGGGCGCCGGAGGTGGCCGCCCCGCCGCGAGCACGCAGCAGCACGAACTCCTGGCGTCGGCGGCGCATCGCCAACGCGGCGGCCAGCAGCACCAACCCGCCCAGGGTGGCCAGGACACCGGCTCCGATCACCGCGAGGAGGGTCTGCGCGGCGGCCAGTGAGGCGGCGAACTTCCCGAGCGGGATGTCGACGCCCTGCACGAGGGGCCGGGAATCGGATGCCGTCCGGACCATCTGCCGGACGCCGTCGACCAACTGGTCCACCCGCCGGACGTCGATGCCGTCCACGCCGAGCCGGTACCGCCAGCCGAACCCGACCGGCCAACCGGTGGCGGCCTGCTGGTCCAGGGCCGCCGCGTCGACGACACCGACCGCGACGAACGGCTGGCCGTCGCCCTGCGGCTCCTCGACCTGGAGGGTCTGCGGCAAGCCGTCCCAGATGCCGTCCCTACGGTCGCGGGGCTGGAAGATCCCCGAAATTGTCACCGAGGCCGGCCGACCCGAGCCGCGGTCGAGGGGGGCCAGGTTCAGGCTGCTGCCGATCCGCAGGTTCAGCTTGCGCGCGACGTCCTCGGCGAGCGCCACCTGCACCGGCTGGCCGCGCTCACCGGCCTTCGGCCACTGCCCGCCGACCAGCGTCCCGGCGGACTCGACCCCGGGTGCCGTCCGCATGATGAGGTTGACCAGGAGGTTCTTGGCCTTCAGATCCGGGCCGGTCAGCCGGCCCGGCACGGCGTCGGCGGCATACCACCGCTGCTCGACGAGGTCCCTCACCTGCGACGGCATCTCCGCCTGCAACCGGTCGAGGTCCCGCTGTTGCGCCGAGACGAGGGAGGTGTTGTTGGCGGCCGCGGTCAGCGGCTTGGTGGTGTAGATCAGGTCCCGCTGCGCGGCCGGGGAGGACGCCAACTGTTCGCGGAGTCCCTCCTCGGCGAGCCGGTTGACCACCCGGGGCACCCCGTTGATCAGCAGCGTGACGAGCACCGTCAACACCGCCAGGAGCGCGAACTGTCCCCCGTACGCCCGGACCCGTCGGGCGCCTGCGCCGATGCTCATCGGACCACCTCCGTGCGTCCGGTCCGTCCGCTGAACCCGGTCACCGTTCTCCCCCGATCCGAAGCTGCGCCGAAGCCACCCGCTGCCGGATGCCGACGGCGATGAACGCGCTGAAGGCGAGTGCCGCCAGCAGCAGGCCGAGCGCGGTCAGCCCGATCGGCAGCCAGGGCAGCGTGAAGGCCGCCTCGGGCACCGGCCGGCCGGCGGCCGGCGTGAGGATGACCAGCGGCGCCATCGTGGCGCCGACGCCCGCCCCCAGCAGTAGGCCGACACCGACCCCGATCCCGGCCAGGAAGGTCTGCTCGGCGAGCAGGGCGCGGGCCAGCAGCCGTGGTGTCGCGCCGAGCGTGTTGAGGACGGCGAACTCGGTCAACCGGTGCCGGGCGGTGGCCCAGACGTCCACCATCAGCCCGACCAGCGCGAGCAGGACGGATCCGAGCGCGGCGGCGAGCAGCGCCGTCCGGGCGCCCCGCCAGTACGGGTCGCGGGCAGCGGCCTCGGCCACCTCACGCCGGTCGACGACGGTCAACTGCGTCAGGCCGTCGGCGGCCCGCCGCGCCTCGGTGTGGCCGCCGTCGTCGGTGCTCACCCACCATTCGGGCACCGGCCGTACGCTGCCCTGGTTGCGGACCAGCCAGTCCACGGCGGCCGGCAGGTCCAGCAGGACTCCGTTCCCGGCGGTGGCGGGCACCGCGTCGATGTCGCCCACCAGCTTCACCGGCAGCGTCACCCCGGACAGGGGCAGGTTGATGGTGTCGCCGATCTTCAGGCTCAGCGCCTCGCGTACGGCCGGGGTCATCAGGGCCGGCACCGGCGTGCTCTGCCCGGCCGGGACGATGGCGAACCGGGAGGACGCCTGGTAGGCCCACCGGCCGCCGGGCAGCAGCTGGATCGGGTGGTCGCCGCGCAGGCCGGTGGCGCCGGCGGTCACCTGCGGGGGCCGGAAGTTGCTGTCGCCGCTGACGCCCATCCACCCCTCGCCGAGGTCGAGGGGCCGGGCCGCGCCGTCCGCACCGACCGTCCGCACCTCGGTCACGTTCAGCCGGTAGGAGGTGCCGGCCGCTTCCCCGGCGTCCGCCACGAACCCGGCGAGGCGGAAGTCACCGCTGCCCTCGGGAATCTGGACGCGGAAGGGGACGGACCGGCCGCTGCTGTCGGCGGGGGCCGCCGGCAGCCGCAGGGCGAGCCCGTCGGCGCGGGTCAGCAGCACCGTGACGGCGACCTGCTGCGGGCGGATGGACTCGCTGACGGGGGTACTGACGGTGCCGGTCAGCGTCCGCGTGCCAGGGGGCAGGGCGAGCCCGGCCGGGGCACTCCGTTCCCGCGCCAGCCGGTCGAACACCGCCGGGGCGGGCGCGTCGGCGAGCCGGTCGCTGAGCCGCACCACCCCGTTCGCGCTCGCCGTGTCGAAGCTCACGACCGTCGCCGGCAGGCTGGCTCGGCCGAGCCGCACCTCGTCGCGCCAGGCGGGAAGCACCCGCTGCACGCCGGGCAGCGCGGCGAGCTCGGCGGCCCGTCCGGCGGGGCCCGACCCGACGCGTTCGGTCAGCCGCAGGTCCGCGCCGACCGTGTGGTCGGCCTGTTCCACCTGGGACCGCTCGCCGGTGCTGACCAGCGACCAGGCGAGGGTGCTTCCGCCGACGGCGAGGGCGAGCAGGAGCACCGGCCCGGCGTGCGGGCGCCGGCCGGCCTGCCACATGCCGAGCACCGTGGCCGTCCACAGTCGGCGGTGGACGAACCGCTCGGCGAAGCGGGTGGCCGGTGGGAGCAGCCGCAGCGCCACCGCAGCGCCGGCCAGCACGCCGAGGGTGGGCGCGGCGACCAGGAGCGGGTCGAGCCCGAGGCTCTCCCCGGCGCCGGCCAGCGGTGAGTCGTACTGGCGCAGCTGGGTCCAGGCGAGCACGGCGAGCGCCACGAGGACCACGTCCAGACTGGCCCGCTGGACGGACGCCGCCCGGTTGGGGCGGGAGCGGGCCGCCATGTCCGCCACGTACGTGCCCGCGCCACGCAGGGTCGGGGCGACCATCGCGACGAGGCAGCCGAGCGCGGTCGCCAGTGCTGCGGCCCAGAGCAGGGTGGCGTCACCGCCGGTGAGCGCGCTGCCGGCCGACCGGCCGGTCTCGGTGTGCCGCAGCGCCTCGGCGGCGAGCAACGGCCCGAGCAGGGCGGCGGGCAGCACGACCAGGGTCGCCTCCCGGGCGGCCAGCCCGGCCAGTTGCCGCCGCGCGGCGCCCCGGGCCCGCAGCAGCGCGGTCTGGCCGCGCCGGTCCTCGTTCATCAGCGCGGCGACCAGCACCAGGGCGTACCCGCCGAGAACCACGATCAGCAGCAGCGGGGTCGCGAGTGACGAGCGGCCCACCAGGTCGGCGCGGGAGATCCGGTCGAGCAGCCCCTTCATCGCGGTGACCGTCTGGGCGGACGACCCGAGGTCGGCCGCCTTGGGCACCTCGGTGAGGGCGCTGTTCACCGCGGGCCAGAGGCGGGGCAGTTGTTCCGCGTCCACGGCGGTGAGGTCGGGTTCGACGACCCAGGACGCCGACACCGATCCGCGGAAGGTCGCGGTGAAGTCGGCCTGGTCCAGCACGAACGGCCCGTACGACGTGCTCGACTCCGCGGCGCTGCCCGCGCCGACGCCGGGCACCAGCCGCCAGTACGGCTCGGTCGGGTCCCGTGGGCGCCAGGTCCCGGCGAGCACGAGCTGGCTGGGCCGGTCCGAGCTGCGGTCGAGCGTCGGCACCCGGGCACCGGCGGTCAACCCGAGCGCCGCGGCGACCTTCTCGGGCAGCGTCACCTGGAGCGGCCGGGCGCCCGGGGTCGGCCACGCCCCGCTGGCCAGCTCGGCGTGCGCCGGCAGGTCGTCCAGGGTGGCGAGGTTGGCGAAGACGGGGTCGGTGCCCTTGCGGGTCGCCGGCCCGAGGTCGCCGGTGAGTTCCCGTCCGCTGCCGAACCGGGCGACGCTCGTGGTGGTCGGCGCGGCGCCGAAGGCGGCGGCGAAGCCGTCCCGGACGATCCGGTCGCGCCGGGTGAACTCGGCGACGTCTTGGCCGGCGGAGCCGGTCAGCAGGAGGCTGCGCTCCTCGACCGGCGCGCCGGACAGCAGCGCCTTCTGGCCGGCGGCCACCGATCCCCGGCTGTAGTCGGAGAGCCCGGTGACCAACGCGACCGCGACAAGCGCGGCCACCACCGCCGCCGCCAGCAGCCCCCGTGCCGCACGGGCCCGCCTCCACACCAGCTTCATCCGACGTCCTCCCCTGGCCCCGGTCGGGCCGACGATCAGGGAGAGCGGTGACGCGGTCGGAAAGGTTCGCGCCCGTTACATGATCGTTATCGCGTGTCTCGCATCCGCGGAGCGGGCGTCAGCGCGGGCGGTCGCGGTCGCGCGACGGTTGGACCCGCTTGGGTTCGCCGGGCATCTTGGGGTGGTCGGGCGGGTAGGGCAGGTCGCCCTGGCCCGCCGCCGCGTCGCGCTCGGCCCACTCCAGCAGGGGCGTGATGTCCCACGGGCTGTCGTCGATGCCGGCGTGCGGGTCGCCGCGCTCGGCCAGCCGCCCGGGCACGCTCGCCAGGTCGAAGTCGTCGGGGTCGACGTCGGGCAGCTCGTCCCAGGTGACGGGGGTGGAGACGGTGGCCCGGGCGTTGGCGCGCAGCGAGTAGGCGCACGCGATCGTGCGGTCGCGGGCCATCTGGTTGTAGTCGACGAAGACGCGGGTGCCGCGTTCCTCCTTCCACCAGGCCGTGGTGACCAGGTCGGGGCGGCGACGCTCCACCTCGCGGGCCAGCGCGATGGTGGCCCGGCGCACCTCGGTGAACGTCCAGCGGGGATGGATGCGCAGGTAGACGTGGACGCCCCGGCCGCCGGAGGTCTTCGGCCAGCCCGTCGCGCCCAGTTCGTCGAGCACGGCGCGCACCTCGCCGGCGGCCTCCGCGGCGTCGGCGAAGTCGGTGCCCGGCTGCGGGTCGAGGTCGACGCGCAGCTCGTCGGGTCGGTCGACGTCACCGGCGCGGACCGGCCACGGGTGGAACACCACCGTGCCCATCTGCGCGGCCCACGCCACGTGTGCCAGGTCGGCCGGGCACAGCTCTGCCGCCGTCCGGCCGCTGGGGAAGCTGATCTCCGCGGTGCGCACCCACGGCGGCACGCCCCGGGCCGGCACCCGCTTCTGGAAGAACATCTCGCCCTCGATGCCCTCGGGGAAGCGCTGCAACGTGGTGGGCCGGTCGCCCAGGGCGCGCATGATCCCGTCGCCCACGGCCAGGTAGTAGTGGAAGACGTCGGCCTTGGTGAAGCCCCGCTGGGGGAAGATCACCCGGTCCGGACTGCTCAGGCGGACGGTGTGCCCGGCCACCTCGATCTCGGTGACGCTTGCCTTCGTGGTGCCACCCATCCCGCGACCCTATGCGACGGGTACGACGTCGGGCGTACGGTTGGCCCGTGAGTCTTGACGACAGCGAGCTGCCCCGCACCGAGGACGAGTGGCGCGTCCGCCTCAGCCCGGAGGAGTTCCGGGTGCTGCGCCAGGCCGGCACGGAGGCCCCGTGGACCGGTGAGTACGTGGACACGAAGACGCCGGGCGTCTACCACTGCCGCGCCTGCGGGTTGGAGCTCTTCTCCAGCGACACCAAGTTCGACTCGCACTGCGGCTGGCCGAGCTTCGACGACGCCATCCCCGGTCGGGTGAAGGAGATCGAGGACCGCAGCCTGGGCATGGTCCGCACGGAGATCCGCTGCGCCCGGTGCGACAGCCACCTCGGGCACGTCTTCCACGGTGAGGGCTTCACGCCCAAGGACACCCGGCACTGCGTCAACTCGGTGTCCATCCGGCTCGAACCGCGCTGACCCGAGGGCGCGGCTCACCCGGTGGCCCCGCCCAGCAGCCGCACCTCGGCGCTGCGGGACTGCTCGACCCGCCGGGCCAGGTCGAGCACCCGTGGGTCCGTGCCGGCGGCCAGGTGGGCGCGGGCCAGGTCGGCCGCCGACCGCTGGTGGGCGCCGAGCACCTCACGCAGCACCCGGTCGACGTCGGCGCCGGTGGCCGTACGCAGCCGGTCCAGCTCCGTCGGAGTGACCCCGTGCCCGTCGTGGGCGTGGCGTCCCGGCCCGGCGGACGGGCCGGCCTCGCGCAGCCAGGCCCGCATGGTGGTCAGCTCGTCGGTCTCGGTGGCGTCGATCGCGGCGACCAGTGTCCGCAGGTCGGCGTCGGTCAGCCGGTCCCGGGTCAGCCGGACGATCTCCAGGGTCTGCTCGGTGTGGGCCACCATCATGGTCAGGAACAGCAGGTCGATGCCGCTGGCCGCGGGCGTGGCGGACGGCCCGGGCGCGGTGGCGCCGGCCGCCGGCCGGGGCGCGTCGGGCGGCGACGACACCGGCCCGGCCGCGCACCCGGTGGTGACGCCCAGCAGCAGGACGACGAGCGCGGTCGTCGCGGACAGTCGGGTCATGCCGGCCCTCCGGGTTCCGGTCGGGACGAGGGGCGCACGGGTTGCGACCGGCGCGGGGAACGCGCCGGTCGCGGTGGGGGCGCGACCCGCTCCGGGTACGGGCCGCGCCCGTACGGTCAGATCTGACTCCACAGCGCCGGCACGTTCGGCGGCTCCCAGCCGAGGATGGCGGTGTGGGCCTGCCGGCAGCGGTAGGTGAGGCCGCCGTAGGTGACCTGGTCGTTGACCTGGTACGCCCGGCCCGCCGTCCACGTGCCGCCGGCCGGCGGGTTGGTCGGGGTCGGCGTGGGGCGGGGCGTGGGCGTCGGGGTGGGGGTCGGGGTGGGCGTGGGGCCGGGACCGCCGCCGCCACCGATCTGCACGTCGATGCAGGAGTAGAACGCGTTGGCGGTGTCGGCGATGTTCCAGATGGCGAGGATCTTCTGCCGCCCGGAGAAGCCGCCGAGGTTGACGGTGTGCGTGACGGTGGACCCGGGCTGCTGGTTGTTGCCGTTGACCAGGCCGACCCGGGTGTTGCCGATCCAGTACTCCCAGTTGCTGGTGGCGTGCCGGGCGGTGTTGATCCAGGTGAAGGTCACGGTGCTGCCCACCGAGGTGGCCGGCCAGCCCCGGCTGTCGTCGTTGAGCACGGCGAAGTGGGCGATGTTGGCGTGGCAGTTGCGCAGACCCTTCGGCCCCTCGACGCTCTGCGGCTCGTACTTGATCTGGCCGCAGTCGGGGACGCGGTTCTGTGCGCAGAGCGCCTGACGGCTGGGCGGGGACGACACGTAGCCGTGCGCCTGGGCCGGGGCCGCGAGGGCCAGCGAAGCCAGGACGGCACCGGACGCCACGATCGGGAGGGTGATTCTTCGACGCATGGTGACACCTCCTCTACCGGGGAAAGGTGACACCAAAATAAATTAAACTTTATTAACAGTAAAGACCTTCATCGATAAAAGCATCGGCGAGGGTTGATGCGATCAGAGCACCAGGGCGCTGCCGCGCTCGTCGACGCCGTCCGCCGTGTCGTCATCGAGCCAGACCCCACCGGTGGCCAGGTAGCGGAACCGGTACTCCCCCGGCCCCAGCCGCACCGTCACCGTACGGGTGCCGTCCCGGCGGGCGACCAACTCGTGCCGGCCCGGCTCCCAGCCGTTGAAGCAGCCGACCACGCTCACCACCCCGGGCGGGGTGTCGCGCGGCAGGCAGAAGGTGACCCGGGTCTGGGTGCCGAAGAGCTTGGTGCGCTTGATCACGAGTCCTCCACGGGCTTCGGGGCGGTCACCAGGCCTAACGGCCGACACGCCGACGCCGACACGCCGCCGGGCCCGGCCGGTCTGCGGCATTTCGCCCACCGCCGGCCCGAGGTGCCGCACGCTGGGGATACATGTCCTTATTCGGGGGGTTCTCGTGGCAACGTGCGAGGTCTGCGGCAACGACTACTGGATGGCGTTCGAGGTGCACACCGTCAGCGGTGACACGCACACGTTCGACAGCTTCGAGTGCGCGATCCACAAGATGGCACCCATCTGCGAGCACTGCCAGATCAAGATCGTCGGCCACGGCGTCGAGGTCTCCGGACGCTTCTTCTGCTCCGGGCACTGCGCCCGCGCCGTCGAGGGCGCCCGGGGCGCCGAGATCCGGGACACCGTCGGCGCGCGTCCCGCCTGAGCCCGCCGCCGGGGTACGGTCGTCGCATGCAGCCGTTCCCGGGCGTCCTGCCCCCGCCGCGCTCCTGACCGGAGCGCCGCGCCTACCACCGACCGGGTGACCCGGGTCGGCCTTCTCGTCGTGTGCGCTCCGCCGACGTCGTCCTCGTCAGCGGCCCACCCTCTCGGAGCGCACCCATGTCCTCTCGTCGCACGCCGTCCGCACGCCGGACGGCGATCGATCCCGCCCGCGCCGGCCTGATCCAGATCACCCTCACCGGGGTGCTCTGGGGCACCACCGGGATCGTCGTCCACCTCGTCCACGACACCACCGGCCTCGGCCCGGTGGCCATCGGCTTCCACCGCCTGGCGATCGCCGCCCTCGTCCTCACGGCGCTCGCCGCCACCCGGCTGCGCCCGATGCTGGCCGCGCTGCGCGCCGCACCGCTGCCGCTGGTGTTCACCGGCGTCGGGCTCGCCCTCTACCAGGCGCTCTACTTCGCGGCCGTCGCGCTGGCCGGGGTCGGCGTGGCCACCGTGGTCAGCCTGGGTCTCGCCCCGGTGCTCACCGCGGCGTGGGAGTCGGTGCGCGCCCACCGCCTACCCGGCCCGGGTCGGCTCGGCACGCTCGGGGCCGCGGTCGTCGGTCTCGCATTGATCAGCGGGGCGGCGACGCAGCCCACCGAGTCGGCACCGCGGCCGCTGCTCGGGCTGCTCGCGGCCGCCGGCTCCGGCCTCGGGTACGCCGTCACCACCATCGTCAGCCGGGACGTCTCGCGGCGTACGGCTCCGATGACGCTGACCACGATCTCCATGGTGATCGGCGCACTGACCCTCGCGCCGTTCGCCCTGACGGACGGCGTCGCGGTGCCGCTCCGCCCGGACGTGGTGGCCCTGCTGCTCTACCTCGGGGTGGTCACCACCGCGGTCGCGTACGCGCTCTTCTACGCCGGGCTGCGCACCACCGAGGGCAGCGTGGCCGCCGTCCTGACCCTGGTGGAGCCGCTCACCGCGGCGGCGCTCGCCGTCGCGCTCCTCGGCGAGCCCCTGCCGGCCCCGGTGCTCGTCGGCGGGGTGCTGCTGCTGGCGGCGGTCGCGGCGACGTACCTGACGCCGGATCGGTCGCCGGCGCCGCCCACGCCGGTCACGACGCCCCGGGAACCGGCCGGGACGTAGCCCCCGGCCGACGACCTACCATCGCAGGATGCCGCCGCAGACGACCGAGGTCCGCACCGCCACCTTCGCCGACCTGGACACCCGCACCTTCCACGACCTGCTGAAACTACGGGTCGACGTGTTCGTGGTCGAGCAGAACTGCCCCTACCCCGAGCTCGACGGGCGCGACGTCGAGCCGGGCACCCGGCACCTCTGGCTCACCGACGGCGGCGCACCGCTGGCGTACCTGCGGATCCTGGCCGATCCGGGCGGCGTGGCCCGGATCGGCCGGGTGGTGGTCGCACCACGGGCGCGCGGCGGCGGACACGCCAGCCGGCTGATGACCGAGGCGCTGGCCGTCGTGGGTGACGGCCCGTGCGTGCTGGAGGCCCAGTCGTACCTGGTCGACTTCTACGCCCGGCACGGCTTCACCGTCTCCGGCGCCGAGTACGTCGAGGACGGTATCCCGCACACCCCCATGCGCCGCGAACCGAGGCATTGACCGATGGTGATAGATGTGGGAGTCTGCCCAGCGGAGCCAACGCGGTAACCGCGCGAGTGTGGGCACGGGAGAGGCAACTCCCGGTCGTCCGGGCTGTCGTCGTCCGACCTCTCCCCCGGGGGCCCCTGTGTCCACTCCACTCCGATCACACCGTGCCCGGTGGTTGCTCGCCCTCGCGGCGACCGCCACCCTGCTGCTGACCGCCGCCATCGCCAGCCCCGTCTCCGCGCACGGGTCGGTGGTCGACCCCGCCTCGCGCAACTACGGCTGCTGGCAGCGCTGGGGCGGCGACTTCCAGAATCCCCGGATGGCCACCGAGGACCCGATGTGCTGGCAGGCCTGGCAGGCCGACCCGAACGCCATGTGGAACTGGAACGGCCTGTTCCGCGAGGGCGTCGCCGGCAACCACCAGGCCGCGATCCCGAACGGCCAACTGTGCAGCGGCGGGCGCACCCAGAGCGGCCGCTACAACGCCCTGGACACCGTCGGTGCCTGGAAGACCACCCCGGTGTCCGACAACTTCCGGGTCCGCTTCTTCGACCAGGCCAGCCACGGCGCCGACTACATCCGGGTGTACGTGACCCGCCAGGGCTTCGACCCGCTCACCGAGCCGCTGGGCTGGGACGACCTGGAACTGGCCGGCCAGATCGGCAACACCCCCGCCTCCCAGTGGAAGCCGGAGACGGGCGGCGTCTCGATCGAGATCCCGGCCAGCGCGCCCGGCCGCACCGGGCGGCACATCGTCTACACCATCTGGCAGGCCAGCCACCTCGACCAGTCGTACTACCTGTGCAGCGACGTCGACTTCTCCGGCGGCCCGACCACGCCGCCGCCCACCACGCCGCCGCCGACCACTCCTCCGCCCACCACGCCGCCCCCCACGACGCCGCCGCCCGCCGGCGCGTGCACCGCCACCTACCGGGTGACCGGCCAGTGGGCCGGCGGCTTCCAGGCCGAGGTGCAGGTGACCGCCGGAGGCTCGGCCACGCGCGGCTGGTCGGTCAGCTGGACGTACGCCAACGGCCAGCAGGTCAGCTCCTCGTGGAACGCCACGGTGTCGACCAGCGGCTCCCTGGTCACCGCGCGCAACGTCGGCTACAACGGCGCGCTGGCCCCGGGGGCGAGCACGACGTTCGGCTTCCTCGGCTCGTGGGGCGGCAGCAACCCGGCGCCCGCCGTGCTGTCCTGCACCACGACCGGCTGATCCACCCCGATCCCCGCCCGGGGTCGCGTCCCCTCTGCCTCCGGCACGCGGCCCCGGGCGGTCCCCCCGTCGACCCCGCCGGACGGCTGGCGGGGCCGCCGTGGCGGCGGAAACAGGGTGGCGGCCGCGCGTTCCGCGCCGGCATGATTCCGCTCATGATCGAGATGAGGGTCCTCACGCCGGACGAGTGGCGGGTCTGGCGGGAGCTGCGGCTCGACGCGCTGGCCACGGCGCCGTACGCCTTCGGCGCGCGCCTGTCGGACTGGCAGGGTGACGGGGACCGGGAGGAGCGGTGGCGGGGACGCCTCGCGATCCCCGGCTCCCACAACCTGGTCGCGACCCTCGACGCGCGGGCCGTCGGCATGGTCAGCGGCGTCCACACCGACGACGTCGGGGTGGTGGAGCTGATCTCGATGTGGGTGCACGCGGACGCCCGGGGCCGAGGCGTCGGAGACGCGCTGGTGGACAGCGTCGTCCAGTGGGCCCGGAAGGCCGGCGCCACGCGGCTGCGACTGGCGGTCACGCCGGGGAACGAGGCGGCGGTCCGGCTCTACCGACGCCACGGCTTCGCACCGACGGAGGAACTGGGCGACCTGATGCCCAACGGCCTCCGGGAACAGGTGATGGCGCGGCACCTCGACCCGTCCTGAGCGCACGGGTCGCCCACCGCCCCAGATCCGGGGCAGCTCGACAGCCACCGCGCACCCGGGGGTCGGCCCGCGACTGATCGCGGGCCGAGCCCGCCGGCACCGAGGTCAGACCGGGCAGCCGGGGTCAGACCAGGCAGCTGACGATCTCGCCGATCGAGCGGCGCCGGCCCGTGTAGAACGGGATCTCCTCCCGGACGTGCCGCCGCGCGCCCGAGGCGCGCAGGTCGCGCATCAGGTCCACGATGCGGTGCAGCTCGTCCGCCTCGAAGGCGAGCATCCACTCGTAGTCGCCGAGCGCGAACGACGCCACCGTGTTGGCCCGCACGTCCGGGTAGCCCCGGGCCAGCCGGCCGTGCTCGGCGAGCAGCTCGCGGCGCTCGGCGTCCGGCAGCAGGTACCACTCGTAGGAGCGGACGAACGGGTACACGCAGAGGTAGTGGCGCGCCTTCTCCCCGGCCAGGAAGGCCGGGATGTGGCTCTTGTTGAACTCCGCCGGCCGGTGCAGGGCCATCTGCGACCAGACCGGGGCCATCGCGCGGCCCAGCGTGGTGCGGCGGAACCGCAGGTACGCGTCCTGCAGCGCGTCGCTGGAGGACGAGTGCCACCAGATCATCAGGTCGGCGTCGGCGCGCAGGCCGGACACGTCGTACGTGCCGCGGACCACCACGTCCTTGCCGGCCAGCTCCTCGAAGAGCGACTGCACCTCGGCGGTGACGTTGTCCCGCAGCGACGGCAGCGGGTTGGTCGCCCGGAACACCGACCACATGGTGTAGCGGATGCTCGCGTTCAGCTCGCGCAGCCGGGCCGCGTTGGTCTGCTCGGTCATCTCCCCGATCCTCCCAGTGCAGTGATGATCTCGTCGGCCGCCGTCTCACCCGAACGGACGCAGACCGGGATGCCGACCCCGTCGTAGCCGGCACCGGCCAGGGCCAGCGTCGGATGGTTCGCCCGCAGCGCGGCCCGGACCCGGGCCACCCGGTCACCGTGCCCGGGGGTGTACTGGGGCAGCGCACCGCCCCAGCGCTGCACGTGCCCGTCCACCGGCGCGGGCAGCGGGGTGCCGAGCACCGCCGACAGCTCCCGGTGCACGGTCGCCGCCAGGTCCTCGTCGGGGCGTTGCAGAGACGCCTCCTCGCCGTACCGGCCGACGGAGGCCCGCACCAGGGCCAGGCCGTCGGGCCGCCGCAGGTGCCCCCACTTGGTGGTGAAGAACGTGGACGCCTTGACCAGCAGGCCCTCGGTGCCGGGCACCAGGAAGCCGGAGAGCTCCGGCAGCTTCGGCTCCGGCAGCGCCAGGGTGACCAGGGCGACGCTCGCGTAGTCCAGCCCGCCGACGGTGCCGGCCAGCTCCGGCGCCGGGCCGGTGAGCAGCCGGGCGGCCGGGCGGGCCGGCACGGCGAGCACCACCGCGTCGACCTCGAAGTGCTCCTCGTCGCGCGTCGGGCCGACGGTGAGCCGCCAACCGGTCGGCGTCGGGTGCAGCTCGCGGACCGCCGCGTCGGCGCGGACCCTCGCGCCGCTGTGCCGCGCCGCCGCCTCGACCAGGGTGCCGAGCCCGCCGGCGAGGGTGCCGAAGACCGGGGTGCCCGGGGCGCGCGGCACGGCGGCCTGCGCCGCGCGGACGGCGCCGACCAGGGTGTGCTCCACCCGGGCCGTACGCGCCAGCGCGGGCATCGTGGTGGCCAGCGAGAGGTCGTCGGCCCGACCCGCGTACACGCCACCGAGCATCGGGTCGACCAGCCGGTCCACCACCTCGTCGCCGAACCGGGACCGCACCAGGGCACCGACGGCCACGTCCTCGTCCGGGCCGAGCAGCGGGCGGCCGGCGTCGCGGTCGGCGTCCGCGGCCGGCGTGGCGACCGTGGTCACCCGCTCCAGGTCCCCGGGTACGCCGACCAGGGTGCCGCCGGGGATCGGGCGCAGCGCGCCGTCGACGGCGAGCGCGGCCTGACCGACGGTGGGGTGGACGATGCGGTCGGCCAGTCCGAGCCGACGGACCAGCGCGACGACGGCGGAGTCACCGCCGGCCGGGTCCCGCATCAGGAACGACTCGGCGCCGAACTCGACCGGCCCGCCGGCCAGCTCGCCGGTGCGCAGCTTGCCGCCGAGCGCGCCGGACTGCTCGTACACCGTGATCTCGGTGCCGGTGGGCGCCCGGTCGCGCAGCCGGACCGCGGCGGCCAGCCCGGCGATCCCGCCGCCGACCACCGCCACCCGCCACGGCCGCATGTCGCTCAGCTCCGGGCGGCCGCGGCGGCGGTCAGCTCGTGCACCAGCGCGACCACCCGGGTCAGGACGTCCGGGTCGGTCTCCGGCAGCACCCCGTGGCCGAGGTTGAAGACGTGCCCGGGCGCGGCCCGGCCCTCCGCGAGCACGCGGCGCACCTCCGCCTCGACCACCGGCCAGTCGGCGAGCAGCACGGCCGGGTCGAGGTTGCCCTGCACGGCCCGCTCCGGGCCGATCCGGCGGGTGGCGACGTCCAGCGGCGTCCGCCAGTCGACGCCGACGACGTCCGCGCCGGCCTCGCCCATCGCCCCCAGCAGCTCGGCGGTGCCCACCCCGAAGTGGATCCGGGGCACGCCCGCGTCGGCCAGGCCGGTGAGCACGGCCGTCGAGTGGGGCAGCACGTAGCGGCGGTAGTCGGCCTCGGACAGCGCGCCGGCCCACGAGTCGAACAGCTGCACGGCGGAGACCCCGGCCGCCACCTGGACGCGGAGGAAGGCGAGCGTGACCTCGGCCAGCCGGGAGCAGAGGGCGTGCCACAGCTCCGGGTCGCCGTACATGAGCGCCTTGGTCTTCGCGTGGGTACGCGACGGGCCGCCCTCGACGAGGTAGCTGGCCAGGGTGAAGGGCGCGCCGGCGAAGCCGATCAGCGGGGTGGCGCCCAGCTCGGCGACGAGCATCCGGACGGCCTCGTCCACGTACGCGACGTCGTCGCGGCCGATCGGGCGGATCCGCTCGACGTCCTCCGCGGTGCGCACCGGCTCGGCCACCACCGGCCCGGTGCCCGGCACGATGTCCAGGTCCACCCCGGCGGCGGCGACCGGCACGACGATGTCGCTGAACAGGATCGCCGCGTCGACGCCGTGACGGCGCACCGGCTGGAGGGTGATCTCGGTGACCAGCTCCGGACGGCGGCAAGACTCCAGCATCGCCACGTTGGCCCGGATCTCCCGGTACTCCGGCAGGGAGCGGCCGGCCTGGCGCATGAACCAGACCGGGGTGTGCGGGGCGGGCATCCGCCGGCACGCTCGGACGAAGGCCGAGTCTCCCGGTCCGGTGGGGGCGTTTTCTCCGTCTCGGGCGGCGGTGCCCGTGCTGTCCGTGGTCATCGCGGCCATCGTGCCACGCCACGCGCCGGCCCCGACGGGCCCCGCCCCGCTTTGTGACCCGCCGCGCCCGGCGGCCGTCGGCGCGCCGTCGCCGCCGTCGCGGGGACGGCGGCATAGGCTGCCGACATGGCCCCCCCGATCGCGCTCCCGGAGACGTTCGCCCGCGCGGTCGCCGGGCTGCGGTCCGCGGCGCCGCGGTCCGAGATCGTGCTCGAGGAGGTCGGCGCGCCGCAGCGGCTCGCGCCCTACTCCTTCGCTCTCTCCGCCGCCGTGCTGCGCGACGGGGACGAGGTGGCCACCGGCCGGCTGATCCTGCTGCACGACCCGGCGGGACACGAGGCGTGGCAGGGCACCCTGCGGTTGGTCACCTACGTGACGGCCGAACTGGAGGCCGACCTGGCCGCCGACCCGTTGCTGCCCGGGGTGGGCTGGACGTGGCTGACCGACGCCCTCGACGCCCAGGACGCGGGCCACCGGGCGATCGGCGGGACGGTCACCCAGACCATGTCGACCCGCTTCGGTGACCTGGCCGGCCCCCCGACGGCCGGCGACGTCGAGATCCGCGCCTCGTGGACGCCGGTCGACGACGATCTGGCCCCCCACCTGCTCGCCTGGTGCGCCATGCTGGCGTCGACGGCCGGTCTGCCGCCGCCCGGGGTGACCGCGCTGCCGGAGCGCCGCCCCGCCGGCGCCGCCTGACCGCTGACGGTCACCGCGGCGCGAACGCGCCCTGTCGAACTCCGTGTCCGACTCCGGACGGTGCCCGAGGGCCGCCCGGCCGACACGCACCCCGACCGGCTGCTCCCACGGGCACCCGCCGCGCACTAGGGTTGTCAGGTGACCGACGAACCACCCCTGCGCCGTCGGGCCGCCGAAAGCCGTACGGGAATCGACTCGCACCACCCGCCGTCGGCTCAGCCGGAGCCGGCGGGCGCGGGGCCCGACGCCAGCGACGGCGGCCCTGTTCCGCTGACCGCCCCCCGCGAGGGCACACCGCAACCGGTGGCCACGCCGGACGAGCTCGCCGAGGTCGTGGCCCGTTTCGCCGCCGGCACCGGCCCGGTGGCCCTGGACGCGGAGCGCGCCTCCGGCTACCGCTACAGCCAGCGGGCCTACCTGGTGCAGCTGCGCCGCGCCGGCGCCGGCACGGTGCTGATCGACCCGCTGCCGCTGCCCGACCTGACCGCGCTCGACGAGGCGATCGGCGAGGCGGAGTGGGTGCTACACGCCGCCAGCCAGGACCTCGCCTGCCTGGCCGAGGTGGGGTTGCGTCCGCGCCGGCTGTTCGACACCGAGCTGGCCGCACGGTTGGCCGGGTTCGAGCGGGTCGGCCTCGCCGCGCTGACCGAGCAGCTGCTCGGTTTCACGCTGGAGAAGCACCACTCGGCGGCCGACTGGTCCACCCGCCCGCTGCCCGAGTCGTGGCTGACCTACGCGGCGCTCGACGTGGAGCTGCTCACCGACCTGCGCGACGCCCTCGACGAGGAGCTGACCCGGCAGGGCAAGTCGGCGTGGGCGGCGGAGGAGTTCGCCGCGCTGGTCCGGGCCGGCGCCCGGCCGCCGCGGGTGCGCGCGGAGCCGTGGCGGCGAACGTCCGGCATCCACCGCGTCCGCGGGGCGCGGGCCCAGGCCCGGGTCCGCTCGATGTGGTACGCCCGGGACCAGGTGGCCGCCCGCCGGGACGCCGCGCCGGGTCGGGTGCTGCCGGACTCGGCGATCATCGCCGCCGCCGAGCTGGACCCGAAGGACGAGAAGACCCTGCTCACGCTCCCCGGCTTCGGCGGTCGCTCGGTGCGCCGGCTGGCCCGCACCTGGCTGGCGGCGCTGGACGACGCGCGGCAGCTGCCCGACGACGCGTTGCCGGTGACGCCGGTGGTCGAGGGCCCGCCCCCGCCGCACCGGTGGGCAGAGCGGGATCCGGTGGCCGCCGGCCGGCTGGCCCGGTGCCGGGAGGTGGTGCTGCGGGTCTCCGGCGAGCACGGCCTACCCGCGGAGAACCTCATCGCCCCGGACTCGGTGCGCCGGCTCGCCTGGGTGCCGCCGGAGGAGGTCACCGAGGAGTCCGTACGCGAGACGCTGCGCGGCTTCGGCGCCCGTGAGTGGCAGATCGGCCTGCTGGTGACGGATCTGGCCACCGCTCTGACCGACCCGCCGCCCGCCACCGCGGAGTAACGACACCCGTTCGGTGTGGGGTGGGCCACACGGGGGGTGGTGTCCCAGTTGGTTACTGACGAGTAGCATCCGAGGGAAACGCCCGTGCCGGCGACCGTCGTCCGGTCCGTCGTGCCGTACCGCGGCACCGGGCCGGCCCCGGTCGGTAGAGGGAGGCTCAAAGTGCCCCGTGAAGTTCGGGATGTCGTCTTCGTCGACGGCGTCCGCACCCCGTTCGGCAAGGCGGGTGGCATGTACGCCAACACCCGCGCCGACGACCTGGTGATCCGCTGCATCCGTGAGCTGCTGCGCCGCAACCCGCAGCTGCCGCCGGAGCGGGTCGAGGAGGTCGCCATCGCCGCGACCACGCAGATCGGTGACCAGGGCCTCACCATCGGGCGGACCGCCGCGCTGCTGGCCGGCCTTCCCAAGACCGTTCCCGGCTTCGCGATCGACCGGATGTGCGCCGGCGCGATGACCGCGGTGACCACCGTGGCCGGTGGCATCGCCATGGGCGCGTACGACATCGCGATCGCCGGTGGCGTCGAGCACATGGGCCGCCACCCGATGGGTGAGGGCGTCGACCCCAACCCGCGGATCATCGCGGAGAAGCTGGTCGACCCGTCCGCGCTGGTCATGGGCGCCACCGCCGAGAACCTGCACGACCGCGTCCCGCACATCACCAAGGAGCGCACCGACGCGTTCGCGCTCGCCTCGCAGCAGAAGACCGCCAAGGCGTACGCCAACGGCAAGCTCCAGGACGACCTGGTGCCCGTCGCGGTGCGTGACCCGGAGACCGGCTGGGGTCTGGCAACTGTGGACGAGGCCCCTCGGGACACCTCGATGGAGAAGCTCGCCACCCTCAAGACCCCGTTCCGCCCGCACGGCAAGGTCACCGCCGGCAACGCGGCCGGCCTCAACGACGGCGCGACCGCGAGCCTCATCGCCGCCGAGGAGACGGCCCGTGAGCTGGGCCTGCCGATCGCAATGCGGCTGGTGTCGTACGGCTTCGTGGGCGTCGAGCCCGAGGTGATGGGCGTCGGCCCGATCCCGTCGACCGAGAAGGCGCTGCGCATCGCCGGCCTCACCATCGACGACATCGGCCTGTTCGAGCTGAACGAGGCGTTCGCCGTGCAGGTGCTCGCCTTCCTCGACCACTTCGGCATCGCCGACGACGACCCGCGGGTCAACCAGTGGGGTGGCGCGATCGCCATCGGGCACCCGCTCGCCTCCTCCGGTGTGCGGCTGATGACCCAGCTCGCCCGGCAGTTCGCCGAGCACCCCGAGGTCCGCTACGGCCTCACCGCCATGTGCATCGGCATCGGCATGGGCGGCACCGTGATCTGGGAGAACCCGCACTGGACGGAGGGCAACAAGTGAGCGCGCTCGCCGCACCGAACGAGGTCGTCACCCGGGCGCTGCTGCGCCAGGTGAACGTGCCGGGGCTGGACCGTCCCGCCGCCCTGATCACCCTCGACAACGGCCTCGACCACACCAAGCCCAACACCTTCGGCCCGGCCGGTCTGGCCAGCCTGGACGAGGCCATCACCGCCGCCCTGGCGGCGGACCCGGCGTTCGTCGCGGTCACCGGCAAGCCGTACATCTTCTGCGTGGGCGCGGACATCGTCGGCCTGCCGCAGCTGGCGGACCGTGAGCAGGCGCTGGAGATCGGCCGGCTCGGCCACCGGGTCTTCGCCCGGCTGAAGGACAGCACCGTGCCCACCTTCGCGTTCGTCAACGGCGCGGCGATGGGCGGTGGCCTGGAGTTGGCGCTGCACTGCCACTACCGGACGCTCTCCGGCGGCGCGGCGGCGCTCGCCCTGCCCGAGGTGTCCCTCGGCCTGGTGCCCGGTTGGGGTGGCACCCAGCTGCTGCCGAACCTGATCGGCATCCCCGCCGCCACCCAGGTGATCATCCAGAACCCGCTGATGCAGAACAAGATGCTCAAGCCGAAGCAGGCCGCCGAGCTGGGCATCGCCGACATCCTGCTGGAGCCGGCCGACTTCCTGGAGCGGTCCCTGGAGTGGGCGGCCGGTGTCGTCCGCGGCGAGGTCACCGTGACCCGGCCCGAGGTGGACCGGGACATGTGGGCCGGGGTGCTCTACTTCGCCCGGCAGACCCTCGACGCGCGGCTGCACGGCGCGGTTCCGGCCGCGTACAAGGCGCTGGACCTGCTGGACACGGCGAAGGACGCCGACTTCGCGGTGGGCACCGCGGCCGAGGACGAGGCCCTCGCGGACCTGGTGTTCTCCGAGGAGCTGCGCAGCGGCCTGTACGCGTTCGACCTGGTGCAGCGGCGGGCCAAGCGGCCGGCCGGCGCGCCGGACAAGGGACTGGCCCGCCCGGTCACCAAGGTCGGCATCGTCGGCGCCGGCCTGATGGCGAGCCAGCTCGCGCTGCTGTTCGCGCGTCGGCTCCAGGTGCCCGTCGTGATGACCGACCTGGACCAGTCGCGGGTGGACAAGGGCGTGGGCTACGTCCACACCCAGATCGAGAAGGCCGTCACCAAGGGCCGGATGGACAAGGGCACGGCCGCGAAGCTGTACGGCCTGGTCAGCGGCTCGGTCGACAAGGGCGCCTTCGCCGACGCCGACTTCGTCATCGAGGCGGTCTTCGAGGACCTCGGTGTGAAGAAGCAGGTGTGGGCCGAGCTGGAGAAGATCGTCAAGCCGGAGGCCGTGCTGGCGACGAACACCTCCTCCCTGTCGGTCACCGAGATGGCCGCCGACCTGGAGCACCCGGAGCGGGTCGTCGGGTTCCACTTCTTCAACCCGGTCGCCGTGCTGCCGCTACTGGAGATCGTGCGCGGCGAGCGGACCGACGACGCGACCCTCGCCACCGCGTTCGCCGTCGGCAAGCAGCTCAAGAAGTCGTCGGTGCTGGTCAAGGACGCCCCCGCGTTCGTGGTCAACCGGCTGCTCACCCGCTTCCTCGGCACGGTCTTCGCGGCCGTCGACGCCGGCACGCCGCTGGACGTGGCGAACAGCGCGCTGGACCCGCTGGGCCTGCCGATGCGCCCGCTCGCCCTGCTCCAGCTCGTCGGCCCCGCGGTCGCGTACCACGTGGGCGGCACCCTGCACGCCGCGTTCCCGGACCGGTTCGGCGTCAGCGAGAACCTCAAGCGCATCGCCGACTCGGGCCAGCCGATCGTCGTCGACGACGAGGTGAACCCGGAGGTGGCGAAGCTGCTGGTGGTGGGCGACAACCCGCTCACCGCCGAGCAGGTGCGGCAGAACGCCCTGGACGCGCTGGCGCAGGAGATCCGGCTGATGCTCGACGAGGGCGTCGTCGCCGAGGCGCAGGACATCGACCTGTGCATGATCCTCGGTGCCGGCTGGCCGTTCCACCTGGGTGGTGTCACTCCGTACCTGGACCGGACCGGCACCTCGGAGCGCGTCACCGGCCGGCGGTTCCTGCCGCTCGGCGCGGCGAGCCTTCCGGCCTGACCCGCACCGCTCCCCCGACCTCGCGGTGGTCGGCGGCGTCCCACCCGACGCGGCCGGCCACCGCGAGCGTCTGTACCGGGGGCACGGGCCGGTCGACGGACAGCGGCGGAGGCACCGGCCTGGCTAACATCACGCGTTCGGCATTTCTCACCTGGAGCTGACGCATGTCCTATCCGCCGGCCGATTCCTACCCCCCGCCCTCCGGGCCGGGCTCCTATCCCCCGCCCCGCCAGCCCGGCGGTTACCCGCCGGCCGCCCAGGGCGGGCACCCCCAACAGGGCGGCTACCCGCAACAGGGCGGGCACCCCCAACAGGGCGGCTACCCGCAACAGGGCGGCTACCCCCAGCAGAGCGGCTATCCGCAACAGGGTGGTTACCCCGAGCAGGGCGGATACCCCCAGCAAGGTGGCTACCCCCAGCAGGGTGGTTACCCCGGCCCGCAGCAGGGCGGGCACCCCTACCAGGGCGGCGGGTACGCCGGCCCGCAGCAGGGCGGCGGGTACGCGAGCCCCCAGCAGGCCGGCGGGTACGCGAGCCCGCAGCAGGGCGGCTATCCGGACCAGTCCGACGCTTACGCGCAGCCCTCGCCGGGCGGCGGCTACCAGCAGCCGGGCGTCGGCTACCCACCCGCGCCGGGTCAGCCGGGAGGCTACCCTTCGGCCCCGCAGGACGGCCCGCAGCCCGGCCAACCGCACGGGGACCCGAACGCGTCGGTTCCGCCGCCGCGGAAGAGTCGCGTCGGCCGGATCGTCCTGATCGCGGTCGTGGCGGTCCTCGTGCTGTGCGGGGCCGGCGCGGGGATCACCTGGTTCGCGATCAAGGACGACGTGAGCGAAGGCGTTGAGGCGAGCCGTACCCGGCTGGAGGCGCCGGAGACGCTCGCCGGGCGGCCGAAGATCACCGACCCGGCGATGCAGTCGCTCACCGACCAGATGGTCGCCGAGATGAAGAAGACGGCCCGCGGTGAGACCAGCGCGGTCGGGGCCTTCTACGGCGACCCCGCGAAGCAGGATCTGGTGATGGTCTTCGGGGTCTCCGGCGTGATGGCCGACCCGAAGAAGGAGCTGGACGACGCGGTCGCCGGTCTGGGCTCGCAGTTCGGCATGAAGGGAATGAACCCGGTGGAACCCGGTCCGCTGGGCGGCGAGGCCCGCTGCGGTGACGGGACGGCCGAGGGCGCCCCGCTCGGGGTCTGCATCTGGGCCGACAAGGGCAGCGTCGGCGCGATCGTGATGTTCTTCAAGACCGGCGAGCAGGCCGGGGCGGACTTCGCGGCGATGCGCAGCGAGGTCGAGAAGCGCGGCTGAGTCGCACCGTGGGGCCCCGGCGTCGACCGCCGGGGCCCCACGACCGGCCCGTCAGGCGGCCGGGAAGTACGTGTCGAGCTTGCGGCGGAGGTGCGCCGCGTAGACGAAGCCGAGCATCGGGTTGCCACGGAAGGCGGCGGCGGCGCCGGTGCCGGCGTCCACCACCACCGGCCGGCACAGCGCGGCGAACTTCAGCCGCTGCTTCTCCCGCGCCCAGGCCACGGCCGCCGGCTCGATCTCGGTGCCGACCAGCGCGGGGAGGACCGCGACGCCGCTCTGCACGCCGCGCAGGCTCCCCTTGCGCGCGATCACGTAGTCCAGCGCGGAGGTGCTGAACGCCTCCAGGCCCGCGGCCGTGACCACCGTCGCCGGCGCGGCGATGGTGAACAGGTGCAGCCTGGTCGCCATCCAGCGCAGCTTGAAGTCGGCCCGGTAGCCGACCAGCACCGGCACCCCGCCCCAGTCCTCGGTCCGCACCTCACAGCCGTCGTCCCGCAACCGCTGCCCGGTCGCGTCGATGTAGGTCCGCACCGGCTCCGTCGCCGTGGTGTCCATGTGCCCTCGCCTTCCCGCCCTGCCGTCCCTGGCGGCCCATCAAACACCACCGCCGCCTCCGCCGCCGCCCCGGTGTGACGGCGGCGTCATCCGCTATCCGCCCCCGGCCCAGGTCACGGCCCGTCGGGCACACTCGGCGCATGACGAGTACGGGGATCGTCCGGACGTGGAACGCCGACGAGGGTTGGGGCGTCATCGACGGGCCGGACGTGCCGGGCGGCTGCTGGGTGCACTTCTCGGCCGTCGCCGTGGACGGCTACCGGGAGTTGGCCGGCGGGCAGCGGGTCACGTTCCGCGCCGAGGTGGAGGCCCAGGACGGATTCGACTACCGGGCCGTGAAGGTGTGGACGGGCGACACCGAGCCGGACGACCGGCGGGACGGCGAGCCGTCCGCCGCGTACGGCAGCAGCCTCACCGTGACCTTCGACCACCCGCCGGCCGCCGGCGGGCACTGACCATCGGTCGGTCGGGCGCGTCCTCAGGCGGGCGTGGCGGCGCGTTCCGCGGCGCTGCGCTCCACGCAGAACTCGTTGCCCTCCGGGTCGGCGAGCAGCGCCCAGCCGGTGCCGTCCGGCTGTCGGTGGTCCGTGAGCAGGGACGCGCCGAGACCGAGCAGCCGCTCGACCTCCTCGTCCCGGGTCCGGTCGGTGGGCTGGAGGTCCAGGTGCACCCGGTTCTTCGCCACCTTGCCCTCCGGCACCCGCTGGAACAGCATGCCGCCCTCGGCGATGTCCACACCGGACATCAGCGCGCACTCGTCCTCACCCGGCGCGTTCTCCGGATGGTGGCGCAGCCCCGTCGCCTCGGCCCAGAAGCTCGCCACCGTGAACGGGTCGGCGCAGTCGAAGTCGATCCAACGCACTCGCAGAGTCATGCCCCGAACCTCTCACGACGATCAAGCGGTTTTCGACGGCCGGGACGGGGCGGACGCCGCCGGCACGACATCCGCCGACGGGAGGGTGACGGTCACCTCCAGGCCGCCGCCGGGCTGCGCGACCGCCTGCACGGTGCCGCCGTGCGCGTCGCAAACCGCCCGGACGATGGACAGGCCCAGGCCGGAGCCCCGCGCGCCGGTACGCTCCCGACCGCCGCGCCGGAACGGCTCGAACAGGCCCGGCACGTCGGCCGGGTCCACCTCGAAACCGGTGTTCCCCACCACCAGCCACGAGCGCTCGCCGTCCGAGCCGGTCCGGACCCAGAGCCGCCCGTGCAGGTGGTTGTAGCGGACCGCGTTCTCGATGAGGTTGCCCGCCAGCCGGTCCAGCAGGCCCGGGTCGCCCACCACCGGTGCGGACTCCAACGAGGTCTGCACCCGCAGGCCGATCCGCTCCACCTCGCGCCGCACCGCCGACAGGGCGTTGGCCGTGCCGGTGGCCAGGTCGCACTCCGTACGACGGCCGAGCCGGCGCCCGACCTGCGCCTCGCTGCGGGCCAGCACCAGCAGCGCGTCCACCAGCCCGTTGGCCCGCTCCGAGGCGTCCCGGACCACCGTGGCCATCCGGCGGTACTCGGCGGCGTCCGCCTCGTCGTCGCTGAGGGTCACGTCGATCTCGGTCCGCATGACCGCGAGGGGTGTCCGCAGCTCGTGCGAGGCGTTGGCCACGAAGCGTTTCTGCGCCTCGAACGCGTCGGCGATCCGGTCGAGCATCGCGTCGAACGTCTTCGCCAGCTCGGCCACCTCGTCGTCGGCGCCGGAGTAGCCGATCCGTTGGTCGAGGGTGGCCTCACCGAGCCGCTGGGCGGTGGCGGTGACCTGGTGCAGCGGGCGCAGTGCCCGCCCCGCGACGGCGTACGCGCCGGCCACTCCGACCACGCTGATCGCCAGCAGCGCCACAAGCCCCTTGGCCAGCAGCTCGCCGGAGGCCGCGTCGACCAGTTGCCGCTGCCACTCGCCGGCGTCGAGGGTGCGACCGTCGGCGAGCACGACGGTGGTGCCGGGCAGCAGTTCGTCGGTGGGGCGCAGCGCGTCGCGCACCAGCAGCCAGGCGAGCAGCACGAGGATCGCCCCGGCACCGACCAGCAGCACGCCGTTGAGCAGCGTGAGCCGCAGCCGCAGCGTGGGCCGCAACCGTGGCCGGGTCACGCCGCGACCTCGGCGGTGCGGTAGCCGGCGCCGACCACGGTCTCGATCAGCGGTGGGTCGCCGAGCTTCTTGCGCAGGGTCATCACGGTGACCCGGACGATCGTGGTGAAAGGGTCGGTGTTCGCGTCCCACACCCGCTCCAGCAGCTCCTCGCTGGAGACCACCGCGCCGCGTGCCTTGAGCAGCTCGCGGAGCACACCGAACTCCTTGTTCGTCAGGTCGACGGGCGTCCCGGCCCGGGTGACGACCCGCCGGGCCGGGTCCAGGACCAGGTCGGCCACGGCGAGCACCGGCGGGGCGGCCGGGGTGGCGCGGCGGCCCAGCGCCTGCACGCGGGCGACCAGCTCGTCGAACGCGAACGGCTTGGGCAGGTAGTCGTCGGCGCCGAGCTGGAGGCCCTCGACCCGGTCGGCGACCGTGCCGCTGGCGGTCAGCATCAGCACCCGGGTCAGCGTGCCCGAGGCGGCCAGTTCGGCGCAGATCTGGTCGCCGTGCACGCCCGGCAGGTCCCGGTCGAGCACCACCACGTCGTAGCGGGTGACGAACGCCATCTCGTGCCCGGTGTCGCCGTCGTAGGCCACGTCGACCGCCAGGCCCCGCTTGCGCAGCCCCCGCGCGATCGCGTCGGCGAGGTTGCGCTCGTCCTCCACCACCAGTACCCGCATGCCGGCCTCCTCCCGCTGACCACCGACAACGCCGACCCCCGACGACGCTGACCACCGACAACCTAGTGCCGGCCACCAAACCAGGGTCCCTCGCCGCCCGGGTCGGTCGCCGTTTGCCCGAACCTCCGGCGTACGCGAGGCTTGCCGCAGCCCAGCGCCACCCCCACGGAGGACGTCCCATGACCACAGCGACCCTGCGGAACATCGCCTACCGGGGCTTCCGGTTCCCGGCGGACGAGGCCACCGGCGTCGCGGTCGGGCTGCGGGGCGGGGCGGACGGGCTGGTGCTGGCCGGACCGGCCGGCGACCGGGTACGCCCCGGCCCGGACGGTGACGACCGGCGGTACGAGTGGGGCAGCTGGACCGCGCCCGCGGCGCCGGTCGGGTTCGGTGTGGCCGAGGTGGTGCCGTCCTGGACGGCGGACACTCCGGAGGGCTGCTGGATCGAGGTCGAGTTGCGCGGCTGGCACGAGGACACCCCCGCGACGGGCTGGTACGTCCTGGGCCGCTGGTCGGCCGACGACCGGTGGGTGCGCCGGACCTCGGTGCCGGGGCAGCGCGACGGTGCCGCCCGGGTGTCGACGGACACGCTCGTGGTCGACGACGCCACGGTGACCGGCTGGCAGGTGCGGGTCACCCTGCTACGACCGGTCGGCAGCCCGCTCACCCCGGCCCTGCGTACCGTCGGCGCGGTCGCCTCCGGCCGCGACGACGCCGAGCCGGCGCCGACGTCGACGGCCGAGCTGCCGCCGCCCGGGACGGGCACCGCCTGGGGGACGGTGCTGGAGGTGCCGCGCTACTCCCAGCGGCGCCACGGCGCGTACCCGGAGTGGGGCGGGGGCGGCGACTCCTGGTGCAGCCCGACCTGCACCTCGATGGTGCTGGCGTTCTGGGGCGCCGCGCCGCCGCCCGACCGGTACGCCTGGGTCGACCCGCCCGGCCCGCGGCCGGTGGTCGTGCACGCCGCCCGGCACTGTTTCGACCACGCCTACGCGGGGGCCGGCAACTGGTCGTTCAACACCGCGTACGCGGGGCTGCACGGCGTGGACGCCTTCGTCACCCGGCTGCGGTCGTTGGCCGAGGCGGAGGCGTTCGTCGCCGCCGGCATCCCGCTGGTGGTGTCCGCGGCGTTCACCCGCGGCGAGGTGCCGGGGCTGGACTACGACACGAAGGGGCACCTGATCGTGCTGGTCGGCTTCTCCGCCGACGGCGACCCGGTGCTCAACGACCCGTACGCCCCGGACGACGAGGCGGTGCGGCGGACGGTGGACCGGGCCCGGTTCGAGGCGGTGTGGCAGCGGGGCAGCGGTGGGATGGCGTACGTCATCCGGCCGCCGGGGGTGCCGCTGCCGTCGGCGCCCGCACAGCCCAACTGGTGATCAGCGGCGCAGCGACCAGACCCCGTACGCCCCGTCCGTCCGCCGGCAGACCAGCCGGTCCCCGTTGCCCTGACACTCCCCACCGGCGTCGGAGAGCACGTCCAGCAGGCGGGCGGTGCCGGCGCCGGCGTCCAGCTCGGCGACGAGCAGTCCGCCGTTCGGGTGCCGGCGGGTGCCGACCAGCGGGGCGTCGCGCCGCGCCGGGAACGCCATCTCCCAGAGCCCCAGCTCGCCGAGGACGGCGCCGGTGGCGGGGTCGAGCACGACGAGCTGCTCGGCGCCCGGGCCGGCGGTGCTCGCCGCGCCGGCCAGCAGCCGGCCACCGGTCGACCAGATGCCGGCCCACCGGTCGTCGGTCCACAGCTGCCGCCCGGTGGCCGGGTCGAGCACCCACAGCCCGACGTCGCGGCTCCCCACACAGATGACCGGGTCGCACTCCCCGGCGTAGAGCGCGTCACCGACCCGGGTCTGCCAGCGCCGCTCCAGCCGGTCCAGGTCGTAGGCGGTCACCGTGCCCGGCGTGTCGCCGACGGTGACCAGCAGGTCCCCGATGAGCTGCACGTTGACGTTGCGCTCGCCCTGCCAGAGGTCCGCGCCGACCCGCAGCGCGCCGGTGACGGCGTCGAAGACCCCGACCCTGCCCTCGGCGCTGACCAGCGCGATGCGGTCCACCCCGGTGCCCGCGTAGCGGTAGACGACCTGGTGGCCGGCGACCGGGATCGACCAGCGCGGCGCGCCGCAGCAGGGGTCGACCGCCCGCAGCGTGCCGGTCAGGTCGGGGTCGATCGACTCCAGCAGCAGGTTGCCGTCCGCGAGCTCCAGCGGTCTGCCCGGCTGCTGCCACCGGTAGGCCCCGGTCGCCAGGTCCAGCACCACCGTGAGGCTGCGCTCGACACCGGAGCCGCCCTGGTGGCCGGTCACCACCAGCATCCCGCCCACCGTCGACATCCCCCAGTAGCGGCCCTGCGCCGGCAGGCTCGACTCCCATGCCGGCTCTCCACCGGGGAGCCGGTAGGCGGCCAGCCGACGGTCGCCGGACCCGTCGAACGGGTCGATGATCATGACCAGGTCGCCGACGAGGAGGGCATCCGCCCCCAGCCGGGCCGGCAGGACGACCTCGGCGCGTACCAGGGTCGGGACGCTGCCGGTGAGACACGCCAGGAGCAGGACGAACACCAGGGCGCAGCGCAGCGGCCGACCGACGGCGCGCGGCGGCCGGGGCAGCGGCTCGGACTCCGGCTCGTGCCGCAGCTCCCCCAGGTCGATCATCGGACCGCTGGTCACCGTCGCCACCGCCACACGCCGAACGAGCCGTCCCTGCGGCGACACACCATCGCGTCCTTCCCGGCCTGGCAGGCGCCCGACGCGTCGGCGATCACGTCGAGCAGCCGCGGGCGCCCGGCCGCGAGGTCCCACTCGACGACGACGAGCCGCCCATCGTCGGCCCGCCGGAGGCTGACCGGCGGCGCGTCCTGCTCGAACGCGGGCAGCGGCTGCCACGTGCCCCACTCGGCCACCACCGCACCGGTGCCGGCGTCCAGGGCCGCGTAGTCGTCGCCCGCCGACTGGCCCGCGGTGACCAGCACTCGGCCCGCCCCGCTGGCCAGCACGCCGCTCCACGCCGGAGCGGTCCACCGGGTGGCGCCGGTCGCCGGGTCGAGCGCCCGGAACCCACCGGGCTGGGTGTGGGCGCAGAGCACCACGCCGCACGGCAGCACGTACGACACCTGCGGCGCCTCGACCGACCAGCGCGGCTCCAGCCGGTCCAGGTCGTACGCCCGCAGCACCCCCCCGTCCAGGACGAGCAGGAGGTCACCGACCACCTGGTGGCGGGGCGGCTCCGGGGTGGCCGCGGCGCGCGTCACGGCGGCGCGGCGCAACACGGCGCCGGTCGCGGCGTCCCGCAGCTCGGCCGTCCCGTCGTACCCGAGCATCAGGACCCGGTCGATCGTCCCGTTACGGACCCGGTACTGCGCGCCGGGCGGGAACGAGCCGGGTGTGGACCAGATCGTCCGCCCCGACGCGAGGTCGACCGCACTGACCGTAGGCGGACCGACGGGCCGTTCCAGCAGCAGCCGTCCGCTCGCGTCGAGCCGACTGAAGCCCGGCTGCCGCCAGCGGAGCCGCCCGGTCGCCGCGTCCAGGACGATCGTGTCCGGCGCCCCGTCCGGGGCGAGGTTGGCGGAGAGGACCAGCGCGTCGCCGGCCGCCGCCACCCCCCACAGCTCGCCGACGACGGGCAGCCGGACCCGCCACCGGGGCGCGGGCCGCTGGGCGGTCGTGGCGGCCCGCTCGGGCAGCGGGTAGGCGACCAGGTCCCGGCTCCCGTCGGTCACGCCCTCAACGGGGCGGGCGATGAGGAGCAGGTCGCCGACGAGGAACGGCTCGGCCGCCGGGGCGCCGGGTACCACGGCCCGGACCCGGCCCGGTGCCGGTGCCGCGCCGGCCAGGGTCGCCAGCGCGACCACGCAGACCAGGAGCGTCCGCAGTGGACGGCCCAGGGGCGGGCGTCGCCGCGGGACCGGGACCGGGACCGGGTCGGCGCGCAGTTCGCCCAGGTCGATGAGCGTCATGACCCTCCTCCCGTCACCTCGCCGCGACGGGCGCGAACCGGCAAACCGGCCGCGACCGCCACGGCCCGGCAAAAGCGACGCATCCCCACCTGTACGATGGCGCGTCGTGGCTGTGCCGGTCGTAGATCCCTCGCTGAATCCCGTTACCGACGCCGATCCGGTCGAGGCCGAGCCGTCGCGACGGCCCCGACGCCGGCCGGCTCGCGCCGACCTGTTGGCTCTCGGAGCCTATGTGGTGCTCGGCGTTCTCGTCTGCCTCAACTACTGGGAGGACGTGCAGGGCACCGTCTCCTCGCACCTGCCCACGGACCACAGCTGGTTCGAGTGGCTGTTCGCGCACGGCGCCTACTCCGTCCAGCACCTGGAGAACCCGCTCTTCACCACCCGCCAGAACGCCCCCGACGGGGTGAACATGATGGCGAACACCTCGCTGCTGGGCATGACGCTGCCGCTGGCGCCGCTGACGATGCTGCTCGGCCCCCAGGTGATGTACGCGCTCTACCTCGGTGGCGCGCTGGCGGCGACCGCCGCGACCAGCTACTGGGTGCTCTCCCGGTACCTGGTCCGCTCCCGGGCCGCGGCGTTCGTCGGCGGCGGGTTCCTCGGTTTCGCGCCGGGCATCGTGCACCACGCGAACGGCCAGCCCAACTTCGTCTCCAACTTCCTGCTGCCGCTGATCGTGGCACGGGTGCTGCGGCTGTCCGAGCCGGGCCGGTGGCGGCGCAACGGGCTGGTGCTGGGCCTGCTGGTGGCGTACCAGATCTTCATCAACGAGGAGATGTTGCTGCTCACCGCGCTGGCCTGCCTGATCGTGGTGCTGGCGTACGCGGTGCAGCGACCGCGGGACGCGTGGGCGCGGGCCGGGACGTTCGCCGCCGCGCTCGGCGTGGGGGGCGGGGTGGCGCTGCTGCTCACCGCCTACCCCATCTGGTTCCAGTTCAACGGTCCGCAGTCCTACCGGGGGCTGCAGGGCGGGGTGTTCCACAACTGGGGCGAGGACCTGGCCGCGTTCGTGACCTTCCCACGCGACAGCTGGGCCGGTGATCCGGCGGTGGAGCAGACCATCGGCTTGACCGAGCAGAACACCTGGTTCGGCTGGCCGCTGGTGCTGGTCGCCCTGGTGGCCCTGGTGCTGCTGGTCCGCCGGTCGCTCGCGGCCCGGATCCTCGCGGTGCTGGTGGTCGTCTTCACCGTGGGCTCGCTCGGGCCCCGCATCCGGCTGAACGGCGTGGAGACCGAGGTCAACGGGCCGTGGCACTACCTGCGGGACGATCTGCCGCTGGTCGAGATGATGATGCCGACCCGGTTGACGCTGGTGGTCGCCGGCGCGGTGGGCGTGCTGCTCGCGCTGGCCTGGGACCGGCTGGCCCGCCTGGGCCGCCCGGCCGCGACGGTCCGGGTGCCGGCGCAGCGCACGGCCGAGGCGGACGAGACGATGCCCGCCTCGGCCACCGCCGGGTCCGGTCGGCGACGTTGGCTCCGCTTCGTGGGGTACGCGGCCATCGCGGCCGCCGTGCTGCCGCTGCTGCCCCGACCGCTGCCCGCCCAGCCGGTGGACCCGCCGCCGCACTTCATCACCGCCGGCGGCTGGCGGCCGTACGTCCCGGACGGGCGCACCCTCGTGCCGGTGCCCATCCCCAGCAACGTGCACGGGCTGCCGACGCTGCGCTGGAGCGCGCTGACCGGCCAGGAGTTCCCGGTGCCGGGCGGCTACTTCATCGGCCCGAACGAGAAGGGCGAGGGTGTCTTCGGGGCGCCGAACCGCCCCACCAGCACGCTCATCTACTCCACGATGGACACCGGCACCGTGCCGGCGCTCACCGACGAGAACCGTCGCCAGGCGGTGGAGGACCTGCGCTGGTGGCGCGCCTCCGTGGTGGTGCTCGGCGCGCACCCCCGGGAGACCGTGCTGCGGGAGTTGATGACCGGCCTGCTCGGCGCGCCGCAGCGGGTCGACGACGTCTGGGTCTGGGACGTCCGCCCACTGGTGGGCTGAGGTTCCCGAGCGGTCAGCCGGCGAGGGCGCGGACGTCCCACACCCAGGCGTCACCGATCTGCCGGCCCGGCCCGAGCAGCTGGTCGAGCGTATCCCGCACCGGGTCGCCGTGGCGCAGTCCGCTCTGCACCACCACGGCCGCCCGCCAGTGCCGCAGGTCGTCCACGGCCTGCCGGCGGTCCGCGTCGGTGACCACCGGCGCCACGCCCGTCTCGGCCACCCGACGCAGCAGCACCGACGTGGGCCGGTCCGGGGAGCCCCACCGGGCGCTCGGGTCGTCCGGGCCGCTCGGGCCGATGAAGAAGCCACCGGGCGAGCGGAAGGCCAGGCCGGTCCGGGCCGACCACAGCATCGCCGGGCTGACCGCCGCGCCGGTGACCGGCGGGACCGGGACCACCGTCCGGCCGGCCGGCACGTACGCCCGCCAGCCGCCGTCGGCCAGGAACGACGGGACCGGCGCGGCCGGCACCGTGCGGATCGGGGTCGGCGTGAGGGGCAGCAGCACGGCGGCCAGCGCGCCCGTCCAGAGCAGCCGCACCGGGGCGTGCTGTCGCGCGGCGGCGGGGCGGCGGTCGGGCCAGGACGCCGCAGCGGGCCCGCGCACGCGGTCCGTCCCGAGCGCGAGCAGGACCCCGAGCACCGGCACGCAGACCAGCGCGAAGCGCGCCGGCACCGCCAGGTCGAGCAGCGGCAGGTCGGCCACCAGGCGGAACGGGCCGGGCAGCCCGGTCGCCTCGCCGTTGACCCGGATGTGCGGGCCGAGCGAGAGCAGCGCGAAGACCACGCCGCAGCCGGCCAGGGCCCGGACCAGCGCCGACCGCCGGAGCCAGACGACGATCACCACGGCGAGCACCAGCAGGCCGGGACCGAAGAACGAGTTCTCCTCCGTGGGGTTCGGCGCGAGCAGCCCCGGCACGTGGTCGTCGCCGATCACGGTCTGCCGGGCGGCGGCGGTGAACGACGCCGCGTCGAGCTGGAAGCTGTACGCGGCGAAGGCCATCCCCCGGTAGTGCTGCGGCCCGAGGAACTGGAACCACAGCGGGTACGCCAGCAGCGCGCCGGCCACCGCCGCGCCGATCCCGATCCGGGCCGCCACGACCGGCGCCGCACGGCGGGCGGCGACCCGGTCGGCGAGCGCGTACCCGACCACGAACACCCCGGCGGCGAGGGCCAGGAAGACCAGTACCTCCTCGCCGAGGAAGACCTGCCAGGTGACCACCAGGCCGAGCAGCACCCCGTCACGGCGTACGCGGCCACGGCCGGGCCGGAACAGCAGCGCGAGGATCACCGGCACCAGGAACTGCGCGGCGATGTGCGGATGCGCCCCGGCCTGCGCCACCATGCCCGGGGCGAAGCCGCAGAACAGCCCGCCGACCGCGGCGGCGACCCGGGAGCGGACGAGCCGGCGGCGCAGCAGCGCGTACCAGGCGGCGGCCGTGCCGGCCAGGCAGCACACGACCACCACGACGAAGGTGACCTGCGGCCCGAACAGCAGGGTGACGGGGGCCAGCGGCACCCCCAGCCCGAGCACCGACGTGTTCGCCATCAGGTTGACCCCGTCGGGGGCGTTGAGGGCGGTGCTGTAGAGCGGGTTCTCCAGCGCGAACACGGCCCGGGCCGCGCGGGCCAGCATCCACTCGAAGAGGACCTGGTCGCCCGCCTGGTGGAACAGCCGGTCGGGGCGTCGCCACTGCCCGCTGGTCAGCAGCACGGCCAGGCCGAGGTAACCGGCGACCACCAGGGCGTCGGCGGTCCACACCGGACGGGCGCGGTGCGGCGGCGCGGCGGCGACCTCGGGCGCGACCGCGGTCCGGGTGGCCATCAGGCTGTGCGGTCGGTCAACGCCCGCACGTCCCAGACCCAGACGTCCAGCTCCTGACGGCCGGGGCCGACCAACTGCTCGACGGTACGCCGCAACGGCTCGGCGTTGGGCTGGCGCAGCGGCAGCACCAGGATCGCCGCGCGCCAGTGCCGCAGTTCGTCCAGCGACCGCCGGCGCTCCCGGTCGTCCAGCTGCGGCGTACGCCCGGTCGTCGCCACCTCCTCCAGCAGCTGACCCACCCCGCTCGGCCGGCCGCCGAACCGCCCCGGGTCACCCGTGGTGGCGTTGCGCGGGGCGAGGAAGTAGCCGCCCGGGATCTTGAAGTCGAGGTTGGTGGCGGCCGCCCACCGCATGCCGTTGGTGTTGCCCATGCTCGGCACCGGGATCGGCACCAGCGTCTGGTCCGGCCCCACGTACGCCCGCCACCGGTCGGCGGTGATGAAGTCCGGCACCGGCGGCCGGGAGACCACCGGCAGGGGCATCGGCGCGATCGGCAGCAGCGCGAGGACGAGTCCGGCGACGGTGAGGGTGCGGACCGTACGCCGCTCGGCGTGCCGCAGCGCCCAGGCGCGGTCGACGGCGAGGGCCAGCAGCAGGGCGACCACGACACTGGTGATCATGCCGAACCGGGTGGGTACCACCGCGTCGAGCAGCGGGAGCTTCACGAGCAGCTCCCACGGGCCGGGGAACAGCTCCCGGTCCCACCAGGAGATCCGCTCGCCCAGCGAGAGCACGGCGAACAGGACGCCGGTCGCCGCGAGCGCCCGGACCACCGGCTCCCGCCGCAGCCACCCGACGACCCCGATGGCGAGCAGCGCCAGGCTCCACCCGAAGAAGGCGTTCTCCTCCGAGTAGTTCGGCGCGAGGTTGACGTTGGCCCGCTGGTTGCCGCCGAGCGTCGGGGAACCCTGGGCGAAGAAGGCGGCGATGTCGTTGCCGTAGTCGGGCACCGCGTCGCTGAGCCCGTGGTACGCCATCGGCCCGGCGAACTGGACGTAGAGCGGGTACGCCAGCAGCGCCCCGGCCAGCACCGCGCAGGACGACAACCCGATGGCCAGCGGCCGCCACGCGGACGCCAGCCGGGCGGGCTCCTGGACCACCACGGCGAGCAGGAAGACCCCGCAGGCCAGCGCGGTGAACAGCAGGATCTCCTCGTTGACGAACGCCTGGACGGTCACCAGCACGGCCAGCAGCAGCCCGTCCCGCACCGGGCGCCGGGATCGGGTGAGCACGAGCACCCGCCACACGATGAACGGCAGCAGGAACTGGCTGATGATGTTCGGGTGCCAGCTGGCGTGCGACAGCATGGCCGGCGCGAACCCGCAGAACCAGCCGCCGACCGCCGCGGCCAGCGGCGCCCGGACCAGGTGCCGGGACAGCACGTGGTACCAGGCGGCGGCGGTGCCGGCGAGGCCCAGGGTCACCAGCACGACGAAGGTGACCGCCGGCCCGAAGAGCAGCGTCACCGGCACCATCGGAATGCCGAGCGCGAGGATGGCGGTGTTCGCCATCAGGTTGACGCCGTCCGGGTAGTTGAACTGGTCGGTGTAGAACGGGAAGTCGCCGTGCAGCACCACCCGCACCGAGTGCGCGAGGAAGAACTGCACCTGAGCCGGGTCGCTGCTGTACAGCGCGGCCACCCGGCCGGCCGGGTCCAGCCAGATCCGGCTGGTCACCCAGAGCGCGGCGAGCAGGAAGAGCGCGTACACCGCCAGGTCCCGGCGGCGGCGGGTCCACCGGAAGCGGCGGACCGGCGTGGGCGCGGCGGCGACGTCGACGGTCGGGGGCGCCTCGTCGAGGCCGACCGGCGGGGCGCCGTTCACCTCCGGCCGGGACTCCTCGACGGCCGGCTCCGACGGCGGATCGAGGACCGGAGGGAGGGTCGCCACGGCACCGGCGGGCAGCGGATGGGACCGGACGCCCCCGGCGGCGTCGATCTCCGGAACGGACTCGGCGCGGGGCTCGGCAGGCGTCACAGTCGGCGGAGTCTACCCGAAAGGTGACAAGAGCCCGCAGTCGTGTCCGGGCGCCAGGGGGCAGAGCCGCCAGACCACTCTGGTCGGACATCTCGTACCATGACGCTTCCGACCAAGGCCGAGCGATCGGGGGCGTACAGGTGGCTCCAGTCCGCACGGGCGGCAGGACGGCCACCGCGCTGCTCACCGTGCTGCTCGCCGTGACCGGGTGCGGCCCGGTCGCCGACCGGACCTCGACCGACCTGCGGGCCGGCTACGACAGCCTGGACGGTCCGCTCGCGGTGTGGCCGCCTCGGGGCGACCTGGCCGCCGACGCCGCGGTCACCGCGGCCGTCAGCGAGGCCGTACGCGCCTGGCGGTCCCCCGTGGACGACCGCGTCCACCTGCCCTCGTCCGGCATCCTCTTCGCCGGCGAGGTCGACGGCTCACCGCTCGCCCTGGTCGCCGCGGACGTGCCCGGCGAGGGCGCCTCGTGGCTGTTGCAGCTGACCGGCGAGGACGGCCGTTACCGGGTCGCGCGGGCCAGCGACTACACCTCGCCCGGTTACCTCGTCTACTCCGACGTGCTGCCCGTCCAGACCACTGCCGGGCGGCGCTACCTGACCTCCGCCCGGGTCGAGCGTCTACTGGGGCCGGACGGGCGCGCGCTGAGCGTCCGCGACGGCCTCACCGCACCGGTCGACGTGCCGCCGTGCCGGGCGGTGCCGGTGACGGCGACCCTGCGGGCCACCGAGTCGCTGCCCCGGGGCCGGGCCGCGGACCGCCTGCTCGACCTGGGCACGGACACCAGCGACCCGCGCTATCCGCTGGTCCGGGACGAGACCGGCTCCGGCCGGCGGGCCCTGTCCGGGTTGGACACCTGTGTGTTGTCCGGCGAGCGCGGCCCGTTCGGCAGCATCGCGCGGCGGGTCGGCGACCGGGACGCACCGGAGTCGGTGCCGGACTCGTGGCCGCTGGCCAAGGTGGCCGCCCGGTCGCTCGGTGAGGTGGCCCTCGGCGGCGGCGAGCCGGCCGAGTTGGAGCAGCTCACCTGGGAGAGCCCGAGCGGGACGATGACCGCCGTGGTCTACCGGCCGGCCGGCGGCGGTGCCCCGGTGTTCTCCCCGGCCGACCGGGCCAACCCGCTGCAGGCGTACCGGCTGCCGGTGCCCGGCCAGCCGCTGGTCGTGCTCAGCTGGCGGGCCAGCCGGGACAGTTCCCTGTCGGTGCCGCCGGACACCCCGGTGCTGGTGGAGCGGCCGGGGCTGGCGGTCGTGCCGGAGCCGGAGCGGCCCCGCACGTTCAGCGTGGCCGTGACGGACAAGACGCACTACCGGTCGGTCGGCGGCCGCTGACCGTCCGCGCGCCCCGGCGGCCGCTGATTCTCGGCGCGCCGCGCGGCCGCCGCTGATCAGCGGCGCGGAACGACGCGGCGGGCGGTCCCGGTTGCCCGGGGCCGCCCGCCGTCGTCCTCGTTCAGTTCTTCGCGGCCGTGTCGTCGGCGGTGAGCCGGACCGGCTCGACCGACCCGCCGTCCAGCCCGGAGATCCAGCCGGTGACGTCCCGGGCCACGTCCTGGGCGGTGAGCCCCAGGTCGGCGAGGATCTGCGCCCGGGTGCCGTGGGGGTGCCAGTCGGCCGGCACGCCCAGGTCCCGCAGCGGCACGCGGACGTCGGCGTCACGCATCGCCTGCGCGAGGGCGTCGCCGACACCGCCGACGCGGACGCCGTCCTCCACGGTCACCACGAGCCGGTGCCGGGCGGCCAGCTCGACCAGCTCGGCCGGGACCGGGCGGACCCAGCGCGGGTCGACCACGGTGACCCCGTAGCCCTGCTCGGCGACCCGGGCGGCGACCTCCATGCCGAGGTGCCCGAACGCGCCCACGGCGACCAGCAGCACGTCCGTACGCGCCGCCTCGGCCAGCACGTCGACCGGGCCGACCCGGCGCAGGGCCGGCAGGTCGGCGGCGACGGATCCGGTCGGGAAGCGGACCACGGTGGGCCCGTCGTCGACGCCGACCGCCTCGCGCAGCTCCTCGCGCAGGGTGGCGGCGTCGCGGGGCGCGGCGATCCGCAGGCCCGGCACCACACCGAACACCGACATGTCCCAGATGCCGTAGTGGCTCGGCCCGTCCGGGCCGGTGATGCCGGCGCGGTCGAGCACGAAGGTCACCGGGAGCTTGTGCATCGCCACGTCGAGGAGCACCTGGTCGAAGGCCCGGTTGAGGAAGGTCGCGTAGACCGCCACGACCGGGTGCAGGCCACCCAGCGCGAGCCCCGCCGCGGAGGTGGCGGCGTGCTGCTCGGCGATGCCGACGTCGTACACCCGCTCCGGGTACTTGCGGGCCAGCTTGGCGATGCCCGTCGGCTCGGCCATCGCGGCGGTGATGCCCACCACGTCGGGCCGCTCGTCGGCGACCGCGACCAGCTCGTCGGCGAAGACGTGCGTCCACTTCACGGACGGCGCGGCGACCAGCTGGCCGGTCTCGACGTCGAACGCGCCACCCGGGCCGTGCAGGCAGTCCGCCTCGTCCTCCTCGGCCGGGCGGTAGCCGTAGCCCTTGCGGGTGACCGCGTGGACGATCACCGGGCCGCCGAACTGCTTCGCGGCCCGCAGCGCGGACTCGACCGCGGCGATGTCGTGCCCGTCGACCGGGCCGACGTACTTGATGCCGAGGTCCTCGAACATCGCCTGCGGGGCGACCGCGTCCTTGATGCCCTTCTTGACCGCGTGCAGCACCTCGTACATGGGTCGGCCGACGAGCGGCGTCGAGCCGAGCGCCTCCTTGACCGTGTCGAGGACCTTCTCGTAGCCCGGGTTGAGCCGCAGCGACGAGAGGTGGTCGGCGAGGCCGCCGATGGTCGGCGAGTAGGACCGGCCGTTGTCGTTGACCACGATGACGAGCGGGTTGCCGGCGGTCGCGATGTTGTTCAGCGCCTCCCAGCACATGCCCCCGGTGAGCGCCCCGTCACCCACGACGGCGACCACGGCGCGCGACTCGCCGCGCAGCGCGTACGCCTTGGCCAGGCCGTCGGCGTACGACAGGGCGGTGGAGGCGTGCGAGTTCTCGATGAGGTCGTGCTCGCTCTCGGCCTGGTTGGGGTAGCCGGAGAGCCCGCCACGCTGGCGCAGCCGGTCGAAACCGGCCTGCCGACCGGTGACGATCTTGTGCACGTACCCCTGGTGACCGGTGTCGAACAGGAGACGGTCCCGGGGCGAGTCGAAGACCCGGTGCAGGGCGAGTGTCAGCTCGACCACGCCCAGGTTGGGCCCGATGTGCCCCCCGGTGCGGGACACCTTCGCGATCAGGAAGTCACGGATCTCGGCGGCGAGAATGTCCAACTGCTCGGCAGACATCCGCTTGACGTCCTGCGGACCGCGCACCGTGGCGAGCAGGCGACCGTGGTTGGCCGTGTCCTCTTCAACGCTCATGACCGCAGAGTCTATCGGCCGGCCGACACTCCGCAGCCCGACCCGAGGACCCTTCGTCTCTCGGGCGGGGTCCGTCCGGGCCTGAGCAGGCGTTCAGGTGCGGATTCGCAACCGGCGTGGCGGTCGTGCGGGCGTGGCCCCCGCCGGCGGCCCCGAGGGCGTCCAGGAACCGAGCACGGCCGCCCGAGCCGCCCCGGTCACCGAGGGGATCGCGCCGGGCAGGCCGTGCCAGGAGAGCCACCCGAGCAGCGCGAACGCGTACGCCTCCTTGGCCTGGGCCGGCACACCCAGCTCGTCGGTGCCGCGCAGCCGCCAGCGACCGGCCCCGAGCGCCGCGATCCGGCCGCGCAACGTCCGGTTGCGCAGCCCGCCGCCGGCGGCCAGCACCTCGACCACCCCGTGCCGGTCGCACTCGGCGGCCACCACCCGCGCGGTCAGCTCGGTGAGCGTCGCCAGCAGGTCGTCCACCGGCACGGACTCGCCGAGCGCGGCCAGCCGCTCGTCCAGGTAGCCGCCGTGGAACAGCTCCTTGCCGGTCGACTTCGGCGGTGGCGCGGCGTAGTACGGCTCGGCGAGCAGCGCCGCCAGCAGGCCCGGGTGCACCCGGCCGGCCGCCGCCCGGACGCCGTCGAGGTCGCAGGGCCGGTCCAGGAACCGCCGGGCGGCCGCGTCCAGCAGCGCGTTGGCGGGCCCGATGTCGTACCCGAGGACGGGCGTGCCCGGCGCGACCACGGTGAGGTTGGCGATGCCGCCGAGATTCAGTGCCGCCCGGGGCTCGGCCGGCGCGCCCCCGGCGTCCGGCGCCAGCAGCAGCGCGTCGAAGGCCGGCACCAGGGGCGCGCCCTGCCCACCCGCGGCGATGTCCGCCGACCGCAGGTCGCTGAGCACGGGTACGCCGACCCGCGCGGCCACCCGGGCCACCGCGCCGAGCTGGAGGGTGCCCCGGGCCGCGCCCTCCGCCACCCAGTGGAAGACCGTCTGCCCCGGCGAGACCACCAGGTCGGCCGTGCCGCCGGCCAGCTCCAGACCGACCGCCGCCGCCTCGGCGAACACCTCGCCCAGCCGGTTGTCGAGCCGACAGACCGCCTCGATCGTGGTGGCCGCCGGCGGCAGCAGCTCGCCGATGCGTTCCCGCAGCTCGTCGTCGTAGTCCAGCCCTCGGTGACCCAACGGGCGCAGCCAGAGCGTGTCCCCCTCGACGGTGAACTCGGCCGCCGCCACGTCCACCCCGTCGTACGACGTGCCCGACATCAACCCGACGATCTTCACCGCGCCAGGCTACGGCGCTGCGCGGCCCGCGTCGCGCCCGAGCGCGGTCACTGGGCGGGCAGCAGCAGGCCGACCAGCTCCACGTGCTGGGTCATCGGGAACAGGTCGAAGCCGCGCAGCGCGGCGAGCCGCCAGCCCAGGCCGGCGAAGGTACGGACGTCCCGGGCGAAGGCGGCCGGATCGCAGGCCACGTACCCGATCGCCCGCGGCCCGACGGCGGCCAGCTCACGCACCACGCGGCTGCCGGCGCCGGTCCGCGGCGGGTCGAGCACCACCACGTCGACCGGGCCGGTGATCCGCCGGCGGGTCAGCGCGGTCTCCACCCGGGCCTCGACGACCTCGACCCGGGGCAGGTCACGCAGGTTCTCCCGGGCCGCCGCGACGCCCTGGGGGGCCGCCTCGACCAGCGTGACCCGGCCGGCGTCGCCGACCCGGCCGGCCAGTGCGGCGGCGAACAGGCCCGCCCCGCCGTAGAGGTCCCACGCCGACTCCCCCGGCCGCGGGTCGACCAGGTCCAGCACCGCCCCGACCAGGGTGTCCGCCGCCGCGGGGTGGACCTGCCAGAAGGCGCTCGCGGGCAGGTGCCAGTCCCGGTCCACGGCCACCTCGCGCACCGTCTCCGGCCCGCGCACCGGCCTGGTCACGCCGTCGGCCACCGCCGCGACGGCCACGTCGCCGCCGGTGGAGGCGACCGTCTCCACCGCCTCGGCGTCCGGCCAGCGGGTACCGCTGGGCGTCAGCACCGGCAGCTCCTGGATCGCCGGGTGCGCGATCAGGCACCGGTCGATCGGCACCACCTCGTGCGAGCGGTGCTTGAGCAGCCCCGCCCGGTCGGCGCCGTCCACCGCGTACCGGACCCGCGACCGCCAGCCCAGCGGCCCACCCGGCAGCGCCTCGACCCGGACACCGAGCCCGTCCAGTTCGGCGTCGGTGAGCCCACCGAGCCGGGTCAACTGCTCGCGGACCACCGCGGTCTTCCAGGCGAGCTGCGCGGCCGGCGCCACGTGTTGCAGGTCGCAGCCGCCGCAGCGGCCCGGCCTCGCGTACGGGCAGGGCGGCTCGACGCGGTCCGGGGAGGCGGTCAGCACGCGTACGGCGTCGGCGCGGACGAAACCCTTGTGCACCTCGGTGACCTCGGCGACCACCCGCTCGCCGGGCAGCGCGTGCCGGACGAAGACCACCTGCCCGTCCACCCGGGCCACGCAGTGACCACCCGGCGCGATCGCGTCTACGGTCAGCTCGACGCGCTCCGCCTCGGCCAGGCCGCCGCCCCCGTCACCGGCGGGAGGCCGCCCCGTCGTCGGCTCAGTCACGGCCGCCGCCCTCCCCCGGCGGCGCCGAGACCACCGGCGGGACGCTCGGCGGCAGCGTGCTGCGCGGCGCCACCCGGGGGCCACGGGCCGGGCCGCGGGACAGCGTGGCGTCCAGCCGGTCCAGGTCCTTGCTGGCGGTCGAGGCGAGCTGCCACGGCACGCTGGTCACCATCACACCGGGCTCGAACAGCAGCCGGGTCTTGAGTCGCAGCGCGCTCTGGTTGTGCAGCAGGTTCTCCCACCAGCGGCCGACGACGTACTCCGGGATGAAGACGGTGACCACGTCGCGCGGCGACTCCCGGCGGGTGTTCGCCACGAAGTCCAGGATCGGTCGGGTGATCTCCCGGTACGGCGAGTCGACCACGGTCAGCGGCACCGGCAGCTCACGCCGCTCCCACTCGTCCTGGAGGTCCCGGGTGTCCTTCTCGTCCACGTTCACGGTCACCGCCGTGAGCGTGTCGGGCCGGGTGGCGCGGGCGTACGCGATGGCCCGCAGGGTCGGCTGGTGCAGCTTGCTGACCAGCACGATGGCGTGGTTGCGGGCGGGCAGCATGGGCCGCCCCTCGTCCGGCGGGGTCAGCTCCCGCGCGACCCGGTCGTAGTGCCGGCGGATGGCCAGCATCAGCACGTAGATCACCGCCATCGCGGCGATCGCGATCCAGGCGCCGAGCAGGAACTTGGTGACCAGCACGATCACCAGGACGGTGCCGGTCAGGCCCATGCCGAACGTGTTGATCGCCCGGGAGCGGACCATCCGGCGGCGCGCCTCCGGGTCCCGCTCGTGCTTCAGGTGTCGGTTCCAGTGCCGGATCATGCCGGCCTGGGAGAGGGTGAAGGAGACGAAGACCCCGACGATGTAGAGCTGGATCAGCCGGGTCACCTCGGCCTGGAACCCGACGATCAGCACGATCGCGAAGACGGCCAGGAAGACGATGCCGTTGGAGAAGGCCAACCGGTCGCCCCGAGTGTGCAGCTGCCGGGGCAGGTAGCGGTCCTGGGCGAGGATCGAGCCGAGCACCGGGAACCCGTTGAACGCGGTGTTCGCGGCCAGGAACAGGATCAGCGCGGTCATCCCGGCCACCACGTACAGCAGGATCGACCCGGAGCCGAACACCGCCTCGCCGAGCTGGGTGGTGACGGTCTTCTGCACGTAACCGTCTGGGCCGGACACGATCTGGAGCGCCGGGTCCTCGACGAACTGGAGGTGGGTCAGCCGCGCCAGCCAGATCATCCCGACCAGCAGGCTCACCGCGATCCCGCCGAGCAGCAGCAGGGTGGTGGCCGCGTTGCGGCTCTTCGGCGCCTTGAACGCCGGTACGCCGTTGGAGATCGCCTCGACGCCGGTGAGCGCGGCGGCGCCCGAGCTGAACGTCCGCAGCAGCAGGAAGACCAGGGCGAACCCGGTCACGCTGTGCTCGGCCTGGATGACCAGGTCGGCGCTGGGGGCGCGGAGGTCGTCGCCGAGCACGAAGACCCGGATGAGGCCGGTGAGCAGCATCCCACCGATCACGATCACGAAGCCGTACGTCGGGACGGCGAACGCGGTGCCCGACTCGCGCAGGCCGCGCAGGTTCACCGCGGTCAGCAGCACCACCGCGATGACCGCGATCATGACCTTGTGGGTGGCCACGAACGGCACCACCGAGCCGAGGTTCGCCACCCCGGACGAGACGGACACGGCCACCGTCAGGACGTAGTCGACCAGCAGCGCGCTGGCCACCCCGACACCGAACTTCGGGCCGAGGTTGACCGTGGCCACCTCGTAGTCCCCACCGCCGGAGGGGTAGGCGTGGACGTTCTGCCGGTAGCTGGCCACCACCGTCAGCATGACCACCACCACCGCCAGCGCGATCCACGGCGAGTAGAAGTATGCCGACGCCCCGGCGATGGAGAGCGTCAGCAGGATCTCGTCGGGCGCGTACGCGACGCTGGACAGCGCGTCGGACGCGAACACGGGCAGCGCGATGCGCTTCGGCAGGAGGGTGTGCTGCAGCCGGTCGGACCGGAACGGTCGACCGAGGAGCAGCCGCTTCAGCAGCGAGGTGGGACTGGCCACGATCGCCAAGAGTACGACCACCGCGCGCGAGGTGCGGGGGTGGGCGATCGCCGCCCCCGACCCGGCGGTACCGTCGGTCCCCGTTCCCGGCCGGGACGTGGCAGGCTCGCACTCGACGGGTCCGGCACGGACGGGTACGCACCGTGGGAGGAAGCGTGCATGTCGTGATCATGGGTTGTGGTCGGGTCGGGTCGACCCTCGCCCACAGCCTGGAGTCCCGCGGGCACTCGGTCGCCGTGATCGACCACGACGCCGACGCCTTCCGCCGCCTCGGCCCGGACTTCGCCGGGATCACCGTCACCGGCGCCGGCTTCGACGGCGACGTGCTGCGGCAGGCCGGCATCGAGCGGGCCGACGCGTTCGCCGCCGTGTCCAGCGGCGACAACTCCAACATCATCTCGGCCCGGCTGGCGCGGGAGACGTTCGGCGTGTCCCGGGTGGCCGCCCGCATCTACGACCAGCGTCGGGCGCAGGTCTACGAGCGGCTCGGCATCCCCACCGTGGCCACCGTCCGGTGGACCGCCGACCGGATGCTGCGGCACCTGGTGCCCGAGGGGAACGTCGAGATCTTCCGCGACCCGACGAGCACCGTGTCGATCGTCGAGGTGCCGGTGCACAAGGACTGGGTCGGCCGGTCCACCCGGGCGCTGGAGGAGGCCGTCGGGACGCGGGTGGCGTACCTGATCCGCTTCGGCATCGGCACGCTGCCCACCGCGTCGACCCTCCTCCAGGAGGGTGACCAGGTGTTCATGCTGGTCACCGACGACATCGCGGGCACGGTCACGTCGGTGGCGGCCACGCCGCCGGAAGGGGGGCACTGAGCCATGCGGATCGCCATCGCCGGCGCCGGCAACGTGGGCCGCTCGATCGCCCAGGAGCTGATCGACAACGGCCACCAGGTGATGCTCATCGAGCGCCAGCCGAAGATGCTGCGGCCCGACCGGGTGCCCGCCGCCGACTGGGTGCTCGCCGACGCGTGCGAGCTGACCAGCCTGGAGGAGGCCAACCTCGCCGGCTGCGACGTCGTGGTCGCCGCCACCGGCGACGACAAGGTCAACCTCGTGGTGTCGCTGCTGGCCAAGACCGAGTTCGCGGTGCCCCGCGTCGTCGCCCGCGTCAACCGGGCGGAGAACGAGTGGCTCTTCACCGAGCAGTGGGGGGTCGACGTCGCGGTGAGCAAGCCGCGCGTGATGGCCGCGCTGGTCGAGGAGGCGGTCACCGTCGGCGACCTGGTCCGCCTGATGACCTTCCGGCAGGGCGAGGCGAACCTCGTGGAGATCACCCTCCCGCCGAACGCGCCCTACGTCGGCCAGCCGATCCACGCCGTGCCGCTGCCCCGCGACGCCGCCCTGGTGGCGATCCTGCGCGGCAAGCGGGTGCTGGTGCCCAGCCCGGACGACCCGATCGAGGCCGGCGACGAACTGATCTTCGTGTGCACGGCCGAGGTGGAGGACGCGGTCCGCGCCGTGATCCTCGGCCCGGACAGCGTGGAACGCACCCGCGAGACGAGCTGACCCGACCGCGGCCCACCCGGGCCCGGTCGGTCAACTGCCCGGCAGCGGCTCCGGATTCGACTCCCGGGTGACGCGGCGCACCGTCCAGACGGTGATCAGCAGCAGCAGCGCGTACGGCGGGTAGCCCAGCACCAGCCGGGCCACCCCGAGCGCCGTGTCCTGGTGGGCGAGGTAGAGCCCGGCCTGCACGCCGACCTTGGCCAGCCAGACCACGCCCCAGAGCACGGTCAGCGAGGTGAACGTGCGCACCAGGCGGGGGTCGTGCCGCCACTCGGAGCGCCCCTTGGCGACCAGGACCGACCAGATCCAACCCACCAGCGGTTGCCGGACGGCGGCCGAGAGCAGCAGCACCAGGCCGTAGCCGATGCCGTAGAGGATGCCGGGCAGGTAGAAGTCGCGTTCGTCGCCGGTGCGCCAGGCGATGGCCGCGCCGACGGCGACGCCGAACAGCCCGTTGACCGCGTGCCGGACCGGGCGGCGCTGGGCCAGCCGCAGACCGGCGATGAGCAGCGCCACCGCCACCGAGGCGATCACCGCGGGCCGCAGCTCGCCGATGATGTTGGCGACCACGAAGACGACCACCGGGATGCTCGACTCCACGAGCCCCCGCCAGCCGCCGAGCTGGTCGGCCATCTGCTCGGCGATGGTCGGCAGCCGCTCCTCGTCCTCCGGCCCGGTCCGCGGCCCGGCGGCCTGCTGCTGTCCGGTCGTCATCCGCCCACGTCCGTCAGCCGTGCCCACCCCGTCGCTCACTTCGGGACGTCCAGCTCGTAGTACGGGTTGTAGATCACCTTGCGGTCGTCGCGGATGGCGACCCGGCCCCGGGCGGTGAGGTGGCGGCCCGGCTCGATGCCGGCGATGTGCCGCCGACCCAGCCACACCAGCGTCACCACGTCGCTGCCGTCGTAGAGGTCCGCCTCCAGCGTGGGCAGGTTGGTGCGGGGCGTGTAGACCACCGTGCGCAGCCGCCCCGCCACCGAGACCACCTGGCCACGGGAGCACTGCCGGGCGGGCGTGCCGCCGCACTCGGCGCTCTCGCGTTGCAGCTCCTGTGCGTCGATCTCGGCTTCGCTCGCGGTGAGCCGTCGCAGGATGCCCCGCAGCGACACCCGGCTCTCCTCGGTCGTCATGACCCCCGCGTCACCCTCTCCACGCCCGCCGGCCCGCGCCGGCTCCGTCGCGGCCCCGACGTCGCCGGGACCGTCCCGCCAGCGTACGCCGATCGGGCCGGCCCCGGTGGATCGGTGACCGGCGGTCAGACCTGGCGGGACTGAGCCGCCGGTCGATCGCCGTCCGGCGTCGCCGCGTCCTCCTGCTCGGCGGCCTCGCGGGGCAGGCGCAGCGGCAACGGCTCACGGACCGGCTTGGCCTCCTGACCCCGGTCGACCACCAGGCCGTACAGGCACTCGGCCAGCGGGCCGGCGGCGGCCGGGTCGACGGCCGCGTCGCCCTGGAAGACGCCGCGAACCATCCAGCGCGGGCCGTTGACGCCCACGAAACGCAGGTCGGTCGGCCCGTCCTCGGTGCGGATCCGGGCGCGCAGCTCGATGCCGTACTCCCCCTCCACCTCCTCGACGACGGCGCCGTCACCGAGCAGCGACTGCCGGATCTCCTCGCGCACCTCGTCCCAGATCCCCTCCGAGCGGGGCGCGGCGAAGACGCCGAGCTGTAGCGCGTTCGAGCCGTGCACCAGCACCACCTGCTGGATCACGCCCTGCTGGTCGGCCTGCACCCGCACCTCGACCTCGGGCACCGCCGGGATGTGCAGGCTGCCGAGGTCCAGGCGGGCCACCCCGGCCGGGGCCTCGGAGATGTCGTACGGGCCACGGTCGAGGGTCGGCGGGGTCACCGCGTCCAGCTCGTTCTCGTCCAGGACGACCTGCTCGTCCCGCCCGTCACCGGCCCGCTTCCGGGAGAAGATCACTGCGTCCACCCTCCGCTGTTCGCGCTCACCCTGTCACCTGTTCGCCGCGCCGGTCCGCCCGGGGCGGGCCCGCGGGCGGTGGCACCAGCCCGGCGTGCCCGCCGGTGGAGCCGTGGCCGCCCGTTCCCCGACGGGACGTGGGCAGCTCGGCCACCGGCTGGAAGTCCGCCCGCGCCACCCGCTGCACAACGAGCTGGGCGATCCGGTCGCCACGGGAGATCTTCGCGGGCGTGGCCCGATCGTGGTTGATCAGGTTCACCATGATCTCCCCCCGGTAGCCGGCGTCGACCGTACCGGGCGCGTTGAGCACCGTCACACCGAGCCTGGCCGCGAGCCCCGAACGGGGGTGGACCAGGCCCACGTACCCCTCCGGGAGCGCGATCGCGACGCCGGTCGGGACCAGGGCGCGCCCACCGGGCGGCAGCTCGACGTCCGCGGCGGCCACCAGGTCGGCGCCGGCGTCGCCGGGATGGGCGTACGCCGGCAGCGGCAGCTCGGGGTCGAGCTGGCGTACGGGCACGGGTACGACGTCGGTCACGGTTCCCCTCTTCCGTCGGTCATGGGGTGACCCTGCCATCCTGCCGGGTACCCCGGCCCGCGTCCGCCGTACCCTCGGACTGTGAGCCTGTCGCCGTCCTCGCCGTCCCCGGCGCCGCCCGTGGCGGCCCCCGCCGCCTACTCCGAGCGGCTCGGCCTGTCCTGGTGGCTCTGGCTGGCCGGGCTGGCGGTCGCCGGCCTGCTGGCCGCCGAGATCTGGATGGGCGCGCCCGGGCTGCGCTCCTGGCTGCCGTTCGCGGTCCTCCCGCCGGTCACCGTCGCCGGCCTGTGGTGGCTGGGCCGCATCCGGGTCGCCGTACGCGACGGCGAACTGCGGGTCGACGACGCCCGCCTGCCGGTGCGCTACGTCGCCGACGTGGTGCCGCTGGACGCCGCCGGCCGCCGGGAGGTGCTCGGCGTCGGCGCCGACCCGCTGGCGTTCGTGGTGCAGCGCCCCTGGATCGGCGGCGCCGTGCAGGTGGTGCTGGACGACCCGGCCGATCCGACGCCGTTCTGGGTGGTCAGCACCCGCCGGCCGGTCGAGCTCGCGGCGGCGCTCCTCGCCGCCCGCGACGCGAGCTGACGGGCCGCGGATCAGGGTTGCCGGGCCGAAGCCCACGACCGCCGGCCGGGAAGTGCGGGCGGGCGGGCCCGGGGATCAGGGTTGGCCGGGCGCGGGGGGCAGGCTGCGGGCCGGCGGGTCGGGCAGCGCCCGACGCTTGCGGCGCAGGTCGTCACGGACCTGGTCGCCGAGGGACCGGGTGGCTCGCCGGTTGAGGTAACCGGCGACGGCCGCCCCGGTGAGGAACGGGCCGAGCGTGGTGAGGTTGCGGCCGAGGCGCCGCATCAGGGTGTCCCGCAGCTCCCGCCGGGCCGCGGTGCCGAGCACGGCGCCCACGCCGGCGCCCGGCATCATCGGGTTGACGCCCCGCTGGGTGGCCCAGGCGTGCACCAGGGCGACCGCCCGCTGGCTGCCGCCGGTGGGCAGCGGGACGCCGTAGATCTCGTGCAGCTCGCCGACCAGCTTGAGCTCGATCGCGACGACGGCGACGGTCTCGGCGGCCAGCAGGATCGGCGCGGAGAGCAGTGTCGGCGTGACCGTCCACTCCACGGCGGCCACGCCGCCGCCGGCCGCGCCGACCCCGGCGGTCGCCCGGGCCGCGTTGCGCACCAGTCGGTCGGCCAGCGCCTCGTCGTCGAGGCCCTCGAAGTGCCGGCGCAGGGTCGCCAGATCGCGGATCGGCACGTGCGGAGCGACCTCCGCGACCGTGTCGACCATCCAGCGGACGGCGGCGCGCGGCTTGAACAGGTCGCCGAGACCACGGGCCCGCGCCTGCCCGACGAGCCGGGTCAGCAGCTGCCGACGCCGGGCCGGCTCGATGTCGTCCTCGGTCAGCGCCGCCACCGTGGCGCCCAGCTCGGCCGGGTCGCGCTCGGGCGCGTCGCCTCGCTCGCTCATCTCGTCCCGACCTCCCGGTTGCCGGCGCCCTCGCGCCTATCCGTTACGAGTCAAGCAGTTCCCGGCCGGCGGCGCATGGTGACGTCGACAGCGGCGGCCTCGGTCGGAGGCCGCCGCTGGTGTGGACAGAGGTTGGTCAGACGCACTCGCGGCAGATCAGCTCGCCGTTGCGTTCGACCGCCAGCTGGCTGCGGTGGTGCACCAGGAAGCAGCGAGCACAGCGGAACTCGTCCTGCTGCATCGGCAGCACCTTGACCGTGAGCTCCTCGTCGGCCAGGTCGGCTCCGGGCAGCTCGAAGCTCTCGGCCACCTCGGCCTCGTCGACGTCCACGGCGCCCGACTGTGAGTCGACGCGCCGGGCCTTGAGCTCTTCCAGGCTGTCCTCGCCGAGGTCGACCTCGTCGCGACGCGGGGCGTCGTAGTCGGTGGCCATCGGTTTCACTCTCCCATATCGATGTTGTCGCTTCCGGTTGTAACGCCGGACGACGCTGTTTCGGTTCCGCTGGCCGGCCACGCGTTGTGTCGGTCACCCGACCCAGAGATGCCTCCGGACCGGGGCCGCCAGGAAACCCCCCAGCGAGCGCGGTACCTTACCCCCCCTTTGGGCGAGGCATGTATACCGCCCTCGTGGCAGAGATGTACGCCCCCGCACGGGAAGTTGTTCCCAATGTGACTCAGGCGACACGAAGATAGGGGTAGTAGTACCTGGTTCCCGGGCGGCGCGCCGCCATGTCCGGCTGTTTCCACGCGACGGCCGGACAACCGTTAACCTCAGCGGCGTACCCGGCGGCCCCGGGGCGGCGCGTCCGCCGGCGGCCGCCGCCACCCACTGAAGTCCGGGGAGCGCCCAGATGAGTTTTGCGCGAGTGCGGGCACTCGTTGTCGTCGGCCTGCTGGCGGTCACCGCCCTGGTCTTCGTGGTGGTCGCGGTGGTGCGCGACAGCCAGAGCAACGCCGGCACCGCCAAGGGCTGCCCCGACGGTTGGCCGCTCGCCGACATCGCCCTGCGCGACCGGAAAGACGTCAAGATCAATGTCTTGAACGGCACCGACCAGCCCGGCCTCGCCCGTCAGGTCGCCGACGAGTTCCGCAACCGGCAGTTCCAGATCAAGAAGATCACGAACGAGAAGCCGATCGACGACATCGCGGTGCTGCGGTACGGCCCGAAGGGCGTGGGCTCCGCCCACCTGCTGCGGGCCTACTTCCTCGACAACGCCGAGACCAAGTACCAGCCCGAGCGCCAGGACGACAGCGTCGACGTGGTGCTGGGCAACGGCTTCCAGCAGCTCGCCACCACCACCGAGGTGAACCAGTCCCTCGGTGACCTGGGCGCCGCCGAGGCCCCGCCCGGCACCTGCCCGATGCCGGTGAAGAAGTAGCCGTACGGCCGGACGCGACGGCCCGACCGGCGGACGGCCGGTCGGGCCGGGCGGAGCGAGGTGCGGCCGAAGGGGCCGACGGGTCGGGCCCGAAGGGTCACGGGCCGCCGGAGGCGTCGAGGTCGACGAGCCGGTCGTGCAGCGGCCCGAAGAGCGCCGGCGGCGCCGCGACCACCAGGTCCGGTCCGGCCGGCAGGCCGCGCAGCCCGGCCACCCGCAGGCCGGCCTCGGCGGCGACGAGCGCCCCGGCCGCCTGGTCCCAGGCGGCGAGCCCCTTCTCGTAGTAGGCGTCCACCCGCCCCTCGGCGGCAAGACACAGGTCGAGTGCGGCGGCGCCGAGCCGGCGGATGTCGCGCACGTGCGGGATCAGGTGCGCGACCACCCGGGCCTGGTGCGCCCGGCGCCCGGGGTCGTAGCCGAACCCGGTGGCGACCAACGCCTGGCCGAGGTCGGTCTCGGTGGAGCAGCGGAGCCGCGCACCGTCGCGCCAGGCGCCACCGCCGGCGGTCGCGGTCCACTCCTCGCCGGTGGCCACGTTGCGGACGACCCCCGCGACGACCTCGCCGTCCACCTCCGCGGCGAGCGAGACCGCGCAGTACGGCAGCCCGTAGAGGTAGTTGACGGTGCCGTCGATCGGGTCGACGATCCACCGCACGCCGCCCGCGACGGCCGGGGTGTCGCCGGCGCCGTACTCCTCCCCGAGCACCGCGTCGTCCGGCCGGAGCTGGCGCAACGCGTCGAGGACCTGCCGCTCGACGGCCCGGTCGGCGGCGGTCACCACGTCCGTCACGGTGCTCTTGGTGGCGGCCACCGAAACCCCTTCGGCCCGCATCCGGTACGCGGTCGCGGCGGCGTCCCGGGCGACGGTGACCGCGATCTCCAGCAGATCCCGCGGCGCGGGCGCCGTACGGTCCATCGTTCGTCCCCTTCCCACGCGACCGGGCCGTTGCGGACCGCGCGCGGGTATCATCCTTACAAAGTCCACATCTGCGCCGAATTGGCGGTCCCCGCACCCTGTACGCCGTGCGGCGCGGGTCGATCGCCGCAGACGGCGTTACAATTCACCCCTGCCCACGCGCCACGGACGACCGACGACCGGCCGACCGGGACACGGGGGTTCCTCAAACACATCGCCCGGCACGGTAACCCCTGCTGCGCCGGACGAGCCGGCCGTGCTCGCACTTCGCCTCCGGAAGGTCATTCGTGACAGAACCCCGCCAGACCGGCGCCGACGTTCGCTCGCTCACCGACACCCTGATCGCCCACGCGCAGAGCGCCGGCGGTCAGCTCACGTCGGCCCAGCTCGCGCGCACCGTCGAGTCCGCCGAGGTGACTCCGGCCCAGGCCAAGAAGATCCTCCGGGCGCTCTCCGAGGCGGGCGTGACCGTGGTCGTTGACGGCTCGGCCAGCACCCGCCGCCGCGTCGCCGCCGCCCGCTCCGCCACCCCGGCGTCACGGGCCACCACCGCCAAGACCACCAAGAAGGCCGCCCCGCCGGCCCCGAAGCAGGCGCCCGCCTCCGACGAGGCGCCGGCGCCGGCCCCGCGGAAGGCCACCACCGCGCGCAAGGCCGCCGGCACCACCGCCGAGGTGGCCAAGGCGGCGGCGCCGGCCAAGGCAACGAAGTCGACCCGGGCCACCAAGGCGACCGTCGCGGCGGCCGGCAAGCCGGCCAAGGCCGGGGTGGCGACCAAGGGCAAGGGCGAGGAGGCCGACGGGGACATCGACCCGGAGGAGCTCGCCGCCGAGATCGAGGACGTGGTGGTCGAGGAGCCGGCCGAGCTGACCCAGGCCGCCGAGACCGACGCGGCGGCCTCCGCCACCGACAACGACTTCGAGTGGGACGACGAGGAGTCCGAGGCGCTCAAGCAGGCTCGGCGCGACGCCGAGCTGACCGCGTCCGCCGACTCGGTCCGGGCCTACCTCAAGCAGATCGGCAAGGTTCCGCTGCTCAACGCGGAGCAGGAGGTGGAGCTGGCCAAGCGGATCGAGGCCGGGCTCTACGCCGCCGAGCGGCTGCGCGCCGCCGAGGAGGGCGAGGAGAAGCTCACCCGCGAGATGCAGCGCGACCTGATGTGGATCTCGCGCGACGGTGAGCGGGCCAAGAACCACCTGCTCGAGGCGAACCTCCGACTGGTCGTCTCGCTGGCCAAGCGCTACACCGGCCGCGGGATGGCGTTCCTCGACCTGATCCAGGAGGGCAACCTCGGCCTCATCCGGGCCGTCGAGAAGTTCGACTACACCAAGGGCTACAAGTTCTCCACCTACGCCACCTGGTGGATCCGCCAGGCCATCACCCGCGCCATGGCCGACCAGGCCCGCACCATCCGCATCCCGGTGCACATGGTCGAGGTGATCAACAAGCTCGGCCGGATCCAGCGCGAGCTGCTCCAGGACCTGGGCCGCGAGCCCACCCCGGAGGAGCTGGCCAAGGAGATGGACATCACACCGGAGAAGGTGCTGGAGATCCAGCAGTACGCCCGGGAGCCCATCTCGCTCGACCAGACCATCGGCGACGAGGGTGACAGCCAACTCGGCGACTTCATCGAGGACTCGGAGGCCGTCGTCGCGGTCGACGCGGTCTCGTTCTCCCTGCTGCAGGACCAGCTCCAGCAGGTGCTGCAGACGCTCTCCGAGCGTGAGGCGGGTGTGGTACGCCTGCGTTTCGGCCTGACGGACGGCCAGCCGCGCACGCTGGACGAGATCGGCCAGGTCTACGGGGTGACCCGGGAACGCATCCGGCAGATCGAGTCGAAGACCATGTCCAAGTTGCGCCACCCGTCGCGGTCGCAGGTCCTCCGGGACTACCTGGACTGACCCCGTAACGTCAACCCGGCGTGTCGCTTTGGTCACCTGGCGTGTAACGCCGGATGGTGATCGGCTGGTTGCACGATTGTGATCGTTGACGTGGCACCCTGGGAGCACGGCACACTGTCCCTGCCATGTGTGACCTCGGTCCCCCGCGGGCACACAGGGAAGGCCAGGCGCTACAAGGATGTTGCACGATAGGTGAGCAACCGAAGAGAGTGTTCATCGGTGACGACCAGAGGAGGAAGGCGATGACCCCGACCCTCACGCCGCCGCCCGAGACGGTGAGCCCCCCGGCCGCCGATGAACGGTGCGACCGCTGCAATGCTGCCGGCAAGCTCCGGATCACTCTGGCGGGTGGGAGCGAGTTGGTGTTCTGTGGGCACCACGCGAACAAGTACGCGGAGGATCTCGTGAAGATCACCGTGCGGTACGCGACGGACCCCGAGTTCAGCTGGCGTGGCGCCGATCTGATGGCGAACTGAATCCAGTAACCCGACATAAGCCGGCCGGAGGCACTGAGGTGCCTCCGGCCGGCTTTTTCACACCCGGACCCACCCCGCCCGTCCCACCGGCCCCCGCCCACCCGCTCGGCCCGGTGATCAAGAGGTTCGCGTCACGCGGGACGCGATTTCTGACGCAAACCTCTTGATCACCGCAGACGGAACGCGGGGGTGGGGGGTCGGGGGTTAGAGGGTTTGGACGGTGGCTATGCGTTCCTCTAGTTGCTCGATCGTCGCCTGGGCGCTGGGCGGGCCGCCGCAGAGGCGGCGCAGCTCGGCGTGGATCTTGCCGTGGGGTTGGCCGGTGCGGTGGTGCCGGGCCGCCACGAGCGCGTTGAGCTGACGCCGGAGGGCCACCCGTCGCTGGGCCGCACTCATCGGTGCCGGCGGGGCCTCCGGGGCCGCAGCGGCCGGCTCAGCGCTCCGCGCGGCCGCCCTGCGTCGCTGCGCGGCCAACTGGTCCGCCTGCCGCTTCGTGAGCAGCAGCGCAACCTGGTCGGCGGTGAGCAGGCCGGGCAGGCCCAGGTACTCCTCCTCCTCGGGGGTGCCGGCCTGGGCCGCGGTGCCGAACGACGCGCCGTCGAAGATCACCTGGTCCAGCTCGGCCGTGGCGGAGAGCGCCGCGAACCGCTTCTCCAGCTCCCCGCTGGCCTGGTCGTCGCGCTGGGCCCGCTCCAGCAGGCCGTCGTCGAAGCCGTCGTCGTCCTTCGGCTTGCCCAGCACGTGGTCGCGCTCGGCCTCCATCTCGCTGGCGAGCCCGAGCAGGTGCGGCACGCTCGGCAGGAAGACCGACGCGGTCTCCCCCGGACGACGGGCCCGCACGAACCGGCCGATCGCCTGCGCGAAGTAGAGCGGGGTGCTGGCGCTGGTGGCGTAGACCCCCACGGCGAGGCGCGGGATGTCCACCCCCTCGGAGACCATCCGCACCGCCACGAGCCACCGCTGGTCGGACGCCGAGAACGTGGCGATCCGCGCGGAGGCGCCGGCGTCGTCGGACAGGACGACCGCCGCCTTCTCACCGGTCAACCGCTCGATCAGCTTCGCGTACGCGCGCGCGGTCTGCTGGTCGGTGGCGATCACCAGCCCACCGGCGTCGCTCATGCCGGCCTCCCGCAGCACGGTGAGCCGGGCGTCGGCGGCCCGCAGCACCTGGGGCATCCAGTCCCCGGCCGGGTCGAGCGCGGTGCGCCAGGCCTGGGCGATCAGGTCCTGCGTCATCGGCTCGCCCAGGCGGGCCGCCAACTCGTCCCCGGCGTTGGTCCGCCACCGGGTCTCTCCGGAGTACGCGAGGAACAGCACCGGTCGCACCACGCCGTCGCGGAGCGCGTCGGAGTAGCCGTAGACCGAGTCGGCGCGGGAGCGCAGCAGCCCGTCACCGCCCCGCTCGTAGGTGACGAACGGGATCGGGTTGTCGTCGGAGCGGAACGGCGTGCCGGTGAGCATCAGCCGGCGTACGGCGGGCTCGAAGGCCGCCTTCACCCCGTCGCCCCAGGAGCGGGAGTCACCGGCGTGGTGGATCTCGTCGAGGATGACCAGGGTGCGCCGGGTCATGGTGCGCCGGCGGTGCACCTGCGGCGCCATGCCCACCTGGGCGTACGTGACGACGGCGCCGTGGAAGTCGGCGGACGAGTGCAGGTCGGCGTTGCGGAACGCGGCGTCCAGCTGGATGCCGACCCGGGCGGCCGACTCGGCCCACTGGTTCTTCAGGTGCTCGGTCGGGGCGACCACGGTGACCGCCTCGACCGTGCCGTCGGCCAACAGCTCCGCCGCGATGCGCAGGGCGAAGGTCGTCTTGCCCGCGCCCGGCGTGGCGACCGCCGTGAAGTCCTCTGTGCGCCGGCGCAGGTACTCCACGAGCGCCTTGCGCTGCCAGGCGCGGAGTGCCGGAAACGTCTCGATCGCCGGCAACCGGGCTGCCACGCGAGGCTCCTCTCCGACCGCACGAAGGCGGACCCCGGCCGAGGGCCACGGGTGCCGCCGCCCATGAAAACGCCTCCGCGCCGAAGATGCCGCGAAGGCCGACTCAGCATAACCAGCGGGCGGCGCCCGGCCCAGGCGACGCCACGCTGGTCACATCGCCCGCTGCCGTGCCGTCGGTCACCCCCGCCGCGCCGGTCCGGCTGTCACCGTCGGCCCCGCCGCGCCCACCAGGGGCGGGATCACCGCCGATGCCGGTGCGTCACCACTCCGGGTCGGGTCCCGGTCCCCGGGTGCGGGGCGAACGTAGCGGCGCCACCGGCGCGCCCCAGCGCCGCCGCAGCGCCACCAGCCGGAGTGCGAAGATCAGCACGGCCGCCGTGACCAGCGGGACCGGTCCGGCGTAGCCGAGGCCGTGCAGCCCCGCCACCACGATCGAGCCGGCGAGCGCGGCGACCGCGTAGATCTCGCGGCGCAGCACCACGGGGATCTCACCGGTCAGCAGGTCCCGGCCCAGCCCACCGCCGATCGCGGTGAGCATGCCGATGACGCAGGCCCCCACCGCCGGAACCTGGGCGTCGAGGGCCTTGAGCGTGCCGGTGACCGTGAAGAGCCCGAGGCCGGCCGCGTCCAGCACCAGCACGGTGGTGCGCAGCCGGGCCAACTGGGGATGCAGCCAGAACACGGCGACGGCGGTGACCGCGGCGGCCGTCGCGTAGCGCCAGTCGGCGAAGGCCAGCGGCGGCACCTCGTCGATGACGAGATCGCGGAAGATCCCGCCACCCAGGGCGGCCACGAAACCGACGAAGACCACGCCGAACAGGTCGAGCCGTTTCGCCACCGCCGCGGAGGCACCGGACGCGGCGAAGACCGCGACGCCGACGAGATCGGCCGTGAGCAGGGCGGTGGAGGTGGTCACCGCCGAAGGTTACGCGGGCGGCCGGGACGGCTGCCCCGTTCAGTCGCCCCAGGAGTCGTAGATCTCCTTGCACTTGGGGCAGACCGGCGAGCCCGGCTTGGCGGCCTTGGTGACCGGGAAGGTCTCCCCGCAGAGCGCGACGACGAACGTGCCCATGACGGCGCTCTCGGCGATCTTGTCCTTGCGGACGTAGTGGAACATCTCGGGGCCGGTGTCGGCGTCCTTCAGCTCCGGACGCTCGAGGACCTGTGTGCTCACGTGTGCACCTCCAACCGACAAGTTTGGCAGGTCACCGCAGTCCGGTCCACTTCACCCCGGCGCCTCACTGGCCGTACGGTGATCACTGTGACCAATTTTCACATCCGTTACGGCGCGGAGGTGGCCGACGCCCTGCGCGCCGGACGCCCCGTCGTCGCCCTGGAGAGCACGATCGTCTCGCACGGCCTCCCCCGCCCGGAGAACCTGCGGGTGGCCCGGCAGATCGAGTCGGCCGTCCGGGACGCCGGCGCGGTGCCGGCCACCATCGGCATGGTCGGCGGCGAACTGGTGGTGGGCCTCGACGACGCGCAGCTGACCCGCCTCGCCACCGTCGACGGTGTGGCGAAGCTCTCCGTACGCGACGTGGCGGTTGCCGCCGCGACCGGCGCGGACGGCGCCACCACGGTGGCGGCGACCAGCGCGGTCGCCGCGGCGGCGGGGATCGCCGTGTTCGCCACCGGCGGGCTGGGCGGGGTGCACCGGGAGGCGGCGCACACGTTCGACGAGTCGGCGGACCTGGTCACGCTCGCCCGGACGCCGATCGCGGTGGTCTGCGCCGGGGTCAAGTCGATCCTCGACGTGGGCGCGACGCTGGAGCGGCTGGAGACGCTGGGTGTGGGGGTGGTCGGCTACCGCACCCGACGCTTCCCCGGCTTCTACCTCACCGACGGCGGCTTCGACCTGGACTGGTCGGTCGACTCGCCCGAGCAGGTCGCCGACGTGCTCGCGGCGCGGACCCAGCACGGCCTGCCCGAGGGCGGACTGATCGTGGCCAACCCGCTCCCCGTCGACGAACAGCTCGACCCGACGCTGCACGACCGTACGCTCACCGAGGGCCTGGCGCTGCTGGAGCGCGACGGGATCACCGGCAAGGCCGTCACGCCGTACCTGCTCGCCCACTTCCACTCCGCCACCGAGGGCGCGAGCCTGGCGGTGAACGTACGGATCATCCTGCGCAACGCGGACCTCGCCGCCCGGATCGCGGTGGCCGCCGCCGGTCGCGCCGACACCCGGGCATGACCCGGTCGTCCCGCATCCTCGTCGTCGGCGACGTGATCACCGACGTGGTCGCGGTGCTGTCCGGCCCGCTCGCGACCGGCACGGACACCGCCGCCGAGATCCGGTTCAGCGGTGGTGGACAGGCGGCCAACACCGCCGCGTGGATCGCCGCCCAGGGGGTGCCGGTGACGCTGGTCGGGGCGGTCGGTGACGACCCGGCGGGGCGCGACCGGCTGGCGGAGCTGGAGCGCAGCGGCGTCGACTGCGCGGTCGACGTCGTCGAGGACGCCATCACCGGCACGGTCATCGTGCTCGCCACCGACGGCGAGCGGACGATGGTCAGCCAACGTGGCGCCAACCTGCGGCTGACCGCGGCGCACGTCGACCGGGCCGTCGCGGCGGCTCCCGACGCGGGGCACCTGCACCTGTCCGCGTACACCCTGCTCGACGCCGGGTCGCGCGGGGCCGGGCTGCGCGCGCTGGCCGCCGCCCGCGAGCGCGGGCTCACCACCAGCGTCGACGCGGCGTCCGCCGGGCCGCTGCGGCGGGTGGGTTCGGCGGCGTTCCTGGCCTGGGTACGCGACGTCGACCTGCTGCTGGTCAACGCGGACGAGGCGGGCGTGCTGGCCGGCGGGCTGGACCCGGCCGCGCAGGCGCGGGCGCTGTCGGCGACGGCCCGCCGGGTCGTCGTCAAGCGCGGGGCGGCCGGCGCGGTCTGGGCCGACCGGGCCGCGACGGTGAGCGCGGCGCCGACCCGTCGGGTGGCGGTGGTGGACGTCACCGGCGCGGGCGACGCGTTCGCGGCCGGCCTGCTGACCGCCTGGCTGGCCGGCGCCGAACCGCGCGCGGCCCTCAACCGGGCCGGCGACCTGGGCGCCCTGGCCGTAGCCCAGCTAGGCGCCCGCCCCACCCCCTAACCGCCCCCGCCCCTCCTCCCACGCTCCCCGCGCTCCCCGCCCGCGATCTTGCAGTTTGTGCCCCCGGCGTGCCCGTTGTGAGGCGGTTCGCCGGGGCGGCAAGTGCAAGATCGCGGGAGGGAGGAGCGCGGGGCGCGCGGGGCGGGGGGTTAGGGTTCGGCGTCGATGATTTTGTGGGGGCGCTCTTCGGCCGTCAGGCTCATCGGCGGGGCCTCGTCGCGGTGCCGGTGGTGGAACCGGTTGGCCAGCCGGTGCTCCTCCTTCGGCGGCCGATCGTTGGCCAGCAGCACGGCCAGCCACGGGATGAGCACCATGCCGAGGCCGCACAGCGACAGCCACAGCCAGAGCAGGGGTGCCTGCACGCCGACCAGGATCGCGCCCACGACCAGGCACGCGACCCGGATGCCCATCATGAGCACGTAGCGTCGCTGTCGAGTGGTGAGCTGGTCATCCTGGCTGCGTGGGGCGTCGGTGATCAGAATCGGCTCGTACGCCTGACGCTTCACCACGGACCTCCTCGAGGGATTACGCCCCATCCTGTCACTTCCCCACCGTGATCAGCGAGATTCGACCCAGGGGCGGCCGTGTTACGGACGTGGTACGCTGCCGCCGTGGGCAGCAGGTTCAGCTTCACCGACGAAGCCTTGGCCAACCTGAAGGTCTACGACGTCACACCGGGGGAAGTCTGGGAGGCGCTGCACAGCGCCCGGCGGATCATCCGTCACCTGGGCGACGACGTGATGGTGGTCTACGCCGCCGCCCGGCGGGGCCGCCGGTTGGCCGTGCTGCTCGCCGAGGCGGACGGCACCGACAACGACTGGGACATCCTCTCCGCCCGCGAGCTGAGTGACGCCGAGTCCAAGCGCTACGACGAGGCCGTGCGGAGATTTCGCCGATGAGGAGGCGGGACGATGCACCGTAACGACGCGACCAAGCAGTTCCACAGCGGCGACGACCGGCTCGCGGAGCTGATCGACGAGAGCCAGCCGGTGGAGCTGCCCACCCCCGACACCGACGTGCCGATGGTGAGCCGCTCGGTCCGGCTGCCGCTGGAGACGTACGAGCGGGTCCGGGCGGCGGCCGACGCCCGCGGCATCGGTGTGACCACCCTCATGCGGCAGTGGATCGAAGCGGGCCTGGCCGACCTGGACGACTCGGCGACGGTGTCGCTGGCCGACGTGCGGCGGGCGCTCGCCTCACTAGCCCACCCGACCGCCGCCTGACCTCTCGCGGCGGCCGGCACGGGCGCGAGGGCGCCACGCGCCGCCGTACGTGGCGCGGCGGGCGGCCCCGCGGTCAGCTCGCCGTCTTCGTCTTCGCCGCCGCCTTCATCTGCTGCTTGTACTCCCGCACGCGGCGCAGCGACTCCGCGTCGGTCACGTCCGCCACCGACCGGTACGCCTCGGCGTCGCCGTAGCCGCCGGCAGCCTCACGCCAGCCCTCCGGCCGCACGTCGAAGCGCTTGCCGAGCAGGGCGAGGAAGATCTGCGCCTTCTGCGCGCCGAAGCCGGGCAGCTCGGCGATGCGGCGCCGCAGCTCGGTGCCGTCGGTCACGCCGGCCCACAGCCCGGCCGCGTCGCCGTCGTAGCGGTCGACGAGCACCCGGCACACCTCCTGCACCCGGGCCGCCATCGCCTTCGGGAACCGGTGCAGCGCGGGCGGCTGGGCGAAGAGGGCGACCAGCTTCTCCGGGTCGTACTCCGCCAACTCCCGGGCGTCGAGGTCGTGGCCGAGCCGCTGCGTCAGCACGTACGGGGAGGAGAACGCCTTCTCCATGGGCACCTGCTGGTCGAGGACCATCCCGAGGAGACGGGCCAGCGCGTCCCGGTTGAGGAGCTCGTTGGCCGCCGGGTCGATCGGAAGAGTCAGCGCCATGCCGTCATGCTGCCAGACCGGGCTGGGCCCGGCGGCACGGCAGGCCGTACCGCCGGGCCGGCCCCGGTCAGTTGACCACGAACAGCAGCCGGTTGGGCGATCCGGAACCCGGGTTGGTCACCCGGCCGGTGGTCGCGTTGCTGGTCAGGGAGCTGGCGACCTGCGCCGGGGTGAGGCTCGGGTTGGCCGACAGCACGAGGGCCGCGGCGCCGGCGACGTGCGGCGAGGCCATCGAGGTGCCGCTCAGCGTGCTGGTCGCGGTGTCGCTGGTCCGGTATGCCGAGAGGATGCTCGACCCGGGCGCGAAGAGGTCGACGCAGGAGCCGTAGTTGGAGAACGACGACCGGGCGTCGGTGCTGGTGGTGGAGCCGACGGTGATCGCCGAGGCGGTCCGCGCCGGGGAGTAGTTGCAGGCGTTGGCGCTGGAGTTGCCGGCCGCCACGGCGTACGTGACGCCCGAGCTGATCGAGTTGGCCACCGCGTTGTCGATGGCGGTGCTGGCGCCGCCGCCGAGGCTCATGTTGGCCACCGCCGGCTTCACCGCGTTGGCGGTGACCCAGTTCACGCCGTTGACGACGCTGGTGGTGCTGCCGCTGCCGGAGCAGTTGAGCACCTTGACGGCGACCAGCCGCACCGCCTTGGCCACCCCGTACGTCGAGCCGCCGACCGTCCCGGCGACGTGCGTGCCGTGGCCGTTGCAGTCGGTGTTGTTGCTGTCCACCGTGTTCGTGCCCCAGGTGGCCCGGCCGCCGAACTGGGTGTGCGTGGTGCGGATGCCGGTGTCGATGATGTACGCCCGCACGTTGGAGGCGGTGTTCGGGTAGGTGAAGCTGGCGCTCAGCGGCAGCGCCCGCTGGTCGATGCGGTCCAGACCCCACGGCGGGTTGGTCTGCGTGGCCGAGACGGTGATCACCTGGTCCTGCTCCACGTACGCCACGGCCGGGTCGGCGGCGAGGCGACTGGCCTGGGCGGGCGTCATCCGGGCACTGAACCCGGTCAGCGCGGCGCTGTACACGTCGGCGACGCTGCCGCCGTACCGCTTGGCGAGGGCGCTGGCCCGCTGCGGCACGGCGGTACGGGCCGCCGAGGTGCCCGCGGCCCCCACCGTGTCGCCGCGCAGGACGACGAGGTAGCTCCCGCTGATCGCGTTCGGCGCGCCGGCACCCCGGACCTCTCCGGTGGGCGCCGCCGTGGCGGGGGTGGTGGCCGCGGCGACGGCGGCCACGCCGGCGGCGACGGCGAGCGCCCCGAGCAGGCGCCGCCGCGGAACGGACCGTGCTGGCATCGTGTGCCTCCCTACGGGCGCGCCGGCCCGGCCGTCCGGCCGCACGGGTCGCACCCTCGACGTATGGTGGCCCGAATGGTAGCCGCCGCATCGATGCTCATGAAAGAGATGTCTTTCAATAGATCCTGTTGCCGGTATGGATGTTCCGGGTGGGCCCGCCCGCCCGGGAGGCAGCAGGCAGGATGGCGACGTGGCTGAACACGACATGCTGCTCTCCCCCGCCGGAGTCGAGGCGCTGCGGACGGCGCTGACCCGGGCCCGGTTCACCTCCAACGGCATCGCCGACCGGCTCGGTCCGCAGGCGACCGGCGGGGTCGCCCGCAACGACTACCGGGCCGCGCTGCGCGCCACCGAGGAGCGCGACCCGCTGGGCACCCTGATCCGGGTGTTCATCTGCGACCAGACCGAGGCGGAGGAGACGGTGGCCGCCGCGCTGGCCCCGCTCGACCTCGCCGAGGCGCTCGCCGGCGGGCTGGTCGAGCGGCACGGCGACGGGCTGCGCGCCGGCGTGGACCTGGAGCCGTACGGCGACGACTGGTGGGTGCTTGCCGACGTGCCGGCCAGCGCGCGACCGGGCCGGCCGCTGCACGCGGAGCACGTGCTCGGCATCGGCGGCGCCACCCAGACCCTCATCGGGGCCACCGTCCGGCGACCCGTCGACACGGCGCTCGACCTGGGCACCGGCTCCGGTGTGCAGGCCCTGCACCTGGCCACCCACGCCCGGTCGGTCACCGCCACCGACGTCTCCGCGCGGGCGCTGCGCTTCGCCGCCACGACCGCCGCCCTCAACGGGCAGAGCTGGGAGCTGCTCCGCGGCGACATGGTCGCACCCGTGGCCGGACGCCGGTTCGACCTCGTGGTGAGCAACCCGCCGTTCGTGGTCGGCCCGGGCACCACCACACACGTCTACCGGGACTCCGGCCGGGTGGGCGACGCGATCGGCTCCGAGCTGGCCGCCGCCGCGCCCGACCTGCTCACCGAGGGCGGCACCATGCAGTACCTCGCCAACTGGGTGCACGTCGCGGGCGAGGAGTGGGACGAGCGGGTGACGGGCTGGTTCGCCGGCACCGGCCTGGACGCCTGGGTGATCCAGCGCGAGGTGGCCGACCCGATGGCGTACGTGAACCTCTGGCTCACCGACGTCGGCGAGAGCGCCGACCCGCAGCGGATGGCCGCCTGGCTGGACTGGTTCGACGCGCACAAGGTGGAGGCGATCGGCTTCGGCATCGTGTCGCTGCGCCGTGGCGGCCACGCCGACCCGGTGGTCCGGGTGGAGGACCTGCGGCAGCGGGTGGAGCCGCCGCTGGGCGACCAGGTCGGCGCCTGGTTCGACCGGCAGGACTTCCTTCGCGTACGCGACACCGCCGGGCTGCTCGCCGAGCGCTACCGGGCCGCCGACGGGCTGCAACTGCGCCAGGAGGCGACCATGGGCGAGGACGGCTGGGCGGTGGACCGGCAGGTGCTGGCCGCGCCGCGCGGGCTGCGCTGGACCGAGGAGATCGACCCGCTGGTGCTGGCACTGGTCGGCGGAGCCGACGGCCGGCTGCCGCTGGGCGACCAGCTCGCCCTGCTCGCGGCGGCCCACGACGTGGCCGTCGACGAGCTGGCCGAGGCCGCCGGCCCGATCGTCGCGCACCTGGTGGAGCGGGGCTTCATCGAGCCGGTGGCCGACTGATGCGGGCGGTGGTGCAGACGGTCGGCCGGGCCAGCGTGACCGTCGACGGCGAGGTGGTCGGCGCGATCGACGACGGGCTTCTGGTGCTGCTCGGGGTGACCCACACGGACACGGTGGAGACCGCCCGGACGATGGCCCGCAAGGTTCACGAGCTGCGCATCCTGGACGACGAACGCTCCGCGGCCGACACCGGCGCGCCGGTGCTGGTGGTGAGCCAGTTCACGCTCTACGGCGACGCCCGCAAGGGCCGCCGGCCGAGCTGGACGGCGGCCGCCCCGGCCGAGGTCGCCGAGCCCCTGGTCACCGAGGTTGTGGAGGCGCTGCGCACCCGGGGAGCCAAGGTGGAGACGGGCCGCTTCCGCACCCACATGCTGGTGGAGAGCCTGAACGTGGGCCCCCGCACCATCCTCCTGGACCTGTAACGCCCCGCCCCCTCTCGACCGTGTTGATCAAGAGGTCTGCGTCAGGATTCAGCGCCGATGTGACGCGAACCTCTTGATCACCGGGTCGGCACAGCGGGTCAGAAGAACAGGCCTCGGCGTTGGACGGACTGGCGCAGCCAGCCGTCGAGCTGCGCCGCCCAGTCGGTGCGGTCCAGCGTGGCGTAGTCGACGGTGAACCGGCCGAACGCGTCCCGGCCCTCGCTGAGCAGGCCACCCCGCTTGTCCAGCTCCAGCACCACCTGCATCTGCCGCGCGTCGGCGACGAAGGTGACCTCCAGCTGGTTGATCGCGCGGGCGTACTGCGGCGCCGGGTAGAACTCGATCTCCTGGTAGAACGGCAGCGTCTGGTGGACGCCGTAGATGTGGCCCCGCTCGACGTCGGCCCTGCTGAACCGGAAACCCAGCCGCAGCAGGGCCTCCAGCAGCCGCTCCTGCGCGGGCAGCGGATGCACCGACACCGCGTCCAGGTCGCTCTTGTCGACCGCGCGGGCCACCTCCAGCTCCGTACGCAGACCCATGGTCATGCCGTGCAGGTGCTGCCCGTACAGCTCGGTGACCGGGGTCTCCCACGGCACGTCGAAGCGGAACGGGATGTCGTGGCGCTGCCCCGGCTCCAGCCGGAACGCGCCGGTGACGGCCTGCCGGTGGAACTCCTGGTTGGTGTTGTACTCGTTGTCGCCGCTCTCCACCTCGACCCGGGTGACCAGGCCGAGCGCCACGTACTCCACGTCGACCTGGTGGTCGCCGCCCGCCACCTGGATCCGCCCCTCCAGAACCCCGCCCGGGCGGCAGTTCGGGTTGGCCAGCACGGTTTCCACCGACGGGCCACCCACGCCCATCGCCTGCATGAGCCGCTTGAAGACCACAACACCCTCCGTAGCCTGGTCCGGGCCGATCCCGTCGGCCGGTCGCTGGCACCGTAACCGGACGTCGCAAGGCCACCGGGTCGACACACCAGCCCGCCGGACGCCGACCGGGAGACGGCGCCCGCCCGGGAACGGCACCGCCGACCGGACGGGATTGCTGTCGGTTCCCCGATCGCCTCACTCCCGTTTTACGCCCCGCCCGCCAAGCTGTGTGTCACCGGCGGCACTGGGCCGGGAACCGCACGACGCACACGGGGAGAGACGACGATGGCGCTGCAGATGACGGAGCACCGGACGCGCCCGGCAGCGGGCACCCAGCACGACCCGGCCGACGAGGCCCTGACCGACCTGGACGCCACCGACGAGCGCGGCATCTCCACGGACCTGGTCCGGGCGTACCTGAACGGGATCGGCCGCACGAAGCTGCTGACCGCGGCCCAGGAGGTCGACCTGGCCCGGCGGATCGAGGCCGGGCTGTTCGCCGAGGAGAAGCTGGCGACCTGCACCCCCGTCTCCCCCGAGCTGAAGGCGGACCTGGAGCTGATCGTCGCCGAGGGGCGGGCCGCCAAGGATCACCTGCTCGAGGCGAACCTGCGGTTGGTGGTGAGCATCGCGAAGCGCTACACCGGACGCGGGATGGCGTTCCTCGACCTGATCCAGGAGGGCAACCTCGGCCTCATCCGCGCGGTCGAGAAGTTCGACTACGCCAAGGGCTACAAGTTCTCCACCTACGCCACCTGGTGGATCCGCCAGGCCATCACCCGGGCCATGGCCGACCAGGCCCGCACCATCCGCATCCCGGTGCACATGGTCGAGCAGGTCAACCGGATGGTCCGGGCCCGCCGCGAACTGTCGGTGTCGCTGGGCCGCGAGCCCACCGTCGCCGAGGTCGCCCGGGCGCTCGACATCCCCGAGTTCCAGGTGATCGAGCTGATCTCGTACGACCGCGAGCCGGTCAGCCTCGACCAGGCGGTCGGCGAGGACGGCGAGAGCGCGCTCGGCGACTTCGTCGCCGCGGTGGACCCGCGCGACGAGCCGGGCGACGCCGCGGCGCAGGGTGAGCTGCGCAACGAGGTCCGGATCGTGCTGGCCACCCTCTCCCAGCGCGAGCAGGCGGTGATCCGGCTCCGGTTCGGGCTGGACGACGGCCGGCAGCGCACCCTGGACGAGGTCGGCCGCGAGTTCGGCCTCTCCCGGGAGCGGATCCGGCAGATCGAGAAGGTGACGCTGCTGAAGCTCCGCGCTCCCGAGCGGGCGCAGCGCCTGGAGGCGTACGCCTGCTGACGCGGGACACGCATGTGGGGCCTCGGCGGTTCGCCGGGGCCCCACGCCTGTTCCGGGACTCAGAGGCGGCGAGGGCCGGTGTCCGGGCGGTCCAGGGCGGAGCCGACACGGACGGCGGCGTGCAGCACCGACAGGCCGGCGGGGCGTACGAGCACCGGGTTCAGGGTCAGCGCGCGCACCCGGGGCTGCTCGTCGGCGAGCCGGCCGACCCGCAGCAGCAGGTCGGTCAGGGCGGCACGGTCGACCGGCGCCGCGCCCCGGTGACCGCGCAGCAGGGGCGCGGCCCGCGGCTCGTCCACCAGCTCGGCGGCGTCCCGGTCGGTCAGCGGCACCGCCCGCCACGCCCGGTCGCCGAGCAGCTCGGTGGCCACCCCGCCCAGGCCGAAACCGACCACCGGGCCGAACGCCGGATCCTCGACCAGCTCGACCACACAGGCCACGCCGGGCGGAACCATCGGCTGGACCAGCACGTCGGCGCCGAAGACGGCCGACATCTCGGCGTACGCGCGCCGGACCGTCGCCGTGTCGGGCAGGTCGAGCCGGACCGCACCCAGGTCGAGCCGGTGCCGCAGCCCCGGTGCCGCCGCCTTCAGGGCCACCGGGAAACCGAGCCCCGCCACCGCGTCGGCCGCCTCGTCCGCCGAGTGCGCCGGCACCGACGCCACCAGGTCGATCCCGTACGCGGCGAGCAGGGCGGCGACCTCCGCTCCCCCGTCCCGGCGCAGCGCGGCCTGGCCGGCGGCACGGTCGATCCCGGACAGCTCCGGCAACGTGCCGGGCGGACGGCGCAGCCAGTCGGCGTACCGGTGCACCCGGCCCAGGGCCCGGATCGCCTCCTCCACACCCCCGTACGTCGGCATCCCGGCCGGCGCCCGCCCGGCCAGGACCGTCGTCACGGCCGGCTTGCCGCCGCCGAGCGCGGCCGGCAGCGCGACGGTGAGGTCGGCGTCGGCCGGCTGCCCGGGCAGCGGCGGGGCGACCAGCACCGCGAGCGCGTCCACCCGCTCGTCGGCGGCCGCGCCGGCCAGCACGGCGGCGAACTCCGTCGCGCCGGCGTTCGGGCCGAGGTCGCGCGGGTAGCCGTCGGCGAGCGTGAGGCCCTGCGCCGCGCAGGCGGTGGCGGCTAGCCCGGTCAGCGCGGACGAGTTGCCCACCACGGCGACCCGCGGACCGGCCGGCAGCGGCTGATTGGCCAGCAGCACCCCGACGTCCAGCAGCTCGGCGACCGTGTCGACGCGGATCACCCCGGACTGGGCGAAGAGCGCGGCCACCGCCATCTCGTCCGGGCCGGCCGAGGGCCCGACGCCGGCGGGCCGGGCCGGTGAGGCGAGCGCCACCACCGGCTTGGCCCGCCCGATCCGCCGCACGAGCCGGGCGAACTTGCGCGGGTTGCCGAACGTCTCCAGGTACAACATGATCACGTCGGTGCCGGGGTCGTCCTGCCAGTACTGGAGCAGGTCGTTGCCGGACACGTCGGCCCGGTTACCGGCCGACACGAAGCTGGACAGGCCGAGACCACGCCGGTCCGCCTCGGCCAGCAGCGCCACCCCGAACGCCCCGGACTGGCTGAAGATGCCGACCCGCCCGGTCGGGGGCAGCGCCGGGGCGAGGGTCGCGTTGAGGCGTACCGCCGGGTCGGTGTTCGCCACGCCCAGGCAGTTCGGGCCGACCACCCGCATGCCCGCGGCGTGCGCGGCCCGGACCAGGGCCCGCTGCGCGGCGGCACCCTCCGCGCCGGACTCGGCGAAGCCGGCCGAGATCACCACGAGGCCGTGCACGCCGGCGGCGGCCGCGTCGGCGACCACCGCCGGCGCCGCGCCCGGCGGCACCGCCACCACCGCCAGGTCGACGGGCACACCGGCGTCGGCCGCCGACGGATACGCGGGCAGCCCGGCGACGGTCGCCGCGCCGGGGTGCACCGGCACGACCGCACCGGCGAAGCCGCCGCCCCGCAGGTGCCCGAGCACCGCCGCGCCCACCCCCTGACCGGTGGCGCTCGCGCCGTAGACCGCGACGCCGCGCGGCGCGAGCAGCCGGGCGATCGACCGGGCCTCGGTGCGGTGTTCCCGGCCGCGCTGCACCTCGAGGGTCGCCTCGGTGGGCGCGATCGGGAAGGTCAGGTGCACCACGCCGTCGGCGAACTGGCGCTGCACCTGGTAGCCGAAGTCGGAGAAGACCCGCAGCATCGCCCCGTTGGCCGGGAGCACCTCCGCCACGAAGTGGACGATGCCGACCCGGCGGGCCGCGTCGGCCAGGTGCTCCAGCAGCACCGAACCGATGCCCCGCCCCTGGTAGGCGTCCTCCACCACGAACGCGACCTCGGCCTCGGGGGCCTCCGGGCCGAGCCGCTCGTACCGGCCGACGGCGACGATCCCGCCGCCGGCCAGCACCACGAACGCCTCCCGGTCCCGGTGGTCGACGGTCACGAAGCGCTGGAGGTCCCGGTCGGGGATCCGGGGGTACGGCGAGAAGTAGCGCAGGTATCGGGTGCGCTCGGAGAAGCGTGAGTGCATCGCCACGATCCCCGGGGCGTCCGCCGGACGGATCTGTCGCAGCTGGACGGTCGTGCCGTCGCTGAGCAGCACGTCCACCGGTTGGTCCACGGTCGTCACCGGCCGGCCCTCCCCGGCCGGTTCAGTCGCGCGGGTCGTGCGGGTCGAGCCCGAGCAGGGGGAACACCGTCTTGCGGGTGGCCGCGATGGCCCGCTCCACGGCGCTCGGCTCCCCGGTCGGCTGCCACGGCTCGTACGACGGGTCGACGTCGTCGGTCATCCGCAGCGGCACGTCCCGGCCCGGGCGGCGCACGGCGGCCAACTCCCGCCAGGCGGGCGGCGTCAGCGTCGCCGGGTCGATCGGCTCACCGGTGGCGACGGCCAGCAGGTGCGTCCACGCCCGGGGCACCGCCTCGACCAGCGCGTAGCCACCGCCGCCGGTGGCGACCCAGCGGCCCTCGCAGAGCTCGTCGGCGAGCGCCCGCAGCGCCAGGTAGGTGGCGCGCTGACCGTCGACCGAGAGGTGCAGGTCGGCGAGCGGGTCGAGCCGGTGCGCGTCCGCGCCGCACTGGGTGACCAGCACCTGCGGCCGGAACGCGCGCAGCACGGACGGCACGATCGCGTGGAACGCGCGCTGCCAGCCGGCGTCGTCGGTGCCCGGCGGCAGTGCCACATTGACGGCGCTGCCCTCGGCGCCGGGCCCACCGGTCTCGTCGGGGAAGCCGGTGCCCGGGAACAGGGCGAGCGGCGTCTCGTGCACGCTGACCGTCAGCACCCGCGGGTCGTTCCAGAACACCTGCTGCACGCCGTCGCCGTGGTGGACGTCGACGTCCACGTACGCGATCCGCTCGGCGCCGAGGTCGAGCAGGCGGGCGATGGCCACGGCGGGGTCGTTGTAGACGCAGAACCCGGCGGCGCGGGCCGGCATGGCGTGGTGCAGCCCGCCGGCCACGTTGACCGCCCGTCGGGCGTCGCCCCGCCAGACCGCCTCGGCGGCGGCCACGGTCGCGCCGACGATCAGCGCGCTGGCCTCGTGCATGCCGGGGAACACCGGGTTGTCCGAGGTGCCCAGCCCGAAGCCGGCGAAGAGCGGATCACCGGGCGCGGCGCGGACGGCGTCGAGGTAGCGCGGGTCGTGCACCCGAGTGAGCAGCGCGTCGTCGGCCGGCTCCGGTTTGACCAGGCGCACGCCGGGCCGGTCCAGGACACCGAGCTCGCGGGCGAGCGCGAAGGTCAGCTCCACCCGGACCGGATCGAGCGGATGGTCACCCATGTCATAGGCGAGCAGCGACTCGTCCCACACCACGACCGTCTCGTCGGACATGCGCCCATCGTCGCACGTGGACCGGGACGCGGCAGCGCAGGCGCTGGTCAGGCCCCGGGTGTCGCCCCGGTGGCCACCGGTCGAGCGGGGTCGGCGACCCAGTTGCTCCACGACCCGACGTAGAGCGCCGCGTCCGGTCGGCCCGCGAGGTGCAGGGCCAGCACCGCCTGCGCGGCCGTCACGCCGGACCCGCAGTACGCGCCGACCGGCGCGTCCTCGGCCACCCCGGCGGCGGTGAACCGCTCGCGCAGCGCCGCCGCGGCGGGGAAGCGGCCGTCGGTCACGTACTCGGGGGCGGGCAGGTTGACCGCGCCGGGGACGTGCCCGGCCACCGGGTCGACGGGCTCGGTCTCGCCCCGGTAGCGGGGTGCCGCGCGGACGTCCAGGAGCACCCCGGTCTCCGCCGCCGCCAGGCGGGCCGCCTCCCCGGCGTCCAGCACCGGCAGCGCGCCCGGCCGGACCGTCACGTCGCCCGGCTCCGGCTCGGGCACGTCGGTGGTCACCGGCAGGCCCGCCGCCGCCCAGGCCGGGTAGCCGCCGTGCAGCAGGCGGACCGCCCGGTGCCCGGCCCAACGCAGCGTCCACCAGGCGCGGGCGGCGGCCATGCCGTCGCCACCGTCGTACACGACGACGGGGTGACCGGCGCGGACGCCGGCGGCGCGCAGCGCGGCCTCCAGCGCGGCCGGCTCGGGCAGCGGGTGCCGGCCGGCGGCGCCGGGCGCCCCGCAGAGGGCGGTGTCCAGGTCGACGAAGACCGCGCCGGGCAGGTGACCCACGGCATAGTCGTCCCGGCCGGGCGGCCCGACCAGGCGCCAGCGGACGTCGAGCAGCGTGGGCGGGGTGGCGGTGTCGAGCTCGGCGGCGAGCCGGTGGGGCTCGACGAGCAGCTCCTCGGGACCGGACATGCCGTCCAGTCAACACCATTCGGTGAACAGCACCGCGGTTCGGCTTCGGTCGTTACGCCTGGAGCGCGGTAGCATCGATCACCGGAGGGCCGCTGACGTGAAACATGATCTTGTCGACACGACGGAGATGTACCTGCGCACCATCCTCGAGCTCGAGGAGGAGGGGGTGCCGCCGCTGCGTGCCCGGATCGCCGAGCGGCTGAAGCAGAGCGGCCCGACGGTGAGCCAGACGGTCGCGCGGATGGAGCGCGACGGGCTGCTCACGGTCGAGGGTGACCGGCACCTCACGCTGACCGCCGACGGCCGGGCCGCCGCCGTCTCCGTGATGCGTAAGCACCGGCTCGCCGAGCTGCTGCTGGTGAACGTGATCGGCATGCCCTACGAGGAGGCCCACGACGAGGCCTGCCGGTGGGAGCACGTGATGAGCGACGCCGTCGAGAAGCGGGTCTACGACCTGCTCAACCGGCCGACCCGTTCGCCGTACGGCAACCCGATCCCGGGTCTCGAGGAGCTGGGCTCGCCGGCGACGGAGAGCGCCGCGGTCGTCGTCGAGGGTGAGCGCAACCTGGCGTTCCCCGGCCTCTCCGGCCCGGTCGTGGTCCGCCGGATCTGCGAGAGCGTGCAGACCAACGCCGACGTGCTGCGCCAACTGCACGCCGCGGGCGTCGACCCGGGCGCGACGGTGACCGTCGCCCAGGAGCGCGACGGCGTGTCGATCGACCGGTCCGGTGACCGGGTGCGGCTGCCCCGCGAGGTCGCCTCCCGGGTCTTCGTCGCCGCCGGCTGACCCGGCGGGCACCCCGACGAGGGCGCCACAACGACAGGACGGCCGGCGCCACGATGACGCCGGCCGTTTCGCGTACCCGCCGACCCGGTTCTCGGGCTCAGAGCGCGCGGGTGTTGACCTTCTTGCCGAGCGCCGCCAACTCCCCGGCCACCTTGTCCACGGCCGCCTTCGCGGTGCCGCGCGGGCTGGTCCACTCCAAAGTGACCAGCCGGCCCTCCGCGGAGAGCCACCCCACCTCGGCGACCGGGCCGTGCCCGGCAGCGGCGGCGGTGGTCCGCCGATACGCCTGCTGCCCCAGACCGGACACCTTGCTCGCCGAGTCGGGCACCACGTCGGCGGCGAACGTCGTCTTGTCCACCGACGCCTTCGTGACGGCCAGGGTCAACTCCGGCAGGACCGCGTCCCCGGCCCGCACCACGCAGGTGTGCGTGTCCCCCCGCTGGCTCGCCGCCGCCACGTCGAACCGGACCTTCAGGTGCTCCTCGATCACCGCGAAGTCCAACAGCCGGCAGGCGCCGCCCGAGGAGGCGGCGGCCACATCGGCCGCGATCGGCGCCGGCGGTGGCACGGCCACCGGTTCCCGCTCCGCCGCGCATCCGGACACCGCCATCACGGCCAGCCCGGCGACCACGATCTGCCCGCGCACGCGCCCACCCTCCGCTTGTCGACGGCGGGGCGCCGCCCGCCGGAGATCCGTCGGACACCGTACGGGTAGGGCCGCCCCCGGCGAAAGCCCCTCAGCCGTCGCTTCGCCCCGCCGTCAGGTCGGCGCCACCGGGCGGATCATCGACGTACGGGCAGTGCCGGCAGCCGCGACCGCAGCAGGTGCCGCGCCGGGCGAGGAAACCGGCACTGAGGACGAACAGACCGGTCGCCGGGTCGAGGTAGCCGGCCTCCCCCGCGGCCAGGGCGGCGGTGTGCGCGGCGAGGACCCGCTCCCGGTCCGGATGGTCGTACGGCAGCCGCGACGGGTGCGGCTCGGTGAGCGGCCGGCCCGCCAGTGGTCGTCGCTCCCCGGTCACCGGCGCAGTCTAGGAACCCCCGTCACGGCTGTGTGGAACCGGGCCGGTGCGGTGGTGAGCGTGTCACCGTCGAGGCCGGCCGGGGACCCGCCGGGATAAATGCCGCGCCCGGCCGCCGACGCCGCCGGTAGGGTCCCCGGGCCGGCTCGGCGACCGCCCCGCCCGGCGATTCCCCGTCGCCGGCCGCCACCAGGTCCGGCCCGCACAGACAGGCACGCACGTGAGCCAGCACGTCGCCGCTCCCCCGGCAGGCACCGCCGTCGCACCGCCGTCGCTGCTACGGAGCCGGAGCTTTCTGCTGCTGTGGAGCGGCCAGACGGTGAGCGAGCTGGGCACCCGGGTCGCCGGCGTCGCGGTCCCCCTGCTCGCCGCGGACACGCTGCGCGCCAGCGTGTTCCAGGTCTCGCTGCTCACCTTCCTGGCCTGGCTGCCGTACCTGCTGGTGTCGCTTCCGGCCGGCATCATCGCCGACCGGGTGGACCAGCGCCGCCTGATGATCGCGTGTGACCTGGGCCGGGCGGCGCTCATGCTGTCGCTGCCGGTGGCCGCGCTGGCGGGGCAGCTCACCCTCGGCTTCCTGTACGCGGTGGTCGGGCTCTCCGGCGTGCTCACCGTGCTGTTCACCGTGGCGTACAAGAGCATGCTGCCGCGGCTCATCCCCCCGGGACAGCTGGTCGACGGCAACGCCAAGCTCACCATGAGCCAGGACGCCGCCGAGCTGGTCGGCCCGACGGTCAGCGGCCTGCTCATCGGGCTGGTCGGCGCCGCCCGTACGTTCCTGGTCAACGGGCTGGCGTTCCTGCTCAGCGCGGTGACGCTGCTGCTGATCCGGGAGGCGCCACGGGCCGAGCCCGCGCCCCGGGAGCGGGTGCCGCTGCGGGTGGAGATGACCGACGGGCTGCGCTTCATCCGCCGTCAGCCGATCCTGGTCAGCATCCTGGCCTGCACGACGACCTCCAACTTCTTCGTCATGGCGGCCGGTTCGATCGAGGTCACCTTCATGCTGCGCGGGCTGCACGCCTCGTCCGTGCAGGTCGGTCTGGTCTTCTCGGTCAGCGCCGTCGGCGGCCTGGTGGTCGGCGCGCTGGCCGCCCGGCTGTCGGCCTGGATCGGCTCGGCCCGGGTGATCTGGGTGGCGATGACCGTGCCCGGCCCGTTCTACCTGCTGATGCCGCTGGCCCGACCCGGCTGGGGGGTGCTGCTCTACGGCGTCGGCCTGGCCGCCTTCTCCGCCAACGCGGTGCTGTTCAACGTGGCGGCGATGACGTACCGGCAGCGGATCACCCCGCCGGCGATTCTGGGTCGGGTCAACGCCGCGTTCCTCTGGATCTGCTTCGGGGTGATCCCGCTCGGCGCGCTGGTCGGCGGCACCCTCGGTACGACGCTGGGCCTGCGGCCGGCGCTCTGGATCTGCGTGCTCGGCACGTGGAGCGCCTGCCTGTTCCTGCTCTTCTCACCCCTGCGGACCATGAAGGACATGCCCGAGCCGGCGGCGTAGCCCGCACTCCGGAGCGGTCAGCCGAACCAGACCAGCGCCTGACCGTGCCCGCGCGTCCAGGCCAGTGGCCGCCCGTCCAGCGCCAGCACGTTGTGCAACGCGTCTCCCGGAGGCTCCGGCAGGCCGGGGTGGGCCAGCACGTCCGGGGCCTCGTTGGCGAGCCAGTGGCCGGGCAGGCCGCGGACGAGCTCGACGAACGCCTCCCGCCGTGGCGGCGGCACCTGATAGAGCACCGACGTGTGGAAGACCACCAGCGTGGCGTCGGCGGGGGCCCGCGCGGCCAGCGCCGGCAGGTCGTCCACCAGGTCACCGCGGACCAGCAGCGGCGGGTCGGCGGCGGCGACCGACGCCGCGGCGCGCAGCCGGGCCCGGCGGTGCGTGTGCTCCGGCCAGATGAGGGCGTCCAGCCAGGCGACGTCCGCCGGATCGGCCACGTCCAACGGGTTGAGGTCCAGGCCGGCCCGCCAGACGACCCGCGGCGGCGCGGCCGGCAGCGGGGCTCCGGTCGCCGCGCAGTCGAGCACCGGTGCGCCGGTGCCGATCCGCCGGTCGCCGTAGCGGTACGCGTACCGGTCGGGATAGAGGCAGAGCCCGGCGGACGCACCCACCTCCAGCAGCGCGAGCGGCTGCGGCAGCGCGGCGAGCGCCGGCAGCAGCACCGCGCAGCGCCCGGCCTCGTTGGTCTGCGTCGCCCGGACCCGCATCTGCGCCGCGACCGCCGGCCAGTGCTCCAGCGTGAACTCGCGGAACGCGGTCGGATCCTCGACCGGGCCGCCGAGCAGCCGGACCACGCCGAACAGCAGGTTCGGCTGCCGCTTGACCGGCGGCAGGGTGTCGATCAGGTCGAGCAGGTCCCGGTCGCGGGACACCGCGAGCGACAGCCGCTCGTACGCCGGCGACAGGCCGCGCGTCTCGCCGGTGGCGAACTCCCGGTACGCGGCGGCTGTCGTCATCCCCCGATGATTCCAGCGACCACCCTGGCTCGGTGGCCCCGGGGAACGTGACGGTCGGCACCCCGATCGGATCGGCGCCGGTCGCGGCGTCGGCGTGCGAGGGGCACGACGTTCGTCCACCGTTTGGGCCGACGCCACCCCACCCGCCGGTTCCCGCCCCCACCGCCACCTAGAGTGCGGCGTCGGCCGGGACCCGGATCAGCAGGTCAGCCGGCCGTTGTCGACTGCGGGGAGGAACTGGTCGTGCGGGGTGCGGGTCTGCGGGTCCTGATCGTCGGTGGTGGTGTCGCCGGGCTGGCGACGGCCGCCGCGTTGCGCGGGTGGGGCGCGACGCTGGACGTGGTCGAGCGCACCGCCGTCCCCGGTGACGCCGGCACCGGCATCTACCTGACCGGCAACGCGACGCGGATGCTGGACGTGCTGGGCGTCCGGCAGCCGGTCGCCGACGTGGCCGTGGAGATCAAGCAGCAGCGCAGCGCCAACCAGCAGGGGCGTGCGCTCTTCGACATCGACGTCGCCGGCCTGTGGGACGGGGTCGGCCCCTGCGTGTCCCTGCGCCGGGCCGACCTGCACCGGGCCCTGCTCGCCCACGTCGCGGACGTGCCGATCCGGTGGGGCCGCCAGCCGGTCACGCTCACCCAGGAGGGCGACCGGGTCGCCGTCGGGTTCGACGACGACACCACCGAGCGGTACGACCTGGTGGTCGGCGCGGACGGGGTCAACTCGACGGTGCGGCGGGTCGCCTTCGACGCTCACGCGGCCCGCACCCTCCCCCAGTACGCGTACCGCTGGCTGGCCCCCCGGCTCGACTCCGAGCCGGTCTGGTCGGTGCTGCTCGGGCGCGGCACCCAGTTCCTCACCATCCCGGTCAGCGACGAGCAGACGTACTGCTACTACAACGACGGCGCGGCGGCCGACCGGCCGGGCTGGCGCGACGAACTGCGCGCCGCGTACCCGGAACGGGTCGGCGCGCTCCTCGACGCCCTCGACGCGGACGGCGCCACCCCGCACGCCGGCTGGAACCAGGAGGTCGTCCTCCGCTCCTGGTCCCGGGGGTCGGTGCTGCTGATCGGCGACGCCGCGCACGCCACCTCGCCGAACATGGCGCAGGGCGCGGCGATGGCGTTGGAGGACGCCGTCGTGCTCGCCGAGTCGCTCACCGCTGCCGGGAGCGTCGGCGAGGCGCTGCGGGCGTACGAGACGCGCCGCCGCCCGCGCACCGACTGGGTGCTCGCCCAGACGCACCGGCGGGACAAGGCCCTCGGACTGCCCGCGGTGCTGCGCGACACGGTGATGCGGCGTCTCGGCGAGAAGATGTTCCGGTCGAACTACGGGCCGCTGTTCGCCCAGCCCTGACCGGGCGCCCGGGAACGCCGCCGCCCCGGCCTCCGTGACGGAGGCCGGGGCGGCGTGGGTCGTACGTCAGCTGCAGCCGCTGGTGGAGCCGCAGCCCTCGCAGACATAGCAGCTACCGGCGGGGCGCATCTTCGTGCCGCAGGTGAAGCAGAGCGGCGCGTCGGCGGCCTTGCCGATCACGGCCTCCAGCAGCTCGGTGCTGGAGCCGACGGACGGCGCCGGCTTGGCGGCGGCGACGTCGGCGACCTCCAGCGCGGGCTGGGCGACCGGGCCGGTCTTCGGCTCCTCCGGCTTGGTCTCGACCGGGGCGGAGGCGGCCATCGCGGCGAGGTCCGCGCCGCTCTCCGCCTCCGCCTCGGCCCGAAGCTGGGCGGCCCGCTCCTTGGCGGTGAAGATGCCCAGCTCCGCACGGCGCTCGTACGGCAGGAAGTCCAGCGCCAGCCGACGGAAGATGTAGTCCATCACCGAGGCGGCCATCCGCACGTCCGGGTCGTCGGTCATGCCGGCCGGCTCGAAGCGCATGTTGGTGAACTTGCTGACGTACGTCTCCAGCGGGACGCCGTACTGGAGACCGATGGAGATGGCCACCGAGAAGGCGTCCATCACGCCGGCGAGGGTCGAGCCCTGCTTCGACATCTTGAGGAAGACCTCGCCGAGGCCGTCGTCCGGGTAGGACGACGCGGTGAGGTAGCCCTCGGCGCCGCCGACGGAGAAGCTGACCGTCTGCGACGGGCGCTTCTTCGGCAGCCGCTTGCGCACCGGGCGGTACTCGACGACCTTCTCGACCTCGGCGGCCGGGGTCTCGGTGGCCTTGTTCGGCTTGGCCGCGGACAGCGGCTGGCCGACCTTGCAGTTGTCGCGGTAGATCGCCAGCGCCTTGAGGCCGAGCTTCCAGCCCTCGAAGTAGATCTTCTCGACGTCCTCGACGGTGGCCTGCTCCGGCATGTTGACCGTCTTGGAGATGGCGCCGGAGATGAACGGCTGGACGGCCGCCATCATCCGCACGTGGCCCATCGGGGCGATGGACCGCTCGCCCATCGCGCAGTCGAAGACCGGGTAGTGCTCCGGCTTCAGGCCGGGGGCGTCGACGACGTGGCCGTGGTCGGCGATGTGCTCGACGATCGCCTCGACCTGCTCCTCCGGGTAGCCCAGGCTGCGCAGCGCCCGCGGGACCGTCTGGTTGACGATCTGCATGGAGCCGCCGCCGACCAGCTTCTTGAACTTGACCAGCGCCAGGTCCGGCTCCACACCGGTGGTGTCGCAGTCCATCATCAGGCCGATGGTGCCGGTCGGCGCGAGGACACTGGCCTGCGAGTTCCGCCAGCCGTTCTTGTCACCGATCTTGTTGCCGAGGGTCCACTGCTTGGTGGCCTCCCGCTGGATGGCCGTGGCCACCGTGCCGGCGGGCTTGATCTCGTCGTTGGCGGCGGCGTGCTTGCGCATGACCCGCTTGTGCGGCTCGGCGTTGCGGGCGTAGCCGTCGTACGCGCCGACGATGCCGGCCAGCTCGGCCGAGCGGCGGTAGGCGGTGCCGGTCATCAGCGAGGTGATCGCCGCGGCGACCGAGCGACCCTGGTCCGAGTCGTACGGCATCCCGGACGCCATCAGCAGGGCTCCGAGGTTGGCGTAGCCGATGCCCAGCTGCCGGTAGGCCCGGGTGGTCTCGCCGATCTTCTCGGTCGGGAAGTCGGCGAAGCAGATCGAGATGTCCATCGCGGTGATGACGAACTCGACGGACTTGACGAACTTCTCCACCTCGAAGCCACCGTCGGCACGGAGGAACTTCATCAGGTTGAGCGACGCCAGGTTGCACGAGGAGTTGTCCAGGTGCAGGTACTCCGAGCACGGGTTCGACGCGGTGATCCGCCCGGTCTCCGGGCAGGTGTGCCAGTCGTTGATCGTGTCGTCGTACTGGAGGCCGGGGTCGGCGCACTCCCAGGCGGCCTGGGAGATGGTGCGGAACAGCTTCTTCGCGTTGATCGTCTCGATCACCGCGCCGTCCAGCCGGCCACGCAGGTCGAACGGGCCGTCGTTCTCGACCGCGCCCATGAACTCGTCCGAGACGCGGACCGAGTTGTTGGCGTTCTGGTACTGGACGCTGACGATGTCGGCGCCGCCGAGGTCCATGTCGAACCCGGCGTCGCGCAGCGCGCGGATCTTGTCCTCCTCGCGCGCCTTGGTGACCACGAACTCCTCGATGTCCGGGTGGTCGACGTCGAGGATGACCATCTTGGCCGCGCGGCGGGTGGCGCCGCCGGACTTGATGGTGCCGGCCGAGGCATCGGCGCCGCGCATGAAGCTCACCGGGCCGGACGCGGTGCCGCCGGAGGAGAGCAGCTCCTTGGAGGAGCGGATCCGGGAGAGGTTCACCCCGGAGCCGGAGCCGCCCTTGAAGATCAGCCCCTCCTCCTTGTACCAGTCGAGGATCGAGTCCATCGAGTCGTCGACGGCGAGGATGAAGCACGCGCTGACCTGCTGGGGCGAGGGCGTGCCCACGTTGAACCAGACCGGCGAGTTGAAGCTGAACACCTGGTGCAGCAGCATCCAGGTCAGCTCGTGGGCGAAGATCTCCGCGTCGGCGGGGCTGGCGAAGTAGCCGTACTCCTCACCGGCGGTGCGGTAGGTGGTGACCACCCGGTCGATCAGTTGCTTGAGCGACCACTCGCGCTCCGGGGTCCCCACCGCGCCCCGGAAGTACTTGGTGGTCACGATGTTGGCCGCGTTGACGCTCCACGACTCGGGGTACTCCACCCCGCGCTGCTCGAAGTTGATCGAGCCGTCGCGCCAGTTCGTCATGACGACGTCCCGGCGCTCCCAGGTGACCTCGTCGTACGGGTGGACCCCCTCCGTCGTCCAGACCCGCTCGACCTTCAGGCCCGCGCCCGCCTTGTTCCGTGAACGGCTCGTTGTCACGCCGTTGCCCCCCTCGTCTGCGCGGTCACCCACCGCGCGTCCCAATCTTTCGAAAAACTGCGAAGTATCAGCTGGTGCGACCGGCGGCCTCGACCGCGTCGGCCCCGTCGTGCTCCCGGGCGCGGGCCGCGGCCCGCAACGTCTCGATCTCGCGCTCGAAGTCGGCGAGCGAGTCGAAGGACCGGTAGACACTGGCGAACCGCAGGTAGGCGATCTCGTCCAGGTCGCGCAGCGGGCCCAGGATGGCCAGCCCCACCTCGTGGCTGGGGATCTCGGCGGCCCCCTTGGCCCGGACGGTCTCCTCGACGCGCTGCGCCAGGAGCGCGAGCGAGTCGTCATCCACCGGCCGGCCCTGGCACGCCTTGCGCACCCCACCGATGATCTTCGTCCGGCTGAACGGCTCGGTCACCCCACTGCGCTTGACGACCGCGAGGACGGCCTCCTCCACCGTGGTGAACCGCTTGCCGCACTCCGGGCACGACCGCCGACGCCGGATGAGCTGGCCGTCGTCGGCCTCCCGCGAGTCGACCACCCGGGAGTCGGCGTGCCGGCAGTACGGACACCGCATCACTGACCTCCTCGATCGACCACGGCCGTCCCGGGCACCCCCGGGCACGGCCAACCACGGCGGCGCCACCGTCCGATGGCCGCCCGCCGGCTGACGGTACAGGAGTGCGGTCGGTAGTCGGACCCAACCTATAGGCAACTTACGCCCATGTGACTACTACATCTAGGGGTCGACCGTATGCCGCCAGCGGACCGGGGTCAAGTTGGGCGGCGTGTCCGGCGCGTCACCCACCTGCCCGGTCGTCTCGCCCCGCCCGACCCGGCCGCGGTCGCTGGCCGACCCGCCGGTGAACCCAACGGGCGGACCCCGTCCGGGTTACCGCCCGGACCGCGGCGGGTCGCCCGAGCGCCCGACCACTCGAACACGCGTGCCAACCGACGTACCATTTATCAGAACAGGCGTACGACCGACCAGCTTTTCGGCGCGACACGCCGGTGAGAGGTCGTACAGATGTTTGAAAATGACCGATCCCACCTATACGGTCAGGAACAACCGGTCGCGGTGGATCATCATCCGCACCGGCAGCGCACCACCATAGCCACCGCACGCACCACGAGCCGCCAAGGCACCCCAGCGCCGACCAGGGAGGACGGACGTGACCGAGGACCGGGCCAGCCGGCCGAAGAACCCGCAGCAGATCGCCGAGGCGGGTCCACCGGCCGCTCGGCGCCGGGGCAGCGCCCGCAGCCGGACGGGCCAGCCCGCCGTGCGCGCCGTCACCCCGGTGGTCAGCACCTTCCCCGACCCGGCGTCGGTCGACCTGACCGCCCGCCAGCGGCGCATCCTGGAGTTCATCCGCACCTGGGTCGAGCGGCACGGCTACCCGCCGAGCGTCCGCGAGATCGGTGAGGCCGTGGGCCTGGTGTCGCCGTCCAGCGTCGCCTACCAGCTGAAGGAGTTGGAGAAGAAGGGCTTCCTGCGGCGCGACCCCAACCGCCCGCGCGCCGTCGACGTCCGCGCCCCGAGCGACGTGGTCGACGACGAGCTGAGCCGCGCCCAGCGCCCCACCCCGGCCTACGTGCCGATGCTGGGTCGGATCGCCGCCGGTGGCCCGATCCTCGCCGAGCAGGCCGTGGAGGACATCTTCCCGTTGCCCCGCGAGCTGGTCGGTGAGGGCGAGGTCTTCATGCTCCAGGTCAAGGGCGACTCGATGCTCGACGCGGCGATCTGCGACGGCGACTGGGTGGTGGTCCGCCAGCAGCCGACCGCTGAGTCCGGCGACATCGTCGCCGCCATGCTCGACGGCGAGGCGACGGTGAAGACCTACCGCCGCCGGGACGGGCACGTGTGGCTGATGCCGCAGAACCCGGCCTTCGACCCGATCCCCGGTGACGACGCGACCATCATGGGCCGGGTCGTCGCCGTCCTCCGCCGCATCTGACGGTGCCCGGGTGGCCGCCGGCTCCGGCGGCCACCCGGCTCACCCGACACTCGTGTCGAACTCGTCGGCAGATTGGCGTCAGTAGCGGTCGCCGCGGTGGCCGCGGCCACCCGGGTACTGGCCGTAGGGATCGCCGTCGTCCTCGCGCCGCCGACCGGCGCGCTGCCCCCGGTAGTCCGGCTCCGGCCCGCCGCGCCGCGGAGGTTCCGCCCGCCCACCGCCGTAGCCGCCACCGGCGGGCTGACCACCGCCGTAGACACCGCCGCCCGGTCGCCCACCGCCCGGCGGACGACCGCCACCGCCGGCACCTCCGCCGCCACCGGGGCGCCCGCCACCACCGCCGTAGACCCCGCCGCCGGCAGGCCGGCCACCACCGCCACCACCGGCGGGCCGGGCACCGTAGACACCGGCGCCCGGAGCCGCGGCCGGCCGGCCACCGCCGTAGACGCCACCGCCGCCCGCCGGCTCCGCGCCGCCGCGTGCCGGGCCACCGTAGACCCCGCCGCCGGCCGGCGCACCGCCGTAGACGCCCCCGCGCGGGCGGGTCCCCGCCGGCGCCTCGTCGTCCGTACGGCCGCCCGGCCGGACGTCGTCCCGGCCGTCCGCCTCGTCGTCGTCCACGGCCGGATTCCGCCGGGCCCGCAGGATGCCGAAGATGCCGGCGCCGACCAGCAGCGCGCCGACGACGCCGACCGCGGCGATCAGGTAGGTGATGTCGGTGAGGCTGAGCGAGTCGAACCAGGACGCCTTCGCCGCGGTCGGCTTGGTCGCCGTGTCGCCGGAGATCGGCGCGGCCGTCGAGGTGGACGGCGTGTACGCGAGGATGTCGATCGGGTCGTCGTCGCTGAACTGCCCGCCGTCGGAGACGGTCAGGAAGGTCTTGCCGTCCGGCGTGTAGGCGATGGCCTCGCCGAACGGGTCGCTCAACGGCGTCACCCGCGGCTTGCCGGTGGTGAGCGCCCCGACGATGTCACCGCCACTGACGTCGAACTCGAAGGCGTCGGCGTACGTCCGCAGGACCACCCGGTTGCCGTCCAGTGAGCGCGCCGCCCCGGTGATCGCCACCCGGCCGAACGTGTTGAGCGGGTTCTCGGTCTCGGTCTTGGGCAGCGAGATCTCGCCGACCTTCTCCATCGGAACCGGCTCGGTGTCGCCGTTCTTCAGCTTCGCCGTCGGGCGAAAGATCTCCGCCTTGCCCGTCGTCACCTTCGTGATGATCAGGGGCAGGTTGTCGTCACCGACCAGCAGCGCCTCGGCGTCGTGCGGCTTCTTCTCCGGGTAGGAGAGGCGGTGCAGCACCGGCTTGCTGGCGCCGGTGACCGGCATCGTCCAGACGGCCACCCGTTCCCGGCGGTCCTTGGCGGTGACGTTGTCGCCGATATCGGCGATCCACAGCGTCTTCTTGTCCGGCGACAGCGCCAGGTCCTCGGTGTCGTACGGGCCCGAGCCGCTGTAGGACACCGGAGTCTTGGAGATCTTGCACTTGGTGTCGAGGAAGAAGACCCGCTTGCGGGCGTCGCTCTCGGTGCTGTCGTTGATCACGACATAGCCGCTCGCCGTCGCCACCAGACCGGAGAGCTCACGGAGCCGCTCGTCGGTGACCGTGCAGCGCTTCTTGCCCGGAACCGGGGCGGGAGCGGAGGCGGCCGTGGCGGGACCTGAGGCGGTCGTGGCGGGAGCCGCCGCGGCGACTCCGCTGAACGCCACGGTCGCCCCCAGCAGTCCGAGGGCGACCGTGACCGAAGAAACAGCGCGGCGCATTGCGTCAGTGTCGCATGCCTCAGGTTTCGGCCGGGTGACGCCGGGACGGCTCACGCGCCCGCGGCGAACACCCGCTCCTGCGCGTACGGGGCCAACTCGGCGGCGATCGCCTCGCTCACCCGCACGTGCAGCAGCGTGCCTTCCGGCAGGTGAGCGGTGCTGAGCACCTCACCGAGCCGGTGCACCCGGGCGACCAGGTCGCCCCGGTCGTACGGCAGCACCGCCCGGCACTCCACCGCAGGCTGCGGCAGCCGCGCCTCGATCGTGGCGCGCAGGTCCTCGACGCCCCGACCCGAGTGGGCCGACACGAAGACCGCCTCCGGCCAGAGCCGCTTCAACCGCAGGAGCGTCTCCTCGTCGGTGGCGTCGATCTTGTTGACCACCAGGAGCTCGGGCAGCCGGTCGGCGCCCACCTCCGCCAGCACCTCGCGGACGGCCCGCACCTGCTCCTCCGGGTCCGGGTGCGTGCCGTCGACCACGTGCACCACCAGGTCGGCGTCGGCGACCTCCTCCAGCGTCGAGCGGAACGCCTCGACGATCTGGTGCGGCAGGTGCCGGACGAACCCGACCGTGTCGGAGAGCGTGTAGAGGCGACCGTCGGAGGCGGTGGCCCGCCGAGTCGTCGGGTCGAGGGTGGCGAACAGCGCGTCCTCCACCAGCACACCCGCACCGGTGAGCCGGTTGAGCAGGCTCGACTTGCCGGCGTTGGTGTAGCCGGCGATGGCCACTGCCGGGACCGAGTTGCGGGTACGACGCGAACGCTTCGTCTGGCGTACCGTGCTCATGCTCTTGATCTCGCGGCGCAGCCGGGCGATCCGGTGCCGGATGCGACGCCGGTCGGTCTCGAGCTTGGTCTCACCCGGACCACGCACGCCCACGCCGCCGCCGGCGCCGCCGCCGCGGCCGCTACCGCCGGTCTGCCGGGAGAGGGTCTCACCCCAACCACGCAGGCGCGGCAGCAGGTATTCGAGCTGGGCCAGCTCGACCTGCGCCTTACCTTCCTTGCTCTTGGCGTGCTGCGCGAAGATGTCGAGGATCAGCGCGGTGCGGTCGACGACCTTCACCTTGGTGCGCTGCTCCAGGTTGCGCAGCTGCGACGGGGACAGCTCACCGTCGCAGATGACCGTGTCGGCGCCGGTGGCACGCACCACACCGCTCAGGTCGTCGACCTTGCCGCGCCCGATGTAGGTCGCCGGGTCGGGTCGGCCGCGCCGCTGGATGAGGCCCTCCAGCACCTGTGAGCCGGCCGTCTCGGCGAGCGCGGCGAGCTCGGTGAGGGAGTTCTCGGCGTCGCTCTGGCTGCCCTCGGTCCAGACGCCCACGAGGACGACCCGCTCCAGCCGCAGCTGCCGGTATTCGACCTCGGTGATGTCGCTGAGCTCGGTGGAGAGGCCGGGGACCCGACGCAACGCCTGCCGCTCCGACAGCTCGAACTCGCCGGTGGTGGCCTCGAGCTCCTCATCTTCGAAGGAAACGACGACGGTGTCCTGGTCTCGCAAGCTGATCTCCTGTCCGTTCTGTCAGTTACCGAGCAATCCTGACATGTGACAACGCTCGACGCACCTGTGTTATGCCCCGGGGTACGTACCCGCCGGTAATGGGGCCGGATGCCGGTCGAGCTGGGAGGAGGGGTAGAAATGCGAGTCGAGCCGCTCAGCGCCGACGGAAGGAAACACGTGGCCATCACCCGACTGCCGAGTGCCGGATTCTCCATCACGATCCGGATCGCCGTACCGGCGGACGCCTCGTCGATCGGCCGGCTGACCACCTCCGTCGGGGAGGCCGGCGCCATCGTCACCGCGCTGGACGTGGTCGACTCCGACCCGACCCACGTGATCGTCGACCTCACCTGCGACACCGCTGACGCCAGCCACGCCGACCAGGTCGTCCAGGCGCTCAGCGCGCTCGACGGCGTGGACGTGCGCAAGGTCTCCGACCGCACCTTCCTGCTGCACCTCGGCGGCAAGATCGAGGTCACCCCGAAGGTGGCGCTGCGCACCCGCGACGAGCTGTCCCGGGCGTACACCCCGGGGGTGGCCCGGGTCTGCATGGCGATCGCCGAGAACCCGGCCGACGCCCGCCGCCTCACCATCAAGCGCAACACGGTCGCCGTGGTCAGCGACGGCTCCGCCGTGCTGGGCCTGGGCAACCTCGGCCCGGCCGCGTCGCTGCCCGTCATGGAGGGCAAGGCCGCGCTGTTCAAGCGCTTCGGCGGGGTGGACGCCTGGCCGGTCGTCCTCGACACCCAGGACACCGACGAGATCGTCTCGATCGTCAAGGCCATCGCGCCCGCGTACGGCGGGATCAACCTGGAGGACATCGCCGCGCCGCGCTGCTTCGAGATCGAGGCCCGGTTGCGGGAGGCGCTGGACATCCCGGTCTTCCACGACGACCAGCACGGCACCGCGATCTGCGTGCTCGCCGCGCTCACCAACGCGCTGCGCGTCGTGGGCAAGCAGCTCGCGGACGTCCGGGTCGTCGTCTCCGGCGCCGGCGCCGCCGGCACCGCGATCATGAAGCTGCTGCTGCGCCAGGGTGTGGGCGACATCATCGCGTACGACCGCCAGGGCGCGCTGCACCGCGGCCTCACCGGGCTCAACCCGGCCTGGCAGTGGCTGGCCGAGAACACCAACAAGGAGAACTACGCGGGCGACCTGCCCGGGGCGATCGTGGACGCGGACGTCTTCATCGGCGTGAGCGCGCCGAACCTGCTCACCGGTGACGACATCGCCATGATGGCCAAGGACGCGATCGTGTTCGCGCTGGCCAACCCCGACCCGGAGGTCGACCCGCGCGAGGCGCGCAAGCACGCCGCGGTGGTCGCCACCGGCCGCTCCGACCAGCCCAACCAGATCAACAACGTGCTCGCCTTCCCCGGCGTGTTCCGCGGCATGCTCGACGCCCACGCCGAGGAGTTCACCGAGGAGATGGCGATCGCGGCCGCGCGGGCCATCGCCGACGTGGTCGGCGAAGACAAGATCAACCCGACGGTGATCGTGCCCAGCGTCTTCGACTCGCGGGTCGCCCCCGCGGTCGCCGCCGCCGTACGCGCCGCCGCGACGAACCCGTCCCCGGTACCGGCCGCCGACCCCGGCCCCGCCGACCTGCCGGAGATCGCCGCGAAGGACGCCGCCACCCCGTAACCCGGGCCCCCCTACCCCCGCCCCGCCCCGGCCCTGACCCGGCCCTGGCCCCGCCCTGACCCGGCCCCGGCCTGACCCGTGATCAAGAGGTTCGCGTCACGGCACGGCCGAAATCTGACGCAAACCTCTTGATCAACAGGGGTCAGGTCAGGTCGGCGGCCGGCGCCTGCTGCGGCCGCAGCGCTTCCGGCAGCGTAGTCAAACGCCGCCAGCGCGGGGCAGGGTCAGGGGGTGGTGAGGGTGTTCGGGGTGAGGGTGCCGGTGGCTACGAGGACGGCGGGGCCGGCGAGCCAGCAGGTGTCGTCGGTCACCGTGACCGTGAGGCGGCCACCGGGGACGTCCACCGCCACCACACCCGTGTCCCGGGCGGCGTCGCGCAGCGCCACGGCGGCGACCGCGCAGGCCCCGGTGCCGCAGGAGAGCGTCTCGGCGGAGCCCCGCTCGTAGACGCGCATCAGCACGTGGCCGTCGGTGCCCTCGACGGGGGCACCGGGGGCGGTGAACTCGACGTTCACCCCGGCCGGGAAGAGCACCGGGTCGAACTGGGGCGCCCGGGTGAGGTCCAGCTCCGGCAGATCCAGCCCGGCGGGTAGCGGGCAGACCAGGTGGGGGTTGCCCACGTCCACCGCGGTGCCGGCGAGCGTCAGGCCGTCCAGGTGGGTGGTGGAGGCGTCGTACAGCCGGGGGCGGCGCATCTCGACGGCGACGACCTCCCCGTCGACCCGCGCGCGCACGACGCCGGCCCGGGTGGCCACCGGAAGCGCCGCGTCGGTGGCCGTGGCGAGCCCGGTGTCGAGCAGGTAGCGGACGAACACCCGGGCACCGTTGCCGCACATCTCGGCGTACGACCCGTCGGCGTTCCAGTAGTCCATGAACCACTCGGTCTCGCCGGCCAGGGCGGCGCCCTCGGGGTGCTTGGCGGACCGGACCACCCGCAGGACGCCGTCCGCGCCGATGCCCCGGCGCCGGTCGCAGATCGCCGCGACCAGGCCGGGCGTCAGGTCGAGCGCCCCGTCCGGGTCGGGCAGGATCACGAAGTCGTTGCCGGTGCCGTGTCCCTTGGTGAACTCCACCCCTCCATCATTCCGCAGCCGCCGGGGCCGGGAGCGGGGCGCCCTGGACCGGGCCACCCGGTCCGGAACCCGGCAGGCCCGACCCGGGCCAGACCGGTCAGGGGTGTGCTGGTCCGGACGTGGCCGCCGGGGTCAGGCGCAGGGCGGCCTCGACCAGGTCGGGTGCCGCCGAGTCGAGCCAGTGGACGCGCGGGTCGCGGCGGAACCAGGAGCGCTGCCGGCGGACGAAGCGTCGGGTGGCGCGGATCGTCTCCTCGTACGCCTCGGTCTCGGTCAGCTCACCGGCGAGGTGGCGCAGCACCTGCTGGTAGCCGAGCGCACGGCTGGCCGTACGCCCGTCCGGCAGGCCGCGTCCGACCAGTTCCCGGGTCTCGGCGACGAGCCCGTCGGCCCACATCCGGTCGACCCGCCGGGCGATGCGCTCGTCCAGCAGGGCGGTGTCCAGGTCGACGCCGATCTGCACCGACGGGTAGTACGGCGTGGGTTCGGGCAGCGAGGCCGTGAACGGTGCCCCGGTCAGCTCGATCACTTCGAGGGCACGGACGATCCGCCGACCGTTGCCGGGGAGGATCCCGGCGGCGGCGGTGGGGTCGGCGGCGCGCAGGCGCGCGTACAGGGGGGCGGGGCCGCCCTCGGCGAGTTCCCGTTCCAGGCGCTCCCGCACCGCCGGGTCGGTGCCCGGGAACTCGAACTGCTCCAGCACGGCCCGCACGTACAGCCCGGAGCCGCCGACCAGCAGCGGCACCCGCCCGCGGCCCAGGATGTCGTCGATGGCCGCGCGGGCCAGCCGCTGGTATTCGGCGACGCTGGCCGGCTCGGTGACCTCCCAGATGTCGAGCAGGTGGTGCGGCACGCCGTCCCGTTCGGCCGGGGTGAGTTTCGCGGTGCCGATGTCCAGACCCCGGTAGAGCTGCATCGAGTCGGCGTTGACGACCTCCCCGTCGAGGGCGTGGGCGAGGGCGATGCTCAGCGCGGACTTGCCGGCGGCGGTCGGCCCGACGACCGCGACCACGGTCCCGACGGGCGGGCGGCTGCCCCCGGTCGCGCCGGTCATGCCGGCTCCCAGGTGGCGACAAGGTAAGCGACCCCGTAGGGGGCGGTGTGGTGGCGCAGCTCGCCCCGCCAGTCGCCGCCCGTCGCGCGGGCGGCGGCGGCCAGCACCTGCCAGGGGGCCCGCCCGGCGGCCTTCAGCTCCGTCGAGAGGACCGGGTCGAGGGCGAGCAGGGCGTCGGCGTCCGCGGTGGCGAGGGCCGTGGCGACCCCTTCGTCGTACGGTTCGGCGCGCGGGTCGGCGTAGCCCGGGGACTTCTCCCCCCGGCACGCCGACCCGTCGCCCAGCACCAGCAGCGCGACCCGTGGACGGTGGTCCCGGACCTGGTCGGCGAGGGTGCGCAGGGTCTCCGGGTCGCTGTCGGCGGTCACCTGGACCGCGGCGACCGGCACCCGAGTCCGGTGCCGGGCCAGCAGCCAGGCGCCGATGGTGAGGCTCAGCGGCAGCACCGCGCCGCCGTGGGGCGCCGTCGGGTCGGGCGGCGCCGCGGCATGGTCGGGCACCGTCGGGTCGAGCGGCACCGCGAGGTCGACTCCCCAGGGTTGCAGCGTCCCGGTGGCCGGCGGGGTTATCCAGCCGGTGGTCGGTCCGTCGCCGACGAGGACCACGGCGTCCGGCGCGGCGGCGAACAGCCCGGCGACCGCGGCGTCGCAGGCGGCCCGGAGGTCGTCGAGTTCGGGTGCGGCGGCACCGGCCACCTCGGGTACGAGCAGGGGCGGGTGTGGGCAGACGGCGGCGGCGACCAGTGGCACCCGCTCACCGTATCGGGACCGCCCGGTGCGTCTGTGCGCCGATACGGTCATCCGGGCGGTAGGACACCGTATGGTCACGGTCGGCGATAGGCGCTCGACGGGGACCGGGTCGGACCTGTGACAATGCCGGGAGAAACTTGGCTGCGCCGTGGCGGCGATCGGAGACTGCTCCTCCGACGCCGGGAGAACGAGGATGGGCACATGAGCGACTGGACTGCCTTCGGACGGGTGGACGCGGACGGCACCGTGTACGTGAAGACCGCCGAGGGCGAGCGGGTGGTCGGATCCTGGCAGGCAGGAGCGCCGGAGGAGGGGTTGGCGCACTTCGCGCGCCGCTTCGCCGATCTGGTGACCGAGGTGGACCTGACCGAGGCGCGGCTCAACTCGGGTGCGGCGGACGCCGGCCACTCGCTGAGCACGATCCGCCGGATCCGGGCTTCGCTCGCCGAGGCGCACGTGGTCGGGGACATCGACGGGCTGGCCACGCGGCTGGACCGCCTCGCGGGTGTCGCGGAGGAGAAGGCCGGCGAGGCGCGGGCGGCGCGGGACGCCGCCCGGGGCGAGGCGTTGGCTCGCAAGACCGCCCTGGTCGAGGAGGCCGAGAAGCTGGCCGCCGAGTCGACCGGCTGGAAGACGGCCGGTGACCGGCTCAAGGAGATCCTCGACGAGTGGAAGACCATCCGCGGCGTCGACAAGAAGGCCGACGGGGAGCTGTGGAAGCGGTTCGCCGCCGCCCGGGACGGCTTCACCCGTCGGCGGGGCGCCCACTTCGCCTCCCTCGACGCGCAGCGCAAGCAGGCGCAGTCGGTCAAGGAGGAGCTGGTCACCGAGGCCGAGAAGCTCAAGGACTCCACCGACTGGGCGGCCACCGCCAACCAGCTCAAGGAGCTGATGACGCAGTGGAAGGCCGCGCCGCGTGCCTCGAAGGAGGCCGAGCAGCGGCTCTGGGAACGGTTCCGGGCCGCGCAGGACGACTTCTTCACCCGGCGCAGTGAGGTCTTCTCGGCGCGCGACAACGAGCAGCGCGCCAACCTGGAGCGCAAGCAGGCCCTGCTGGCCGAGGCCGAGGCGTTGGACGTCGACGGCGACCCCAAGGGCGCCCAGGCGAAGCTGCGCGACATCCAGGCGCAGTGGCACGAGGCCGGTCGGGTGCCGCGGGAGGCGGCCGCCGGTCTGGAGCGGCGGCTGCGCGCGGTCGACGACAAGGTCCGCGAGGTGATGGACTCGGCGTGGCGCCGGACCACCAAGGAGGACAACCCGCTGCTGGCCCAGATGCGGGCGCAGGTGGCCGAGGCCGAGGAGCGGCTGTCCCGGGCCCAGGCCGCGGGCGACGCCCGCCGGATCCGCGAGGCCGAGCAGGCCCTGGCCTCGAAGCGGCAGTTCCTCCAGCTCGCCGAGCAGTCCAGCTGACCTGTTCGACGCCGGAGCCCCGGTCCCCTTCGGGGGCCGGGGCTCCGCCGCGTCCGCTGGTGAGCGGCGTCGGTCAGTGGGCGGCGCAGCCGCCGACCGGGGCCGGCGCCGCGGCCGGCGCGCCGATCGTGGGCAGTCCGAGCAGCACACCCGGGGTACGCGGGGAGCGTCCCGCCTCGGCCGCGTCACCGGCCCGGGTGCGCCGGTGCGACAGCGGCTCGCCGTCGGCGTTGAGGTGGTGCGGGGCCGCGTACGTGACGGTGGTGTGCACGATGTCGCCGGGACGGATCTGCCCGGCGAACGAACCGGCGTCGAAGTGCACGAGGCGGCCGTCCCGGGCCCGGCCGGACATCCGGCCTGTGCGCTCGTCCTTGCGCCCCTCACCGACGGCGACGAGCACCTCGACGGTCTCCCCGACGAGCCGCTTGTTCTCCGCCCAGGTGATCTCCTCGACGGCGGCGATCAGCCGCTCGTAGCGCTCCTGGACCACCTGCTTGGGCAGTTGGCCGTCCATGGTCGCGGCCGGGGTGCCGGGGCGCTTCGAGTACTGGAACGTGAAGGCGGAGGAGAAGCGGGCCTCGCGGACCACGTCGAGGGTGCGCTCGAAATCCGCCTCGGTCTCACCGGGGAACCCGACGATGATGTCGGTGGTGATCGCCGCGTCGGGCATCGCGGCGCGGACCTTCTCGATGATCCCCAGGTACTTCTCCGACCGGTACGAGCGGCGCATCGCGCGCAGCACGTCGTCGGAGCCGGACTGCAGGGGCATGTGCAGCGAGTGGCAGACGTTGGGCGTCTCGGCCATCGCGGCGATCACGTCGTCGGTGAAGTCCTTCGGGTGCGGGCTGGTGAACCGCACCCGCTCCAGGCCGTCGATGTCGCCGCAGGCCCGCAGCAGCTTGCCGAAGGCGTACCGGTCGCCGAACTCGACGCCGTAGGAGTTGACGTTCTGCCCGAGCAGGGTCACCTCCAGCACGCCCTCGTCGACCAGGGCCCGTACCTCGGAGAGGATGTCGCCGGGGCGGCGGTCCTTCTCCTTGCCGCGCAGGGAGGGCACGATGCAGAACGTGCAGGTGTTGTTGCAGCCCACCGAGATCGACACCCAGCCGGCGTACGTCGACTCACGGCGGGTGGGCAGCGTGGACGGGAACACGTCGAGGGATTCGAGGATCTCCACCTCGGCGGCCGTGTTGTGCCGCGCCCGCTCCAGCAGCACCGGCAGCGAGCCGATGTTGTGCGTGCCGAAGACCACGTCGACCCAGGGGGCCTTGCGGACGATGTCGCCGCGGTCCTTCTGGGCGAGGCAGCCGCCGACGGCGATCTGCATCCCCGGGTGCTTGTCCTTCACGGGGCGCAGATGACCGAGGTTGCCGTAGAGCCGGTTGTCGGCGTTCTCCCGGACCGCGCAGGTGTTGAACACCACCACGTCCGGCTGCTCGTCGGCCTCGGGCGCGCGGACGTATCCGGCCTGTTCCAGCAGGCCGGAGATGCGCTCGGAGTCGTGCACGTTCATCTGGCAGCCGTACGTCCGCACCTGGTAGGTGCGCGGGCTGCCCGCCGCTGCGGTAGTCATGACCAGGACAGCGTATCCGGGCCGACCGGATCGACCGGAACCGAGGAGGAGCCATGTGCCGGAGCATCAAGACCCTGCGTGAGCCGTACACCCCGGAGGTGACCGACACCGACGTGCAGGCGGCGGCGTTGCAGTACGTCCGGAAGATCTCGGGCTTCCGGGCGCCCGCCGCGCACAACGCCGCCGCCTTCGACGCGGCGGTGGCCGCCGTGGCGGAGGCCACCCGTACGCTGCTGGACCAGCTCGTGGTGCGCGGCGCGACCGCCCCGCGCGGCGGTCAGGCCGCGGCGAGCGCCGGCGCGACCGTGTCGGGGGCCCACCGCGAGCGGTGACACTGTGACCAGCCGCGGCACCGGGGGTCCGCCTCGGTGCAGAGCCGCTGGTTGGTGAGCTCCTCCCCGTCGTCGGTCTCCCGGACGTCGAAGTGCACCGGACGGATCGTGCCGTCCGGCGCGACGAGCAGGTGCCGGCCCGCGTCGAGCGTGTCGTCGCGCAGCAGGCAGTTGCGGTCCAGCAGCCGTGCGAGCGCGGCGATGCTGGCGTGCTCGGGCAGCGTGTCCGGCACCCCGTAGCAGTCCACGATCGTGGCGAACTCGCCGGGCGCCTGCCAGACGTCGCAGATCACCGCGTATCTCGGCAGGTTCGCCGGGTCGGCGACCGCCAGGGGCATCACCACCCGACCGAGTGCCTCGGCCAACGCCGGGTAGACCTCCACGGGTCGTACCTGGTCGATTCTCCAGTTCCACAGCTCGGTCATGCCGCCTCCTCGCTGCGTTCGTCCCACCGGCCTTGGATCGGGCCTTACTGACGATGGTGGGGGGCATTTGACCCCAGCCGGGGGCAAGTTACCGGTCTGTGACCATTCCGGGCAAAATTTGCGGGGATGGCCTTCCGCCGAGTAGCGGGAAGATGACAGTTTATCGGGTATGGTGCCGCTTTCCCCGGCGGGAGAAGGCCGTGTCCGACCTCCGACACTCGCGCCACGGGTGCGCGCAGGCCATCGACGGCCATGCGCGCCAAGACGACGTCGGGAAGCCCGGCGGCCGCGCGGGGCGGCTTCCGCCTCCCGCCACGGCGGCCCTGGCCGTCGGCTCAGCGGATGACGACCAGGTGCTCGCCGCGCGGCCGCAGCTCACCGACGATCGGCGCGCCGGGCACCTCACCCGCGACGAGCAGGCCGCCCGACGTCTGCGCGTCGGCCAGCAGCAACCGCTCGTCCTCGCCGACGGCGCCGAAGTCGGTCCACGGGGTCACCCAGTCCAGGTTGCGCCGGCTGCCGCCGCTGACGTAACCGTCGCGCACCGCCTCCCGCGCTCCGGCCAGGTAGGGCACGCTCGCCGCGTCGATCGCCACGGTCAACCCGCTGGCCCGGCCCAGCTTCGAGGCGTGCCCGAGCAGGCCGAAGCCGGTCACGTCGGTGCCGCACCGGACACCGGCGGCCACCGCCGCCCGCGCGGCGTCCCGGTTGAGGGTGCTCATCGCGGCGACCGCCTCGGGGAACGTCTCGCCGGTGGACTTGTGCCGGGTGTTGAGCACCCCGACGCCGAGGGGCTTGGTCAGCGACAGCGGCAGGCCCGCCCGGCCCGCGTCCAGCGTGATCAGCTCCTCCGGGCGGACCACACCGGTCACCGCCAGCCCGTACTTGGGGCCGTCGTCGTCGACACTGTGGCCGCCGGCCAGGTGGCACCCCGCCTCCCGGGCGACGTCCTGACCGCCGCGCAGCACCTCGCGCGCCAACTCCAGCGGCAGCACGTCCCGTGGCCAGCAGAGCAGGTTCAGCGCGACCAGCGGGGTGCCGCCCATGGCGTACACATCGGACAGCGCGTTGGCGGCGGCGATGCGGCCCCAGTCGTAGGCGTCGTCCACCACCGGGGTGAAGAAGTCGGCGGTGCCGACCAGGCCGGTGCGCTCGTCCAGGCGGACGACCGCGGCGTCGTCGCCGTGGTCCAGACCGACCAGTAGATCCGCGGTGCCGGTGGCCGGGCCGAGACCCGCCACCATCGCCTCCAGCTCACCCGGAGGGATCTTGCAGGCGCATCCACCGCCCCGGGCGTAGCGGGTGAGGCGTACGGGTTCGGTCATAGCCTCATGATTGCGGCGCGGGCCGCCGCACGCCACCGTCGCGGCCTTTTCGTGGTCGAGTATCGGACTCCGGGCGACGATCACCGGTGGTGTTACCGCTCCGTGACCAACCGGGTTGCGTTCTGCCACATCCCCCCGCCTACAGTTGCCCCCAACCGGGGGTCATCCGACCCCGACCCGCAGACGACAGGGACGGTGGACGACGTGACGACGGGCGAACCGCTCATCGTGCTGGATTCGGTCAACAAGTGGTTCGGGCCGCTGCACGTGCTGGACGACGTCTCGCTCTCGGTCGGCCGCGGCGAGGTCGTCGTGGTGATCGGCCCGTCCGGCTCCGGCAAGTCGACGCTCTGCCGCGCCATCAACCGACTCGAGCCGATCAACTCCGGCACCATCACCTTCGACGGGCAGCCGCTGGCCGCGGAGGGCAAGGCCCTCGCGAGGCTGCGCAGCGAGGTCGGCATGGTGTTCCAGTCGTTCAACCTCTTCGCGCACAAGACCATCCTGGAGAACGTCACCCTCGGGCCGATCAAGGTCCGCAAGGAGAAGCCGGCGGCGGCCCGGGAGCGTGGCCTCGCCCTGCTCGACCGGGTCGGCATCGCCAACCAGGCCGACAAGTTCCCGGCCCAGCTCTCCGGCGGCCAGCAGCAGCGGGCCGCGATCGCCCGCGCGCTCGCCATGCAGCCCAAGGCGCTGCTCTTCGACGAGCCCACCAGCGCGCTCGACCCGGAGATGGTCGGCGAGGTGCTCGACGTGATGACGTCGCTCGCCCGCGAGGGCATGACGATGGTGGTGGTCACCCACGAGATGGGCTTCGCCCGCCACGCCGCCAACCGGGTCATCTTCATGGCCGACGGGCAGCTGGTGGAGGACGCGCCGCCGGCGGAGTTCTTCGCCAACCCGCGCAGCGAGCGGGCCAAGGACTTCCTCTCCAAGATCCTCACGCACTAGCGCGTCCGTACCCGAAGCGCGTCGTCCCCCGGCGCGCTTCGTCGAAGAAGGAGAAGAGTATGCGTATGAAGCGCGTGGCGGCGGTCGCCATGATGGCCTCGCTCGCCCTCTCTGCCGCGGCCTGCGGCAAGGAGGGGAACCCGACCCCCAGCGCCGGGGGCAGCACCTCCGGCGGCGCACAGTCCGACACCTGCACCACCTCCGGCGCGACCTTCACCCCGAAGGCGGACGCGGCGGTCGCCGGCAGCCCGACCTTCGACAAGATCAAGTCGGCCGGCAAGGTCGTCGTCGGCGTCAAGTTCGACCAGCCGAACCTCGGCTACAAGGACGCCCAGGGCACCCGGTGCGGCTTCGACATCGAGATCGCCCAGTACGTCGCCAGCAAGCTCGGCGTCGACCCGGCGAAGATCGAGTACAAGGAGATCGCGTCCGCGAACCGCGAGACCGCGATCAAGGGTGGCGAGGTCGACTACTACGTCGGCACCTACTCGATCACCGACAAGCGCAAGAACGACATCTCCTTCGCCGGGCCGTACTTCGTGGCCGGTCAGGACCTGCTGGTCCGCAAGGACGAGTCGGCCATCACCGGCAAGGACGCGCTCAAGGGCAAGAAGGTCTGCTCCGCGACCGGGTCCACCCCGATCCAGAAGGTCCGCGACGAGGGGCTCACCGAGCCGGAGAACATCGTCGAGTTCAAGACCTACTCCGAGTGCGTCTCGCAGCTGCTCGACAAGAAGGTCGACGCGGTGACCACCGACGACGCCATCCTCAAGGGCTACGCGGCGCAGAACCCGGACGAGCTCAAGGTCGTCGGCCAGCCGTTCAGCACCGAGAAGTACGGCATCGGCCTGCCGAAGGACGACAAGGCGCTGCGTGACTACGTGAACGACCAGATCGAGGCGGCGTTCACCGACGGCACCTGGCAGAAGATCTACGACGGCACGCTCGGCAAGTCGGGTTCGGCGGGCACCCCGCCGCAGCTCGAGCGGTACTGACCGACAGTTCGACACGTGACGCGGCGCCGGGCGGGGTTCGTCCCCGCCCGGCGCCTGCCCGAGGACTGAGAGCGAGGCATGGGCGAGTTCTTCCGCGTACTGACGGACAACGCGGACCTGTTCCGCGACGGGTTCATCAACACCGTCAAACTGTTCCTGATCGCCGGCGTCGGCAGTCTCGTCCTCGGCACGCTGCTCGGCGCGATGCGGGTCTCCCCCGTCCCGGCGCTGCGGGCCTTCGGCGCCACGTACGTCAACCTGGTCCGCAACACCCCGTTGACGCTGGTCTTCGCGTTCCTGGTGTTCGCGGTGCCGAAGCTCGACGTCAACATCGACTACTTCCCCAGCGCCTGCATCGCACTGATCGCCTACACCTCGGCGTTCGTCTGCGAGGTGGTCCGTTCCGGCGTGAACACCGTCGCCGCCGGCCAGGCAGAGGCGGCCCGGGCACTGGGCATGACCTTCGGTCAGGTGCTCACGCTGATCGTGCTGCCGCAGGCACTGCGGGCCATGGTCCCGCCGATGATGAGCGTGTTCATCGCCATGCTGAAGAACACCACGATCGCGGCCGGCTTCTCCGTGCTGGAGGCGGGTGCCATCCCGGCGTACATGGCCGAGCGTGGCGAGCCGCAGTTCGCCGTCCTGCTCTGGATCACCATCGGCTTCCTCATCCTGATCCTGCCGCTGGTGGTGTTGCAGCGGGTCCTGGAGCGCAAGTGGAGGGTGGCCCGGTGAGCACGCGGGGCGTACGGATGCATCGCGCGGCGACGAACGGAGGGTGGCACGGATGAGCACGCAGGCCTCGGTCCTCTACGACCTGCCCGGCCCTCGGGCCAAGCGGCGCAACGCGCTGCTCGGCGTCGTCTCGACGCTCGCCATCGTCGCGCTGATCGCGTTCGTCGGCTACAAGTTCTACGACACCGGGCAGTTCGAGGCCCGCAAGTGGGAGCAGTTCCAGTACGTCTCGGTGCAGCGCGAGCTGCTCAACGGGCTCGGGGCGACGCTCAAGGCGGCCGGGATCGCCGCCGTCCTCGCGCTGCTCTTCGGCGCCGTCTTCGCGAGCGCCCGGCTGAGCGACAAGTGGATCCTGCGCAGCCCCGCCACCTTCGTCGTGGAGCTGTTCCGGGCCATCCCGCTGCTGATCCTGATCTTCTTCGGCTACTACGTGCCACTGCAGTACGGCTGGTCGATCGACAAGCTGTGGGCACTGGTCATCGGGCTCACGCTCTACAACGGCTCGGTGCTGGCGGAGATCTTCCGGGCCGGCATCAACGCCGTGCCGCGCGGCCAGTCCGAGGGCGCGTACGCGGTCGGCATGCGCAAGAACCAGGTGCTGCGGCTGATCCTGCTGCCGCAGGCGGTGCGCTCGATGCTGCCGGCGATCGTGAGCCAGCTCGTCGTCCTGCTCAAGGACACCGCGCTCGGCTTCATCATCACCTACCCGGAGCTGCTGTTCGTCGGCAAGCAGATCGGCGGCCGGCTGCCGTTCGGCCTGCCGTACGTGCCCACGTACCTGATCGTCGCCGCGATCTACATCGCCATCTGCGGGTTGCTGTCGGTCCTCGCCTGGTGGCTGCAGAAGCGGATGGGCCGGGCGCGCACCTCCGCGAAGCCGGTGCAGATCGTCGAGACCGGTCACGCCGCCGGGCAGGCCGGTATCTGACCGCACAGACGACGAGGGGCGGGTGGCCGTGTGGCCACCCGCCCCTTGCGCGTCGCACCGGCGGCGCCTCAGCGGGCGATCTCGGTGACCCGGGACTCGCGGACCACGGTCACCCGGATCTGACCCGGGTAGGTCAGCTCCTCCTCGATCTGCTTGGCCACGTCCCGGGCCAGCACGGCGGCGCCGATGTCGTCCACGTCGTCCGGCTTGACCATCACCCGGATCTCGCGGCCCGCCTGCATCGCGAAGACCTTCTCCACGCCGAGCTTGCTCGCCGCGATCTCCTCGATCCGCTCCAGCCGCTTGACGTACGCCTCCAGGCTCTCCCGCCGGGCGCCCGGCCGCCCGCCCGAGCAGGCGTCGGACGCCTGGGTCAGCACCGCCTCGATCGTCTGCGGCGGCACCTCGTTGTGGTGCGCCTCGATGGCGTGCACCACGTCCTCGCTCTCACCGTACTTGCGGGCCAGGTCGGCGCCGATGATGGCGTGGCTGCCCTCCACCTCGTGGGTGAGCGCCTTGCCGATGTCGTGCAGGAACGCCGACCGCTTGATGATCGGCACGTCCAGCTTCAGCTCGGCGGCCATGATGCCGGCGATGTGCGCGGTCTCGACGAGATGCTTGAGCACGTTCTGCCCGTACGACGTGCGGTAGCGCAGCCGGCCGAGCAGGGTCACCAGCTCCGGGTGGATCTCGGTGATGCCGACCTCGACCAGGGCGTCCTCGGCGGCCCGACGGCAGAGCTGGTCGACCTCCTGCCGGGCCAGGTCGTAGACCTCCTCGATCCGGTGCGGGTGGATCCGCCCGTCGAGGACCAGCTTCTCCAGGGTGAGCCGGCCGACCTCCCGCCGGACCGGGTCGAAGCAGGAGAGCAGCACCGCCTCCGGGGTGTCGTCGATGATCAGGTTGACCCCGGTCACCGACTCGAAGGCGCGGATGTTGCGCCCCTCCCGGCCGATGATCCGCCCCTTCATCTCGTCCCCGGGCAGGTGCAGGACGCTGACCACGCTCTCCGCGGTCTGCTCGCTCGCCACGCGCTGGATCGCGTCGACCACGATGTGCCGGGCCCGCTGCTCGGCGGTGCTGCGGGCGTCCGCCTCGATGTCGCGGACCAGCAGCGCCGCCTCCCGCTTGGCCTGGGTCTCGATGGCCTCCACCAGCTCGGTGCGGGCGGCGTCGGCGGTCAGGCCGGCGACCCGCTCCAGCTCCCGTCGGCGCAGCTCCTCCGCCTCGGTCAGCTCGGCCTCCCGGCGGGCGAGCGCGGCCTCCCGGGCGGACAGCGCGGCACTGGCCGCGGTGAGCTGACGCTCCCGCTCGGCGAGCCGCTCGACCTCCTCGGTGTGCAGCCGCTCCCGCTCGTCCATCCGGGCCGCGCGCCGCTCGACCTCGGCCGCCTGCTCCCGGGTGGTCGCGGCCAGCACGGCCACCTCCCGCTCGCCGCTGCGTCGGGCGGCCGTGCGCAGCTGCTCCGCGTCGGCCTCGGCCTGCTTGTGGGCCCGCTCCAGCACGGTGTCCGCCTCGGCGCGGGCGTCGTCGAGCACCCGCCGCGCCTCCGCGCGGGCGGCCTTCGCCTCGGCCTTCGCCGCGGCCGCCTCCGCACGGGCGGCGGCGGCCGCCGACTTCGCCACGTCGATGGTGCTGTTGGCCTCGTCCGCGGCGCTGCGCAGGGCGGCCAGGGACTGCTCCTGGCGGTCCTTCTCGGCGATGAACGCCGGATCCTCGGCGGACGGCTGTGCCTGGAAGCGCTGTAACGCCCGGGCGCCGAGCAGGACCGCGCCGACCACCACCGCCATCAGGACGAGGACGGCGACGAGGAGCGCCACGTCGAGGGCGCTCATGCCGGGGCCCCATGTGGACCGCCCGTGAATCTGTGCCGCCCGGTCATGCCCGCCTCCCCTGAACGTGGGCGCCTCGGGAGCGGTGCCGACGGCATGCTCCCGCGACTCTGGACGCCCGACCGGAGCGGCTGGCCGTGGAAGGGTAGCTTTCTCCGCCGGCGGTGCCCTCGGGCATCGTCGGCGGCCGGGTGCAGTTGTCGCGGCCACTCCGGACCGGCCTGTCCGGAGCTGTCGCCAGTGGCCGGAGAGTCGGCCAAAGTGATGCTGTTCTGTTACGCGATCTATGTTGTGCGCTTAGCCTGCGATGGTCGGGCAATGTGAACCTGTATGGCGAGGCTAGGTCTCCGAGGGCGGTCTGGTCAAGAACTCATGATCAAACCCCCCGAACGGAGAGAAGTTGCCGCGTCACGCAGCGCTGATATCACGGTGGACACCAGCGGACAAACGCCACGGTCTCCGCCGAGTGCCGGCCGGACGGGTCGGGTGGGGCGCGGGGGCAGGGTGACGATCCACCGGGCCGGCGTCCGCCGAACCCGAGTGGAGCACGCCGGCGTGGACCCAGGCGCCCCGGGGCGCTGCCCGCGCGGGACTCGCCGGACGCGGGGGCGCTGTCCCCGGCACGCCGGGACGGGCGGGACACGGGAAGGTCGAGACGCCAGGGCCCGGGCCGCCGAGGGCGTCCTCGACAGGTCGGGTGGCGATCAGTCCGCTGTGCGGCTGTCCCGGTCCAGCTCGCCCTCCGCGTCGGCGAGGGCGTCGGCGTCGATGTGCTCGGCGAACTCGGCTGCCTCGGCGCTCTGGGCGGCGAGGGCGTCCTTCACCGCCCGGATCGCCACACCCGGCGGGTAGCCCTTGCGGGCCAGCATTCCGACGAGGCGACGGAACACGGCGTCGGGCTCACCACGGGCCGTACGCAGCTTCCGCTCCACCAGAGCCCGAGCGGTCTCCGCCTCGGTCTCCTCGTCCAGCTCACCCAGCGCCTCGCTCGCCACTTCACCGTCGACGCCGCGCTGGCGCAGCTCGTTGGCGAGCGCCCGACGGGCCAGCCCACGCCCGGCGTGCCGGCTCGACACCCAGGCACGGGCGAAGGCGGCGTCGTCGATGATGCCGACCTCGTCGTAGCGGTCGAGCACCTCCGCCGACACCTCGTCGGAGATCCCCCGCTTCGCCAGCGCGCCGGCCAGCTCGGCGCGAGTGCGCGGCCGGACGGCGAGCTGGCGGAGGCAGATCTCCCGGGCCACCTCGGCCTCGTCCCGTGGTGGGGCGGGCACCTCCGGCTCGGCCTCGTCGGACCGGCCGCGTCGACCGCGACGGGGTCGCGGAGCACCACCGGCGTCAGCCGCGCGGGGCGGGCTGGCATCCCAGCCTCGCCCCGTGCGGGCACGTCGACCTGCCACGGCTCAGATCAGAAGTCGACCGGCGGCAGCTCCGGGCCACCGGCCGCGTCGCTCACACCGACCCCGACGCCGAGCTTCTCCAGGATCTTCTTCTCGATCTCGGCCGCCACGTCCGGGTTCTCCTTGAGGAACTCCCGGGCCTTCTCCTTGCCCTGGCCGAGCTGGTCACCCTCGTAGGTGTACCAGGCGCCGGACTTGCGGATGATCGCCTGCTCCACGCCGACGTCGATCAGCGAGCCCTCGCGCGAGATGCCCTTGCCGTACATGATGTCGAACTCGGCCTGCTTGAACGGCGCCGCGACCTTGTTCTTCACGACCTTGACCCGGGTCCGGTTGCCGACCACGTCGGTGCCGTCCTTGAGGCTCTCGATGCGCCGGACGTCGAGCCGGACCGAGGCGTAGAACTTCAGCGCCCGACCACCGGTGGTGGTCTCCGGGCTGCCGAACATCACGCCGATCTTCTCGCGGAGCTGGTTGATGAAGATCGCCGTGGTGCCGGTGTGGTTGAGCACGCCGGTGATCTTTCGCAGCGCCTGGCTCATCAGCCGGGCCTGGAGACCCACGTGGCTGTCGCCCATCTCGCCCTCGATCTCGGCACGCGGCACCAGCGCGGCCACCGAGTCGATCACGATGATGTCGAGCGCGCCGGAGCGGACCAGCATGTCGGCGATCTCCAGCGCCTGCTCGCCGGTGTCCGGCTGGGAGACCAGCATCGCGTCGGTGTCGACGCCGAGGGCCTTCGCGTATTCCGGGTCGAGCGCGTGCTCGGCGTCGATGAAGGCGGCGATGCCGCCGTTGCGCTGGGCGTTGGCCACCGCGTGCAGGGCGACCGTGGTCTTACCGCTGGACTCCGGGCCGTAGATCTCGACGACCCGGCCGCGGGGCAGGCCGCCCACCCCGAGCGCCACGTCGAGCGCGATGGAGCCGGTCGGGATGATCGCGGTCTGGACGACCGGACGCTCCCCCAGGCGCATCACCGAGCCCTTGCCGAACTGCTTGTCGATCTGAGCGAGAGCAAGGTCGAGTGCCTTCTCCCGGTCAGGCCCTGCTGCCATGGTTGCCACCCCTGCCTTCGCCGGCGTCTTTGCTGAGCTTCGCGTCACGCGGACACGCTAGGCGCTGGGTCCGACAGAAAACCAGCCGACGGGCCGCGAGCTGTGGACGAGCACCCCGCTGTGGACAATAGCCGAACAGGTGTACGACTCGACAAGCGACACGCGGATCGACGGAAAAGGCTGCTCAGCGTAGTCGTGCGGGCACGCGGTCGGGATAGGCGGCGCAGACCGCACGCCACACCACGTGCGTCTCCTCCCCCGCCGCGATCGCCTGTTCGATGGTCCGCCCGCCGAGCTGGGAGAGCACCTGGTCGCTGGCGATGCTGGCCGCGTAGCCGGGGCCGAACGCCTCCTCCAACCGGGTCCAGAAGTCGGTCAGCCGCACGTGATCATTCCTCCTCGTCCGGTGCCCCCGCCGACACCGGACGCAACGCTAGCGCCACCAGCGGCACCGTCGCGACCGCCGCGAGCAGGGTGAGAACCGGATAACCCGACGCCCGCACGACAAACCCGCTGGCCGCGGCGGCCACCGCGCCCGCCAGCCCCATCGTCAGGTCCGAGAAGCCCTGCACGCTCGGCCGAACGGCCGCCGGCACCGACTCGGACAGCAGCGTGGAGCCCGCCACCATGGTGCCGGACCAGCCCAGACCGAGCAGGACCAGACCGACCGAGAGCCGGGGCGTGTGGTGCCCGGCGGTGCCGGCGACCGCGCACGCGGCGAGCAGCAGCGCGACGCCGGCGAGGATCACCGCGCGCCGGCCGAGCCGGTCGGTGAGCCAGCCCACCAGCGGGGAGAGCGCGTACATGCCGGCGATGTGCAGGCTCAGCACGACACCCACCACCCGCAGCACGTCGGCGTCGGAGTGCGACTCGCCGAGCCACACCGGGGTCATCGACATGACCGCCACCATCACCACGTGGCCCACCGCCACGGCGACGATGCCGAGTCGGGCGGCCGGCAGCCCGCGTACGACCTGCCACGCCGCACGCATCCCGGCACCGCGCCGGGCGGCTCGGGCCGGCGGGTCGACGGCCTCGGCCGGTGGGCTGACGTCGGACCCGGCGGCCGCCACCGGCGCGACGGCCGCCGCGAGCCGGCGCGCGGTGAGCAGCGGGTCGGGCCGCAGCAGCACCAGGAGTACGCCGGCGGCGAGCACGAACGCCGCCGCGCTGAACGCGAACGGGCCGGCCAGCGGGGGCAACCCCCAGCCGCTGGTGGTGTGGTCGGCCAGCGCGGCGAAGTTGGGCGCGGCCACCGCCCCGATGGTGGTGGCCCACACGATCAGCGAGAGCTGGCGGGCCCGCCGGGTCGGTTCGGCGAGGTCCACGGCGGCGTAGCGGGCCTGGAGGTTGGCGGCGGTGCCACCGCCGAAGAGCAGCATGCCGAGGAACAGCAGCGGCACCCACCGGCTCACCGTGGCGAGCACCACCAGCACGGCGCCGACGGCACCGGCCAGGTACGCGACGGCCAGCCCCGGCCGCCGCCCGTGCGCGTTCATGATCCGGGTGACCGGGACCGCCAACAGGGCCCCGCCCACCACGGCGGCGCTCTGCGCCAGACCGGCGACGGCGATGCCGGCGACCCGCGCGGCGAGCAGCGCGCCCACCGAGATGCCGATGGTGACGCCGATCCCGCCGATGATCTGGGTGCCGAAGAGCAGGCCCAGGGTGCGCCGCTGGATGGGCGCGACGTCCGGGGCGCCGACCGGCGCGGTCAGGTCCGTGGCCATGGGGCGGCTCCGGCGGGGACGAGTAAGGAACGGGGGACCTGCCCATCCTTGCGCAACCGGCGCGTACGGCGGCACCCGGTTCTCGCCGGGGCGGAGGCGCGCGACCGCCCGTGGCGGCTACGCGGCGAGCGCGCGGCTGGCCACGGTGAGGTCGGCGACCAGCCCCTCGTACGCGACGTCCTGGTTGTCGGCGCGCAGCACCGCCGACGGGTGAATGGTGGCCAGCAGCCGGGCCTCCGGCACGTCGGCGGTCTTCCCGGCGCTGTCCACCGGCACCCGTTGGAAGTCCTCCGGGTGCTGGGCGGCAGCCGGCCAGGGCAACAGCTCGCCCCGCTGCCTCGTGACCCGGAAAGCGGGGCCGAGCAGCGCCTTGGCGGCGGTGGCGCCGAGCACTACGACGACCTCCGGGGTGAGCCGGGCGAACTCGGCGACCAGCCACGGCCGGCAGGCGGTGATGTGCACCTGGTCCGGCGTCTGGTGGATGCGGCGCTTGCCTCGCAGAGAGTGACGGAAGTGCTTGACGGCGTTCGTCAGATAGATGTGCCTCGGGTCGAGGCCCGCGTCGTCGACCGCCCGGCGCAGCAGCCGACCGGCGGGCCCGACGAAGGGCAGGCCCTTCTGGTCCTCCATGTCGCCGGGCTGCTCGCCGACGAAGACCACCCGCGCGCTCTCGTCGCCGCGGCCGAACACCGTCTGCGTCGCGTCCCGGTAGAGCTCGCAGCCCCGACAGCCACCGGCGGCGCCCCGCAGCTCGTCGAGGGTGTCCGCGTCGGGCGGGATGAACCGCTGGGCGCCGGGTGCGCTCTCGCTCTGCTGGGCCATGTCGACTGTTATATACGTCTTCGGGCGGCCGTGCCCGACAGCTGGTCGCGGCTGGGCCGTCGCTCAGTACCCGCCGCCGCCTCCGCCCCCACCGGACATCAGCGCGATGATCACGATGATGATCACGATCACCGCCACCGCGATCGCGATCCAGACACCTCTCCTCGCCCCCGTGGACATCACTCACCTCCGGCGCCACGCATACCCACCCCGCACCCCACCAGACCTACCCCCACCAGCCGCGCCACCCGCCCGCCCGCCCGCCCGGCGATCTTGCACTTTCCGCCCCGACGAATCGCACATCCCAGGCATCGTCGGGGCACCAACTGCAAGATCGCGGGCGGGGGCGGGGGGCCGGGGGGGGCGGGGGCGGTGCGGGGCGGGCGGGGCGGCAGGGCCGGGCGGGCGGGGCGGGCGTGGGGGGGTGGGGGTCAGGCGGTGAAGTGGGGTGGGGGGGTGGGGTGGAGGGCGCGGGTCAGGGCGTCGGCCAAGGGCTCGACGTCGGCGTCCTCCAGAGGGCTGACGGTGATGCGCAGGCCGGGCGGGCCGGCGATCCGGTAGAGGGCGCCGGGCGCGACCGACCAGCCGGCGTCGCGCAGCGCGGTGACCGCGCTGGTCTCGTCGGACACCGGCAGCCAGACGTTGATGCCGCTGCGGCCGTGCCCGACGAGCCCACGCGCGGCCAGCGCCGCGAGGAGCGCCTGGCGCCGCCGGTCGTAGCTGTCGGCCGCGTCCTCGATCAGCTCGCTGACGTCGGGGTCGCGCCACAGGGCGAGCACGAGCCGTTGCAGCACGGTGGACACCCAGCCGGCGCCGGCTCGGGCCCGGCCGGCGACCCGGGCCACCGTGGTCTCGTCGCCGGTCAGCACCGCCAGCCGCAGGTCGGGCCCGAAGGGTTTGCTCGCCGAGCGGAGGAACGCCCAGTGCGGGGTCGCGCCGGCCAGCGGATGCAGGGGTACGCGGGCCAGTTCGGCGGCGTGGTCGTCCTCGACGAGGAGCAGGTCCGGCCGGCCGGCGAGCAGGTCACGCAGCGCGGCGGCCCGGGCCGCGGTGACCGCGGCGCCGGTGGGGTTCTGCGCGCGACTGGTCACGATGAGCGCCCGCGCCCCGGCGGCCAGGGCCGCGGCCACGCCGGCGACGATCGGCCCCTCGTCGTCGACCGGTACGCCGATCGGGCGCAGCCCGAGGGCGGCGACCAGGTCGAGCAGGTTGGCCCAGCCCGGGTCCTCCACGGCTACCGCGTCACCGGGGCGCAGGTGCGCGCCGAGCAGGCGTTCGATGCCGTCCAGCGCCCCACCGGTGAGGGTCAGCTCCCCCGCCGGCACGCCGTCGGCGGCGAGCCGGGCCCGGGCCGCTTCGGCCAGTTCCGGCAGCACTCCGGCCCCCGAGTAGCTGATCGGCGCGCCGGCGTCGGCGGCGAGGGCGGCCAGGTGTGGGCCGAGCGGCGGCAGCAGGCGCGGATCGGGTTCACCGGCGGAGAGGTCGCGCAGGCCGGGCGCGGGTGGCGGGCGCAGGGCACTGCGGCGGGCGGCGACCGGTGGGCGGGGCCGTACGCGGGTGCCGTGCCGCCCGGCGGTGGCGACCAACCCGCGTTGGCGTAGCTCCTGGTAGGCCCGCGCGACGGTGGCCGGGCTGACCGACAGCTCGGCGGCGAGGGCCCGGACCGGCGGCAGGGCCGTGCCCGGGGGCAGGGCGTCGGTGCGGATGCCGGACTCGATGCTGGCCGAAATCTCGACGGCCGTCGTCCCGGTGAGCTGATAGCGTGCTGACACAAATCAGAGATTGTACTAGAACAAAGGCGGTGGCGACATGCAACCCACCACGTTCCCCCGCACCCCGCGGAACACCGCGACGCGATCCCGCGACAAGATGAGCTACGACCGGGCCGCGGCCCACGCGATCCTCGACGAGGCGTACGACTGCGCACTCGGGTTCACCGTGGACGGCGGGCCGCGGGTGCTGCCGACCCTGCACGTCCGCCTCGGCGACACCCTCTACCTGCACGGCTCCACCGGCAGCCGGCCACTGCTCGCCGCCCGGGGCGACGGCCTGCCCGTCTGCGTGGCGGTCACCCTGCTCGACGGCCTGATCTACGGCCGGTCGCAGTTCCACCACAGCGCGAACTACCGCTCCGTCGTCGCCCACGGCACCGCCCACCTGGTCACCGACGAGCGGGAGAAGGCCGAGGTGCTGACCGCGCTGGTGGAGAAGCTCGGCACCGGACGGGCCTCCGACAGCCGCCCGCCGAACCGCCGCGAGCTGGCCGAGACCGCCGTGCTGGCCCTCCCGCTGCACGAGGTGTCGGTGCGGACGCGCGGCGGCGGCGTACGCGACGAGGAGGCCGACCTCGACCTGCCGCACTGGGCGGGCGTGCTACCGCTGCGCCTGACCCCGGGCCGCCCCGAGCCCGACGTGGGAGTCACCGCGCCCGTGCCGGCGTACCTGCGGCAGGCCCGTTCGCCCTGGCACGAGCCGGTGCCCCTGCGCGGCGAGCACGTGCTGCTGGAGCCGCTCGACCTCGCGCACGCCGACGAGCTGCACGCCGCCACCGCCGACGCGGAGGTGTGGCGGCACCTGTCCCACCCGCTGCCGGCCGACGTCGCCGCCACGGCCGCGGTCGTCGCGGAGGCGCTGGACGCGCGGCACCGGGGCGAGCGGGTGCCGTGGGTGCAGCGCTGCGCCGTGACCGGCGCGGTGGTGGGCACCACCTCCTGGTACGAGGTGGACCCGCAGCGCCGGTCGGTGGCGATCGGCCACACCTTCCTGGGCCGGCCCTGGTGGCGTACGGGGATCAACACCGAGGCCAAGCTGCTCCTGCTCAGCCGGGCCTTCGACGACCTCGGCGCGGTACGGGTGGTGTGGCACACCGACATCCGCAACGAGCGGTCACAGCGGGCCATCGAGCGGCTCGGCGCGACCCGGGAAGGTGTGCTCCGGATGCACCGGCAGCGCCCCGACGGCTCGTGGCGGGACACCGTCCAGTACGCGATGACCGTCGATGAGTGGCCGAACGCACAGGTCACGCTGCGGGAAAGACTTCGCCGGACGGCACCGGTGGGGACATGATGTCCGACGTGCTGGGCATCACCGACCTCGGAACGTACGTGCTGGGCACCGTGGCGATCGTCCTGCTGCCCGGGCCCAACTCCCTCTTCGTGCTCTCCACCGCCGCCAAGCGCGGGGTGGGCGCCGGCTACCGGGCCGCCGGTGGCGTGTTCCTCGGCGACGGGGTGCTGATGTTCCTCTCCGCCGCCGGGGTGGCGTCGCTGCTCCAGGCGTACCCGCCGCTGTTCCTGGTGGTGAAGTACGCCGGCGCGGCGTACCTCGGCTATGTGGGGTTGACGATGCTGCGCGGCGCCTGGCGGCGCTGGCGCGACCGCAACGACCCGGCGACGCCGCGCCTCATCGACGCGGCCGAGCCGGCGGCGATGCGCAGCCCGTTCCGCAAGGCGCTGGTGATCAGCCTGCTCAACCCGAAGGCGATCCTCTTCTTCATCTCGTTCTTCATCCAGTTCGTCGACCCGAACTACGCCTGGCCGGCGGTCTCCTTCGTGCTGCTCGGCCTGATCGCGCAGGTGACCAGCGCGCTCTACCTGACCGTGCTGATCTTCGCGGGCACGTTCCTGGCCGCCCAGTTCCGTCAGCGCCGCCGGCTCGCCGCCGGGGCGACCACGGGCGTGGCGGCCCTCTTCCTCGGCTTCAGCGTCAAGCTCGCCACCGCGAGCGTGTAAGCCGCGGTCCCGACCGGCCGGCGGCACAACTACCGGCCGGTCGGGACCGCGCTGACTCCGCCCCCGGAGCGGGCCCGGCGCCGCGACGGACCGGGCCACGCCGTTCAGGTGCCGTCGCCGCCGCCACCACCGCCACCGACCCCGGGCCCGCCGGCGGTGCCACCCAGGCCGAACCCCGGCTGTAGGGGCTCGTCCGGTGGCCGGCTGACGTGAGCGGACTCGCTGATCTGCGCCGACCAGTCGGCGTGCGCGGCGGCCGCCGCGTGCCGGTTGATCGCCTGGCGGAGCCAACCGTCCACGGTGGCCACCCAGTCCCGCTGCTCGGCGCCCGTGTGCCAGACCCGGAACCGGCTGATGCTCTGGTGGGTGACACCGGCCAGGGCCAGCCGGCGGTCCACCCACAGGATCACCTCCAGGCCCGCCGAGTTGGCCACGAAGATCACCTCCAGCTCGGTCATCGGACCGGCGTAGAGCGGGGCCGCCCAGTAGCCGAGCCGCTGGTGCAGCGGCAGCGTCTGCTCCACCCCCGGCAGCCGGGCGTCGACCAGCCCGGCCTGGCGCATCGAGAAGCCGAGCGTGTCCAGCGCCGCCAGCACGTGCGCCTGGGTGGGCAGCGGGTGCACGAAGACGGGCACCATGGCGCCCTGGTCCAGCCGCGGCTCGACCGCCACCTCCGTCCGCAGCGCCATCCGCAGGCTGAGCAGCGGCACCCCGCCGAAGATCGTCACCGGGGTCTCCCACGGCACGGGAAACTCGAACGGGATGGTCCGGCCCCGCCCGGCCCGCAGCACGAACGCCCCGGTCAGCGGCGCGTCGTGGAACTGCACCAGGCGACGCGGCCCGGACGGGTCGTCCGGCTCGGCCGTCGTGACCAGGCCGAGCCGGACGTGCAGCACCGGGACGTCCACCGAGCCGGCGGTGACCGTGACCCGGCCGGGCAGTGCCAGCCCCGGCCGGGTGCTCGGGTTCGTCAGGGCCGTACGCACGGTCAGGCCCGTCCGGCCCGACTCCGGCGACACCCCCGTGACCCGCACCGGCACCCCTCCGTCCGCCCGCCCGACCTCAACTCTGGCGGACGGCGCCGGTGGTTCACCGCCGGTTCGCGGAAAGCCGCCGGCACGGCGTCGGTCAGCGCATCCGCCGCCCGCGGGGCACCGTGTCGGTCTCGTCGTCGAACTCGCCGATGACCTCCTCCAGGAGGTCCTCCAGCGCCACGAACCCGATCGGCCGGGTCGGGCCGCCGCCGTTGCGCACCAGCGCGAGCTGCGACTGGCGGGACCGCATGGCGGCCACCGCCTCGGTCACCGACGCCGCGGCGGGCAGGGTGAACGCGGTGCTCATCAGGTCACCGGCGGTGGCCGTCTGGCCCGTCGTGACCGCCCGCACCGCCTCCCGGACGTGCACCAGCCCGCAGACGTTGCCGGCCGCGTCGAGCACGGCGAGGCGGGAGCGACCGCTGTCGCGGCTGACCTCCTCGATGAGCTCGGCTGGGTCATCCCGGCGGACCGTCACCATCGTCGAGAACGGCTCCATCACCTGGGCCACCGTGGTGCCCTGCAACTGGAGCATGCTGGTCAGCAGCTGGTGCTGCTCGGCGCCGAGCAGGCCGTGCTCGCGGGACTGCTCCAGCAGCATCCGCAGCTCGTCCGGGCCGTGCACCTGGGCCAGCTGGTCCTGCGGGTTGACCCGCACCAACCGCAGGATCGCGTTGGCGAGGGCGTTGAGCGCCGACAGCACCGGCCGCGCCACCCGGGCGAACGCCCGGAACGGCAGGGCCAGCAGCATGGCGGAGCGCTCCGCGTCGGTGATGGCCCAGGACTTCGGCGCCATCTCACCGATCACCAGGTGCAGGAAGGTGACCAGCCCCAGCGCGAAGACCAGCGCGACCGCGTGGCTCGCCGCGTCGGGCAGGCCCACCGCGTGCAGCACCGGGCTGACCAGATGCTCGATCGCCGGCTCGGCGAGCGCACCGAGGCCCAGCGTGCACAGGGTGATGCCGAGCTGCGCGCCGGCGAGCATGAGTGACAGCTCGCGTACGCCGTCCAGCGCCGCCTTCGCGGCGCGACCGCCGCCGGCCGCGGCCTGCTCCAGGCGGTACCGCTTGCTGGCGACCAGGGCGAACTCGGCGGCCACGAAGAAGCCGTTCAGCGCGAGCAGCGCCACCGAGGTGAGCAGTGCGACGCCGGGACTCATCGGAACCGTCCTCCGTTCGCGACTGCGGGGCTCGCAAGCTCACTCCTCGCGCTCACGCGGAACCGTCCTTCGTTCGCGACTGCGGGGCTCGCAAGCTCACTCCTCGCGCTCACGCCGAACCGTCCTTCGTTCGCGACTGCGGGGCTCGCAAGCTCACTCCTCGCGCTCACGCCGACACCTCCGGGCGCTGGCCCGGCTCGGTCACCCGCAGCCGTACGGAGTCGGCCACGTGCCGGTCGACGGCGAGTACCTCGACCAGGGCGCGCCGGTCCACCTCGCCGTCCTCGCCGTCGGCCAACAGGTTGATCTCCAGCCGGTCCCCCACCTCGGGCACCCGCCCCAGCTCGCGCATGACGAGGCCGGAGAGCGTGTCGTACTCGGGAGCCTCGGGCAGGGTGATGCCCGTGCTGTCGGCCACCTCGTCGATGCGCCAGCGGGCCGGCACCACCCAGGAACCGTCGTCCTGCCGGGCCGGCGCCCGCTCCGGCGGGTCGTCCTCGTCCCGGATCGGGCCGACCAGCTCCTCGGCGATGTCCTCCAGCGTGATCACACCGGCGAACCCGCCGTACTCGTCGACCACGCAGGCGAGCTGGCGGTGGCCGGACCGCAGCCGGTCCAGCACCGTCGGCAGCGGCAGGGTCTCGGGCACCAGCAGCGGCGGTACGGCGATCGCGCGCACCGGGGTGGTGGCGCGCTGCCGCGGGTGCACCCCGAGCACGTCGGCGATGCCGACGACGCCGACCAGGTCGTCCACGCCCTCCGCACCGCGTACGGGGAAGCGGGAGTGGCCGGTGTCGAGCAGCTCGACGACGCGGCTGACCGGCTCGTCGGCGCGTACGGTGTGCACGTCGACGCGCGGCACCATCGCCTCGCCGGCGGTCAGCTCACGGAAGTCGAGCCCCCGGTCGAGCAGGTTGGACATCTCCGCGTCGAGGTGCCCCTCCTGGCGGGACTCGGCGATGATCTGCTCCAGGTCCTCCGGGGTGGCGCCGCTGGGCAGCTCCTCGATCGGCTCGATGCCGACCCGGCGCAGCAGCCGCACGGCGGCGCGGTCGAAGAGGCGGACCACCGGGCCCGCCACCCGCAGGTAGATCAGGGTGGAGCGGGACAGCGCCCGGGCGACCGGTTCGGCGCGGGCGATGGCCATGTTCTTCGGGGCCAGCTCGCCGAGCACCATCTGCACGACGGTGGCGATGATCAGAGCCAGGGCGACGGAGAGCGGAAGACTCAGCGACTCGGCGACCCCGGCCAGGCCGAGCAGGTCGGTGAGGCCGGCGCCCAGGAAGGGCTCCGCGACGTAACCGACGAGCAGGGCGGTGACGGTGATGCCGAGCTGGGCTCCCGAGAGCATGAAGGAGAGCCGTCCGGTCACTTCGAGCGCCCGGGCGGCGGCCTGGTCGCCGTCGTCGGCGAGCTGGCGCAGCTTGCCCCGGTCGACGGCGACGTAGCCGAACTCCTGGGCCACGAAGTAGCCGGTGGCGGCGGTGAGAACGATGATCAGGACGAGGCCGAGGACGATCAACACGGGAGGCTCAGGGCTCCCCGGTACGGCGTCGGGGCCAGTGGATGCCGGGCACGACCCGGCTGGCTACTGCTGCCCTCCGGGGCAGAAGAGTCGATCATGCCGCCATTTTATCGGCGTCCGCTGAATGTCCGCTGAGGGTGGGACGAAGGCGCTCGGTGTCCGTTTCCGACCTGGCCCGCAGCGCGTGCGGCCGGCTCGGCGTCCAGCGGCCGGGCTGGTCGGCATCAGCGCCCGGCCAGCTCGTCGGCGTCGAGCAGGGACCGGTCGACCCGGCCGGACCGGTACGCCGCCCGACCGATCATCTGCGCCGCCACCGGGGCCGTGGCCAGCTGGAACAACGCCACCAGCGCCACCATCCCGATGTCCGCCGGGCTGCGCAGGCGCAGCGCGAGGCCGGCCAGCAGGAGCAGCACACCGAGCGTCTGCGGCTTGGTGGCGGCGTGCATCCGGTCCAGCACGTCCGGGAAGCGCAGCACCCCGACGCCGGCGGCCAGGGCGAGCACCGCGCCGGCCACCACGAACAGGCCACCCACCCAGTCGGCGATCGTGCCCAGCATCAGTGGTCCTCGCGTACGGCGAACCGGACCAGCGAGACCGAGCCGATGAACCCCAGCAGCGAGAGCACCACCAGCACCGGCAGGGTGGTGGCGTGCCGGTTGACGGCGGCCTCCGCCCCGACCGCACCGATCATGGTGGCGAGCAGCATGTCGGCGGCGACCACCCGGTCCAGCAGTGACGGCCCCCGGTAGAGCCGGGCCAGCGCGAGGAGCGCGGTCACCGACAGCAGGCCGGTGAGCACGACGGCGAGGAAGGTGTTCACGGACGGTTCTCCTTCGGGACGGGATCGGTCTGCACCTGGCGCAGCTCCGCGGTCGAGCCGACGGCCCGGACGATCCGCCGCTCGATGTCGAGGACACGCGCGCGGTTCTCGGCCAGGTCCTGCGGCCGACGCACGTCGAGCACGTGCACGTAGAGGACGGCGTTGTCCCGGTCCACCTCCAGGACCAGCGTGCCCGGCACCAGCGACACCGCCTCCGCGGTGAGCGCCATGTTCAGGTCCGTACGCACCCGCAGCGGAATCGCGATGATGCCGCCGCGTGGCCGGAAGCCGGGCTGCACCGCGATGCGGGCCACGTGGATGCTGGCGAGCACCAGTTCGACGACGAACCGGCCGACGAACGCCAGCAGCCAGCGCGGGCGGACCCGGCCGCCGAAGGTGACCGGCGGCAGCGGGAAGAACACCAGCACCGCCCCGCCCACCAGCAGGCCGGCGGCCAGGTTTCCCCAGGTGAACTCGCCCCAGAGCAGGTTCCAGACCAGCACCAGCCAGCCCAGCGCCAGGAACTGGTCGCGCCAGCGGCCCACCCGGGCGCGTGGTGGCCGGGGCGGCTCGTCGGAGTGCGGCTCGGTGCTCACCACGGCCCGCCCTCGGGCAGGACGGCCCGCAGGTACGGGGTGCGGTCACGCAGGTCGCTCGCGGCGTCGGCGGTGACGTCGAAGAGCGGGCCGGCGACGACCGTCAGCGCCAACCCGAACAGGACGAGCGCGACGGTCGCGCCGACCATCAGCCCGGGCAGCCGGACGGCCGGTTCGTCGGTGGTGACCTGTGGGGCGCGCCAGAACGCCACGTTCCACACCCGGGAGGCCACGTACAGGGTGAGGAGGCTGGTCACGGTGCCGGCCGCGACCAGCGCGCCGGGCAGCGCGCCGCCGGCGGCCACGCCGGCCTGGAGCAGGCCGAGCTTGCCCAGGAAACCGGAGAACGGAGGTACGCCGGCCAGGTTCATCGCGGGCACGAAGAAGAGCACGCCGAGCAGCGGGGCCATCCGGGCCAGCCCGCCCAGCCGACGCAGGTCGGTGCTGCCGGCCCGCTCCTCGACCAGGCCGGCGACGAGGAACAGCGTGGTCTGGATCGTGATGTGGTGCACCACGTAGAAGATCGCGCCGGAGAGCCCGGCCACGGTGCTCAGCCCGACCCCGAAGATCATGTAGCCGATGTGGCTGACCAGGGTGAACGAGAACACCCGCTTGAGGTCGGACTGCGCCACCGCGCCGAGGATGCCGACCAGCATCGTCAGCCCGGCCACCACCATCAGCAGGGTGCCCACCTTCCCGTCGGGGAAGAGCAGCGTCTCGGTGCGGATGACCGCGTACACGCCCACCTTGGTGAGCAGGCCGGCGAAGACCGCGGTGACCGGCGCCGGCGCCGTCGGGTAGCTGTCCGGCAGCCAGGCGGAGAGCGGGAACACCGCCGCCTTCACGCCGAAGGCGAGGAGCAGCATCAGTTGCAACGCCAGGCGTACGCCGTCCGGCAGCGCGTCCAGCCGCTGCGCGAGCTGGGCCAGGTTGAGCGTGCCGGTGGCCGCGTACACCAGGCCGACGGCCGCCAGGAAGACCATCGAGGAGAGGATGCTCACCACCACGTACGTCGACCCGGTGCGGATCCGGGCCTCCGTACCGCCGAGGGTGATCAGCACGAAGCTCGCGGCGAGCAGGATCTCGAAGCCGACGAACAGGTTGAACAGGTCCCCCGCCAGGAACGCGTTCGTGACGCCGGCGGTCAGCACCAGGTAGGTCGGGTGGTAGATGGTCACCGGCGCGGTCTCGCCGGTCTCCCCCCGCCCCTGACCGATCGAGTAGAGCAGCACGCACAGGGTCACCGCCGCCGACACCACCAGCATCAGCGCGGCGAGCTGGTCGGCGACCAGCACGATGCCGACCGGGGCGGGCCAGCCGCCGATCGCCAGCACCACCGGCCCGTGCCGGTACGCCTCGACGAGCAGCACGCCGGCGACCGCGAGGGTGGTGGTCAGCCCGGCGACGCTGATGGCGCGCTGCAACCCGGGCCACCGGCCGAGCACCAGGGTGAGGGCCGCGCCGAGCAGCGGCACCACCACCGGCAACGGCAGCAGCCGGTTCACCGGGAACACCCGACCGGACGACGCTCTCCGTACGCCCTCATCCGACGCCGTCCCCACGGCGCAGCCGGCGACGGGCCGGCTCCGGGTCGACCTGCTCCGGGTCGCCGTTCGGCCCCTCCCCACCGAGGTCGGCGGTGACCGACTCGTCGCGTTCGGCCAGCCGGATGATCTGCCGGTCCTCCTGGTCGTCCGGCACCTCGTCGTCGCCGGTCAGGTACCAGCTGCGGTAGCTCACCGCGAGCAGGAACGCGGTCAGCCCGAACGTGATCACGATCGAGGTCAGCACCATGGCCTGCGGCAGCGGATCGCTCATCCGGTCCTCCGGCGCGGTGCCGACGACCGGGGCGGCCCCGGAACGCCCGCCCAGCAGGATGAGCAGGTTGACCCCGTTGCCCAGCAGGATCACGCCGAGCAGGATCCGGCTGAGGCTCCGTTCCAGCAGGAGGTTCACGCCGCAGGCGACCACCACGCCGACGGCGACCACCAGCACCAGCGTGGGGTTCGACCCGCTCGCGCTCACGGCCGCTCCCCCGGCTCGGCGGCGAGACCCCGGGTGGCCGTGCCCGCGGTCTCGATGTGCCGGTCCACCTCCGCGCCGAGGCTGCGCAGGATGTCCAGCATCAGCCCCACCACGACCAGGTAGACACCGATGTCGAAGAAGACCGAGGTGACCAGGTAGAAGTGGCCGACCAACGGCAGGTAGAGGTCGACCCGCGCGCTCTGGAGAACCGAACCGCCGGCGAGTAACGCGATCACACCGGTGCCGACGGAGACGGCCAGCCCGGCGCCGAGGACCGTACCGGCGCCGATCGGGGCCGACTCGGCCAGCTCGTACCGGCCGCCCGCGAGGTAGCGGACGACCAGTGCGAGGCTCGCCACCAGTCCACCGCTGAAGCCGCCGCCCGGCGCGTTGTGACCGGAGAAGAGCAGGAACAGCGAGAACAGCACCACCGTGTGGAAGATGAGCCGGGTGACGACCTCGAACACGATCGACCGCCGTCGTTCCTCCAGCCGGGAGCCGCCGCGCAGCCAGATCGGCCGGCCCGGCCGGCTCGGCCGCCGGGACGGCTCGGGGCGGCGCGGGCGGGGCCCGGTGCGGGACCGTTCGAAGATCAGGCTGGCCACGCCGGTCGCGGTCACCACCAGCACCGCCATCTCCCCCATCGTGTCCCAGGCCCGGATGTCGACCAGGGTCACGTTGACGATGTTGCGGCCGTGTCCCTCGTCGACCGACAGCTCCGGAAAGGCGGCCGAGATGGCCGGTGCCTCACGCGCACCGGCGGCGGTGAAGGCCAGCCCGGCGGCAGCGACGCCGACCGCCACCGCGAGCGTGCGGCGCAGCCAGCGGGCCCGCCGCAACGGTCGCACCGAGAACCGCTCCGGCAGCCGGCGCAGCACGAGCACGAACACCGCGATCGTCGCGGTCTCCACCAGGAACTGGGTGAGTGCCAGGTCGGGCGCGCCGTACAGGACGAACAGCATCGCCGTGCCGTAGCCGGTCACCCCCACCAGCAGCATCGCCGTCAGCCGGCGACGAGCGCCGACCGCGAGCACCGCCGCCACCGCGAGCACCAGGGCGACGACCAGCTGCACCGGCGTGCCCCACGAGGTGACGCGCTCCTCCCAGGGGCGGGCCGCGATCATCGCCCCGCCCGGCAGCAGCACCAGCACGATCAGGATCGTCGCCAGATACTGCGGCAGCGATCCGCGCTGCGTGACGCTGGTGACCTCCACCGCGAGCCGGTCGAAGCGGCCGATCACCCACTCGTACCCCCTGTTGCCGCTCACCGGGGCCCGGAGCCGGGCCAGCACCGGCGCGAGCGGGCCGCGCAGCGCGAACAGTCCGCCGCCCGCGACCAGCACCAACGCGGACAGGCCGAGCGCGGGGGTGAGCCCGGGCCACAGCACCAGGTGGGCGTGGGCGGTGCCGAACAGCTCGGCGTACGGGCGGAGCAGCCCGTCCACCCCGCCGGCCACGGGACCGGCGACCAGCCCGGCGACGGCGAGCACCACCGCCGGCACCAGCAGCGACGGCGCGATCCGGTCCAGCGGGGTCTGCTCCACGCCCGGCCGGTCGGCGAACGCGCCCCACAGGAACCGCACGCTGTAGGCGACCGTGAGGACCGTGCCCGCGACCAGCCCGGCGAGGATCACCGGCCGGTCGATGAACGCGGCGAACACCGCCTCCTTGGCGACGAAGCCGAACAGCGGTGGCACCCCCGCCATGGACGCGGCGGCCAGCACCGCGACGCCGACCAGCGGGCCGGAGCCGTGCCGCAGACCCGAGAGTTCCCGCAGGTCCCGGGTGCCGGCGCCGTGGTCGATGATCCCGACGACCAGGAACAGCGCCGCCTTGAACAGGGCATGCGCGAGCAGCATGGCGACCCCGGCCAGCGCGGCGTCGGGGGTGCCCGCCCCGGTCAACACCACCAGCAGGCCGAGCTGGCTCACCGTCCCGTACGCCAACAGCAGCTTCAGGTCCGTCTGCCGCAGCGCGGCCCAACCGCCGACGAGCATGGTGGCCAGGCCGGCCACGATCGTCACCGGCCGCCACGGGCCGACCGCCGCCAGGACCGGCGCGAGCATCCCGATCAGGTAGACGCCGGCCTTCACCATGGCCGCCGCGTGCAGGTACGCGCTCACCGGCGTGGGCGCCGCCATCGCCACCGGAAGCCAGGAGTTGAACGGCAGGATCGCCGACTTGGACAGCGCCCCGACGAGGATGAGCACCACCGCGGCGACCAGGTAACCGCCGCCGGGCAGCGGCTGCGCCGCGATCTCCGACCAGCGGTACGTGCCGGCGTGCACCCCGAGCATGATGAAGCCGACCAGCATCGCCAGCCCGCCCAGCGTGGTGACCATCAGCGCCTGGGCCGCCGCCCACCGGCTGGCCCGCCGCTCGGTGCTGTGCCCGATCAGCAGGTACGAGAAGATCGTGGTCAGCTCCCAGCCGACGTAGAGCAGCAGCAGGTCGTCGGCGAGGACCAGGAGGAGCATCGCGCCGGCGAACGCCACCAGCACGGCGGCGAACCGGCCCAGGCCCAACGAATCCGCCGTGAAGTAGCGGGCGCAGTAGACCAGCACCAGCGCGCCGACCCCGCCGACCAGCAACGTCAACAGCCAGGACAGGGTGGTCAGCCGCAGCGCCACGTCGAGGCCCAACTGCCGGATCCACGGGTACGTCTCGACCACCGCGCCGCCGTCGCGTACCGCCGGGGTGCGGGCCAGCGCCCAGGCGAAGGCGGCGGCGGGCGCCACGGCCAGCGGATAGCAGGCACGCGGACCCCACCACCGGACGAACAGCGGCGCGAGCAGTGCCGCCACGAGGTGAAGGATCAGCAGTACGAGCACCCGCACTCCCGGTCGAGGTGGCAGCGGCGGACGCCTCCCGAGGGGTTCGGCGCCTAGCTGCGATCACACGCCAGTTCACGCCTCGCCGCGCCGATTTTCCATAAATCGCCGCTCATGAGCTGGTTAGACCCGATTCACCCAGTCCCACCCGGCGCCCCACGCGCCACGCGCCGCCGCCCCAAACTCCCCACCCTCCCCACACTCCCTACACCTCGCGCCCACACCGCACCCCAGGTCCGCGGCGATCATGCAGCTGCGGTGCCTGAATTCACCCCGAAAGCCGCATACGTCCACCACCACGGACGGCGTGATCGGCCTCCCCCGCTCGGCGATCTTGCGGTTGGCGCCCCCGTAATGGGCGGATCGCCCTCTTCGTCGGGGCGACAAGTGCAAGATCGCGCATACGGCCCGGGACACCCTCGGCGTGGCATCGTGACGATCAGCCCTGGACGATCACGAGGCCCCGGAGTGATCCACCCAGATCGGTGACATCGCGGTATCCAGCCGCCCCGGACACCGCGACATCGCCGAACCCGGCGTCGATGACCGGCCGAGGCCGTCCGGCGGGCGTCAGTCGCGGCCGGGGCGGCGCTGGTCGGCGGACGCGGGCGGGACGGAACGGATCAGGGTGGCGCGGTCGCAGTGCGACGGCTCGCCCAGCAGGTCGGCCCGGCCGAGCTGCCGGGCGACCCGGTCGATGATCCGCTCGGCCGCGGCCAGGGACCGCACCGACAGCAGCCGGCCTCGGCTCTCGCGACGCAGCACGAAGTAGTGCACCGCCGCGCGGACCTGACCCCGGTCGGCGGCGCTGGCGTGGGCGGTGGAGATGACCAGCTCGCGCAGGCAACGGGCGAGCCGCTCCGCGAGCTCCAGCTCAGGGCCGTGCAGGCCAACCCGGACGGCGGCGAGGTGACTGTCGACCTTGCGGATGAGCACGTCGGTGCCGGGCTCGCCCCTCCGCTGCTCGACGGCCATCCGATCCCTCCACCCCGCTCCTTGTCGCGAGTGAAGTTACTTTATGTTGCACGTCACAAGCAAGCAGTTAAGTGAGACTTAACGCCGCAAGCGTCATATCCGCCGCGTAAATACTGTTGCCGGACACAATTGGCACCCGCCCGTCGGCAATTGTCACAGGGGCGCGGCAGGATTGACGGGTGGCGGATGTGACGACCGGCCCCGACGCGGGCGGAGCGGAGGTGCTGGCCAGCTTCGGTCCGGCGACGCGGGAGTGGTTCACGGCGGCCTTCGCCGCGCCCACCGTCGCCCAGACCGGCGCCTGGCGTTCGGTGGCGGCCGGTCACAACGCCCTGGTCGTGGCACCGACCGGCTCCGGCAAGACCCTGGCCGCGTTCCTCTGGTCGCTGGACCGCCTGGCCCGGGAGCCCGCACCGGCCGACGCCCGGCAACGCTGCCGCGTGCTCTACGTGAGCCCGCTGAAGGCGCTCGCCGTCGACGTGGAGCGCAATCTGCGCGCCCCGCTCGCCGGCATCCGCCAGGCCGCGACCCGGCTCGGCGTCACCCCGCCGGACATCACCGTCGGCATGCGTACGGGCGACACACCCGCCGACGAGCGACGTGCCTTCGCCCGCACCCCACCGGACATCCTCATCACCACACCGGAGTCGCTGTTCCTGCTGTTGACCTCCGCCGCCCGCGACTCGCTGCGCGGCGTCGAGACCGTCATCGTCGACGAGGTGCACGCGGTGGCCGGCAGCAAACGGGGCGCTCACCTGGCCCTCTCCCTGGAGCGTCTCGACGAGCTGCTACCCGCCCCGGCCCAACGCATCGGCCTCTCCGCGACGGTCCGCCCGATCGACGGCTGCGCCCGGTTCCTCGGGGGCGCCCGCCCGGTCGACGTGGTGCAGCCGCCCACCGCCAAGACCATCGAGGTCAGCGTCCAGGTCCCCGTGGAGGACATGACCCGCCTCGACGAGCAGGAGCAGTCGATCGAGGACGACCTGGGCGGCCCCGGGCCGCGTCGCGCCTCGATCTGGCCGGCCGTCGAGGAGCGGGTCTTCGCCCTGATCCGGGCGCACCGCTCGACCATCGTCTTCACCAACTCCCGGCGCAGCGCCGAGCGGCTCTGCGCGCGGCTCAACGAGCTGGCCGCCGAGGAGTTGGAGGCGTCGGCCACACCGGACGGCGGTCGCGTGGCCCGAGGCGGGGAGCCGGTGCGCGTATCCGAGCTGCTGGCGGGAGGTGACGGCCAGCCGGCCGGCGACGGCGGCCCGGCGGACGGTGCCGGGCCCGGGCGGCGGCGCGGCGCGGAGGCGTTCGGCGGGCCGGTGGGGCCGCTGCGGGCCCCACGCCAGCCGGCCGAGGTGATGGCCCAGTCCGGGGCCGCGACCGGCGCGCCGCCGGTGATCGCCCGGGCGCACCACGGCAGCGTCTCCCGCGAGGAGCGCAAGCACATCGAGGAGGCGCTCAAGTCGGGGCAGTTGCCCGCCGTGGTCGCCACCTCCAGCCTGGAGCTCGGCATCGACATGGGCGCGGTCGACCTGGTCGTGCAGATCGAGGCCCCGCCGAGCGTCGCGGCCGGCCTGCAACGCGTCGGCCGGGCCGGGCACCAGGTCGGGGCCGTCTCCCGGGGGGTGGTGTTCCCGAAACACCGCGGTGACCTCCTCTCCTGCGCCGTCGTGGCGGAGCGGATGACCGACGGCGCGATCGAGGAGCTGCACTTCCCGCGCAACCCGCTCGACGTGCTGGCCCAGCAGATCGTGGCGATGGTGGCGCTGGAGCCATGGCGGCTGGGCGACCTGGCCGTCCTGGTGCGCCGGGCCGCGCCCTTCGCCGAGCTGCCCGACTCCGCGCTGCACGCGGTGCTCGACATGCTGTCCGGGCGCTACCCGTCGACCGCCTTCGCCGAGCTGCGACCCAGGCTGGTCTGGGACCGGGCCACCGACCTGCTCAGCGGCCGCCCCGGCGCGCAGCGACTGGCGGTGACCAGCGGCGGCACCATCCCCGACCGGGGCCTCTTCGGCGTGTTCCTCGCCGGCGCCGAACGCGCCGCGCGGGTGGGCGAGCTGGACGAGGAGATGGTCTACGAGTCGCGGGTCGGCGACGTCTTCCTGCTCGGTTCCTCGTCCTGGCGGATCGAGGAGATCACCCCCGACCGGGTGCTCGTGTCGCCGGCACCCGGCCAGGCGGCCCGGATGCCGTTCTGGAAGGGCGACCAGCTCGGGCGCCCCGTCGAGCTGGGCCGCGCCATCGGCGCCCGGGTCCGGGCACTGCTGCGGCAGAGTGACGAGGCCGCGGTCGCCGCCCTGCGCGACGGCGGGTTGGACGACTGGGCGGCCGGCAACCTGATGGCCTACCTGCGGGAGCAGAAGGAGGCCACCCGGTCGCTGCCCGACGACCGGACGGTCGTGGTCGAGCGGTTCCGCGACGAGCTGGGCGACTGGCGGCTGGCCGTGCACAGCGTGCTGGGCGCCCGCGTCAACGGGCCCTGGGCGCTCGCCATCGGGCGCCGCCTGGCCGAGCGCTACGGCGTGGACGCGCAGGTGATGCCGTCCGACGACGGCATCGTCGTACGCCTGCCGGACACCGCCGACGACCCACCCGGCGCCGACGTGGTGGCCTTCGACCCGGAGGAGATCGCGCAGCTGGTCGAGGAGTCGGTGGGCACGTCGGCCCTCTTCGCCTCGCGGTTCCGTGAGTGCGCCGCCCGGTCGCTGCTGCTGCCCCGACGCGACCCGCGCCGCCGGCAGCCGCTCTGGCAGCAGCGCCAACGGGCGGCGCAGCTGCTCGACGTCGCCCGCGAGTACGCCGACTTCCCGGTCACCCTCGAAGCCGCCCGCGAGTGCCTCCAGGACGTGTTCGACCAGCCCGCCCTGGCCGAGCTGATGCGCGACCTGGCGGCCCGCCGGGTCCGGCTGGTCGAGGTCGAGACGAGCCAGCCGTCCCCGTTCGCCCGGTCGCTGCTCTTCGGCTACGTCGGCGCGTTCCTCTACGAGGGCGACGCGCCCCTCGCCGAGCGCCGGGCCGCCGCGCTGGCGCTGGACTCGGCCCTGCTCGGCGAGCTGCTCGGCCGCGTCGACCTGCGGGAGCTGCTCGACCCGGCGGTGCTCGTCGAGACCGAACGGCAACTGCGGTGGCTGACCGACCAGCGCCGGCCGCGGGACGCGGAGGACGTCGTCGAGCTGCTCCGCGTGGTCGGTGACCTCAGCGAGGTCGAGCTGACCGAGCGGGGCGTGCCCGTCGACTGGCTGGTCGACCTCGAAGCGGCCCGTCGGGTGCTGCGCGTCCGCATCGCCGGCGAGGAACGCTGGGTCGGTGTGGAGGACGCGGCCCGCCTGCGGGACGCGCTCGGCGTCGCGCTGCCGGTCGGGGTCGCCGAGGCGTACCTGGCGCCCGTCGCCGACCCGCTCGCCGACCTGGTGACCCGCTACGCCCGCACCCACGGGCCGTTCGCGGCGGCGAGCTGCGCTGCCCGGTTCGGGCTGGGCGTCGCCGTGGTGGAGCAGGCTCTGCGCCGGCTCGCCGCCACCGGCCGCGTCGTCTCCGGCGAGTTCACCCCGGAGAGCGCGGGCGCGCAGTGGTGTGACGCCGAGGTGCTGCGGATGCTGCGGCGCCGCTCCCTGGCCGCGCTGCGCCGCGAGATCGAACCGGTGCCGCCCCGGGCGCTGGCCGCCTTCCTGCCCCGCTGGCAGCAGGTCGGCTCGTCGGCGCGCGGCGTGGAGGCCCTGGCCGCGGCCCTGGAACAGTTGCAGGGCGTGGCCGTGCCGGCCTCGGCCCTGGAGCGGCTGGTGCTGCCCGGCCGGGTCGCCGACTACTCCCCCGCCCAGCTCGACGAGCTGTGCGCCAGCGGCGAACTGGTGTGGGCCGGCTCCGGCGCGATCTCCGGCGGGGACGGCTGGGTCACCCTGGCGTACGCGGACGCCGCGCCGCTGCTGCTCGCCCCACCGGACGAGGCCCTGGCCGTCACCCCGCTGCACGAGGCGGTGCTCGACGCGCTCGCCGACGGGCAGGCCCTCTTCTTCCGCCCACTCTCGGACCGGATCGGCTCCACCGACGACGCGGCCCTGAGCAGTGCCATCTGGGACCTGGTGTGGGCGGGGCACCTCACCAACGACACGCTCGCCCCGCTGCGCGCGGTGCTCGGCGCCGGCGGCGCGCACCGGTCCCGGCCGTCGGCCCCGCGCACCCGCTACCGGCGCCCCGGCCGGGTCGCGATGCCGACCCGGGGCGGGCCGCCCACCGTCGCCGGCCGCTGGTCCCGGCTGCCCGATCGTGACCTCGACCCGACCCGACGCGCCGCCGCCCTGGCCGATGTCCTGCTGGAGCGGCACGGCGTGGTCACCCGCGGCGCGGTGATGGCCGAACAGGTCACCGGCGGCTTCGCGGCCGTCTACCCGGTGCTCTCCGCCCTGGAGGAGCGCGGTGCGGCCCGGCGGGGCTACTTCGTCGAAGGGCTGGGCGCGGCACAGTTCGCGGTGCCCGGCGCGGTCGACCGCATCCGGGCGCTGGCCGAGCCGCCCGACGGGGCCCGAGGCCGGGCCGCCCCCACGCTGGTGCTCGCCGCGACCGACCCGGCCAACCCGTACGGGGCCGCGCTGCCCTGGCCGGAGCGCGCCGTCGACTCGGGCGACGGCGACACCCCGGCGACCGGGCACCGGGCCGGCCGCAAGGCGGGCGCCCTGGTCGTGCTCGTCGGCGGCGACCTGGTGCTGTACGTGGAGCGTGGCGGCCGCACCCTGCTGTCGTTCACCGACGAGACGGACGCGCTGGCCGCCGCCGGCAAGGCGCTCGCCGACACCGTCCACTCGGGGGCGTTGGGCGCCATCTCGGTGGAGCGCGCCGACGGTGAGGCCGTGCACTCCTCACCGCTGCGGGACGCGCTGACCGCGGCCGGCTTCCGGGCCACCCCGCGCGGCCTCCGCCTCCGAGGCTGACCCACCCCGCCCGCCGCCCCGACTCCGGATCCGGGGGTCAGGTCAGGGTGGTCAGGACTTTTTCGTAGCGGGAGCGGTCGGTGGCGGGCGTCCGGGCTTCCAGGTAGTTGAGCACCACCGCGCCGCGCCGATAGGACTGCCCGGCCCAGATCTCGGCGATCTCGCCCGCGCTCGTGGGGTCGGGGAAGACGTACACGGTGACCCCGTCGGTGGCGATCAACTCGGAGCAGCCGAGGCCGAGGCCGTCGGGGCCGCAGTCGACCGAGCGGTCGCGAGGATTGCCCACCTTCAGCCCGGCGGCCCGGAACGCGTCGACCACCTGCCGGGCTCCCGGTGCTCCGGCCGGTCGGCGAGGCAGCACCACGGGAGGCGCGCTGCTCGGCCGGCGTTCGGTGGGCTCCTGCACGGCCGGGGCGTCCCCGGCGGGCGGGACCGGCGGGGCGACCGGCGACTTCGGGGCTGCCGGTGAGGCGGGCGGCGTGGCGGTTGTCGGCGATGCCGCAACCGCCGTGCTGACCGCTGTGGACGGCGGTGCCGCCTCCGGACGGTCGTCGCCGCCACGGGAGCAACCTCCGCCGAGGGCGACGACGAGCACCGCGACGAGGGGCAGGCTCCGACGTGTCACCAGGGCAGTCTGCCGAACCGGACCGGCCGGAGGCCAGCGGCCACGCGGCCGGTGGGCCTGTCCCATATCCGCCACCGCGCCACCGACTCCGACCGGACGTCGGCGCCACGTCCCGACCGCCAACCCAGTCGACGCCCACCCCGACCCGGGCAGGTGCGTGGCCATCGTGGACGCCTCGGCGAGGGCGGCGCGGGTAGCATCCGGTGCCGTCGAGGGGAGGACCACGTGGAAGCGATCACCGTGCGGGTGGCCGGGCCGGGTGACCGGGCGGCGGTGGACGCGCTGCACGAACGGGAGTGGGGCGGCCCGTACGTGATCGGCCACGACACGCGGTACGACCTGCGTACGCTGCCGACGCTGGTGGCGGTGGACGGCGCCGGCGCGGTCGTCGGCGCCCTCGCCCACCACCGGGAAGGTGACGGGCTGGAGGTCGTGAGCGTGGTGGCCGCGCGACCCGGCGGGGGTGCGGGCAGCGCGCTGCTGGACGCGGCGGCCCAGGCGGCGCGGGCGGCCGGCCTGGCCCGGCTGTGGCTGATCACGTCGAACGACAACCTGCGGGCGCTCCGGTTCTACCAGCGCCGCGGGCTGCGGCTGGTCGGGGTGGACCGGGGCGCGGTGGACCGGGCGCGGCGGCTCAAGCCGGAGATCCCGCTCATCGGCGAGGACGGTATCCCGCTGCACGACGAGCTGATCCTGGAGCGGCGGCTCGCTCCCGGCGACGAGGGGTCAGCTCCCGCCGGGCCCGCCGCACAGGGGGTTAGCCTTCCCCCATGCCCGCCGCTCCCTGCATCTCGCTGACCACCGACTACGGCCTCGCCGACGGCTTCGTCGCGGCCTGCCACGGCGTGATCGCCACGCTGGCGCCGGCGGCCCGGGTCATCGACGTGACGCACCTGGTCCCGCCGGCCGACGTCCGGCGGGGCGCGACCGTGCTCGCCCAGACCGTGCCGTACCTACCGGTGGGGGTGCATGTGGCGGTGGTCGACCCGGGCGTCGGAACGGCCCGCCGCGGCGTCGCCCTGGCCGCCCCGGGCGGGCTGCTGGTAGGCCCCGACAACGGGTTGCTGCCGGACGCCGCCGAGGCGCTGGGCGGGGTTTCGGGGGTGGTCGAGCTGACCAACCCGGCGTGGCTGGCCCCACGGGTGTCCCGGACGTTCCACGGACGGGACATCTTCGCGCCGGTCGCCGCTCGTTTGGCGCTCGGCGCGCCGCTGGCCGAGGCCGGCCCGGCGGTCGATCCGGCGACGCTGGTCCGGCTGCCCGAGCCGGTCGTCCGGGTCGACGCGCACGGCTTCACCGCCGAGGTGCTGACCGTGGATCACTTCGGCAACGTGCAGCTCGCGGCCGCTGCCGACCTGCTGGACGGGCTGCCGCAGACCGTCCGGCTGACCGCACCGGCACCGCGGGGCGGCGAGGTGACGGTGTCCGATGTGGACGACAACGGTGCGGCTGGACGGTCGGCGGTGCGCGGCTGGACGTTCGGCGACGCACCGCCGGGCGGTCTGCTGGTCCACGCCGACTCGGCCGGCCGGGTGGCGATCGCGGTCAACGGCGGACGCGCGGTCGACCTGCTCGGCGTCGCCGCCGGCGACCTGGTGCGCGTGAGCGGATGAGCGGGCCGACGGGGCCGGTGGCAGCCGCGCGTACCAGCGGCTGGGCGACCCTCGCGGCCCTTCCTCGACTGTGGAATGCTGCCCCGGTGGGTGAGCAATCCGTTCCTGTCGCCTGTCCCTGCTGCGCCTCCCGGACCGGTGGAGGCACCTGCCCGGTGTGCTTCTGGACCGACGACGGTCAGACCGACACTGACGCCGACGTGGTCCGGGGCGGCCCCAACGGCGACCTGAGCCTCTCCCACGCCCGGCTCAACTTCGCCGTCTACGGCGCCAGCCACCCGCGCTACCAGGACATGGTGCGCGCGCCGCGCCCGGACGAACTGCCGTGACGGCGACCGTCCGGGGACGTCGTCGCCCCCGGACGGTCGCGTCCGGTCAGCAGCGCGGCACCGTGCCGCCGTAGACCGCCGAGATGTACGCGTGGCTGACGTACTGCCCGGTGGCCAGACGGTTCCACCGGTTGGTGGTGCGGTAGGGCCCGGTGATCGACTGCCCGGTCACGTAGCACTGGATCGGCACGTTGGCGAGGCGGGCGGCCAGCCCCCGGACGGCGTGGGACGTGCTCGCGCCGGCCCGGATGTTGAGCGGTCCGTCACCGACCACGCCGCGCGGCCCGCCGCCGGTCCACAGGTACGCGACGTCGACCCACGCGTTGGTGGTCAGCCGGAGCCCGTCCCAGAACGTCCCGTCGGCGAGGTCGATGCCACCCGGGTTGAGCACCCGGCGGCCGAACTGGTCGCGCCCCCCGTTGTAGCCGTTCTGGTAGGCGGCCTGCGCCTCGGGGCGGCCCTGCGGCAGGTCCTTCCAGTTCTCCCGTACGGCGCTGGGGTTCCAGTAGTCGTCGCGGGTGTTCCACGGCCCCACGTCCCAGACCGGGGCGTACTCGCAGCGGCTGCCGTTGGTGGTGCAGACCCGGACGGTGTAGTCGCCGGTGTTGAGCGGGGCGAGCCCGCGGCGGGACGGTAGCGCGACGAAGTGGTCGCGCGGCTGGATCTTCCGGCCGTTGGCGGTCACCTCGCCGACCAGCCCGATGCGGGTGGCGAACACGCGGTACGTGAGCCCGGGGGTGGCGGCGGTCACCGCGGCCGTCGAGTCGGCGGTGAGCCGGACCTCGCGGACGGTGGCGGAGCGCGCGTCCCGGGCGGTGAGCAGCACCCGGGTCTGCACCCGGGTCACGGGCCGGTCGAAGACGGCGCCGGCGGCGCGCCACTCGGTCCAGCCCATCGCCCGCCAGCCGCGCACCTGCACCTCGACGGTGGCGCCGGCCGCGGCCTGTGCGGACACCTCGGCGCGGACCCGGGTGGCGGGGCGCGACAGCGTACGCGGCGCGCTGAGCAGAGCACCTTCGGCGAAGGCGCTGTGCGGGCTGCGTCCGGAGCGGGCCGCGCTCGGACGGGCGTCGCGCAGCCGCAGCCCGGCGGCACTGCGCCGCACGTTGACGTCGTCGCCGTCGACGACGGTCAGATCTGCCCGCCACCGTTCGGCGGGGGCGGCGGGAGCGGAGGTGACGGTGAGGCCGGTCGTGACGGCCGGCACGGGGCCGGCGGTGGGCACGAGCGCGACGGAGAGGACGAGGGTCAGGGTGGCGACGACGACGGCGGCCCGGATCGGACGATGAGGCAGTCTCATGGGCATTCTCCTCAGAACTTCCTGATACTGCCGGTATCGGTAGATCAATCGGAACCTGGGTACAAATAGCGATACATGCGAATGCTGTTCGGAGGGGGGAGGATGGAGGGGTGCCCGAAGGCGACACCGTCTGGAACACCGCCCGCGTCCTGCACCGCGCGTTGGCGGGCGCGACGCTGAGCGGGAGCGACTTCCGGGTGCCGCAGCTCGCGACCACCGACCTGACCGGGTGGACCGTGCGCGAGTCGGCCGCCCGCGGCAAGCACCTGCTGCTCCGCCTGACCGCCCCGACCAACGCCGCCGGCCCCGGCGCGCCGGCCGGTGGCACCGCACGGAACGAGGTCGCCACCAGGGGCGGGGGCGCACCGGAGGACGACGGCACCCGCTGGACCCTGCACTCGCACCTGCGCATGGACGGCGCCTGGCGGGCGTACGCGCCCGGGGAACGCTGGGCCGGCCGGCCCGCGCACCTGATCCGCGTCGTCCTGCGCAGCCCCGGGGCGGTGGCCGTGGGCTACCACCTGCACGAACTGGCCCTGGTCCCGACCGTGGAGGAGGAGCGGCTGGTCGGGCACCTCGGGCCGGACCTGCTCGGCCCGGACTGGGACGCCGCCGAGGCGGCCCGCCGATTGGCCGCCCACCCGGACACCACCATCGGGGAGGCGCTGCTCGACCAGCGCAGCCTCGCCGGGATCGGCAACCTCTACAAGTGCGAGGTGCTCTTCCTGCGGGGCGTCTCGCCGTGGACGCCGGTGCGCGACGTGCCCGACCTGACCGGCCTGGTGACCCTCGCCCAGCGGCTGCTGGCCGCCAACCGGGGTCGGTGGGCGCAGAGCACCACCGGCTCGCTGCATCGTGGGCAGACCAGCTACGTCTACGGCCGCCGGGCCCAGCCCTGCCGCCGCTGCGGCACCGCCGTGCGCAAGGAGGAGCTGGGCGACCGCGTCACCTACTGGTGCCCGGCCTGCCAGCCGGAACGCCCGGCCGGCTGACCAGCGCCGTTCCGTCCGCGTGGGACACAGAAACGGACGATTGGGTAATTCCTAACCGGGCCCCCGGCGTCGCATGCTGCGGTTGGACGCTCACCGATCGTCAGCAGAGCCGGCCCGACCGGGTCGCCACGCCGGGGTGGCGACGGTCGTGCCCCGACCCCGGGGAGAGCCATGGCGATGTTCCGCAGACTCCGGACCACCTGGGCCGACCGCGGCACGCGCGGCCGCAACGGCCGCACGGTCGAGGCCGACCGTACGGCGACCGTCCCCGTCGCCCGCACCGCCGAGGAGGTGATTGCGGCACCGGCGAGCCTTGATCCCGCGGCCGTCCCGCACTGCTTCGGCCCGGTGCCCAACTTCGCCCGCAGCCCGCTGCCGGTCACCGACACCGACGGTCGGGTGCTGCCCGGAACCGGCCTGCGCAAGTTCGTCGACGCGCTGCCCGGCCCCGGCCCGCTCGGCCGCACCGAACTGGGTGGCTACCTGCCGGTGGCGGTGCCGGACACCATCAGCTACCCCGGGTGCGACTACTACGAGATCGGCCTCCAGCAGTACGCCCAGCGCCTGCACCGCGACCTGCCGGCCACCCGGCTGCGTGGCTACCGGCAGCTCAACCTGGGCACCGACGCGGCCGGGCACAACACGGTGGCGCCGCCGGGGCGGCCCTGGCACCTCGGCCCGTTGATCCGGGCGCGGCGGGGGCGCCCGGTGCGGGTCAAGTTCATCAACCAGCTACCGACCGGTCGGGCCGGCGAACTGTTCCTCCCCGTCGACGAGACCGTCGAGGGAGCGGGTGTGGGGCCGCTGGACGGCCCGGCCCCGTACCCGCAGAACCGCGCGGTGCTGCACCTGGCCGGTGCGCAGACGGGGTGGATCAGCGCGGGCAACCCGTGGCAGTGGGTCACCCCGGCCGGCGAGATCACGCCGTACCCGACGGGGGTCGGCCTGACCCACGTCCCCGACATGCCGCCGCCGGGTGCCGGCGCGACCACGCTCTACTTCCCGAACGAGCAGAGCGGCCGGCTCCTGTGGTTCCACGACAACACGCTCGGGCTGGCCCGGCTGACCGTGTACTCGGGTCAGCTCGCGCTCTACCTGCTCACCGACCCGGCCGAGGAGCAGCTCGTCGCCGACGGGGTGCTGCCCGAGCACGAGCTGCCGCTGGTGATCGAGGACAAGACGTTCGTGCCGGACGACGGGCAACTCGCCGCCGAGGACCCGACGTGGGACCGGGACCGCTGGGGCGCCCGGGGCAGCCTCTGGCATCCGCACGTCTACCAGCCCCGGCAGAACCCGTACCGCAGCGGCGGCACCAACCCGACCGGCCGGTGGGACTACGGCCCGTGGTCGCGTACGGCCGACGGACCCGACCTCGACGCCCGTCCGGGGGCGAACGGGCACGGGGCCGGCCACCTCGGGCCGGGGCCGGTGCCGAACCCGCACCACGACCCGGTGGCCGCCGTCGAGGAGCCGCCCCTGACCCCGGGGGTCCCGCACCCCAGCGCGGTCCCCGAGGCGTACGGGGACACGCCTCTGGTCAACGGGATCGCTTATCCCTACCTGGAGGTGCAGCCGCGGGCGTACCGGTTCCGGATCCTCAACGCCTGCCTGGACCGCAGCCTCAACCTGCAGCTCTACCGCGCGGCCTCGGACGGACCGATGTGGGACGACGAGGGAGTCCTGCGCGACGCCGACGCCGGCGAGGTGCCGATGGTGCCGGCGGTCCGGTCGCCGGAGCGCCCGGCCCAGTGGCCGGCCGACGGGCGTGAGGGCGGCGTCCCGGACCCGGCCGCGGCCGGGCCGGAGCTGATCCAGGTGGGCAACGACGGTGGGCTGCTGCCCGCGCCGGTGGTGATCCCGAACCGGCCGATCGGCTACCGGTACAACCGGCAGGACCCCACCGTGCTGAACGTCGACGGGCACGCGTTGCTGCTCGCGCCCGGCGAGCGGGCCGACGTGGTGGTGGACTTCTCCGCCGTGCCGCCGGGCGCCACCCTGATCCTCTACAACGACTGCCCGGCGCCCCTGCCCGGCTTCGACCCCCGCTACGACCACCACACCGGCGCGCCGGACCACAGCGCGGTGGGCGGGGCACCGCCGACCCGCCCCGGGTACGGGCCGAACACGCGGACGCTGCTCCAGTTCCGGGTGAGCGGCACACCGGCGCCGCGCTACGACCTGGAGCGACTCCGCGAGCGGCTCCCCCGGGCGTACGCGGCCAGCCAGCGCCCGCCGATCGTGCCGCAGCCGGCGTACGACCCGGCGATCGGCACCCGCGTGCCCGGCGACACGGTCGTGCCGGTGCACGCCACCACGGTCACCTTCACCCCGGCCGGTGGCGCCGCCCCGGTCACCGTGCCGGTCACGGTGAAGGCGGTGCAGCAGGTCTTCGAGCCCGACTTCGGCCGGCTCACGGGTCGGCTGGGGGTCGCGCACCCGCAGGCCGGCCCGCTCTCCCCCACCACCCTGCCGCTCGGCCCCACCGACCCGGCGACGGAGATCCTTTTCGCGGCCGACCCGGCCGTGCCGATCGGCGCCCCGGCCGACGGCACGCAGGTGTGGCGGATCGTCGGCAACAGCCGGCAGACCGAGGCGCTCCGCCTGGCCGGCTGCGACCTCCAGGTGGTCAACCGGGTGGGCTGGGACGGGACGATCCGGCCGCCGCACGGCGGGGAGCTGGGCTGGAAGGAGGTGGTCCGGGTCAATCCCCGGGAGGACCTGGTGGTGGCGCTGCGTCCCGTCGCGCCGACCCTGCCGTTCAAGATCGGCGACAGCGTACGACTGCTCGACCCCACCCGACCGGCCGGGACCCGCACCGGTTCGACCCCGGTCAGCCCGCTCGACGGCCGGCCCGCGCTGGTGGTGAACCAGTTGGTCAACCTCGGCTGGGAGTACCGCTGGCACAGCCAGCACGCCGGCCGCCGCGACCAGGGCATGAGCCGCCCACTCGTGCTCCGGGTGTCGCCCAAGGCCCCCACCGGGCTGACCGCCACGCCCGCGCCCGGCTCGTCGACCGCGCTGCCGGCGATCGCGTTGGCCTGGACCGGCAACGGCGGCCGGCCGGCGGCCACCAGCCACCTGCTGCAACGGGCCACCGACCCGACCTTCACCACCGGGGTCACGTCGATCACCGTGGCCGCCACCGCCACCCGCTACACCGACGCGACGGTCACCCCCGGCGTCACCTACCACTACCGGATCCGGGCCGAGAACGCCGTCAGCTGCTCGTCCTGGTCGAACAGCGTGCCCGCGTCGGTGCAGCTCACCGCACCGACCGCGCTCGCCGCGGCGGTGCCACCGGCCGCGCCGCTGCGGGTCGCCCTGCGCTGGTCGAACCGCTCCTTCGCCACCGGCGTCGACGTGCAACGTGCCACGAACCCCACCTTCACCAGCGGCCCGGGCACCACGGCGGTCGGGGTGGGTGACAACCACCTGGACGCCGCCGTGGCGCCCGACACCACGTACTACTACCGGGTGCGGACCACGTACCTGGGCGCCGCCTCACCCTGGTCGACGGTGGCCACGGTGACCACGCCACCCGCCCCGGCGACCCCGGAGTCGGTGACGGTCACCGCCGCCGCACCCGGGCCCGACACGGCGACGGTCATCCTCGGCTGGGCGGCCGGCGCGCCGGCCGGGCCGGGCGGCGGCTTCATCGTCCAGCGGGCCCTCGACGCGGACTTCAGCCGGGAACTCGCCACGTTCACCGTGACCGCGCGGGGCTTCACCAACACCGGACTGGCGCGCGGCGTGACGTACCACTACCGGGTGCGCGCCTTCAACGTGGTCGGCAGCTCCCCGTTCAGCGCTCCCGTCGCCGTCGACACCCCTCCCTGACCGGGCCGGGTGCGGGCGTCAGCGGCTCTGGGTGGTGCGGAGGGGATCGCCGACGGCGCGCAGTTCGGCCAGCACCGACGCCACGCCGTGCAGAAGGTCGGTGGCCTCGGTCAACCGGGACGCGGCCGGGTGGACGCCGTCGGGCCGCGCGTCCTCCGCCACATAGCCGGCGGCCGCCACGACCAGCCGCTCGTACGCCGCGACGCCGCTCTCCAACTGCCCGGCCAGCACCCGGTGCGCGTCGGCGAGCGGCGGCCGGGCCTCGACCGGGGCCAGCCGCAGGGCCCGCTCCACACCCGCCACCCGGTGCGCCAGGTCCCGCAGCGACCGGTCGGCCGCAGCCGCCTCGACCACCGCCGGCTCGGCCAGCCCGGTCAGCCGGGTCCGCAACCCGGCCAGGGTCAGCGCCGCCCGGTCCAGTCGCGCCCACGGCTCCGCCGCGCTCGTGCCCCGCAGCGCGACCCGGGCGCGCACCCGGCGCACCTCCGCCAGCACGCCCGGCCCCACCGGCAGCCGCTCCACGGCGGCGACCAGCCGGGCCCGGGACCGGGCTGCGGCCTCGGCCGGGTCGAGCGCGGGTGGCGCCGGCTGGGCGGCGAGCGCCCGCAGGTCGATCCAGCGCCAGGCCGCGAGGGCCAGCGCACCGCCCGCCGAGGCCGCCCACGCCGCGTCGGGCAGACCGAGGCCGGCGTACGGGACCAGCACGACCGCCGCGCCGCCGAGCCCGCCGCCCAGCACGCTCCAGCGCCGCGCGGAGCGGCGCAGCCGGGCCAGCCGTCGGAAGTACCGCGTACGCTCGTCTGCCACCCTGACCTCCTCGTGCCGGCCGCTCAGCCGGCGGCGGTGGTGTCCCCGGTGCCCCGCTCGCGGGCCATGCTGGCGCGGATCTCGTCGAGCCGGGCCGCGGCGGCCGGGTCGCTGGCCGGCCCGGCCGGCTGCTCACCGGTGCGCTGCTGTTCCACGCCGGCCCGCTGCTGCGCGCCGAGCTGCTCGCCGGCCATGCTGGCCCGGATCTGCTCCAGACGGGCCGAGCCGGCCGAGTCGAGCGTCGCCTTCTGGATCTCCAGCATCCGACCCTCGGCGGAGTTGCCCGCCAACTCGGCGCGGCCCATCGCGTTCGCGTAGCGGCGCTCGATGCGGTCCCGGACCTCGTCCAGCGAGGGGGTGGTGCCCGGCGCGGTCAACGCCGACATCGACTCCAGCGAGCGGGCCACGCTCTCCTGCATCTTGGCCTGCTCCAGCTGGCTCAGCAGCTTGGCCCGCTCGGCGAGCCGCTGCTGAAGGATCATGGAGTTGTTCTCCACGGCGCGACGGGCCTGCGCGGCGGCACTGATCGCCTGGTCGTGCAGCGTCTTCAGGTCCTCGGTGGCCTGCTCCGCGGAGACCAGCTGCGTGGCCAGGGTCTGCGCCGACTGCTCGTAGCGGCTCGCCTCGGCGTCGTCGCCCCTGGCCCGGGCCTGGTCGGCGAGGACCAGGGCCTGCCGGGCGTTGGCCTGGAGACGTTCGACCTCGGACATCTGCCGGGACAGCTTCATCTCCAGCTGGCGCTGGTTGCCGATCACCGCGGCGGCCTGCTGGACCAGTGCCTGGTGCTGGCGCTGCGACTCCTCGATGGCCTGCTGGATCTGGACCTTGGGATCGGCGTGCTCGTCGATCCGGGCGCCGAAGAGCGCCATCAGGTACTTCCACCCCTTGACGAACGGGTTCGCCATCTCCGCGGTATCCCCTCAGTAGCGTCGCTCCGCCTCGACGAGTGCCGGGCAGGACGACCGGCCGCCACCACGCGGCCCTTCCATCGTCCCAGCCGGACGCCGGACCGGCACCCGAACGACAAGCCGACGGCGGACTCCGCGTGCGATCAACCCTACGCGGGACGCGCCAGGCGGGCCACGGAGCGAAAAACGCGGATCAGGCGGCGCAGACCACGTCGCGGTCGCGCTCGGTGGGCCGGACCCGGGTGCTGCGGAGGGTGGCCTTGAGCGGCGAATCCTGGCGGACGGAGACGGCCACCGTGCCGTCCGAGCTGACCTGGCGGACCGCCCGGCTGGTCGCCTTCGCGGCGGGCGCCGCCGGAACCGGGGCCGGCTCGTCCTGCACCGGGACCAGCACGTTGGGAATCTGCTCGGCGAGCGCGACGGTGTCGCTGACCTCGCGGAGCAGCTCGGACAGGCGGGCACCGAGGGCGTCGCAGATCGCGGCCAGCAGCTCGCTGGACGGCTCCTTCTGCCCGCGTTCGATCTCCGAGAGGTAACCGAGGCTGACGTTCGCCGCGGAGGAGACCTCGCGCAGGGTGCGCTGCTGCCCCTGCCGGCGCGCCCGCAGTGCGTCACCGATCACCCGGCGTAGCAGGACCATCGCACCTCCCCCTGAGGGCCGAACTCCCTCCGGACGCCCGCCCGGCCGGACACGGCGAACCGTGTCGGCCCCGAGCGCCGGAGCCTTCCCGCAACCGTACCCGCTGCGGGGCCCGGCGACATCCCGCCCCGCCCGTCGGATCCGGGCGCGCCCCGTTGGGACCGCTCCGACCGGCCGCGACGATCGACGCCGGTGCTCGAGTGTTGCGATCACGACAGCCGGAGCGGACTCACTCGTCCTTGTCGGCCTCGTGGATGCGCTCGGCCAGCAGCCGCAGCGCCTCGATCACCGCGGCGGCCCGCACGTGCGCCCGCCCGCCGTCCAGGTCGAGCTCCCGCACGCTGCTGCCGCCCGGCCCTGCCACGGCGACGTAGACCAGGCCGACCGGCTTGCCGTCCTGCGGCTCCGGACCCGCCACCCCGGTCGTGGCGAGCCCCCAGTCGGCGCCGCACCGCTGCCGCCCGCCCTCGGCCAGCGCCACCGCCACGTCCGGGTCGACCGGGCCGCGCTCCTCCAACAGCGACGCCGGTACGCCCGCCAGCGTCGCCTTCAACTCGGTGGCGTAGACCACCATGCCGCCCCGGTAGACGCCGCTCACCCCGGCGATCTCCACGATCGAGGCGGAGAGCAGGCCACCGGTGAGCGACTCGACGGTGGCCAGCGTCTCGTGCCGCTCCGCCAGGCTGTGCACCACTCCGGCCGCCGGGCTCCCGACCGGCCGCTCCCCGTTCGCGTCGCTCTCGCTGTCCATACCCGCCACCCTTTCCCCACCCACCCAGAACAAACCCACCGCCCCCACGCCCCCACCCCTCCCGCGCCCCCTCCCCGCCGCCCCCCTCCCCGCCGACCTTGCACTTACCGCCCCGGCATTCCGCCCGAACCGGACGGGCCACGGGCACAAACTGCAAGATCGCCGGGCCGGGGGTGGGACGGGGCGGGACGGGGCGGGTGGGGGTGGGTGGGGTGGTTACGGGGTGGGGCGGCGGAGGCGGAGGGCCTGGGCCACGTAGTCGAAGCCGGTGACCACCGTCACCACCACGGCCGCGCCCATGATCCATGGGCCCACCGGGGCGAGGAGGGCGGGCATCGGCCAGAGGTACCAGGCGATGGCGAGGATCTGCAGCGCCGTCTTGATCTTGCCGCCTCGGCTGGCCGCGATCACCCCGTGCCGGATCACCCAGAACCGCAGCCCGGTGATGCCCAGCTCACGGACGAGGATCGCCACGGTCACCCACCAGGGCAGCCGGTCGTACCAGGACAGCAGCACCAGAGCGGCACCGGTGAGCGCCTTGTCGGCGATCGGGTCGGCGACCTTCCCCAGCGAGGTGACCAGCCCGAACCGACGGGCGATCCAGCCGTCGACCAGGTCGGTCGCCGAGGCGAAGGCGAAGATCAGGCAGGCCGCCATCCGCCAGCCGGCGTGCGTCATCGCCGAGACGACCACCGTCGCCCCGAACACCGGCACCAGCACCAGCCGCAGCGCGGTCAGGGCGTTGGCCGCGTTGAGCAGCGGCACCCGGGGCACGATCCGGGACGGCGTGGACTCCGTCGCCCCGGTCACCGGCGCGCCCCGCTCGGCCCGCTGTGGCGTTCCCGGTACCCCACCACGTGGCCTCCCCGCTTCGTCCGGGCCCGCCGTCACCGTGCCGCGCCGGGCGCCGCCGAGATCATCTCATCCGGCACGGCGAGCAGGTCGACCCCTTCGGTGCCCGTCACCGTGGCGCGTACGAGGTCGCCGGGGCGCAGCGCGGTGAGGTCGACGCCACCGCCCTGCGGGGCGACCAGCGTGGTCGAGCCGTCGACCTCGGGCGCCTGGTGCGCCGCCCGACCCTCGACGACACCGTTGTCGACCGAGTCGACGAGCACCTCGACCGTCGAGCCGAGTCGCTCCTCGGCCCGCTGCGAGCAGAGCTCGTCGGCGAGCGCGCTGAGCCGGTCGTAGCGGCGCTTGATCGTCGCGGCGGAGACCTTGCCGGGCAGCCCGGCGGCCTCGGTGCCGTCCTCGTCGCTGTAGTCGAACATGCCGATCGCGTCGAGCCGCGCCTCGGTCAGGAAGCGGACCAACTCGTTGACGTCGGCGCGGGTCTCGCCGGGGAAGCCGACGATGAAGTTGCTGCGGGCGCCCGCGTCGGGGGCCAGCGACCGGGCGGAGGCCAGCAGTTCCAGGAACCGGTCGGTGGAGCCGAACCGGCGCATGCGGCGCAGCACGGGCTCACTGGAGTGCTGGAACGACAGGTCGAAGTAGGGCGCGACGCCGGGCGTGGTGGCGATCGCCTCGACCAGGCCCGGTCGGGTCTCGGCCGGCTGCAGGTAGCTCGCCCGCACCCGGACGATGCCGTCGACCGCGGCGAGCTGCGGCAGCAGCTTCTCCAGCGCCCGCGGGTCGCCCAGATCCTTCCCGTACGAGGTCGAGTTCTCGCTGACCAGCACCAGCTCGCGTACGCCGGTCTTGGCCAGCCACTCCGCCTCGGCGAGCAGCTCGTCCGGCGTACGCGAGACGAACGCGCCGCGGAAGGCGGGGATCGCGCAGAACGCGCAGCGGCGGTCGCACCCGCTGGCGAGCTTGAGCGAGGCGACCGGCCCGGTGTCCAGCCGGCGGCGCAGCACCTGGCGCAGGTGCGCCGGGGTGTGCTCGTCGGCCTCGACCGCGACCCGGGACGCGGCCCGGCCGGACGACGGCGCCACGGTGGTGCCGTGACCGGGCAGCGACACGGTGGCCTCGCGGCGCTTCACCGGAGTGAGCGGGAGCAGTTCGCGCCGGTCGCGGGGGGTGTGCGCGTCCAGCGCCTCACCGGCGACGACGGCGTTCAGCCGCGCGGCGATCTCCGGGTAGTCGTCGAAGCTCAGGACGGCCTGCGCCTCGGGGAGGCTGTCGGCCAGCTCCCGGCCGTAGCGCTCGGCCATGCAGCCGGCGGCGACGACCTTGGCTCCGGTGTCGGCGGCGGCGAGCAGGGTCTGGATCGAGTCCTGCTTGGCCTTCTCCACGAAGCCGCAGGTGTTGACGACCACCACGTCGGCGCCCTCGCCGTCGGTGGTGACCTGCCAGCCGTCGGCGTGCAGCCGGGCGGCCAGCTCCTCCGAGTCGACCTCGTTGCGGGCGCAGCCCAGGGTCAGCAGGGCGACGCGGCGGCCCTCAGCGGGTGACGGCTCCGGGCGGGCCGGGCCGGAGTTGGCGACAGGGGAGGTGGCAGACACCATCCGAGGGTACCGGGCCGATCGGGAGGGCCCACGCACGCGGGCCGCCCGGGGCACCGTCGGCGTGCGGGCCCACGGCACGCCGGTTGAGCAGTCCCGACGTCACCGCCGGACGTCGGACCCGGCAGGCCCCGGCGCGGCCCGGTCGACGGTGACCTCGACCACCCGCCGGGTCCACGGCCGGACCCGGGCGGTGACCACGTCGCCGACCCGGCACTCGGCGATCCGCGCCGGGATGATCCAGGCCCGCAACTGGTCGCTGTGGCCGTCGTCGATGACGAGGTGGTGGTTGATCGGCTGCCCCTCGGCGTCGTCCGAGCTGTGCCGCTGCCAGACCTGGTGCCAGAGCACCTCGCCGGTGACGGTGGCCGGGGCGGACGCGTCGGCGAACGCCCGGACGAGGAGGTACCCGGCCAGGCCGAGGAGCACCAGACCCAGCAGGACGAGGGCGAGGATCACCGCATCGGCCGCGAGGAGCCCGCTCCACGGCGCCGACCGGTCCTCCGAACCCGTCGCCGAGTCGAGGAGCAGGTTGCCGACGACCCCGGCGAGGGTCCAGCCGAGCAGGCCCATGAGGAGCGCACGGAAGACGATCCAACCGAGCGCCTGGCCGTACCGGGGCAGCCCGCCGGGGTAGCTGACGGCGACCTGCCGCCACCGTCCCCCGTAGGACGACCAGAGCTGTCGGCGGTCGGCCACACCGAGGTCGATGACCCGCGAGGCGTTCCGGGTGACGCCGAGCGCGGCGCCGTAGGCGAGGTAGCGGTCCCAGGCCGCCACGGCGGCGGGGGGCAGCTCGGCGAAGGATCCCTGCCCGGCCAGCCAGCCGCGCAGTCCGAGCCAGCGGCGGGCGGCCTCCCGGCCGGCGGGGGTGTCCCGCTCCCCCGAGTCGCGCGCCGCGATGCTGCCGAGTACCGCGGCGACGACGAGGAACGCGGCGACGCTGCCGAACCTGTCCCCGTGGGTGCGGGTCACGTAGTGCCAGGAGCCGACCGCGACCCCGGCGGCGGCGACACCGCCGAGCACACCGAGCAGGGCCGCCAGGGGTCGGGGAACCCGTCGGCGGGAGAGCCCACGCCGCCGGGCGTCGGCCAGCACCGACTGGTGCAGGCGCTTGGTCCAGGCGGTGGAGCGGCCGGCGTCGGCGAAGCCGAGGGCGGTCAGCGGCACCACCCCGTCGACCGCGCGCTCGGTCACCCGGTCGAAGACCTGCCGCTCGTACGGGTTGAGGTCGTCGGGGGCCCGGCCGGTCAGGTGCACCGTCGTGTGGCGCGGGTCCGCGTCGGGCTGGCGCAGCTCCAGGTAGCGACGGGCGGCCAGGTCGAGCAGGGTGGCCTCGGCGGCGGCCCCGGTGAGCCGCCACCGGTTGGCCAGCAGGCTGACCACCGCGGGCGGTTCCTCGCCGGGCAGCACCAGGGTGGCGGGGGCCGGCGTCACGGCGGCGGGCCGGACGGTCAGCCAGGTGATCGCGTAGAGCACCGTCCAGGCGGCGAGACCCGCGACCGGCAGGCCGATCTCGATGACGGAATCCGGCAGGCTCAGCACGGCGGCGAACACGGGCCCAGCATGATCGACTATCCGAACCGGCGACTCGCCCGCCCGCCCATGCGGCCGTCCACCCTTCGGTCAGACCCGCGCGCGGGCGGCGGGTGGGGCGGCCTGCCCCGGGGCGGTCAGCTCGTCGCGGCACCCACCCGGGCCAGCCGGTCGAGCAGGAAGACCTCGGTGCCGGCCAGCCCGGTGGAGCAGAAGACGGAGATCTGGTCCTCGGCGGTCCGGCCGGGCACCGCGCCCGCCAGCACCGCGCCCAGGTCGCGCAGCCGTCCGGCGTACGTGGGCAGCGCCGCGAGCATCGGCGGCTGGTAGGCGGCGGCCTGGGCGGGCGAGTCGGTGGTCAGCAGCTCGGCGGCGTCCAGCAGGTCGAGCCCGAACTCGGCGCGATCGAGCTGCTTGAACCCGACCGCGTTCACGTGGGTACCCGGGGCCAGCTGGGCGGCGTCGAGCACCGGGGCCTCGCTGGTGGTGGCGAGCACGACCACGTCGCGGTCACGTACCGCCGTGGCGGCCGAGTCGACGGCGCGGGCCGCGATGCCCAGTTCGGTGCGGACCCGGGCGGCGAACGCCTCCCGCCGGGCCGCCGAGCGGCTGTGCACGGTCACCTCGCGCAACGGTCGGACCGCGGCGACGGCCCACACCTGGGTCCAGGCCTGCCGGCCGGAGCCGATCACGCCGAGCGTCACGGCGTCCGGTCGGGCCAACGCGTCGGCCGCCACCCCGCCGAGGCCGCCGGTGCGGCGGGACCCGAGCTCCTCGCCGACCGCCACCGCGCGCACCGCGCCCGTCCGCCCGTCGTGCAGCACGACGAGCTGCTCGGACTCGGGGTGGCCGAAGGTGTCGTAGGAGCGGTAGCCGTACCACTCGCCGGTGAGGTGGCCGGCGGTCAACACCATCCGGCCTCCGCCCAGCGGCGCCGAGGCACGGGGCGGGGCGACCAGCCGACCCTCGTACGCGGCCAGCAGGGCGGCGCGCATGGCGTCGACCGTGGTGGCGGCGTCCAGGGCGGCGGACACCTCCGGATCGGTGAAGAGCAGGGTCATGGAGCTTATCCTGCAAGCTGAAGTGAGCTTCAGGTCAACGGGTGGTGGTCGGGTTCACTCCTCGACCGGCGACGCCGGTGCTAGCGTCGATCGCGGTGGCCCGGTCGGCCACCCCGGACGAGCGGCGGCGTACCCGGTCAGGCCAAGACGCCCCGACCCACCACCCGACTCGTCCCGGCCCGGAGGTCCGGGCGCTTTCCCCGCAGAGGTGACCTCGATGGCCTGGATCGTGTTGGTGCTCTCCGGACTGCTGGAGACCGCGTGGGCGATCGCCCTGGACCGTAGCGCCGGCTTCAGCCGCCCGCTCCCCTCGGTGATCTTCGGGGTGACGCTGGTGCTCAGCATGGCCGGCCTCGCGTACGCCCTGCGGGAGATCCCGGTCGGCACCGGCTACGCGGTCTGGGTCGGCATCGGCGCGGTCGGCACCGCCGTGGTCGGCATGGTGGCGCTGCACGAGTCGTCGAGCCTGCCCCGGATCGCCTGCCTGCTCCTGGTGATCGCCGGGGTGGTCGGCCTCAAGATCTTCCACTGACCGGCTCCCGGTTACCCCCTCCGGCCGGCGGCCCGCTGCTCGACATCGATCCGGATGCGTACGGACGGACCACAGTGGGTAGTCAGGGCCGCGACCGACAAGGCTCTCACCTGGAGGACGTCATGGCCGACATTCCCACCACCGCCCGTCCGCGCAGCAGTGCCGCCCGGGTCTGCACGATCCTGGCATTCGTCTTCGCCGTCGTGGCGATCTTCCTCGCCCCGGTCCTCTTCGGACTGGTCGGCCTGGTCCTCGGCATCGTGGGCGCGGTGCTCGGCGACAAGCCGCTCGGCTGGTACGCCGCCGGCGCCAGCGTGCTCGGCGCGGTCATCGGCATCGCGCTCGCCGCCGCCATCTACAACTCCTGACCCCGCCGCTCAAGCCGCCGATCGGGCCCGCCGCACCGCGGCGGGCCCGATGCCGTCCCGGGGTCAGCCCCGCTCGGCCACGGTCACTCGTCGCCACCGCGGAGGCCCACCAGGACCTCCTCCAGCTCGTCCGGCTTGACCAGCACGTCGCGCGCCTTGGAACCCTCCGACGGGCCGACCACACCCCGCGTCTCCATGAGGTCCATCAGCCGGCCCGCCTTCGCGAAGCCGACCCGCAGCTTGCGCTGGAGCATCGAGGTGGAGCCGAACTGCGAGGTGACCACCAGCTCGACCGCCTGCACGAGCAGGTCGAGGTCGTCGCCGATGTCCTCGTCGATCTTCTTCTTGCTGTCCTGCGCCGGGGCCAGCACGTCCGGCCGGAACTCCGGCTCGCGCTGGTCCTTGCAGAACTTCACCACGTCGGCGATCTCGCGCTCGGTCACCCAGGCGCCCTGGATGCGGATCGGCTTCGAGGCGCCCATCGGCAGGAACAGACCGTCGCCCCGGCCGAGCAGCTTCTCCGCGCCCGGCTGGTCGAGGATGACCCGGGAGTCGGCGAGCGACGAGGTGGCGAAGGCCAGCCGGGACGGCACGTTCGCCTTGATCAGGCCGGTCACCACGTCGACCGAGGGGCGCTGGGTGGCGAGCACCAGGTGGATGCCGGCGGCCCGGGCGAGCTGGGTGATGCGGACGACCGAGTCCTCCACGTCGCGCGGCGCGACCATCATGAGGTCGGCCAGCTCGTCGACGATCACCAGCAGGTACGGGTACGGGCGCATCTCCCGCTCGCTGCCCGGCGGCGCCTTGATCTCGCCGTTGCGGACCTTCCGGTTGAAGTCGTCGATGTGCCGGACCCCGTTCGCGGCGAGGTCGTCGTAGCGCATGTCCATCTCGCGGACGACCCACTCCAGCGAGTCGGCCGCCTTCTTCGCGTTGGTCACGATCGGGGTGACCAGGTGCGGGATGCCCTCGTAGCCGGTCATCTCGACGCGCTTCGGGTCGATCAGCAGCAGCCGCACCTCGTCGGGGGTGGCCCGGGTGAGGATCGACACGAGCAGCGAGTTGAGGCAGGACGACTTGCCCGCGCCGGTCGCGCCCGCGATCAGGATGTGCGGCATCTTGGCCAGGTTGGCCACCACGTAGCCGCCCTCGATGTCCTTGCCCAGCGCCACCACCATCGGATGGTGGTCGCTGGTCGCCACCCGCGAACGCAGCACGTCGCCGAGCGCCACGTTCTCCGGGTCGGTGTTGGGGATCTCGACACCGACCGCGCTCTTGCCCGGGATCGGGCTGAGGATCCGCACGTCCGGCGACTTCACGGCGTACGCGATGTTGCGGGAGAGCTGGGTGATCCGCTCGACCTTGACGCCCGGGCCCAGCTCGACCTCGTAGCGGGTGACCGTCGGCCCCCGGGTGAACCCGGTGACGGCGGCGTCCACGTCGAACTGGTCGAAGACGCCGGTGAGCGCGGCGATCACCTCGTCGTTCGCCTTGCTGCGGGTCTTCGGCGCCGCGCCGCTGCTCAGCATGTTGGCCGGCGGCAGCGCGTAGTCACCGGCCAGGCCGGTCAGCGCGAGCTGCTCGGCGCGGGTGGGCGCGGGCGAGTGCTCCGGCGGCTCGACCGGTCGGCGGCTGGCCGGAACCTTGGACGGCGACTTGCGGGGCAGGAGCAGGGTCTCCTGGAGGTCGGCCCCGTCCAGGTCGTCGTCGAGGTCGTCGGGGTCCAGCGGCGGCGGGATCCGCTTCACCGGCCGCTTGCGCGCCGGCTTGGTGGCGGGCTGCTCGGCGTCCTCCGTGGACGGCGGGGCGACCAGCGTGCCGGCCAGCAGGCCCAACCGCTCCGGCACCTTGTTGATCGGAGTGGCCGTCACCACCAGCAGGCCGAAGACGAGCAGGAGCACGAGCAGCGGGACGGCGACCCAGGCGGTGACCGCCCGCTCCAGCAGGCTGCCGACCCCGGCGCCGACGAGACCGCCGGCGAAGTCGCGGGCGGCCGGGTCGGCCGGCTGCTGGCCGATGTGCAGCATCGCGGCGGTGGCGACGAGCATGGAGCCCCAACCGACCAGCCCGCGCCCCCGGTGCTCCGGGTCGGCGGGCTGCCGCATGAACCGCCACGCGCCGATCATCAGCAGCACCGGCACCACGACGGAGATCGCGCCGAGGAACAGGCGGACCGAGTCGGCCAACCGCGCCCCCACGGGCCCGGCGGCGGAGAACCAGATCCCGGCCGCGCTCAGCAGCGCCAGCCCGAAGAGCAGCAGGCCGGCGCCGTCGCGGCGGTGCTCCGGATCCAGGTCCCGGGCCGAGGCCGCCTGTCGCCCGGCCGCGCGGAACGCCCAGCCGACGCTGTGCGCCAGGCCCATCCACACGGCGCCGACGGCGCGTCCGACGTAGACGGCCGGACCGGGACGGGGTGCGCGGGTGCGGCGCCGCACGGGCGCGCGCGTGGTCTTCTTCGCCGGCTGGCGGGCACGGCTGTTCGTCGCACCGCGCGGCGACGCGCCGCGTCGCCGGCTCGCCTGAGAGGTACGGCCCGCCATAGCATCACCGTAACGGCGCGGCCCGGCAGATCGCCGCTTTTCCGGGTCGTGTCCGCGCGTCGCAGCACGGACTCCGCCGCATGCCGTGATATCTGCCTCAGAAGGGATGCCCGATGGCGTCGCCGGGAATCGAGGACGGTCCGGACGACCCCCTGGCCGGGCACCCACGGAGCCTGCGACCGCTGACCGGCGCGCTGATCGCCGCCGTGCTGGGCAACCGGGGGTACGCGGTGACCGCCGACCCCGACGGCGACCTGTTCGGCCGTTGGGACGACAACCTCATCTGGTTCCTGCGCCTCGGCGAGGCCGGCGAGCTGCTCCAGGTCCGCACCATGGTCGGGCCGACCTTCCCCATCGAGCGGGTCCCCGAGCTCTACGCGTTCTGCAACTCGTGGAACCACGACCGGCTCTGGCCGAAGGCGTTCGTGCACGTCGACGACGACGGGTGGGCCCGCGTCTACGGCGAGGTGATCACCGACCTGGAGCGTGGCGTCACCCCGCACCAGCTCGACCAGCTCCTCGACTGCGGGATCTCGACCGGCTGCCAGCTCGCCGCCGAGGTGGGCCGGCTGCCCGGCGCGGTGCCGGCGTGACCGGGCCCGAGCGGCGGCGCGGCCCGGTCGACGACCTCGCCGACCCGGTCGGCCGGCAGCGCGGCTCGACCGGCCGCAACCGCGACCTGCTCGCCGCGCTGGCCGAGGCCCGCGACCTGCCCGACGGGCCGCCCCGGCTGGTCGAGCTGGAGCGCATCGCCGCGCAGGCAGACGCGTGCGGCGACGACCGGTCCGCGGTGGACGCCCGGCTCGCGCTGATCGACACGGCCCTGCTGCACGGCGAGCGGTGGCGGCTCGTCGAGCCGGTTCGCCGCTGCCTGGCCGTCCTCGACCGCCGCCCGGAGCTGTTCGACACCACCGAGGTCGACCTGTTGCTGCGCCACCAGCGGTACGCGGTCGAGGCGCTGCTCGGCACCCCACGCGTCGGGCTGGACCAGGTGCGGTCCGTGGACGACCTGGCCGGCCGGATCGGCGCCGCCGCCGAGGCCGTCGCCGAGCTGCGCTGCCGGCTCGCCGACCACCTGGGCGACGAGCCGACCGCCCGCGAGTGGTACGACCGCTGGCGCACCGCCGATCCCGGCCCGGTGAGCGGGTGCCCCGGCTGCGCACCCGCCCGCCGGGCGGAGCTGCTCGCCGGTTGGGGCGAGTGGCCGGCGGCGCTGACCGAGCTGCGCGCCGCGCTCGACGGGGCGGTGGAGTGCACCGACCAGCCGGATCGGGCGCTGACCGCGGCGCTGCTGCCCTGGCTGCGGACCGGCGAGCCGGAGCGGGCCGCCGTGGCGCACGTCCGCGCGTACCGGCGGCACCGTGCGGAACGTGGCGCCTTCCCGTATCTCGCCACGCACCTGCGGTTCTGCGCGCTCGGCGGGCACCCTGGCCGGGGCCTGGACATCCTCGCCGAGCACCTGCCGCGGCTGGACCGTCCCCACGACGACCTCACCGCCATGGAGTTCGCCGCCGCCGGCGCGCTGGTCTGCACGCTCGCCGCCGAGGCCGGGTTGGGCGGGCGTACGCTGCGCCGGCCGGCCTTCGGCGACCGGCCGGCGGCCGACCTCGACGTCGGGACGCTCGGCGCCGTCCTGCTCGGCGTCGCCACGGAGCTGGCCGGCAGCTTCGACGCCCGCAACGGCACCGGGCACCAGACCGGCCGGATGGCCGCCTGGCTGGCCGAGCGGCCGGTGGGCACCCCGGTGCCGCTACCCGCCGACGACGACGCCGCGACGGTCGGTGGCGCACCGGCGGACGACCCCGGGCCGGACGAGATGGAGCCCGCGCCGCTGACCCTGTCGATGATCACCGACGGGCTGGACCGGCGCGGCGACCGGTACGCCGTGGACGCCGACGGGACGGTGGTCGGGCGGTGGGGCGCCGCGGTCATCCAGTTCCGGCCGATCGGCGAGCGCGGCGAGATCCTGCACGCCCGCGCACTGGCCACCCGCCGGCTGCCGGCCGGCCGACGGGCCGAGGCCTACGCGTTCTGCAACGCCTGGAACCACGACCGACTGCTGCCGAAGGCGTACGTGCACGACCTGGGCGACGAGCTGGTCCTGGCCGGCGACCTCAGCACCGACCTGGCGCACGGCGTGGCGCCGGCGCAGTTGGCGGTGCTGCTCGACGCGGCCGTGACGACCGGTGTCGCGTACGCCGACGCGGTGGCCGCCCTGCCCTGATCAGACCTCCACCACGGTGGGGACGATCATCGGCCGTCGCCGGTAGGCGTCGTTGACCCAACGACCCACCGTCCGGCGGACGATCTGCTGGAGCTGGTGCGGGTCCGTGATCCCGTCCGCGGCGGCCCGGTTGAGCGCCTCGGTGACCAGCGGGACCACCGGGTTGAACGCCTCCGGGTCCTCGGAGAAGCCCTTCGCGGAGACGGTCGGCCCGCCGACCACCTTGCCGGTGACCGAGTCGACCACGACCGTCGCGGCGATGAAACCGCCGTCGCCGAGGATGCGGCGCTCGGTCAGCAGCGATTCGCTGACGTCACCGACGGCGAGGCCGTCGACGTAGACGTACCGGCTGCGGACGTGCCCGACCAGGCTGGCGCGGCCCTCGACCAGGTCGACGACGTCGCCGTCCTCGCAGAGCACCACCCGGTCAGGCGCGACGCCGGACTCGACGCCGAGCCGGGCGTGCGCGCGCAGGTGGCGCCACTCGCCGTGCACCGGCATGAGGTTGCTGGGCCGCACCACGTTGAGCAGGTAGAGCAGCTCGCCGGCCGGGGCGTGGCCGGAGACGTGGACCTTGGCCACGTCCTTGTGCACCACCACGGCGCCGGCCCGGGCCAACCGGTTGATCACCCGGTAGACGGAGGTCTCGTTGCCGGGCACCAGCGACGAGGCGAGCACCACGGTGTCGCCGGGGGCGATGGTGATGTGCCGGTGGTCGCCGCTGGCCATCCGGCCCAGCGCGCTCATCGGCTCGCCCTGCGAACCGGTGGACATCAGCACGATCTGCTCGGGCGGCATCGTGGTCGCCTCTTCCAGCCCGACGACGAGGCCGGGCGGGATGTTGAGCAGACCCAGGTCCCGGGCGATGCCCATGTTGCGCACCATGGACCGGCCGATCAGGGCGACCTTACGGCCGTGCTCGGCCGCCGAGTCGAAGACCTGCTGCACCCGGTGCACGTGCGAGGCGAACGAGGCGACGATGATCCGCCCGCGCGCCTTGGCGAAGATCGAGTCGAGGACCGGGCCGATCTCCCGCTCGGGGGTGACGAAGCCGGGGATCTCGGCGTTGGTCGAGTCGGACAGCAGCAGGTCGACGCCCTCGGCGCCGAGCCGGGCGAACCCCGCGAGGTCGGTGATCCGACCGTCCAGCGGCAGCTGGTCCATCTTGAAGTCACCGGTGTGCAGGACCAGGCCGGCCGGGGTCCGCACGGCCACCGCGAGCGCGTCCGGGATCGAGTGGTTGACCGCGAAGAACTCGCACTCGAACGGGCCGAGCCGCTCCCGGCCGCCCTCCCGGACGGTCAGCGTGTAGGGCTGGATCCGCCGCTCGGCGAGTTTGGCCTCCACCAGGGCGAGGGTGAACTGCGAGCCGACCAGCGGAATGTCCGGCTTGTGGGCGAGCAGGTACGGCACCGCGCCGATGTGGTCCTCGTGACCGTGGGTGAGCACGATCGCCTGCACGTCGTCGAGGCGGTCCAGGATCGGCCCGAAGTCGGGCAGGATCAGGTCCACGCCGGGTTGCTCGACGTCGGGGAACAGCACGCCGCAGTCGACCACCAGCAGCTTGCCGTCGTACTCGAAGACGGTCATGTTCCGACCGATGGCGCCGAGCCCGCCGAGCGGAATGATCCGCAGTCCGCCCTCCGGCAGCGGTGGGGGGAGTTCCGCCTCGATGTGCGCCTCGGTCACGCGTCCACCTCATTCTGCGACGCCGTCTCCGGGCGTCCGTCGTGTCGTTCGATCATGCAGGAAACTCCAGGTCCGCCGCCGCGCAGTCGGCGCGCAGCTGGGCGATCTCGTCGTCGGTGGCGTCGACCAGCGGAGGCCGGACCGGGCCGGCGGGCAGGCCCGCGGCCGTCAGGCCCGCCTTCACCAGGATGACGCCCTGGGTACGGAAGATGCCGGTGTAGAGGGGCAGCAGCCGCCGGTGCAGGGCGAGCGCGGTCGCGTTGTCCCCCGCGTCGTACGCCTCGATCATCTGCTTGGTCAGCGCACCCGTGAAGTGGGTGGACGTGCCCACCACACCGACGGTGCCGACGGCCAGCGCCGGCAGGGTCAGCGAGTCCTCACCGCTGTAGAAGGCCAGGCTCGTCCGGCTGGTCACCCAGCTGGTGGCGGTGAGGTCGCCCTTGGCGTCCTTCACCGCGACGATCCGGGGGTGCTCGGCGAGGCGCACCAGCGTCTCGGTGGCGATCGGCACGCCGGCGCGGTGCGGGATGTCGTAGAGCATCACCGGCAGGCCGGTGGCGTCGGCCACCGCGGTGAAGTGGCGCAGCAGCCCGCTCTGCGGCGGCTTGTTGTAGTACGGCGTGACCACCAGCAGCCCGTGGGCGCCCGCCTTCTCGGCGGCGGCGGCGAGCTCGATGGTGTGCCGGGTGTCGTTGGTGCCGACCCCGGCGACGACCTTCGCCCGGTCACCGACCGCCTCCACCACGGCCCGGATGAGGCGTTCCTTCTCCGTGTCGGTGGTGGTCGGCGACTCGCCGGTGGTGCCGTTGACCACCAGCGCGTCGTTGCCCTGCTCGTCGACCAGGTGGTTGGCCAGCCGGGCGGCGCCGTCGAGGTCGAGCGACCCGTCGGCGGTGAACGGGGTCACCATGGCGGTGAGCACTCGCCCGAAGGGACGGGACACCGCCCGGGCGGGGGTGTCAGGGTGGTCGTGCGTCATGCATCCAACCTAGCGGACGACCACGGACGGCCCGCCGGGGAAGGGCTCAGGAGACCTCGGCGAGCGGGCTCGTCGCCACCTCGGTGCCGTCGGGCAGGGTGGAGATCACGAAGTCGGCGAAGACGTTCGGCGCCACCTTCTGCAGCTGGCGCAGGCACTCGACGGCCAGCTCCCGGATCTCCACGTCGGCGTGCTCGGTGGCCCGCATCGCGATGAAGTGCCGCCACGCCCGGTAGTTGCCGCTGACCACGATCCGCGTCTCGGTGGCGTTGGGCAGGACCGCGCGGGCCGCCTGCCGGGCCTGCTTGCGCCGCAGCGTGGCGTTCTCCACGTCGGCGAAGCGCTGCTCCAGGCCCTCCAGCAGCTCCGTGTAGGCCCGGACGCTCGCCTCGGCGGCCGCCACGAACTTCTTGTGCAGCTCCGGGTCTTCGGCGATCACCGCGGGCTCGACCATGGCGGCGTCCCGCTCCGGGACGTACCGCTGGGACAGCTGGGAGTACGAGAAGTGCCGGTGCCGGATCAGCTCGTGCGTGAAGGAGCGGGAGACCCCGGTGAAGTAGAAGGTCACGGAGCCGTGCTCCAGCACCGAGAGGTGGCCGACCTCGAGAATGTGAGCGAGGTAACCGGCGTTGGTGGCGGTCGCCGGGTTGGGCTTGCGCCAGGACTGGTAGCAGGCGCGGCCGGCGAACTCCGCGAGCGCCTGGCCCCCCTCGGCGTCGGTGGACCAGGGCACGTCGTCCGGCGCCTCGAAGCGGGTCCACGCGATCAACTTCACCTGGGGCTGCACCATCTCCGGCATGCCTGGGACTGTAGTGCCCTGCGGCCCGGGGCCCAACTAGCCCCGAGGCCACGTGTCCTTGATCTCCAGGGCGCACCCGACCGGCGCCGACCTCCCGTCCGGCGGGGTCGCCGGCCGGCCCGTGGCGGCGAGGACGCGCGCGTGGGCGGAGCACGGCACGTGGGCGGGCACGACAGGTGCACGGGGCACGACACGTGCGCGGGGCACGACACGTAGGCGGAGCCGGAGACGTCGCGGGCCGTGATGTCCGGGACGACTCAACTCCAAAGGACGCGAAGAGGCGTCACTGGCCGGCGACCGTTTCGGGCCGCAGGGGCGCGGTCAGCCGGGCAGGTCAGACGTACAGGGAGGTGAAGGGCGCCCAGGGGAGGTTGCGCAGCACCGAGAAGGCCAGCCACACGGCCAGGAAGCCGCCGATGACCTTGCTGCTGATCCGCAGCTCCGGCAGCCGCCAGCCGAACGCCTGCCGACCGGCCCAGGCCACGAAGAGGTAGGCCAGGAAGGGCAGCACGAAGACGAAGAGGAAGTGGTGGCGGGCGGCGGCCGGGAGGTCGCCGTGCAGCACGTACCAGAGCGCACGGGTGCCGCCGCAGCCCGGGCAGTCCAGCCCGGTGGTGAGCTTCAGCAGGCAGGTGGGCGCGGCGTCCGGGTCCGAGCGGGTCGGGTCGCTGATCAGCGCGTAGCCGATGCCGGCCGCGACGCAGCCGACCGCCGCCAGCGGAACGGCCCAGCGGGGCGAACGGTCGTAGAGCCGGACCACGAACCGCGTGAGCCGGTCGGGCTCGGGAGTCGGATAGACCGGCGGCGCCCCGGCCGGCCAACCCGGGTGCGGCGTGCCGTCGACGGGCCAGCCCGGAGGCGGCGTGCCGTCGGCCGACCAACCCGGAGGCGGGACCGCGCCGACCGGAGACGCGGCGGGTGGGGCTTCCGGCGCGCCGGGTGGCGGCGTGGCCGGTCCGTCAACGCTCGTCACGCGCTCACCGTACACCGGCGACGCCCACCAGGGCGGCGGCGAGCGGGCCGGCCAGGTCGCCGGCGGCGGGCGGCGCGACCGAGTCGAGGCCGAGCCAGCCGGCGAGCCGGTAGAGCTCGGCGGCGAGCGCGATCGCGGTCTCGCCGGGCTCGGCGCCGGGCTCGACCCACGCGGCCGGCACCAGCAGCGTCCCGGCCTTCCGGTCGGCCTTCAGGTCGACCCGCGCGGTGAACCGTTCACCCTGAAGGAACGGCAGCACGTAGTAACCGTGGACACGCTGGGGCGCCGGGACGTAGATCTCGATGCGGTAGGTGAAGTCGAAGAGCCGCTCGGTGCGGTTGCGTTCCCAGACCAGCGGGTCGAACGGGCTGACCAGGGTGTTGCCGCGCACCCACCGGGGCAGTCGGGCCTCGGCGTGCAGCCAGGCCGGCTGCCGCCAGCCCGCCACGGTGACCGGCAGCAGCTCACCGGCCTCGGCCAGCTCGGCGATCGCCTGCCGGGCTCCGGCCACCGGGAGGCGGAAGTAGTCGCGCAGCTCCGGCTCGGCGGCCACCCCGAGCGACCGGGCGGCGATCGCCACCAGGGTGCGGTGGGCCTCGGCGTCGGTCGGCGTCGGCGCGTCGAGCGCGGCGGCGGGGAGCACCCGCTCGGGCAGGTCGTAACGGCGGGCGAAGGAGGTGGTGCGCTCGGCGGCGCTCACCTCGCCGGCCCAGAACAGGTATTCCAGGGCCCGCTTCACCGACGACCAGTTCCACCCCCAGTTGCCGGTCTCCCGGGGCGCGTCGTGCTCGATCTCCGCCGCGGTCAGCGGGCCTCGCGCGGCCACCTCGTCGCGGACCCAGGCCACCAGCTCGGGCTGCTCCTGGGCGATCCGCCGCATGCCGCCCCACGACTCGCTGTGCGCCCGTGCCATCCGCCACCGCAGCGCGGCGTGCAGGCCGACCGGGACCAGGGAGGCCTCGTGCCCCCAGTATTCGAACAGCTCCCTCGGCCGGCGGTAGGCGGCCGTGTCGAGCAGCGCCGTCGGGTAGGGCCCGAGCCGGCTGTAGAGCGGCAGGTAGTGGGCCCGCTGGAGGACGTTGACCGAGTCCATCTGGATGAGGCCGACCCGGTCGAGCACCCGACGGAGGTGCCGGCGGGTCGGCACGCCGCCGGGCGCCGGGTCGGCGAAGCCCTGGGCGGCCAGCGCCACCCGGCGGGCCTGGGCGAGGGAGAGCGATTCCGGTGCGGTCATCGTCGGCGACCCTACGTCATGCGTACGACGCCACTCCGGGATGCTGGATTTGCCGGCCGATGGGGCATAGAACGGTGCAATGCTCACCATCCGCCCCGAGGAGCCGGACGACGCCGAAGCGGTCGCGCGGGTGCACGTCCACGGCTGGCAGATCGGCTACGCCGGCATCATGCCCGACGAGGTGCTGCGGCGGCTCAACGTGGCGGCCTGGGCCCAGCGCCGGCGCGACGTCGGCACCGCCGACCCCGAGCACCCGTTCACGACCCTGCTCGCCGAGGCGGCCGACGGACGGGTCGTCGGGTTCACCTCGTTCGGGCCGTACCGCGTCGAGCAGGACCGCGCGGACCTCGACCCGACGTGGGGCGAGGTGCTCGCCCTCTTCGTCGAGCCCGACCACTGGGGCGACGGCACCGCCCGTACGCTGCTGGCCGCCGCCCGGACCGGGCTGGCTACGCGCGGCTGGTCGGCGTACCGGGCGTGGGTGCTGGCGGGAAACCGGCGGGCCCGCCGGTTCTGTGAGCGGGCCGGACTGTCACCGGACGGTGAACGGTCCACCTATCCGGTGCCGCTCTCCGGCGGTCGTCCCCCCGTCGACCTGGTCGAGCTGCGCTACACCGGCCGCCTCGACGGGTGACCCGCCCGGCTCCACCGGCCGGCGCACCGGCAGGAACGCGAGCAGCGCGAGGCTGATCCAGACGTAGGTGTTGCTGCCCAGGAAGCCGTCGACGCCGGTGAAGTCCCGCTCCCAGGACCAGACGATGCGGCTGCTCAGCAGCGCGTACCCGACGAGGGCGGCGACCAGCAGGAGACGGCGCCGGCGGCTGCCGCCGGGCGCCGCCATGGCGTTGTCGACCAGCAGGATCAGCGCCGGAAGCAGCCAGACCAGGTGGTGCACCCAGGTGACCGGGCTGACCAGGCACATCACCACGCCGGTGAGCGCGAGGCCGGTCGCCTCGTCGCCGGCCGCGGCGGCGGCGCGGGACCGCCAGGCCCACAGGGCCAGCGTGCCGAGCACCAGGACCAGCCAGGCGACGGTGCTGGGGTGCTGCGGGTCTAGCCGGGCGACGACGCCGCGCAGCGACTGGTTGGAGACGAAGGCCAACTCCCCCACCCGGCCGGTGTTCCACAGCGCCTCAGTCCAGAACTCGCGGGACGCGTTCGGGAAGAGGGCCGCGGCGAGCAGTGAGGCGCCCGCCGCGGTCGCCGTCGCGGTGAACGCCGCCCGCCAGCGCCGGGTGACCAGCAGGTAGACGACGAAGATGCCCGGGGTCAGCTTGATCGCCGTGGCCAGCCCGATACCGACCCCGGCCCAGCGGTTGCCCGCCGGCAGCAGCCGGAGCAGGTCGACCGCGACCAGGAAGAGCAGCAGCATGTTGACCTGGCCGAAGTTGACCGTCTCGCGCATCGGCTCGAAGGCGGCGGCCAGGCAGAGCGCCACGGCGAGGGCGTACCAGCGGGTCCAGCCGGCCCGCCGCGCGATCGGGTCGACCAGCCACCAGAAGAGCAGCGCGGTCACCACAACGGTGGCCGTGACACTGATCGCGATCGCGCCCAGCCACGGCACGTACGCCATCGGCAGCATCACGAGCGCGGCGAACGGCGGATAGGTGAAGCCGTACTGGGTGAGCGGGCGCAGGTAGTCGTAGATCTCCCCGCCACCGTGCACCCAGAAGTTCAGGGCGCCGTAGTACACCTGGAGGTCGAAGAAGCCGTGCCGCACGGCGGCGACGGCGAGGAACGCGGCGACCGCGACGGCGAGCAGGAGCACGCTGACGGCCTGCCAGATCGTCCTACCGGCACCCTGCGCCACCGCCGCCTCCCTCGCCCTGCGTAGGCTCACGTCCCATGGCTCTCGGGTACGTCCGCCCGGCGCGTCCCGAGGACGCCGGCGAGATCGCACGCATCCAGCTCGCGACCTGGCGGGTCGCGTACCGCCGGATCCTGCCCCGGCACGTCCTCGACAACCTGGACGAGGCGTGGTTCGCGCGGCGCTGGGCCGCGGCGGTGCAGGAGCCGCCCTCCGGCGCCCATCGCGTGCTGGTCGCCGTCGAACAGGCCGAGCAATCGTATCTTGTGGGATTCGCCGCCTCCGGCCCGGCCGATGCGGAGGCCCTCGCGCCCGGCGAGCCCGCCGACGCGCTGGGGACGGACGTCGTGGCCGTCACCGATCTGCTGGTGGAGCCGCGCTGGGGCCGGCGGGGGCACGGCAGCCGGCTGCTCGCCGCGAGCGTGGACCTGTGGCGGGAGGACGGCTTCGGCCGAGCGGTGGCGTGGGCGTTCGACGGCGACGAGGCGACCCGGTCGTTCCTGACCGGCACCGGCTGGGAGCCGGACGGCGCGGCCCGCGCACTCGACGTGGACGACATGCTCGTCCCGCAACTGCGGCTGCACGTGGCGGTCCCGACCGAACCGGTCGCGGAGAACTGATCGGTGGTGGTCCCGGCTCCGCCGGGACCACCACCGACCGCACCGCCGACCGGGCGGGGCCGGTCAGCCCTTGTCCGCGCCGTCGTTGGCGTCCCGGACGAAGTAGCGCTGGAAGATCACGAAGATGATCGCCACGGGGATCGTGGCGAGCAGCGCCGCGCCGAGCTTCAGCGGGTACTCGCTGCCCTTGCCGAGCGACCCGCTGACCAGGTCGGCCAGCCCGCGCGGCAGGGTGAAGAGGTCCGGGTCCTGCACCGACACGAGGCTGTGCGGGAACTCGTTCCAGGAGCCCTGGAACGACAGGATGGTCAGGGTGATCAGCGCCGGCTTCGCCATCGGCAGCACCACCGACCAGAAGGTGCGGAAGATGCTCGCGCCGTCGATCCGAGCCGCCTCCTCGACGCTCACCGGGATCGACTCGAAGAACTGCTTCATGATGAACACGCCCGCCGCGTCGGCGAGCAGCGGCACGATCAGACCGGCGTAGCTGTTGTAGATCCCGAGCTGGTTGAGCACCAGGAACTTCGGGATGAGCAGCACCACCCCGGGGACCGCCATCACCGCGATCACCGCGGCGAACAACCCGGAGCGACCGCGGAACCGCAGCCGGGCCAGCGCGTACCCGGCGAGCGAGTCGAAGAAGACCCGACCGACCGTGACCAGCACAGTGACCAGCAGCGAGTTGCCGAGCCAGAGCGGGAAGTTCGTCCCGGCGAAGATGCGCTCGAAGCCGGCCAGGCTCAGCGGGTCCGGGAACGGGGAGAGCGGGTTCGCCGCCGCGTCCGGCTCGGTCTTGAGCGAGTTGCCGAGCTGGATGACGAACGGGTAGAGGAAGACCAGGGCGAAGAAGACCAGCGTGGCGTACCCCAGGAAACGGGACACGAGCGTGCGGGCGCCGCGGTCCCGGCGCCGCGCGGACGCCGCGGTGGCCGCCGGGCGGTCGGTCAGCACGGCCATGTCACGACCCCTCCGGTACGCGTCGACGCCACCAGCCGCGCCGCCGGCCGACCGGATCCCGGTCGGCCATCACCCGGCGCTGGATCAGGGTGAGCACGATGATGATCAGGAACAGCACGAACGAGATGGCCGCGCCGGAGCCGTAGTCGAAGTCACGGAACGCGGTCCGGTACGACAGGTAGGCCGGGGTGAGGGTGGTCTTGGCCGGGTCACCCTGGCTCATCACGTACACCTGGTCGAAGACCTGCCAGGAGCCGATCAGGCCGAGGGTGAGCACCAGGAACGTGGTCGGCTTGATCATCGGGAGGGTGACGTGGCGGAAGCGCTGCCACCAGCTCGCCCCGTCCAGGGTGCTGGCCTCGTCGAGCGCCGCCGGCACGTTCTGCAACGCGGCCAGGAACATCAACATGAAGGTGCCGGAGGTCGTCCAGACCACCAGCGTGATGATCGAGACCATCGCGACGCTCGGGCCGGAGAGCCACTCCCACCAGGTCAGCCCGAACGGGCCGCCCGAGGTCAGCGCGCCGGGCGGGTTGTCCACCCCGAACACACCGAGCAGCAGGTGCAGGACGCCACGCGAGTCGGCGAACCACTCCGGGCCCCGTACGCCGAAGATGCCGAGCAGGCCGTTGACCGCGCCGGAGTTGGCGAACAGGAACAGGAAGACGACGCTGATCGCGACGGAGCTGGTGACCGAGGGGAAGTAGAAGGCGCTGCGGAAGAAGCTCTTCCCCTTGAGCATCCGGTTGTTGACCACGAGCGCGAGGCCGAGGGCGAGCACGGTCTGCGCCGGCACCACGATCGCCACGTAGTACATGTTGTTGCGGATGCTGGTCATGAAGTCGCGGCGGTCCAGCCCGTCCTCGGTGAACAACCGCGTGTAGTTGTCGGCGCCGACGAACGGAACCTTGCTGGTGAACGGGCTCCCCTGGCCGTTCCAGTCGGTCAGGCTCACCCAGAGCGCCATCAGGATCGGCAGCAGCAGGAACAGCCCGAGGATGACGATCACCGGCGCCACGAAGAGCCAGCCGGCCAGGTTCTCGTTGCCGCGGGTGCCGCGTCCGCGTCGCCGGGGCGCGTCGCCGCGCGCGGTGGCCGGCGCCGTCACGACCTCGGTCGCCATCTCACTCCCTTCCCTCTCTCGGGATGACGGGGCGGGGGCCCTCCGGTCCGGAGGGGCCCCCGCGGTGCCGTCAGCTGCCGCCGAGCGCCGCCTTGGCGTTCTTGTCGAAGTTCGCCAGGATCGTCTTCGGGTCGCCGGTGGCCAGGCTCTGCAGGCTGGCCTCCAGGTCACGCAGCACGCTGTCCATCTTCGGCGCGTTCACCGGGCCCTGCGCGTACGTGACGCCGTCGATGAAGGGCTTGTCCGCCGGGAAGGCGGAGCTGTACTGGTCCCGCACCGACTGACGGGACGGCATGACGCCGAACGCGGTGGCGAAGGCCATCTGCTGCTCGCCGCTGGTCATCGCCTCGACGAACTTGATCGCCTGCTCCTTGTACTTCGACTTCGCCGCGATGCCCCAGCACTGGGTGAAGGACAGGGTGCCCTGCCCCTTCGGGCCGGACGGCAGCGGGACGACCTTGTACTTCACGTTCGGGAAGTCGTTCTGCAGGGCGCCCTTGATCCAGTTGCCCTCGATCGTCATGACGGCCTTGCCCTTGCCGAACGCCTCACCGGACCAGCCGGCGTCGAGCTGCTTCGGGTACTTGGCCAGGCCCTCGGTGAGGAGCGTCTTCACGTACTGGAGGGCGGCGACGTTCTCCGCCGTGTCGGCGGTGGCCTGCTTGCCGTCCTTGCTCACCAGCCAGCCGCCGTTCTGCACCAGGAAGGCACCGATCCGGTCGCGGGTGTCGCCGAGGGCCAGCGCGATCTGGCCCTTCGCCTTGATCTTCCGCGCGGTGGCGGTGAGCTGGTCCCAGGTGGTCGGCACGTCGGCGTCGGTCAGGCCCGCCTTCGCCCACAGGTCCGTGTTGATCTCGAGGGCCAGGGTCGAGAAGTCCTTCGGCGCGCAGTAGAGCTTGCCGTCGTAGGTGAACGTGGTGCGCAGGCTCTCGTAGAAGTCGCCGGTGTTGCTGATCTTGTCCCCGTACGGTTCGAGCGCGCCCACGGCCGCATAGTCGGCGAACCGGGTCGCGTCGACGTAGAAGACGTCCGGCGGGGTGCCGCCGGCAAGCGCCTGGCCGAGCTGCTGGGTGAGGTCCTGGGCCGGAGTGACGGTGGCGGTGTTGCCCGAGGAGCCGGCCCACTTCGCCGCCGCGTCCTGCACCGCCTTGGTCTCGGCCGCACCGGAGGAGCCGATCAGGATCTGCAGGTTGGCCGGCCCGCTGGACTGGGCGGCGTCGCCCGAGTTGTCGTCGAAGCCGCTGCCGCAGGCGGCGGAGCCGAGCAGGGCGACGGCGGCGAGGCCGGCCACCGCCGCCCGGGTGAGGTTTCGAGGTGCCATCGGATTCTCCTGTGGGGGTGGGAAAGGGATCACGCGGTGTGCCGGAGCACCAGCGAGGGCTGGAGCAGCACGGGGTCGGGAGTCTGGTGGTCGCCGTCGAGGACCGCGGTGAGCAGGTCCACGCAGCGGGCGGCGGCCTCGGCGAGAGGCTGGCTGACGCTGGTCAGCCCGACCGCGGCGGCGACCGGGGTGTCGTCGAAGCCGATCAGCGCGACGGCGGAGTCGGCCGCCCGGACGGCCTGGAGCGCGCCGAAGGCGAGCGAGTCACTGGCACAGACCACGGCGGTCGGCGGGTCGGCGACGACGAGCAGGTCGCGCATGAGGCGCTCCCCCTCGGCGATGCCGTCCTCGGTCGCGCGGTCCAGCCCGGTCGGGTCGGCGCCGGCGGCGCGGAGCGTCTCCCGCCAGCCGGAGCGCCGGTCGTCACCGACACCGGAGCCGGGTGGCCAGCCGAGGAAGCCGATCCGTCGGTGGCCGTGGGCCAGCAGGTGGGCGGTGGCCAGCGCCGTGCCGGCGGCGCCGTCGACGTCCACCCAGGGGTGGGCGGTCAGGTCGTCCCACGGCCGGCCGAACGTCACGAACGCCACGCCGCGTTCGGCCAGCCAGGCCGTACGCGGGTCGCCGTGGTCGGTGCCGGTCAGCACGAAACCGTCCAGGTCGTACGCGGTGAGCAGGTCGTCGTACGCGGCGATCTCGCTCTCGTCGTCGCCGGCCGTGTAGAGCATGGTGCGGTAACCGGCCGTCTCTGCGGTCTCGGTGAGGCCGTGCAGGAAGCGGTCGAGCACCGACCCGTTGATGCCGTCCCGAGTCGGCTCGATACGGACGGCGATCAGGCGGGAACGGCCGGTACGCATCTGGCGCGCGGCCTGGCTCACCCGGTAGCCGAGACTGTCGATCGCCTCCTGGACCCGCTGCCGGGTCTCCTCCCGGACGATGTGCGGGGCGTTGAGGACGTTGGACACGGTCTGGCGGCTGACGCGGGCCTGCCGGGCCACCGTCGCTATGGTCACCTTTTCCGCCACAAAATCCCTCTCGCCATCTTGAACGATCCAATTTGGATAGGGCAGGATTAGATCGTTCAAGTTTCTGGAATGTTTCGCACTTTGCACCGCCCGGGACGAGTTGTCAAGACATCCGTCCCGCCCCGACAGAATCTGGAGCCGCACCGTGACCGAACGCCTGCTGCAACCCCTGCTGCACGAGCTGGTGGGGGCAGTCCTCGCCCCCACCAGCGCACTGGGGGACGCGACCGGGCAGATCCGACCGGCCGGCGTGCAGGGCGTCTTCCACGCCGACGCCCGGGTGCTCTCCCGCGCCGTGCTGCGCGTCGACGACCGCGAGCCGGAAGGGCTCAGCCACGGCCCCGACGGCGCGCACGGCGTGCGCTTCGTCGGCCTCACCCGCTGGCTCGGCGACCCCACACCCGACCCGACCGTCCGCGTCGACCGCCGACGCCGCCTCGTTCCCGGCGGGCTCACCGAGGAGATCCGGATCGTCTCCACCGCCTCGGTGCCGGTCCGGGCGACCGTGAGCGTCGAGCTGGCCTGCGACCTGGCCCCGATCGAGGTGGTCAAGTCCGGCGGCGTCGCCGAGCCGCTGGCCGCCAAGGCCGGCCAGCCCGGTCAGCTCACCTGGGCCGCCGACGGCATCACCGTGACCGTGTCCGGCGCCGACGCCGAGGTCGTGGCCGACGGCGACCGGGCCGCCACCCCCCGGCTGACCTGGCCGGTCGAGCTGCCGCCCCGCGCGTCGACCGTGCTGCGCTGGCGGCTCGCCGTCGAGGACCCGCGCGCCGTGGTGGTCTGCCCGCCCGGCGAGCCGACCTGGTCACGTCCCGAGCTGCGGGCCGACGACCGGCGGCTGGTGCGGCTGCTCGACCGCAGCCTCGACGACCTGCGCGGGCTGCGGCTGGCCGAGCCCAGCGCGCCGCAGGATGTCTTCCTCGCCGCCGGAGTGCCGTGGTTCCTCACCCTTTTCGGGCGGGACAGCCTCTGGGCCGCCCGGATGCTGCTGCCACTCGGCACCGACCTGGCCGCCGGCACCCTGCGCGTGCTGGCCCGCCGCCAGGGCACCCGGGTCGACCCCGCCACCGGCGAGGCACCCGGCAAGATCCTCCACGAGCTGCGGCGCGACGAGTTCGCGCTGCCCGACAACGGGCTGCGGCTGCCGCCGGCCTACTACGGCACCGTCGACGCCACCATGCTCTGGGTCAACCTGCTGCACGACGCGTGGCGGTGGGGGCTGCCCGCCGACCAGGTCGCGCCGCTCCTGCCCCACCTGGACGCCGCGCTCGGCTGGCTCGCCGACCACGCCGACGCCGACGGTGACGGCCTGGTCGAGTACGTCGACACCACCGGGCACGGCCTGGCCAACCAGGGCTGGAAGGACTCCGGCGACGCCGTCCGCTTCCGCGACGGCAGCCTGGCCGCGCCGCCGATCGTCCTGGCCGAGGTGCAGGGCTACGCCCACGAGGCAGCGGTGAACGCCGCCGCCCTGCTGGACGCGTTCGGCCGTCCCGGCGCCGACCGCTGGCGCGAGTACGCCGACCGGCTCGCCCGCCGGTTCCGCTCCGCGTTCTGGGTGGACGGGCCCCACGGCCCCCAGCCGGCGCTGGCCCTGGACCGGGACAAGCGCCCGGTCGACTCACTGACCAGCAACATCGGTCACCTGCTCGGCACCGGTCTGCTGTCCGGCGAGGAGGAGGCGCAGGTGGCGCGGCTGCTCGGCACCGAGGCGCTGGCCGGCGGGTTCGGGCTGCGCACCATGTCCACCGACGACGCCGGGTTCAGCCCGCTGTCGTACCACTGCGGTTCGGTCTGGGCGCACGACACCGCGATCGTCCTCGCCGGCCTGGCCCGGGCCGGGTTCCGCGACGCGGCGCTCGGCCTGGCCGACGGTCTGCTCGGCGCGGCCGAGGCGTTCGACTACCGCCTGCCCGAGCTGTACGGCGGGGACGACCGGTCCCTCGGCCGTCCGGTGCCCTACCCGGCGGCGTGCCGGCCGCAGGCGTGGGCCGCGGCCGGGGCGGTGCTGCTGCTCCAGGCGGCCACCGGCGTCTACCCGGACGTGCCGGGCGGCACGGTGCGGCTGGCGCCGCTGGCCGGTCCCGAGCTGGGCGCGGTGGCGGTCGACCGCCTGACGGTCGCCGGCGCCCCGGTCGGCGTGGCGGTCGACCGCACCGGTCACCCGACGATCACGAACCTCCCGGCCGACCTGACCGTGACCACCGCCCAGATCCCCACCCAACGCCCAGCTCCGTCCGCGACCCCCGCGCGGCCCTGACCGCCCGACCCCTCGGTTGATCATGAAGTTGTCGCCCGACCGCCTCGGCGTGTCGCGGCAACAACTTCATGATCACCGGGGCTGGGTCGGAGGTGGGGGCGGCGGGGTGGTCAGCTCGGCGATGACCTCGTCGTCGTCGACCTCGCCGGTGGGGTGGAAGCCCAGGGCCATGTAGAGGGCGGCGGCCGCCGCGTTCTCCGGGTGGTACGACAGCCGCACCGGCGGATTCCCCTCCCGCGCGGCCAGCCAACCGGCCAGCGTCGACACCGTCGCCGCGCCGATCCCCCGCCCCTGCTCCGCGGCGTCGATCACCATGCCGCCGATCCAGTGCGACCCGTCGTCGTCCACGCCCCACATGACGTGCCCGACGACCGTCTCGTCGGCGTACACCGCGAGCGACGTCCACACGTCCTCACGACTGGTCAGCAGCAGGTAGCGGGCCGCCAGCGCGGCCACCCAGGCACGCTGGTCGTCCCGGGGCGCGACGTCGGCCACCGCCCGCCAGTTGTCGTCGTCGACCGGGCGGAGGGTGACCCGGCGCCCGGCCCGGTCGTGGTGTGCGGCGTCGATCATCGGGGCAGCCTAGAGATGCCCGCCAGGCGACGCGAGCCGATTCCTAACCGAGCAGCGGGTCCAGGCCCAGCGTGAGACCGGGCCGGTCGGGCACCGCGCGCACGGCCAGCAGCACCCCGGGCATGAACGAGACCCGGTCGTACGAGTCGTGCCGGATGGTCAGCGTCTCACCGGTGGTGCCGAACAGCACCTCCTGGTGCGCGACCAGGCCGGTCGCGCGTACGGCGTGCACGCGTACGCCGTCGATGTCGGCGCCCCGGGCGCCCGCCACCTCGTCCTTCGTCGCGTCCGGCACCGGGCCGAGACCGGCCTCGGCGCGGGCCCGGGCGATCTGCCTCGCGGTGTGGGTCGCCGTGCCGCTGGGTGCGTCCAGCTTGCGCGGATGGTGCTGCTCGATGATCTCGACCGACTCGAAGTGCCGGGCCGCGCGCGCGGCGAACTGCATCATCAGGACCGCGCCGATGCCGAAGTTCGGGGCGATCACCGCGCCGACGCCCGGCTTCGCGGCCAGCCAGCCGCGCACCTGCTCCAGCCGCTGCTCGGTGAAGCCGGTGGTGCCGACCACCGCGTGGATGCCCCGCTCGACGCACCACTGGAGGTTGCCCATGACGACGTCCGGGGTGGTGAAGTCGACGACCACCTGGGCGCCCGCGTCGGAGACCGCCGTCAGGTCGTCGCCCTGGTCAACCGTCGCGACCAGCTCCAGATCGGACGCCGCGTCGACGGCCTTGCACACCTCGGCACCCATCCGGCCCCGGGCACCCAGGACACCGACCCGCAACGGCTCGGCGGGGCTACTCACCTGCTCGTCAGTCACGGCCCACAACCTATCCCACCCCCGAGGGCCGAACCCCCGCCACCCGGAAGCCGGCGGGCGGTCAGCGGGTGGGGAAGTCGGTCGGGTTGAACGGGCCGACCACGGCCAGCGACATCTCCCGGCCCAGCAGCTCGGCGGCGAGGGCGTTGACGTCGTCGACGGTCACCGCGTCCACCCGGGCGAGCAGGTCGTCCACCGGCATCAGGTCGCCGTAGAGCAGCTCGCCCTTGGCCAGCCGACTCATCCGCGAGCCGGTGTCCTCCAGGCCCAGCACGAACGAACCCTTGGACATGCCCTTGCCCCGGGCCACCTCGGCCTCGGTCAGCCCACCCGCGGCGACCCGCGCCAGCTCGGCACGGGTCAGGTCGAGCACCTCGTCCACCTTGCCCGGTGCGCAACCGGCGTAGACCGCGAAGATGCCGGTGTCGGCGTACTGGCTGGCGTAGGAGTAGACCGAGTAGGCCAGGCCGCGCTGCTCCCGGATCTCCTGGAACAGGCGGCTGGACATCCCGCCGCCCAGCACGTTGTTGAGCACGCCGAGCGCGAAGCGACGCTCGTCGGTGCGGTCGATGCCGGGGCAGCCGAGGATCAGGTGCGCCTGCTCGGTCTCCTTCGACTCGACCATGGTGGTGGCGGGTCGGGTGCGTACGGCCGGAGTGGCCGCGCGCGGCGGCGCCGGCTCGGCCTTCTCGGTGTCCAGCGGGCTGCCGCGCAGCGCCTGCCGGACCAGCTTCACCACGGCCGCGTGGTCCAGGTTGCCGGCCGCCGCCACGACGATCTGCGGGGCCGTGTAGCGCCGGCGGTAGAAGCTCTGGATCTGCCGACGGCTCATCGGCGTGACCGTCTCCTCGGTGCCGGAGATCAGCCGGCCCAGCGGGTGGTCGCCGTAGACGGCCCGGGAGAAGAGGTCGTGCACCTCGTCACCGGGCTCGTCGTCGTGCATGGCGATCTCCTCGAGGATCACGCCCCGCTCGGTCTCCACGTCCGCCGGTTCCAGGACGGAGTCGGCGACCAGATCGCACATCACGTCGATCGCCAGCGGCAGGTCCTCGTCCAGCACGCGGGCGTAGTAGCAGGTGTACTCCTTGGTGGTGAAGGCGTTCGTCTCGCCGCCCACCGCCTCGATCGCCGAGGAGATCTCCAACGCGCTGCGCTTGCGGGTGCCCTTGAAGAGCAGGTGCTCCAGGAAGTGCGCGGCGCCCGACTGGGTGCCGGTCTCGTCGCGGGAGCCCACCGCCACCCAGATCCCGAACGACACGCTGCGCATCGTCGGGATGGCTTCGGTGAGGACGCGCAGACCGCTGGGGAGCACGGTACGGCGTACCGTGCCGCCCAGCGGGTCCTCGGCGATGGTGCGGGTCACCGCACGCCCGGCCCGGCCGCCGATCTCGGCGGCCCGGGCGGCGGAACCGGCGTGGGTCGCTCCTCCGGGGAACGACACCACCCCCCGTCGATCCGGCGGAAACGGCGCACGAACGGCCCGACTCACGTGTTGCTCCCAGATCGACGAGGGGTGGTGATGGTGCTGTGGTGCGGGGACGGATCAGCTGTGCCGGGTCCGGCGGCGCGGACGCTCGCCGCCCTCGCCACCCTCGCCGCCGCCCTGGCCACGGTCGCCGCGCTCCGGGCCCCGGCTGCCGCCGCGCTCCCGGTCACCACGGTCGCGCGGGCCCCGGTCGCCCCGGTCCCGGCCGGCCGGACGCTCGGCGGCGCCCTCCTCGGCGGCCGGCGCCTCGGCGCCCTCCGGACGGACCTTGTCCAGGTAGATCTTGCCCCGCTGGTCGATGTCGGCGATCTCCACCTCGACGCGGTCACCCACGTTGAGGAAGTCCTCCACCTTCTCGACCCGCTTGCCGTCGCCGACCTTGGAGATGTGCAGCAGACCGTCGCGGCCCGGCAGCAGCGAGACGAACGCGCCGAACGCGGCCGTCTTCACCACCGTGCCGAGGAACCGGTCGCCCACCTTCGGCAGGGTCGGGTTGGCGATCGCGTTGATCCGCTCCACCGCGGCCTGGGCGGACGGGCCGTTGGTCGCGCCGACGTAGATCGTGCCGTCGTCCTCGATGGAGATCTCGGCGCCGGTCTCGTCCTGGATGGCGTTGATGGTCTGACCCTTCGGGCCGATCACCATGCCGATCTTGTCCACCGGGATCTTGACGGTGGTGACCCGCGGCGCGTAGTCGCTCATCGCGGCCGGGCCCTCGATCGCCGCCTGCATCACGTCGAGGATCGTGTGCCGGGCCTCGTGGGCCTGCTGAAGCGCACCGGCCAGCACGTCCGACGGGATGCCGTCGAGCTTGGTGTCGAGCTGCAGCGCGGTCACGAAGTCCCGGGTGCCGGCGACCTTGAAGTCCATGTCACCGAACGCGTCCTCGGCACCGAGGATGTCGGTCAGCGTCACGTACTGGGTCTTGCCGTCGACCTCGTCGGAGATGAGGCCCATGGCGATGCCGGCAACCGGCGCCTTCAGCGGCACACCGGCGGAGAGCAGGCCCAGCGTGGAGGCGCAGACCGAACCCATCGAGGTCGAGCCGTTCGAGCCGAGGGCCTCGGAGACCTGCCGGATCGCGTAGGGGAACTCCTCACGCGACGGCAGCACCGGGATCAGCGCCCGCTCGGCGAGCGCGCCGTGCCCGATCTCGCGACGCTTCGGCGAGCCGACCCGGCCGGTCTCACCGGTCGAGTACGGCGGGAAGTTGTAGTTGTGCATGTAGCGCTTGGACTTCTCCGGGGAGAGGGTGTCCAGCGACTGCTCCATGCGCAGCATGTTGAGGGTGGTGACGCCGAGGATCTGGGTCTCGCCACGCTCGAAGAGCGCCGAGCCGTGCACCCGCGGCAGCACGCCGACCTCGGCGGTCAGCGGGCGGATGTCCCGCGGGCCGCGGCCGTCGATGCGGACCTGCTCGCGCAGCACCCGGCTGCGGACCTCGGCCTTGGTCAGCGAACGGAACGCGGCGCTGACCTCCTTCTCCCGACCCTCGAAACGCTCACCGAGCTCCTCGGTGACCCGGGCCTTCACCCGGTCGAGCGCCTCCTCGCGGTCCGCCTTACCGGCGATCTTGAGCGCCTCGGCGACGTCGGCGCGGGCCACGTCGGCCACCGCGTCGTAGACGTCGTCCTGGTAGTCGAGGAAGACCGGGAACTCGGCGACCGGCTTGGCGGCCACCTCGGCCAGCTCGCTCTGCGCCCGGCACAGCTCACGGATGGCGGGCTTGGCGGCCTCCAGACCGCTGGCCACGACCTCCTCGGTCGGGGCGGCGGCACCGCCGGCGACCAGGGCGACGGTGTGCTCGGTGGCCTCGGCCTCGACCATCATGATCGCGACGTCGCCGTCCGGCAGCGCGCGACCGGCGACCACCATGTCGAAGGTGGCCCGGGTCAGCTCCTCGTGGGTCGGGAAGGCGACCCACTGGCCGTCGATGTGCGCCATGCGGGTCGCACCGATCGGGCCGGAGAACGGCAGGCCGGAGAGCTTGGTCGACATCGACGCGGCGTTGATCGCGACGACGTCGTAGGGGTGCTGCGGGTCGAGCGCGAGGACGGTCTCGACGACCTGGACCTCGTTGCGCAGGCCCTTGACGAACGACGGGCGCAGCGGCCGGTCGATCAGGCGGCAGGTGAGGATCGCGTCCTCGCTGGGACGACCCTCGCGGCGGAAGAACGAGCCGGGGATGCGGCCCGCGGCGTACATGCGCTCCTCGACATCCACCGTCAGCGGGAAGAAGTCGAACGACTCCCGAGGCTGCTTGCTCGCGGTGGTGGCGGAGAGGACGACGGTCTCGCCCAGCTGGGCGATCACGGAGCCGGCGGCCTGACGGGCCAGGCGGCCGGTGGAGAAGGTGATCTCACGGGTGCCGAACGACCCGTTGTCGATCACGGCGGTGCGGGATTCGGTGCCGAGGTTGGTCTCGGTCATGGTGCTGTCGTGCTCCTTCGCGTCGGGGGCCCGCGACACGGGAGCTGCCCAGACGGCCGGTCTTCGATCGAAGCGCCCGGGTGGCCGGCGAACTGCCGGGGTGCCCGGGGGCCACTACCGGAGACCGGTGCGCTGACCGGCTCCCTCTCGAATGGTCGAGCGGCCCTTTTCTTCTGTGGCGCCGAACGGGGGAGTGGCCCACTGCGGGCCACTCCCCCGTCACGTCACCGGCGCAGACCGAGCCGCTCGATGAGCGACCGGTAGCGGTTGATGTCCTTCTTCTGGACGTAGTTGAGCAGCCGACGGCGACGGCCGACCAGCAGCAGCAGCCCACGGCGGCTGTGGTGGTCGTGCTTGTGCACCTTCAGGTGCTCGGTGAGCTCGGCGATCCGCTTGGTGAGGACCGCGACCTGCACCTCCGGCGAACCGGTGTCGCCCTCGGCGGTCGCGTACTCCGCACGGATCTTGGCCTTGGCTTCCTGGTCGAGCGCCATGTTCTCCCTGTTTCGATGGGTTGATCAACAATGTCCGTCGTCCCGTCCGGTGGACCGGACGCGGACCGGTTCCTCGCACCCGCGGCGTCGAGCAGGCACGCGAGGCCCCACGTCGGTCGTCCGACGTCACCGCCAGACTACCAGTTACCGCCGGAACCGCCCGGCCAAGGGCGGCGCGCCCGGTTCGCGGCGCCCCCGGACGGGGCGTGGGAGCGCGACCGGATCAGCTCAACGCGCGGCGCGTCCGCTCCACGTCCTGGTGCATCTGCGCGATCAGCGGCTCGATCGAGTCGTACCGGACCTGACCCCGCAGGTGGGCCACGAAGTCCAGCGCCAACCGCTCGCCGTACAGGTCGCCGTCGAAATCCAGGGCGTACGCCTCGACCCGCCGCTCCCGGCCGGAGAACGTCGGGTTGGTGCCCACCGACACGGCGGCCATCAGCGGCTCCCGCTGGCCGCGGCGGACCAGCCGGGCCGCGTACACGCCGTCGGCGGGAATCGCCGCGTAGCGGTGCAGGAGCAGGTTGGCCGTGGGGAAGCCGAGCTCGCGACCGCGCTGGTCGCCCCGGACCACCACGCCCTCCACCCGGTGCGGGCGGCCGAGCGCGGCCTCCGCCGCGCCCACGTCCCCCGCGTCCACGCACGAACGGATGTAGGTGGACGAGAAGACGGTGCCGGCGGCGGCCACCAGCGGGGCGGCCTCGACCCCGAAGCCGAAGGTACGGCCCAGCCGCTCCAGCAGCGCCACGTCGCCGGCGGCCCGGTGCCCGAAACGGAAGTTGTCGCCCACGACCACCTGCGCGGCGTGCAGGTGCTCCACGAGCACGTCGTGCACGAACGCCTCGGCCGACAGCCGGGAGAACTCGGGAGTGAACGGCACCACACAGAGCACATCGGCGCCGAGGGCCTCGATCAGCTCGGCCTTGCGCGCCGGCTCGGTGAGCACCGCCGGGTGCGAGCCGGGGCGCACCACCTCGGCCGGGTGCGGGTCGAACGTGACGACCACAGACTGCACGCCCAGCTCACGGGCCCGGGCGACGGTGTGGCCGATGGTGGCCTGGTGCCCCTTGTGCACGCCGTCGAAGACCCCGATGGTGACGACGGACCGCCCCCAGCCACCGGGCGCCGTGTCGTACCCCCGCCACCGCTGCATGCCGCTCCTCCCCTGCCCGCCGACCGGCACCCCGCCGGTCGGCTCCCGTTCCCGCTCCGCCGGCTCCCGGCCGGCTCCGGTCCGGCCGCGCGGCCGGGACCCGCTGCCCGCCGTCAGGCCGGGGCCAGCACGATCTCCGCGCGGGCCCGGCCCTCCCGCTCGCTGACGATAGCGACCAGGCCGCCGGACGGATCGAACACGGCGTACGGCCCGGCGATGCCGGCCGGCTCCAGCGGGCCGCCGTGCGAGAGCACGACGGTCTCGGCGGGGGTCGCGTCGCGGCGCGGGAAGAACCGGTCGGCCGCCGCGGCGAGCGGCAGCGTGACCACCTCGGGCGCGCGGCGCTCCAGCTCGTCGAGGGTCGCCGCCTCCGCCAGCGCGAAGCCACCCACGGCCGTACGCCGCAGCGCGGTCAGGTGCCCGCCCACGCCCAGGGCCAGGCCGGCGTCCCGGGCGATGGCGCGGATGTAGGTGCCGGACGAGCAGGTCACGTCGACGTCCACGTCGACCACGTCCGGCTGGTCCCGCCGGACGGCGAGCAGCTCCAGCCGGGACACGGTGACCCGGCGGGCCGGCAGCTCGACGCTCTCCCCCTCGCGCACCCGCTTGTACGCCCGCTGACCGTTGATCTTGATGGCGCTCACCGCGCTCGGGACCTGGTCGATCTCGCCGGTCAGCGCGGCGAGCGCGTCCCGGATCGCCGCGTCGGTCACCAGACCGGCCGGCGTGGTGGCGATCACGTCCCCCTCGGCGTCGTCGGTGACGGTGGCCTGACCGAGCCGGATCGTGGCCGTGTAGCTCTTCCCCGCCCCGATCACGTACGTCAGCAGGCGGGTGGCCCGGCCCACCCCGATGACCAGCACACCGGTCGCCATCGGGTCGAGGGTGCCGCCGTGGCCCACCCGGCGGGTCCGGGCCAGCCGGCGGATCCGCGCCACCACGTCGTGCGACGTCATGCCGCCGGGCTTGTCGACAACGATCAGACCGTCTGCGCTCACGTCGTCCAAGCCTGCCAGACGGATCCTCCGCCGCAGCGACGGCACCGTCGGGCGAGTGGGCGGCGGCACGCCGGGCCGGTGTCGGGTCAACGGGAGGGCTGGCCGACCGGGCCGGCCGCCGGTCGGACGGGCGGGCGGGCGGGCGGGCGGGCGGGCGGGGTCAGCGGACCGCGCCGACCACCGCCCAGCCGCCGGAGCGCAACCGCAGCAGCAGCGCGACCAGCCGGAGCACCACGAACAGGGTGAGCCCGGCCCAGATGCCGCCCAGCCCGAGGTTCAGCCCGTACGCCAGCCAGATCGCCGGCAGGAACCCGCCCAGCGCCGCCACCACGGTGAGGTTGCGCAGGTAGCGGACGTCGCCGGCGCCGATCAGCACACCGTCGAGGGCGAAGACGACCCCGGCCAGCGGCTGCATCGCCACGAACCACGGCCACGCCACCATCGCCTGCTCGCGGACCAGCGGATCGGAGCTGAACCACCCGGGCACCACCCCGGCGCCGGCCGCGATCAGCAGCCCGAACGCGACGCCGCAGACGCCGCCGAGCAAACCGATCCGACGGGCCAGCGCCCGGGCGTAGGCCGCGTCGCCCGCACCGAGCGCCGCACCGACCAGGGACTGGGCGGCGATGGCGAGCGCGTCGAGCACCAGCGCCGTGAAGAACCACAGTTGCAGCGCGATCTGGTGGGCACCCACCGCCGCCGCGCCGAACCGCGCCGCCACCGCGGTCGCGGACAGGAAGCTGGCCTGGAACGCCGCGCCCCGGATCAGCAGGTCGCGGCTGAGCACCAACTGCTGCCGGATCAGCCGCGGCCGGGGCCGCAGCGGGACCCGCTCGGCCACCAGCGCGGCGGCGAACAGCGTCCCCCCGAGGGTCTGCGCGACGGCGTTGGCGACCGCCGACCCGGTCAGGCCCAGGCCGAGGGGGTAGACCAGCAGCGGGCAGAGCAGCGCGGACAGCAGGTTGGGTCCGAGCACGAAGAACAGCGGGCGGCGGGTGTCCTGGATGCCGCGCAGCCAGCCGTTGCCGGCGGCGGCGAGCAGCAGGCCGGGGGCGCCGAGCGCCGCGATCCGCAGCCACTGCGCGGCGGCGTCGGCCACCTCGCCCGGGCCGCCGACGAGCGTACGCGCCAGCGCGCCCCCGCCGACCTGCATGCCGAGCGCCACCAGCACTCCGACACCGAACGCCAGCCAGGACGCCTGGACGCCCTCGGCCACGGCGGCGGCCCGATCCCCCGCCCCGAAGCGGCGGGCCGACCGCCCCGTAGTGCCGTACGCGACGACGGTGCCGATCCACGCGGTGAGCGTCATGACCGTGCCGCCGACGGCGAGCGCGGCCAGCGGCACCTGCCCGAGGTGACCGACCACGGCTGTGTCGACCAGCACGTAGAGCGGTTCGGCGGCGAGCACCACGAGAGCGGGCAGGGCGAGCGCGGCGATCCGTCTCGGTGAGGCGGCGGCCTGGGCGGTGGCGAGGGTCTGGCTCATCGTCGCCGATCCTGGCATGGTCTCGGTAAGGATCGCAAGACGGGTCATAACTTACGCCGACCGGCTCCGACGGCGGTGATCGACTCGGGTTCAGGGAACTCGGGGTATCGGCGCGGCAGCGACAGACCGACGTCCCGGATCCCGAGTTGACCATGGAGTGGCTGGCCGGCGGCCCATCAAGGGCAGGCGCGGCGGTGAGGTTGGCTTGCCAGCGCGGCGTCCGGCGAGGCTGGGCAGCGTGGCACTGTCCGGCCGGGCTGCCGGCGATGCCGGCCGAGGCGGCAGCCCGGCGATGCCGGCCGAGAGCGCAGGCGGCCATGCCGAATGGGCTAGCTGGCGCGATGCCGGCCGAGAGGGCAGGCGGCCATGCCGAATGGGCTAGCTGGCGCGATGCCGGCCGAGAGCGCAGGCGGCCATGCCGAACGGGCTGGCTGGCGCGATGGCGGGAGATCGAAGCTGGTGGGCGGCTTCGCACGCGAGGGTGCGACCGGCGGAATGGTTCGGACTCGCCAGTGACGCCGCTGGACCCCGTGGGAGTCGGTGCGGACGGGACCCCACAGGCGGCGCCGGTGGCGCTGGTGGGACACGCGGGGCCGGCGAAGAACGACGGGTCAGGGCTACGACGGCGGACGGGCGGTGACGCGGTCGGCGCGGCGCGTCGGCGGCGTCACCGCCGGTCGGCGTCCGTCACTGACGGGTGTCCATCGACGTCTGCAGCGCGCGGCGGGCCTGCTCGCGGGCCTCGTCGGTGGTCTCGGGCTTCGGCTTGCTCGGCATCGTGGTGCTCCCTTCCAGGGTGCGAGCCACCGTCGGACGGCGGCCCTCACGGGCGGTCCTGCTGTGCGCCCTCGACGGCGGTCCGGGGTCACCGGAGCGGCCGGCTGGGCAGCGTGAGCCCGGGTCGGTCGACCCTGGAGGGAGGCGGCACCGGGTGCGGCACCACCCCCGTGACCTGCGCCGATCATGCGACGCGGCCCTACCCAAATTAGCGTTCAGTCAGCCGCGCGGCGCGCCGTTCCCGCGATCTGGACAGTCGGGCGAGCGACGTCAGCGGGCCAGGAAGTGCCAGCCCAGCCACCACCAGAAGCCGAAGAGTCCGATCCGGCCCACCGGCACCGGACCCACCTCGTAGCGCATGACGTACGCGCACACCTCACCGAGCGTGGGAATGCGGGAGCCCTCACGGCGCGCCAGCCACTCGACGACCGCGAAGAGGGCCAACGCGCCGAGGAAGCCGGCGATGGCCAACGCCCGCATCATCGCCGCACCAGTCCCCAGAACGCCGCCAGCCAGGCGAACCAGGCCGCCGAGCGGACGAGTTGGTCCTCCAGCAGCGGATCGGCCAGCCGGGAGAAGGTGGGGAACTCGTCGCCCACCGAGAGCACGAAGGTGGCGCCCTCGAAGACGCCGAAGACCACCACCGGCAGGGCCCACCAGACCGCTCCGGCGCCCAGGCGGGTCGGTGCGGGCCGGCGCGGCACCCGATTGCTCAGACCGAGCCAGATCAGCACACCCCCGGTGCCGAGCGTGTAGAGGTTGGCCTCGGTGGAGAAGGACGCGAACCGGCCGCCCACGAGGGAGAGGCAGACCAGCACGGGCACGGCCAGGGCGGGACGGTCCCAGGTGCGGGACGCCTCGACGGTGAGGTCGCGGGGCTGTTCCATTCGGTGATTCTCCCCGTACGCAGCGCGTCCGGGAAGGGCGGCGACACCCGGAGCTGACCCGGAGATGCGCCTCGCGGTCAGGCGCCGGTGGCCGGGAGCAACGCGCCGTCGAGCTGGCCGCGGATCCGCTCGACCACCTCGTCGGCCGTGCCCCGACCGGTGAAGCCGGCGGCGAACCGGTGCCCCCCACCGCCGAGCGCGACCGCGACGCGGCTCACGTCCACCCCGCCCTTGCTGCGCATCGACACCGCCCACTCGGCCGGCCCGGTCTGCTTCAACACGCAGCTGACGTCCGCCTCGGCCGTGCAGCGCACCGAGTCGATCAGCGCCTCCAGCACGTACGGACGCTGGTCGTGGCGGGCCAGGTCGTCCTGGGTCGCCCACGTCCACACCAGACCACGGCCACCGGCGGCCGACACGTCGAGCCGGGCACGGCCGAGCACCTCGCCGAAGAGCCGGACGGCGCCGAAGGGCCGGGTGTCGAACACCCGCCGGGAAATGTCCCCGGGACGGATGCCGGTGGCGAGCAGCCGGGCGGCCAGGTGGTGCACGGCGGGCGTGGTCGCCTCGAACCGGAACGAGCCGGTGTCGGTGGTCAACGCGACGTAGAGGCACTCGGCGATCTCGACGTCCAGCGCGACCCCGAGCCGGGCCAGCAACTGCTCGGCGACCACGGAGGTGGCCGCGGCGTGCGGATCCACCAGGTTGACGCCCCCGAACCGGGTGTTGGAGGCGTGGTGGTCGAGCACCAACGCGGCGCCCGCGGTGTCCAACCGGTCGACCAGCTCGCCGAGCCGCGACTCGCTCGCCGCGTCGAAGCAGATCACCAGATCGGGGTCGGGGTACGCCGCGGTGGACGGCACGAGCAGGTCGAGACCGGGCAGCCCCCGGAGCGGCTCGGGCACCTCCGGCGGGCCGGGGAAGGTCGCCTGGATCCGGCGTACGCCCCGGCGCCGCAGGCCGAGCCCGAAGCCCAGCATGCTGCCCAGCGCATCCCCGTCCGGGTTGACGTGGCAGACCAGCAGCACCCGCCCGTCGGGCGGCAACTCCCGGATCAGCGCCTCGGCGGCGGCCCAGTCGGCGTCGCCCGGGCCACCGTCATCGACCCGGGCAGCCTCGACGACGGCGCCGGCGGAGCCCGCCGCCCCGGTCACCGCCGGTCCCGGCCGGCGGGCGGGTTGTCGTCCTCGGCGTCGGTCTCGGCGTCCTCGTCCTCGTCCTCGTCCACCCGGTACGGCTGCGCGTCACCCGCGTACTGCGCCTGGGCGGCGAGCCGCTGCACCTCGGCGTCCGCGTTGCGGGCGGCGGCGAGCAGGTCGTCGATGTGCTTCACCTGGTCCTGCACGTCGTCGAGGACGAACGTCAGCGTCGGCGAGTGGCGCAGCCCCAGGGCCTTGCCGACCGTGCTGCGCAGCATGCCCTTGGCGCTCTCCAGGGCGGCGGCGGTGCCCGCCTGGGCCGCCGCGTCGCCGAGCACGGTGTAGAAGACCGTGGCGTCGCGCAGGTCGGCGGTGATGCGGGCGTCGGTGATGGTGATCATGCCGAGTCGCGGGTCCTTGATCTGGCTCCGCACCACCGACGCGACCAGTTCCCGCACCCGCTCCGCGTGCCGGCGTACCTTGGCCGGATCCGTCATCTCCGCCACCTCCACGGTGTCCCGCTCCCGACCGGAGCGGACGGCGCGGGCGCCGCCGGACCCCGACCGGCCAACATTTCGAACACTACCCGCGCGACCCGGTCGGGCGCGCGTTGCCGCCGGTGGCGGCACGACCGGGGCGGGCCGCCCCGGCGGGATCGCCCGGACCCTCGGGCGGCGTCAGTCCTCCGCGCCGTAGAGCCGTCGGCGGACCGAGAGCAACTCGGTCTCGGGACGGCCGGCCACGAGGCGCTCGCAGGAGTCCAGCACCTCCTGGACGTGCGCCGCCTCGGCGGCCACCACGGCCACGGCGATCTCGGCCCGACCGTGCAGGTCGAGCGCTCCCACCTCGGCGGCCGACACCTCGAAGCGACGCAGCGCCGCCACGATCGGCCGTACATATGATCTCTTCGCCTTGAGCGACCGGGAGTCGCCGGGCAGCAGCAGGTCGAAGACCGCGGTTCCGGTGAACATCGCCCCGGACGATACCCGTACCCCGCCCCGCATGATCAAGGGGTTTACGCCCTTCGGCGTAAACCCCTTGACCAGCGTTTCAGCGCGCGATCAGGCGCGCGGCTTCTCCCGCATCTCGAAGGTCTCGATGATGTCGCCGACCTGGACGTTGTTGAAACCGCCCAGCGTCAGACCACACTCGAAGCCCTCGCGGACCTCCGTCGCGTCGTCCTTGAATCGCTTCAGGGAGCTGATCGTGAGGTTGTCCGCCACGACCGCCCCGTCCCGCAACAGCCGCGCCTTGGCGTTGCGGCGGATGAGGCCGGACCGGACGATGCAGCCGGAGATGTTGCCGATCTTGGACGAGCGGAAGACGTCGCGGATCTCCGCGGTGCCCAGCTCGACCTCCTCGTACTCCGGCTTGAGCAGGCCCTTGAGCGCGGCGTCGATCTCCTCGATGGCCTGGTAGATGACGGTGTAGTACCGGATCTCCACACCCTCGCGGTCGGCGATCTCCCGGACCTTGTTGGCGGCCCGGACGTTGAAGCCGATGATCGTGACCGCCTCGGACGAGGCGCTCGCGAGCATGACGTCGCTCTCGGTGATCGCACCGACGCCCCGGTGGATGATCCTGAGCTGGACCTCCTCGGGGATGTCGAGGTTGAACAGGGCGTCCTCGAGGGCCTCCACCGAACCGGAGACGTCGCCCTTGAGCACCAGGTTGAGCGAGGTCTTCTCGCCCTCCTTGAGCTGCTCCATGAGCGTCTCGAGAGTGGCCCGACCGCGGGAGTTGGCGAAGGACGCCGCCCGCCGCCGTGCCTGCCGCTGCTCGGCGATCTGCCGGACCGTGCGGTCGTCCTCGGCCGCCAGGAACGTGTCGCCGGCACCCGGCACCGCGGTCAGACCGAGCACCAGCACCGGACGTGCCGGGCCCGCCTCGGCGACCTGGTTGCCGTTCTCGTCGAGCATCGCCCGGACCCGGCCGTGGGCCCCACCGGCGACGATCGAGTCCCCGGCCCGCAGGGTGCCCTTCTGCACCAGCACCGTCGCCACCGCACCGCGACCCTTGTCGAGGTGCGCCTCGATGGCCACACCCTGCGCCGGCCCGTCGATCGGAGCGGTCAGCTCCAGCGACGCGTCGGCGGTCAGCAGCACGGCCTCGAGCAGGTCCTCGATGCCGATGCCCGGCTTGGCGGCCACGTTGACGAACATCGTGTCGCCGCCGTACTCCTCGGCGACCAGGCCGTACTCGGTCAGCTGCTGGCGGACCTTGTCCGGGTTCGCCTCCGGCTTGTCGACCTTGTTGACCGCCACCACGATCGGCACGTCGGCCGCCTTGGCGTGGTTGAGCGCCTCGATCGTCTGCGGCATCACGCCGTCGTCGGCCGCGACCACCAGGATCACGATGTCCGTGACCTGGGCACCACGGGCACGCATGGCGGTGAACGCCTCGTGACCCGGGGTGTCGATGAAGGTGATCGCCCGGTCCTCGCCCTCGTGCGGGACGTGGACCTGGTAGGCGCCGATGTGCTGGGTGATGCCACCCGCCTCGCCGGCCACCACGTTCGCCTTGCGGATCGCGTCGAGCAGCTTGGTCTTACCGTGGTCGACGTGACCCATGACGGTCACGACCGGCGGCCGGCTGACCAGGCGGTCCTCGGCGACCTCGGCGTCCAGGTCGATGTTGAACTGCGCGAGCAGCTCGCGGTCCTCGTCCTCCGGGCTGACGATCTGCACGTCGAAGCCGAGGTGCTCACCCAGCAGCAGCAGGGTGTCGTCGGAGCAGGACTGGGTCGCGGTGACCATCTCGCCCAGGTTGAACATCTCCTGGACCAGCGAACCCGGATTGGCGTTGATCTTGTCGGCGAAGTCCGACAGCGACGCGCCACGGGAGAGCCGGACGACCTGACCCTGACCCCGGGGAGCACCCGAGCTCATGGTCGGGGCCGACAGGTTGTCGAACTCCTGTCTGCGCTGCTTCTTGGACTTGCGACCACGCGTCGGCCGGCCACCCGGACGCCCGAAGGCACCCGCGGCACCGCCGCCACGGCCGCGACCACCGGCACCCGGACGGCCACCACCGCCGGCGGGAGCACCGCCGGGACGGAAACCGCCACCGGGAGCGCCGCCACCGCCGCCACCGGGACCGCCACGGTAGCCACCGCCACCGCCGCCGCCACCGGGACCGCCGCGGAAGCCACCGCCACCGCCGCCACCCGGACCGCCGCGGAAGCCACCGCCACCGCCACCGGGACGACCGGCGCCACCGCCGGGACGACCGGCGCCACCCGGGCCGGGACGGCCCGTGGACGGACGCTGGCTCGGCATGGAGGCCGGGCTGGGCCGGGGCGGCATGGAGGCCGGGCTCGGCCGCGGCGGCATACCCGCCGGGCTGGGCCGCGGACCACCGGCACCGGCGGCCGGGGGCCGCTGCTGCTGCTGACCGCCGGAGATGCCGAACGGGTTGTTACCGGCGCCACGCGCCGGCGGACGGCCACCCGGACGACCACCCGGGCCCGGGGCCGGGGTCGGACGACCGGCGGCCGGGGAACCGGGCCGGGGCGGCATCGCGCCCGGACCGGGCCGCGGGCCCGGACGGGTCGACGGGCCACCATCGGCCGGGGGCTCCCGACGCACGTTCTCCCGCTGCTGCTGGCGAGCGGCCTGCGCGGCCTTGACCGCGGCCTCCTGCTCGGCCTTCAGCGCGGCGGCACGCGCCTCGGCGGCCGCCACCTCGATGTCGTGGGCGCTCGCCGGCTTCGCGACCGGGGTCGCGGTCTGCGGCGGGCCCGGGATCGGACCCTTCGGCTTCGGCCCGGGGGCCGGCGCGGCCGGCCGCCGCGGCGGCATCGGCTTGGCCGAGACCCGGGGCGCGCCCGGGGTCGGGCTCGGCGCCGGGGACGGCGTCGGGCTGGGAGCCGCCGACGGGGCGGCGGGCGCCGCCGAGCCGGCGGACGCGACGAATGCGCTCCGCAGCCGTCGGGCGACGGGCGCCTCGACGGTGCTGGACGCGGACTTAACGAACTCGCCCATTTCCTTCAGCTTGGCGAGAACGGTCTTGCTTTCGACCCCGAGCTCTTTCGCAAGCTCGTGTACGCGGGCCTTGCCTGCCACTGCACTCCTCACTCCGAGGTCGTGCGGGCAGCACCCGCAGCGACCTCACTCGTGCACTTGAAGCCTGGTCATTTCTGCGACTTCATCGTGTGCTCATGTCGGTCGTCCTACCTTGCTAGCGACCCGCGTCCGGTCGGGTGACCGGACGTCGTGGTTGACGCATCGATGTGCTCCGCGAGCGCACCGTGGTCAAGGACCCCGGTGACGCGCAACGCACGCCCGAAGGCGCGCCGCCGCACCGCCTGCGCGAAGCAGGCCGGATCCGGGTGCAGGTTCGCTCCCCGACCCGGCAGTCTGCGGGCCGGATCGGCCCGGAGGCTGTGACCAGCCCCGTCACCGATCGCGACGATCCGCAGCAGTTCGCCGGCCGGCGCTCGTTGCCGGCAACCCACACAGGTGCGTTCCGGCCGCGCGCGTCGTGCCACTGAGAAAGTCTACCCCTAGCTGCCGGAGATCGCGCCGCCCGGCTCCGGGACGTGATCAGCCCCGCTCCGTGCGGGCGGGCTGCTCTGCTCCGCGTCGGACCGGATGTCGATGCGCCAACCGGTCAACCGGGCCGCGAGTCGGGCGTTCTGCCCCTCGCGGCCGATCGCCAGGGAGAGCTGGAAATCCGGCACGGTCACCCGGGCGGTCCGGCTGGCCAGATCGACCACCTCGACCCGCAGGGCCTTGGCCGGCGACAACGCGTTGCCGACGAAGGTCGCCGGGTCGTCCGACCAGTCGATGATGTCGATCTTCTCACCGTGCAGCTCGCTCATCACGGCCCGGACCCGCTGACCCATCGGGCCGATGCAGGCGCCCTTGGCGTTCACGCCGGGGGTCGTGGAGCGCACCGCGATCTTCGTACGGTGACCTGCCTCACGCGCGATCGCCCCGATCTCGACGGTCCCGTCCGCGATCTCCGGCACCTCGAGCGCGAAGAGCTTCTTCACCAGCGCGGGATGCGAGCGGGACAGCGTGATCTGCGGACCGCGCATGCCCTTCGCCACGTGCACCACCACGCAACGGATGCGCTCGCCGTGCGCGTAGCGCTCGCCGGGCACCTGCTCGGACTGCGGCAGGACGCCCTCCAGCTTGCCCAGGTCGACGCTGACGATGCCCTTCTCGGCGCGCGCCTCGTGCGCCTGCACCACACCGGTGACCAGGTCGCCGTCGCGGCCCACGTACTCGCCGAAGTGCACCTCGTCGGTGGCCTCCCGCAGGCGCTGGAGGATCACCTGCTTGGCCGTCATGGCGGCGATCCGGCCGAAGTCGTGCGGAGTGTCGTCCCACTCCCGCACGACCGCGCCCTCGTCGTCCACCTCCTGCGCGTACACCAGGGCCGCGCCGGACTTGCGGTCGATCTCCACCCGCGCGTGCGGCTCGGCGCCGTCGGTGTGCCGGTACGCGGTCAACAGCGCGGTCTCGATCGCCGCGAGGATCGTGTCGAACGGGATCTCCCGCTCGCGCTCCAGTGCGCGCAGCGCCGCGAGGTCGATGTTCACCTCTCCTCGTCCTCCACATCATCTTCGTCGTCGATGTCGTCTTCGTCACCGGGCTCGCCGGTGTCGTCGAACTCGTCCGTCTCCTCGATCTCGTCGAGGCGGTTGAACTCGACCTGGACCCGGCCGGGGCCGAGGTCCGCGTACGTCCATTCGGTGCGGCTGGCGTCCGTCTCCAGCACGACGCGCTCGTCGTCGGCCTCGACCACCCGACCGGTGAGCTGCCGGTCGCCGGCGGGCTGCTCGCCCTCCCGGCCGGACCGGACGGTCACCTTCACCAGCCGGCCGGCGTTGCGCCGCCAGTGCCGGGGCAGCGTGAGCGGGCGGTCCACGCCCGGGGAGCTGACCTCCAACTGGTACTCGCCCGCGACGATGTCGCCGCCGGCCTCCTCCGCCGCGTCCAGTGCCGCGGAGACCGCCCGGGAGACGTCCGCGACGGCGTCCAGGTTGATCCCGCCGTCGGAGTCCACGATCACGCGCACCACGTGCCGACGGCCGGCCCGGGACACGGTGAGGTCCTCCAGGTCGTAGCCGGCCTCGGTCACCACGGGCTCGATGACCTCGCGCAGCCGGTTGCGCCGCGCCGTGAGGTCACCGCCGCGCGGTCGCTCAGCGTCGCGCCGCCGGTCACCGGCGCCGGGCCGCTCGCCGCCGCGGGGCCGGCCCGTCGACCTGGTGGCACGGCCACGCTGCGTCATCTACGTACCCTTCTCCTGACCCGGCGGGACCACCTGGTCCCGCCCCATGCCGGCACGCCACCGGGGCGGACGCGCCCGGTGGCTGCGCAGAGCGTAACGCGCCCGGCGTCCACCCGGCCGGGCGGCGCACCGACGCCGATGGCCCGCCCACCACCGACCATGGTGTTGACTTGTGGGGTGGCGACGGGGACGACTACACAGCGAAACGGGACATTCCAGCCCTCCCGACGCGGCTTGCTGCGCGCCGGAGGGCTGCTGGCCCTCGGCGGCGTGACGGTGCCGCTGGCCGGCTGCGACCTGTTCGACCGGGACGAGGGGCCGCCGCCGGCGGCCGATCCGCTGCACCCGCTGCTGGACGAGGCGCTGGCGCTCGCGGGGAGTTACCGGGCGGCGGCGGGCGCCGTACCGGAGCTGGCGGACCGGCTCACCCCGATCGCCGAGACCCATGAGGCCCACGCCGCCGAACTGGCGCGGGTCATCGGCGCGACGCTGCCGTCGTCCGCGCCGAGCCCGACCGGCACGCCACCGGCCGGGGCCGCCGCCGCCCTGTCCGCGCTGCGCCGGAGTGAGCAGGCCGCCCGGAACGCCGCCGTCACGGCCTGTGCCGCCGCCCCGGCGGAGCGCGCGGCCCTGGTCGGGTCGATCGCGGCCGCCCGGGCCACCCACCTGGAGGCCCTGAAGTGATCGAGCGCGCGGCACGGACCACCCCCGCCGAGGCGCTCGGAGCGGCACTCAGCGCCGAGTACGCGGCCATCTACGCGTACGGACCGATCGGCGTGCGGCTCTCGGGCTCGGCCCGCACCTCGGCGCGACAGGCCGAGGCCGCCCACCGGCGGCGCCGGGACGCGCTGGTGATGCAGCTCAGCACCTCGGGCGCCACGGTCCCGCCGGACCACGCCGGCTACGCGCTGCCGTTCCCGATCACCGACCGGGCGAGCGCCCTGCGGCTGGCCGTGGAGGTCGAGGAGCGTACGGCGGCGCACTGGCGGGCGGCGCTCGCGGCGACCACGGGGAGCGACCGGGACCAGGCGCTGGACGCGCTGCTCGACTACGCGGTGCGGGCCACACGCTGGCGCCGGACCGCCGGGGTGACCCCGCTCACGGTCCCGTTCCCGGGCCGCCCCACCTGATCGACCGAGGGATCCGCCGCCCGGTTCGTGCCCGGCGGCGGCTTCCGTCGTGTTCCGCGACCGGGTGCGGACCGGAGGACGGCACTCCACTTGCAGCTCGCATACCAGGTATGCATACTCCGGGCCATGTCCATCCGTCACGGGCTGCTCGCCCTGCTCGAACGCGGCCAGATGTACGGCTACCAACTGCGGGCCGCGTTCGAGGAGTCGACCGGCTCGACCTGGCCGCTGAACATCGGGCAGGTCTACACCACGCTGTCCCGGCTGGAGCGGGACGGCCTGGTGCGTTCGCTCCCGGAGAGCGAGGCGGGACAGCGCCCGTACGAGATCACCGACGCCGGGCGGGCGGACCTGGCACTCTGGTTCGCCACCCCGATCAGCCGCAACGACCGTCCCCGCGACGAGCTGGCGATCAAGCTGGCGCTGGCGCTCACCACCCCCGGCGTCGACGTCCGGTCCGTCGTGCAGACGCAGCGCAGCGCCACCATGCGCGCGCTGCAGGAGTTGACCCGGTTGAAGTACGCCAGCGACCGACCCGAGGACCTACCCTGGCGGCTGGTGCTGGACGCGATGGTGTTCCAGGCCGAGGCCGAGGTGCGATGGCTGGACCACTGTGAGACCAGCCTGGTGCGCTACCGCCCACCCGCGCCGGGGCCGCAGGCCGGCGCGACACCGGCCGACGTGGTGTGGCCGGCAGACGAGGAGGCGCGACGGTGAGTGAACCGGGCACCATCCTCGACCTGCGCGACGTCCACCGCACCCACGGCGCCGACGCGGCCGCCGTGCACGCGCTGCGCGGGGTGAGCCTGACGGTCCGGGCCGGCGAGCTGGTGGCCGTCATGGGCCCCTCCGGCTCCGGCAAGTCGACCCTGCTGGCGCTCGCCGGCGGGCTGGACAGCCCCACCGCCGGCGACGTACGCGTCGAGGGCCAGTCGTTGACCGCCCTGGACCGACGCGGTCTGGCCCAGCTGCGCCGCCGCCGGATCGGCTACATCTTCCAGAACCTCAACCTGCTGGGCAGCCTCAGCGCCGTCGAGAACGTCGCGCTGCCGCTGGAGCTCGACGGCACCGGCGTACGGCGGGCGCGCAAGCTGGCGCTGGCCGCGCTCGCGGAGGTGGGCCTGCCGGGGCTGGGCGACCGCTTCCCCGACCAGCTCTCCGGCGGCCAGCAGCAACGGGTGGCGATCGCCCGGGCGCTGGTGGGTGAGCGCCGGCTGGTGCTGGCCGACGAGCCGACCGGCGCCCTGGACTCGCAGACCGGCGAGGCGGTGCTGCACCTGCTGCGCCGCCGCGTCGACGCCGGCGCCGCCGGACTGCTGGTGACCCACGAGGCACGGCACGCCGGCTGGGCCGACCGGGTGGTCTTCCTCCGGGACGGGGTGCTGGTCGACTCGACGGCCCCGCTCGGCAGCGTCGAGCAGCTGCTGACCGGCAGCGGCCGGTGACCCTCCGCCCCGGCGTCCGGTTCCGGCGGCCGACCGGCGCGCGGCTCCCGTCCCGCCCCGGGCGGAAGGTGCCGCCCGGGGCGGGACGCCCGGCGGGTCGGCCGCGCCGCGTCGCCGAGCTGGTGGGCTCGTGGCGCGCGGCGCTGCGCATCGCCCGGCGCGAGGCCCGCCGGGCACGGGGCCGGACCGCGCTGGTGCTGGCCATGATCACCCTGCCGGTGCTCGCCCTGTCGTTCCTGGCCGCCAGCTACGACATGGCGAAGCTCACCCGGGAGGAGCGGATCGACCGGCAGCTCGGGGCCGCCGACGCCGTCCTGCGCTGGACCGGCGACGTGCCGGTGGTGCAGGACCGGTGGGGCGAGAGCTGGTACACCCAGGGTGGGGCGACCGGCCCGACGCCGGGGCGCCCGGTCACGACGGCGGAGGTGGAGGCGCTGCTCGGGCCCGGCGCCCGGGCCGTCAACGATCCCCTGTTGACCTCGGTCACGTTCCGGGTGGGTGACCGGGACGCGTCGGTGCCGGCCCGGACCCTCGACCTCGGCGACCCGCTCGCCCGCGGCACGGGCCGCCTGCTGGCGGGGCGGGCACCGGCCGCCCCGGACGAGATCGCGGCGAGCCCGGCCGCGCTGCGCCGCCTCGACGTACGGCTCGACGGCACGGTCACCACCGTCGACGGCTCGGCCACCCTGCGGGTCGTCGGGCTGGTCGAGTTCCCGGACGACCTGGGGCCGCTCGTCGTACGACACCCGTCGACCGCCTCCGCCACCGGACCGGACGAGGGGACGACCTGGCTGGTCGACCTGCCCGGCGGGGTGCACGACGACCTGGTGCGGCGGTTGAACGACCGCGGCATCCTCGTGTCCACGAGGGCCGGGGAGGACGACCAGGCCGGCCCGCACCTCTGGCCGGCGGGCGACCGGCCGACCGACGTGAACGACCTCGGCACCGGCGTGCTGGTCGGCGGGCTCGGGCTGCTGGAGGTGGTCCTGCTGGTCGGGCCCGCCTTCGCGGTCGGCGTACGCCGGCGGCGGCGCGACCTGGCCCTGGTCGCGGTGGCCGGTGGCGACGCCGCCCAGCTGCGGCGGGTGGTGCTCGCCGACGGGGTGGTGCTGGGCTGCGTCGGTGCGGTCACCGGGGTGGTGCTCGGCGTCGCGGCCGCGTTCGCCGCCCGGCCACTCGTGGAGCAGTACGCCAACGGCGCGCGCTACGGCGGATACCGGTGCTGGCCGGCCGCGCTGGTGGTGATCGCCGGGATCGCCGTGCTGGCCGGTGTGCTCGCCGCGCTCGCCCCGGCCTGGAGCGCCGCCCGACAGGACGTGGTCGCGGGGCTGTCCGGCCGGCGCAGCCCGCCGCGGCACCGTCACCGCTGGTTGGCCCTCGGATTGACCCTGGCCGTCGGCGGCGCGGGCATCGCCGCGCTCGGCGCCACCCGACCGACACCGGTGGTGATCCTGGCCGGGCTCATCCTCGGCGAGCTGGGGTTGGTCTTCTGCACACCCACGCTGATCGGCCTGCTCGCCCGGGTCGGCCGGACTCTGCCGCTGGCACCCCGGATCGCGCTGCGCGACGCGAGCCGCAACCGGGCCGCCGCGGCGCCCGCGATCTCCGCCGTGATGGCCGCGGTCGCCGGCAGCGTGGCCCTCGGCGCCTACCTGGCCAGCGACCAGGCCCGCGCGGCCGCCGCCTACCAGCCGACGCTGCCCTCGGGGAACGTGCTGGTCAGTCAGCTGGAACCGAACCGGCCGGCGCCGTCGCTCGCGCAGGTCACCGAGGCCGCCCGGGACCACCTCGACGCCCGGGCCGTGGCGGCGGTCGCGGAGGCCACCTGCGACCCGGCCCGTGGCCCGGCGACCATCTGCGACGTGAGCCCCCTCCCGCCGCCGGAGCAGGTCTGCCCGTGGCGGGCCAGCGACGTCCTCAGCGCCGGGCAGCGGCGGCAGGCCCGGGCCGACCCGCGCTGCGAGCAGCGGTTCGGCGACTACTACGGGCCCTACGTGCAGGTGCTCGTCGACGACGGCAGCGCGCTGCCGATCCTCACCGGCGCGACGCCGGGCGAGGCCGCGGCGGCCGCCGCCACGCTGCGCGCCGGCGGCGTGGTCGTGACCGACGCACGTCAGGTGCGGGACGGCCGGGTCGCGGTCGCGGTGGACCGGGGCGACGACGTGGACCGGCCACCGGCCCGCACCGTCAGCGTGCTCGCCGGGTACGCGCTGCCCGTCGACATCGGCCCGGACCGGCTGGTGCTCTCCCCCGCCACGGCCGACCGGCTCGGGCTCGGCCGGGTCACCACGGCGTGGGCGGTCGCCACACCCACCACGCCGGACCGGACCCGGATCAACGCGTTCACCCGCGCCCTGCGGCCGTCCGGCACGGTCGCGGTGACGACCGAACCGGACCGGCCACCGGACCGGGACGGTCCGCTGCCACTCCTGCTCGCGGCGGCCGCCGGGCTCATCACAGTCGGCGCGGCCGGCATCGCGACCGGGCTCGCCGCCGCCGAGGGCCGCGCCGACCTGTCCACCCTCGCCGCGGTCGGGGCCAGTCCCGGCGTACGCCGGATGCTCTCGCTCTGCCAGGCCGGGGTGATCGCCGGTCTCGGCTCGGCGCTCGGCATCGTGGCCGGCCTCGGCACCGCCGCTCTCGTGCTGTTCTCGACCAACCGGCAGTACGCCGACAGTTGGCCGGTGCAGGAGCCGTACCCCCTGGTGGTGCCGTGGACGGCGCTCGGTGTCCTGGCGCTGGTGCCGCTGGTGACCATGCTGGGCGCCGGCCTGTTCACCCGGTCCCGGCTGCCGGTGGAGCGGCGACTGGACTGACCGACGGCGGCCTCGGGGGGTGCCGCCGGGGCCGGCGGACCGGCACACTGTTCCCCGTGTCCGTGCTCGGAGCCCTCACCCGCCGCGTCGGCCATCACCGATGGTTCGCCGCCACCGCCCGCCTCCTCGTCCCGGCCGACCGGGCGGTGGGCCGCCTCACCCGGGGGCGCGTGGTCGCGCTCGGGCTGGCCCCGTCGCTGGTCCTGACGACGACCGGCCGCCGTTCGGGCAAGCCCCGCAGCAACCCGCTGCTGTACGTACGTGACGGCGACGCCTTCGTGGTGACCGGCTCCAACTGGGGACAGACCCACCATCCCGGCTGGACGATGAACCTGCTCGCCCTGCCCGACGCCGAGGTCGCCGTGCGCGGTCGACGGATACCGGTCCAGGCCCAGGTCGTCTCCGGCGAGGACCGGGACCGGCTCTGGCGGTTGCTGGTCACCGAGTGGCCGGCCTACCAGACGTACGTGCGCCGCGCCGGCGGCCGGGAGATCCGCGTCTTCCGACTGGTGCCGGTCGGGCGCGGCGCGCCGGCCGACACGGACGACCGTGGCTAGGGTGGTCCCAGCGGGGTGACCGGCGCGGACGGTCGCGGCCGGCCGGTGCGCTGACCGGCGGGGCGGCGGCGGAGGGTCCGCACAGTCGCGAGGCAGGGGTGGTCGGCGTGAGCGCGGGCAGCGAGGACACCGAGATCGATCGTCACCTGGCCGATCCTCGGTGGACGGTGGCCGAACGCGCGGCGGAGGCGGCCCGGCGCCGCTACCCCGCCGACGTGCTCGCCGTCGCGGTGCACGGGCCGCTGGCCCACGGCGACGACGACGGTGGCGGCGACGGCGAGGTCGGCCTGCTGGTGGTGACCTACCGGCCCGGTTCCGGTCCGGCCCCGGCCACCCGCCGCGTCGACGGCGTCCTGGTGGAGTTGACGGTCGCCGCCGCCGAGGACTATCTCGCGCGGGCCCGGGTGATCACGTCGCGCTGGCCGCTGACCGCCGACCGGTACGTCACCACCCGCCCCCTGCACGACCCCGGCAACTGGCTGCGCACCCTGCGGGACGAGCACCTGGGGTGCCTGGCGCGGGCCCGCCCGGCCGAGTTCAGCGCCGCCGCCCGCCAGGCCTGGTACCGGGGGTACGCGGCGCACGCCCGGGCCGCCCGCCTCGCCGAGTGGTACGAGACGGACCAGGCGCTGCTCATGCTGGGCGAGGCCCGCCTGGCGGCGGCGACGGTGAACGGGCTGCTCAGCCGCACCTACTTCCGCGATCCCGGTGACGCGGTCCGCCGTACCGGCCTGGCCGGCGCGGACATGACGGAGGTGGGTGCGGTGCTCACCCGCCAGTCGACGGAGCTGGCCGCCCGGGGCCAACCCGTGGACGGCACCGTAGAAGACCTGGTCACCCGCGGCTAGCTCCCCCGCGATCTTGCAGTTTCGGCCCGTTGAGAGGTCGGAATGCCCGTTATGCCGGGGCGCAAAGTGCAAGATCGCGGGAGCGGGTTGGGGTCAGCCGAGGCCGCCCTGGACGCCGATCAGGGCGCCGATGCCATAGGTCGCGGCGGCGGCCGCCGAGCCGAGCAGCAGCTGACGCAGCCCGCTGGACCACCAGGGGCGGTTGGTGAACCGGGCGACCACCGCGCCGGCCACGAACAGCCCGAGCCCGCCGACGCCGAGCGCCAGCCACAGACTCGTGAAACCGAGGAGGTACGTCAGCAGCGGCACGAGCGCGCCGACGGAGAAGAACAGGAACGAGGAGATCGCCGCCGCCCACGGGCTCGGCTGGTCGTCCGGGTCGACGCCCAACTCCTCCCGGACGTGGACCCGCAGCGCCTCCTCCGGGTTGCGCCGGACCGCCTCGGCCACCTGCATGGCGAGGTCGCGGGGCAGCCCTCGGGACACCCACGCGTCCGCCAGCTCGCGGGCCTCCGCCTCGGGGTGCCGTTCCAGCTCCCGCCGCTCCTTGGCGACCTCGGCCGCCACCTGCTCGTTGGCGGACCGCACGCTCGTGTACTCGCCCAGCCCCATCGAGATGGCACCGGCGACCAGGCCGGCGGCGCCGGTGAGCACGATGTTGCGGGGCGAGACGCCGCCCCCGCCGACACCGGCGATCAGGGCGATGTTGGTGACCAGGCCGTCCATCGCGCCGAACACGGCGGGCCGGAGCCAGCCGCCGGACACGTCCGCGTGGTGCGCCTCGCGCAGCGCCGCCGGGGTCTCGGTCACGGCAGCGTCAGAATCTCGTGCCCGTCCTCGGTCACCACGATGGTGTGCTCGAACTGGGCCGTCCACTTGCGGTCCTTCGTGACGACGGTCCAGCCGTCGTCCCACATGTCGTACTGGTAGGTGCCGAGGGTGATCATGGGCTCGACGGTGAACGTCATGCCGGGCTCCATGATGTCGGTGGGCCGAGGGCTGTCGTAGTGCGGGACGTAGAGGCCGCTGTGGAAGGTCTCCCCGATCCCGTGACCGGTGAAGTCGCGGACCACGCCGTAGCCGAAGCGCTTGGCGTACGACTCGATGACCCGGCCGATCACGTTGATCTGCCGGCCCGGAGCCACCGCGCGGATGCCCCGCATCATCGCCTCGTGGGTGCGCTCGACCAGCAGCCGGGCCTCGTCGCTGACCTCCCCGACGCAGAACGTGGCGTCGGTGTCGCCGTGCACCCCGTTGATGTACGCGGTCACGTCGATGTTGATGATGTCGCCGTCCTGGAGGACCGTGCTGTCCGGGATGCCGTGGCAGATCACCTCGTTGACACTGGTGCAGCAGGACTTCGGGAAGCCCCGGTAGCCGAGCGTCGAGGGGTAGGCGCCGTGGTCGCAGAGGAACTCGTGCACCACCTTGTCGATCTCGTCGGTGGTCACGCCCGGCTTGCAGTGCTCACCCGCGAGCTGGGTCGCCTGAGCGGCCAGCCGGCTCGCGATCCGCATCTTCTCGATGGTCTCGGGGGTCTGCACGTGCGACCCGCGCCACTCCCGCGGGGCCTTCTTGCCCACGTACTCGGGACGGGGGATCTCGGCAGGCACCGGTCGCCACGGGGAGAGCGTGCCTGGGGTCAGCGGCGCACGGACGGTCATGGGAAAAGCCTATCTCCGCGACCGGGGTGCGGCCCGCCGCGGTCCCGCCGCGCGGGTTGTTGCCCGGCCCGGTGGGCTGTGCCATGGTGTCTTCGTGGATCAAGGGGCAGCGCCGCCCGTCTTCTCCGCCACGGCGGAGACAGACGGGGATCAGCTCCGGGTACGGGTGGTGGGCGAGGTCGACATGGCGACCGCCGACACCATGTTCCAGACCGCGCTCCGCGAGCCGGCCACGCGGGTGACGCTGGACCTGCGCGCGGTGACCTTCTTCGACTCGGCCGCGATCCACGCCCTCGTCCGGCTGGCGCAGCGGTTCCCCGGCACGCTCACCGTGCTGCCGTCCCGGCAGGTCCGTCGGGTGCTGGAGATCACCGGCCTCGGCGAGCAGGCCTGGCTCGACCCGACCTGACGGCTCACTCCTGCAACTGCCGACGCAGGGTCACCTCGGTGCCGGCGTCGGTACGCCGGACCGACAGCTCCCCCAGCGCCTGGATCAGCGAGAGTCCACGCCCCCGGAAGCCGGAGCCGGTCGACTCGCGCCAACGCCCGCTGTCGCGCACCGTCGCCACCACCGACCCGTCCGCGATGGTCACCTCCACGGCGATCACCGGCTCGACCGGGTCCACCGGGTGCTCGATGGCGTTGGCGGCGGCCTCGGAGATGGCCACCGTCAGGTCGAACAGGTCCGTCTCACCGACGCCGTGCGCGACGAGGAAGTCCTCCAGCCGCTTGCGGAGCACGCTCAGCCGGGTGGGGTCGGCCGGCAGCCGGAGCGCGAAGCGGTCGAGGTCGGTCGCCTCCAGCGCGAGCACCGCCACGTCGTCGCGCCGGGGGCGTTCGGCGACCGGCGCCACCACGGCGTCGACGAGGTCCGCGACGTGCTCCCCCGGCCGCGCCGCGTCCTGGCGGAGGCGCGTCAGCGCCGCGTCGATGCCGAGGTGCCGGTCCTCGATCAGCCCGTCGGTGTAGAGCAGGAGCCGGGTGCCGGCGGGCAGTTCACCCGCCACCGTCCGGTACGTCGTGTCCGCCAGGGCGCCGACCGGCGGCCCCAGCGCCCGCTCGTGCAGGAAGCGCGCGTCGCCACCCCGGATGACCAGCGGTGACGGGTGTCCGGCGCTGGCGTACCGCAGGCGCCCGGTGCGGGGGTCGAACAGGAGGCAGACGACGGTGGCCAGGGTGCGGGCCTCCGTCGAGGCGAGCAGCCGGTTCAGCCGCGTCAGCGACTCACCCGGGTCGAACCCTTCGAGCAGGTACGCCCGCAGCGCGTTGCGGATCTCCCCCATCGCCGCCGCGGCCCGTACGCCCTTGCCCACGACGTCACCGATGACCAGCACCAGTTCCTGGCCAGCGAGCGCGACCACGTCGTACCAGTCGCCGCCGACCTCGACGTCGGCGCTGCCCGGCAGGTAGCGGCTGGCGACCACCGCGCCGGGCAGTTGGGGCAGCGAGCGCGGCAGCAGGCTGTGCTGGAGGGTGGTGGCGATCCGGTGCTCGGCCTCGTAGAGCCGGGCGTTCTCCAGCCGCACACCGACCAGTCGGGCCAACTGGGTCAGGGCGTCCTCGTCGGTCTCCGTGCCGTCCCCGTCCCGCCGCCACACCCGCAACTCACCGAGCGGTTCGCCGCCGGTGCCGGTGAGCGCCAGCACGAAGGAGGGGTCGACGGCGCTGGTCCCCCCGCCGTCCGCCTCGAAGCGGGCTCCGCCCGCGGTGACCACCACCCGGGCGGCGCCGACCAGGCGGAGCGCGTGCCGGGCGGCGACCTCGACCACGTCTCCGGTGGATCGGACGGTGTTCACCGCCACCGCCGCGTCGGCCAGGATCCGCAGGCGGCGGATGATCTGGCCGCGCAGCTGGCCCAGCTCGACGGCCGCGCGAACGCGGGCGATCAGCTCCTGGCCGGAGAACGGCTTGGTCAGGTAGTCGTCGGCGCCGGCCGAGAGCCCGGCCACCGCCTCGGCGGAGCCGGCCCGGGCGGAGAGCAGGACGATCGGCAGGTAGCGGGTGCGCGGGTCGGTCCGCAGCGCGGCCACCAGCCCGAAGCCGTCCAGCCGGGGCATCATCACGTCGCTGAGCACCATGTCGAACCGGCCGTCCACGGCGAGGCGCAGCCCTTCGACGCCATCGCTCGCGGTCACCACCTCCCAGGTCGGGGCGAGCAGCCGGCGGACGTGTTCACGCAGGTCGGCGTTGTCGTCCACGACGAGGATGCGGCCGGCGGGAGTGGTCGTGGCCGGCAGTGCCGCAACGTCGTCGGCGCCGGCCCAGAGCGCGGTCTCCGCGGCGAGGAGCCGGGCCTGGTCGGGTGCCGCGGGAGTCGGACCCGCCGTGACCACGCGCTCGGGCGGCAGGTGCCCGGTGCCGAACGGCACGGTGACGGTGAAGGTGCTGCCCTCGGCCACCCGGCTGGTCACCGTGACCTCGCCGCCGTGCATCTGGGCCAGCTCCCGGACCAGCGCGAGGCCGATGCCGGTGCCCTCGTGGGTGCGGGCCCGCACCCCGGCCGCCTGGTGGAACCGTTCGAAGACGCGCGGCACCTCGTCCGGCGGAATGCCCACCCCGGTGTCGGTGACCTCCAGCCGGGTCGTGCCGCCGGACGCCAGCAGCCGCACGCGGATCTCGCCGTCGAAGGTGAACTTGACCGCGTTCGAGATCAGGTTGAAGACGATCTTCTCCCACATGTCCCGGTCGACGAAGACCAGCGCGGGCAGGGGTGGGCAGTCCACCACGAGCCGCAGCCCGGCCCGTTCGATCGCCGAGCGGAACGCGCTCGCCAAGCGAGCGGTGTAGTCGGCCAGGTCGGTGGCCTGATAGCGGGCCGCCAGCCGGCCGGACTCCAGCCGGGAGAAGTCGAGCACCGTGTTGACCAGCCGGAGCAGGCGCAGCGCGTTGCGGTGCATCACGGTGAACCGGTCGGTGTAGGTCGCCGGCAGGGTGGGGTCGGCGAGCAGCTCCTCCAACGGCCCCAGCACGAGGGTGAGCGGGGTGCGGAACTCGTGGCTCACGTTCGCGAAGAAGTTGGTCTTGGCCCGGTCCAGGGCGGCCAGTTCGGCGGCGCGGTCGCGTTCCTGCTCGTACGCCCACTGCCGCCCCGCCGCCCGGGAGATCTGGGCCGCGACCAGGCCGAGGAAGTCCCGGTACTCGTCGGTCAGCGGGAGCCGGCGGGCGACGCCCACGACGAGCGCGCCGACGGTCTCGTTGGTGGCGGTGAGCGGCAGCACCAGCGCCCGGTCGGCGGCCGTGCCGGGCGCCGCGTCGAGCACGTCAGCGACCGGGACCTCCCCGGACCCGCCGTCGAGGGCGGCGACGACCACCTCCCGTATGCCCACGCCGGCCGACGCCTCGACGCCGCTCGCCCCGGCGAGGCTGAACCCGCCGCTGCCGTCGCGGAGCCAGATCTGCGCGAACGGCACATCGGCCTGGTGCCGACCGAGCACGGTGGCCGCGGAACGCCCCAGCTCGGCGGCGGTGCCCGCGTCGACCAACTCGGAGCCGAGCTCGGCGAGCGCGCGCAGCCGCCGCTCCCCGAGCACCCGGCCGGTGGTCTCGCTCACGATGCAGAAGACGCCGGCGACCGAGCCGTCCGCGGCGCGGATCGGGTCGTACGAGACGTCGAAGTACGTCTCCTCCAGGAAGCCGTGCCGCTCGATCGGGAACGGATGGTCCTCGCCCCGGTAGGAGCGCCCGGTGCGGCGCACGTCCGCCAGCAGCGGGCCGAGCACCTCCCAGGTCTCCGACCAGGACGTCCGGGCCGGCCGGCAGAGCGCGTGCGGGTGCTTGCTGCCGATCGTCGGCCGGTAGGCGTCGTTGTAGAAGGCCAACTCGTCGTCGCCCCAGAACATCACGATCTGCGCGCTGGACGCCAGCATCGTGCCCACCGCGCCGGACAGCGCCGCCGGCCAACGGGCCGGTGCACCGAGCGGGGTGGTGTCCCAGTCGAACTCGCTGAGCTGCCGGCCCAGCTCGCCGCCGGCCGCGAAGGCCGCGGCGAGCGGTGGGGGCAGTTCCCCGTCGGCGACCGGGAGCTTTCCCGCGTCCGCGCCCCCCAGCGCCGAACTCATTCGCCCTCCCGATCCGGCCGTCGCATCACCTGGCCGATTGATCCCCCACCCGTCGTGCTCGGCCTTGTACCCCGGCGGACCGACGACGTAACACGTGGGACGCCCGGGACGCTGGTTAGGACCGTCTCACTGACGGGGGTCCGACAGCCGGGCGGCGGCCCGGTCATAGGCCGCCGCGACCAGCGCGCCGACCGGCCGGGGATCCGAGTCGTTCTCCGGATGCCACTGCACGCCCAGCACGAACGGCCGCTCCGGGTCCTCCACCGCCTCGACGACGCCATCGTCCGCCCAGCCGGTCACCGCCAGCCGGCCCGGGTCGGCGACGCCCTGGTGGTGGTACGAGTTGACCCGGTCCACCCCCGCCATCACCCTCGCCGCCAGACTGTCCGGCGCGAACCGCACCGGGTGCGCGCCGTAGACGCCCGGTGCGGGCCGGTGCCGCTCGTGCCCGACGACGTCCGGCAGGTGCTGGTGCAGCGAGCCGCCGTACGCGATCGTGAGCAGCTGCATGCCCCGGCAGATCCCGAGCACCGGTAGGCCGGCGGCGAGCGCACCGGTCAGCAAGGTCAGCTCGCCGGCGTCCCGCAACGGCCGGGTCTCCGTACGCGGGCCGGGGAGCTGGCCGTACCGCCCCGGATCGACGTCCGCGCCACCGGCCAGGACCAGCCCGTCGAGCACCCGGAGCACGTCGGCGTCCCGGTCGTCCGGGGGCAGCACCACGGCCCGGCCGCCGGTCTCCGTCACCGCCCGGACGTACGCCTCGGGCACCAGCACCGCCGGCACGTCCCGCCAGACCGCCCAGCCGGCCGGCTCGACGTACGCGCTGACGCCGATCAGGGGACGGGTGACCCGGCTCACAGAGGGGTGACGTACGCGCCGGTGATCCCGCCGTCCACCACGAACTGGGCGGCGGTCATGAAGGAGGCGTCGTCGCTGGCCAGGAACGCCACCGCGGCGGCGATCTCCTCCGGGTTGCCGAACCGTCCCATCGGCACGTGGACGAGGCGACGGGCGGCCCGCTCCGGATCCTTGGCGAACAGCTCCAGCAGCAGCGGGGTGGCGACCGGGCCGGGACAGAGCGCGTTGACGCGGATCCCCTCCCGGGCGAACTGCACGCCCAGCTCCCGAGTCATCGCCAGCACCCCGCCCTTGCTCGCCGTGTACGCGATCTGCGAGGTCGCCGCGCCCATCAGCGCCACGAAGGAGGCGGTGTTGATGATCGAGCCCTTGCCCTGGCGGCGCATGTGCGGAATGGCGTACTTGCAGCAGAGGTAGACGCTCGTGGTGTTGACCCGCAGCACCCGCTCCCAGGCGTCCAGGCCGGTCTCCAGGATCGAGTCGTCGTCCGGCGGCGAGATGCCGGCGTTGTTGAACGCGACATCCACCCGGCCGTGCCGCTCGGCCACCCCGTCGAAGAGGTCCCGGACGGCGGTCTCGTCGGCCACGTCCGCGGCGACGAACTCCCCGCCCACCTCCTCCGCGGCGCGCCCGCCCGCCTCCGCGTCGATGTCCACGCAGACCACCCGGGCGCCCTCGGCGGCGAACCGCCGCACGGTGGCGAGCCCGATCCCGCTTCCCGCCCCGGTCACCACGGCCACCCGGTCCTGCAACCGACCCTGCATCTCACTCCTCCGTGCTGATGAACACGTTCTTGACGTCCGTGAATGCGTGCAGGGCGTCCGGGCCCAGCTCGCGGCCGAGCCCGGAGCGCTTCATCCCGCCGAACGGCGTCCAGTAGCGCACCGAGGAGTGCGAGTTGACGCTCAGGTTGCCGGACTCGACGCCTCGGGCGACCCGCAGTGCCCGGCCGACGTCGCGGGTCCAGATCGAGCCGGACAGGCCGTACTCGGTGTCGTTGGCGAGCCGGATCGCGTCGGCCTCGTCGTCGAAGGGGAGCACCGAGACCACCGGGCCGAAGATCTCCTCCCGCCAGTGCCGGTCGGCGGGCGAGTCGGCGAGCAGCACGGTCGGTGCGTACCAGAAGCCGGGGCCGTCGGGCCGGGAGCCGGTGAAGGCGACCGTCGCGCCGTCGACGTACCCGGCGACCCGGTCCCGCTGGCCGGCGGAGATCAGCGGCCCCATCTCGGCGGTGTCGCGGGCCGGGTCCTCGACGCGGAAGGCGCGGACCGCCGGTTCGAGGAGTTCGAGGAACCGGTCGTACACCGGCCGCTGGACCAGGATCCGGGAGCGGGCGCAGCAGTCCTGGCCCGCGTTGTCGAAGACGGCGTACGGCGCGGTCGCCGCGGCCTTCGCCAGGTCGGCGTCGGCGAAGACGAGGTTGGCGCTCTTGCCGCCCAGCTCCAGGGTGACCCGCTTCACCTGTTCGGCGCAGCCGGCCATGATGCGGGTGCCGACCTCGGTCGAGCCGGTGAAGCAGACCTTGCGGACCGCGGGGTGGGTGACGAAGCGCTCGCCCACCACGCTGCCTCGGCCGGGGAGCACGGTGAACACGCCGTCCGGGAGGCCGGCCTCGCGGCCCAGCTCGGCCAGGCGCAGAGCGGTGAGCGGCGTCAGCTCGGCGGGTTTGAGCACCACGGTGTTGCCGGCGGCGAGCGCCGGGGCGAAGCCCCAGCCGGCGATCGGCATCGGGAAGTTCCACGGCACGATCACCCCGACCACGCCGAGCGGCTCGTGGAAGGTCACGTCCAGACCGCCGGGCACGGGGATCTGTCGGCCGGTCAGCCGCTCGGGCGCCCCGGCGTAGTAGTCGAGCACGTCGCGGACGTTGCCGGCCTCCCACCGCGCGTTGCCGATGGTGTGCCCGGAGTTGCGCACCTCCAGCTGCGCCAACTCCTCCAGGTGCGCGTCGACCACGGCCGCGAACCGCCGCAGCAACCGCGCCCGATCCCCCGGCCCCACCTGACGCCACCGCTCGAAGGCGGCCGCCGCCCGCGAGATCGCGGCGTCGGTCTCGGCGAGCGAGGTGCCCGCCACCTCCCGCAGCACCGCCCCCGTCGCCGGGTTCCGCACCTCAGTCACGCGCCCCGCCCCTTCCTCGCCGATCATGGAGTTGTGGCGCCGCACGGAGGCCGCTGATCGCCATGAGCCGGGCACCACAAGTCCATGATCGACCGGAGTCAGAGGCGTTCGAAGCCACGCACCAGCTCCCAGTCCGTGACCGCGGCGTCGAAGGCGGCAAGCTCGACCTTCGCGTTGTTCGCGTAGTGGGCGACCACCTCGTCGCCGAACGCGTCCTTCGCCGGCGTCGAACCCTCCCACAGCGCCAGGGCGTCGCGCAGGGTGCCGGGCACCCGCTCGGCGTCCGGGTCGTCGTACGCGTTGCCGGTGCACTCCTCACCCAGCTCCAGCTCCTGTTCCAGGCCGTACACGGCCCCGGCGACCAGTGCGGCGATCGCCAGGTACGGGTTGACGTCGGCGCCCGGCACCCGGTTCTCCACCCGCATCCCCTGGCCGTGCCCGACCAGACGCAGTGCGCAGGTGCGGTTGTCGGTGCCCCAGCGCAGCGCGGTCGGGGCGAACGAGCCCGGCTGGTAGCGCTTGTATGAGTTGACGTTGGGGGCGAACAGCAGACTGAACTCGCGCATCGTGGCGAGCAGCCCGGCCAGCACCCGCTGCCCGGTGGCCGACAGGTGCGCCGGCCCGTCACCGAGCATCGCCGAGCGGCCGTCGGCGCCGCGCAGCGAGAAGTGGATGTGGCAGGAGTTGCCCTCCCGCGCGTTCGGCTTGGCCATGAAGGTGATCGACATGCCCTCCTGGGCGGCGATCTCCTTGGCCCCGTTCTTGTAGATGACGTGGTGGTCGGCGCAGGCCACCGCCTCGTCGTAACGGAAGGCGATCTCGTGCTGGCCGAGGTTGCACTCGCCCTTGGCGCTCTCCGGGGTCAGCCCGGCGCCGGCCATCTCGGTGCGGATGCGGCGCAGCAGCGGCTCGACACGGGCGGTGCCGAGCAGCGAGTAGTCCACGTTGTACTGGTTGGCCGGGGTCAGGTCGCGGTAGCCGCGCCGCCACGCCTCCTCGTACGAGTCGCGGAACAGCACGAACTCCAGCTCGGTCCCCGCGTACGCGGTCAGCCCGTGCTCCGCCAGCCGGTCGAGCTGCTGACGAAGGATCTGCCGCGGCGAGGCGACGACTGGGCCGGAGCCGTCCAGCCACTCGAGGTCGGCCAGGAGCATGGCGGTGCCCGGCTGCCAGGGCACCCGACGCAGGGTGGTGAGGTCGGGTTTCATGGCGAAGTCGCCGTAGCCCCGCTCCCAGCTCGACATGGCGTAGCCGTCGACGGTGTTCATGTCGACGTCCACGGCGAGCAGGTAGTTGCAGCCCTCGCTGCCGTGCGCCACGACCTCGTCCAGGAAGTAGGGGGCGTGGAACCGCTTGCCCTGCAGGCGGCCCTGCATGTCGACCAGCGCCAGCACCACGGTGTCGATCTCGCGCTCGGCGACCGCGACGCGCAACTGTTCCAGCGTGAGCGGAGCTTTCCTCATCGGCGCGCCTCCATCACCAAGGTCTACTGGCAGAACCGGATCACCGTCAATGCCCCCAGCGGTCACCGTCGCAAACGCGATCGGCGGAGGGCGGAGGGCGGAGGGCGGACGAGGAGCCGGGTGCCGGATCAACGGCCGGACGGGCGTGGGCGTAAGCCGTTGAGGGCGGTGGTGATGACACGGTCGGTGTACTCGGCGGTAAGTGGTCCGCTGCGTTGCAGCCAGCGGTTGAGCACCGGGCCCCAGATCATCTCCACGGCCACGTCGAGGTCGACGTCTTCGGCGAGTTGCCCGGCCCGCTGGGCGCTGGCCAGCCGTTGCCGCTTGGCCTCCTTCATCGGTCCGTCCAGCCGTTGGCTGTAGGCGGCGGCAAGTTCGGGGTCGTTCGCGATCTCGGTGGCCAGCGCGCGCATCGGCCGGTCGTACCGGGGATCAGTCAACTCCGCGACCGTGGCGTGCAGCACCGCGGTCAGGTCGGCTTCCAGGTCACCGCTGTCGGGCAGCGTGGGAGGCTCACCCTCGCCGCCCTCGCTGAGCATGAGGAAGGCGTCGAAGATGACCGCGCCCTTCGACGGCCACCAGCGGTAGATGGTCTGCTTGCCGACGCCGGCGCGCGCCGCGATGCCCTCGATGCTGAGTTTGGCGTATCCGACTTCCTGGAGCAGGTCGAACGCGGCGGCGAGGATGGCCCGCCGCGAGGCTTCGTTCCGGCGGGTCGCGCTGGGCGTTGGTCGGTGCGGTGTCGTCACGGGCCCTACGTTACCGGTTAAGACGGACCGTCTCGTCTTGCGTTGCGGAGCCAACTCACGTACCGTCTCCCACATAGCTAGACGGACCGTCTCGTCTCGTTATCAGAGAGAGTGGAGATCACCATGCGCACCTCATCCAGCGCCGCTTCGCGTACCTGGTTCATCACGGGCGCCAGCCGTGGTCTGGGCCGTGCGTTCACGATCGCGGCACTCGAACGCGGCGACCGGGTGGTTGCCGCCGCTCGGAGCATCACCCGGGACGACTTCGACAAGCGATACGGTGACCGGCTGCTCGCCCTGCCGCTCGACGTGACCGACCGGCCGGCGGTATTCAGCGCCGTGGCCACCGCGGTCGACCACTTCGGACAGCTCGACATCGTCGTCAACAACGCCGGCACCATGTCCATGGGCATGATCGAAGAGTTCACCGAAGCTGAGGCGCGCGCCCAGTTCGAGGTCAACCTCTTCGGGGCGCTCTGGGTCAGCCAGGCCGTGCTGCCGCACCTACGCGCCCGACGTGCCGGCCACATCGTGCAGATCTCCAGCATCGCGGCACTCGGCGGCTTCCCGAGCACCGGCATGTACAGCGCGAGCAAGTTCGCGCTGGAAGGCATGAGCGAGGCCTTGGCGATGGAGGGGGCAGCCTTCGGCGTGAAGGTCAGCATCGTGCAGCCCGGCGGCTACTGGACGGACCTGTACACCAGCATGACCCCCACGACTCCGATGGAGGCCTACGGTCCGCTGCGCGCGGAGCTGGAACGGCAGTGGGCGGACGGCTCCATCGACAGCGATCCCACGCTGGCCGCCGAGGCGCTGCTGAAACTGGTCGACAGCGACGACCCGCCGCTGCGGCTCCTGCTCGGCAGCATGGTCTACGACCTGGCGTTCGACATCTCCCGCCGACGAATGGACACCTGGGCGGGCTGGGAGCAGGTCAGCCGGGCGGCGGAGCATGCCGTCCCCGTCCCCAGCGGTACGCACTGACGACCCCGGGTCACCAACGGTCGCGAGGCCGACCTGGTCGGGTTCCGGTCAAGCTCCCTGACCCACGGTGGCACGACACAACCCGGGTGCGGCCCCCAGGCGGGCTCGTGTTGACTCTGGCGGTGGATCGTCACCGGCTCAGCAGCATCGCGCACTCACACCACCCGATCGCGGCCCCGATCTTCGGCGTCAACGTCAACCGGCTCCTGCGCCGGGCGGGCCGCCAACCGGCGGCTCGCATCCTCGACCTCGGCTGCGGCGAGGGCGCCTGGGCGCTGCAGGCCCTGGCTCACCACCCGGACGGGCACGCGGACGGCGTGGACGTCAACCCGTACGCCCTCGAACGCGCCGCCGGCGCCGCCGAGGCGCGCGGCCTCGCCGACCGGCTCACCCTGCACGAGCGCGACGCCCGGACGTACGTGCCGGACGGCGACTACGACCTGGTGCTGTGCGTCGGATCGACACACGCGTTCGGCGGGTTCGGCGAGACGCTGAAGCTGGCCGGCCGGCACGTCAACGCCGACGGCATCCTGCTGGTCGGCGAGGGATTCTGGCAGGTCCCGCCGACCCCGGAGGCACTCGCCGCGCTCGACGCGAAGCCGGACGAGTTCACCGACCTCGCCGGCCTCGTCGAGGCCGCCGAGCAGGCCGGCTGGACCCCGGTGTACGCCCATGTGAGCGACGCCGCCGAGTGGGACGACTACGAGTGGTCGTGGGTCGGTTCGCTCACCGATTGGGCGCTGGACAACCCGGGCCATCCGGACGCCGGCGAGGCGCTCGCCGTAGCCCGGAAGCACCGCGACCAGTGGCTGCGCGGGTACCGCGACGTTCTGGGCTTCGCGACGCTGGTGCTCCGCCGCAGCTAGGGTCTGTGGTGGAGGGTGGCACCCTCACCGACGCCCTCGCCCGCCGCGACGTGCTTCGCCTGCGGCACAGCGTCGTCACGTCCGCCGCCGACGCCTCAGGTGGGGAAGGCCAGCGCGGGTACCGGCAGTTGCGGTCGGAGCTGAAGATGATCCCGGCCCTGCCGGTGGCGGAGCTGCGCCGCCAGGCCGACGACCTCGCTCGGCAACTTCGCGAGGTCGACACGCTCATTCAGCGGACGAACTGGGAGGTCGACCTGCTGGACTGAGCAGTTGCGGAGCAGGTAGCCGACGTGGAGGCGTGCACGAACCCGAGAGCCGGCGGGCAATCCGGCTCCCTTCTGGCGCGCCGCGGGCAGGCGCGGGGGTTCGACTCCCCGGAACACAATGCATGCCCAGCACAGCACACAGGTGACGGCGCACAGGGCACGGCACACCACCGGGTGCAGATCCACGACGGTGAGGGTGGGACAGGGGTTCTCCGCAACCCGCCGGTCAGATCTCGGTTGTCAGGCGGTTCTCCCAGGCCCAGGCGGCGGGCTCGGCACGGTTCCGCAGCCGCAGCCCGGGACCATCAGCATGAGCGTCCGTGCTGCCGGCACCGCCCGGCGCGATCGAGGCGCGGTGGCGTGGCGAGCGGCCGTTGATGCACGGGTCGCCGAGTCAGGTTTCCCGCCGCGCGTAGCCGCACTCCTCGTGTACCCAGCGATCGAGGTACGCCCTCCTGCCGTCCGGCGAGTCCACGACCGTCAGCCATTCCGCCGCCGCCTGCTTCATGCGCCGGACCGCGGCGGCGTCCTGTTCCGGGGAGCCTCTCCCCGGCGCGTCCATCTCATCCGTCAGCGCTCCCCAGATGAGGTAGAGCCCCACCGGCACGTCGGGGGCGTACGCCCCCTCGGGGGTCTCGGACATGGCGCGCATGGCCCGGCCCTGGAACTCCAGGCCCGTGTCGTACGTGGGCCAGCCGTCTTCGGCGTCGAGCACGCGGCGCGCCTGCTGCACCGTCTCCGCGAGGAACCCGTCGGGCCCGGTCTCCGGGTGCCAGCCACCTGTCACGGCCGACAGGCTACGCGGGCGCGAAAATCTCGCGATCCTCCGCTTCCCCGCCGCGGCGCGGCAGCCGCGGCCCCCGGCGCTCCTCGTCGGCGCCGGGGTGACCCGGCGCCGACGCGGAGGGATCAGGCCGGGTCGTCGGCGGGTGCGGGGCGCTGCCCCGGCACCTCGACGGTACGGCGAGGGCCGGTGAACCACTTCCGGGCGGAGACGTACCACCAGACGGCCACGCCGAGCAGCACCCCGCCGACGGCGAGCGGGGCGTAGTTGACGGCGGTCCAGGTGAAGTCCGCGTTGCCGGGCACGCCGGCCGGGACGATCGGCAGCACGAAGTAGACGCAGATGATCGCGATCTCGATCACCGCGATCCAGCCGAGGACCTTGTACCTGCGGCCCAGCGTCCACGGGCCCGGCACGAACCGGTCCCCCATCCGCAGCCGCAGGAAGATCGGGATGAGGAAGGACAGGTAGAGCCCGATCACCGCGACCGAGACCACCGCGTAGAAGGCGACCGGCACGCCGGCCCGCTGGTAGAGCGCGGGCAGGGTGAGCACCAACCCGGCCAGGGTGGCCGCGATGATGGCGTTGACCGGCGTGCCGTTGCGGTCCACCCGGGACCAGAGCCGCCAGCCTGGCACCGCGCGGTCGCGGCTGAAGGCGTACGCCATCCGCGACATCGAGGTCACGCAGCTCATCCCGCAGAAGAACTGCCCGATGGTGGAGATGATGATGACGGTCTTGAAGAAGAACGGGGTGAGCGCGGACTCGAAGATCGCCCCGGAGAATCCGCCCGCTTCGTTGATCGCGTCCACGTCGGTGGCCGCGAAGAGGAAGGCGAGCAGCAGGATCCAGCCGCCCACCGCGGAGTAGAAGATCGACCGCCAGAGGCCCTGGGCGGCGGCCTTCGACGCGCCTCGGGTCTCCTCGGAGACGTGCGCGCAGGCGTCGAAACCGGTGATCGTGTACTGGGTGAGCAGGAAGCCCAGCGGCAACACGTAGAACCAGAAGGTCAGGCCGCCGCTGTCGCCGTCGCCGAAGCCGGAGTTGTTGAACCGCTCGGTGAAGACGAACTGGAAGCTCTGGTGGTTGTCGGGGACGAGCAGCAGGATGGCCACCACGGCGGCGGCGCCGGCCACGTGCCACCAGACCGAGACGTTCTGGAGTACGTCGATGATGCGGTGCCCGTAGATGTTGATGAGCCCGTGCAGGGCGAGGATCACCACGAACAGACCGAAGGTCTGGTGCAGGGTGCCGGCCCATCCGTCGAAGAGCGCGGACAGGGTGAGGTTGAGGAAGGTCGCGCAGCCGTAGTCGACCGAGGCGGTCACCGCCACCAGGCCGATCAGGTTGAGCCAGCCGGTGAACCAGCCGTGCACCGGCCGGCCCATGGTGGCGGCCCACCAGTAGATGCCACCGGCGGTCGGGTAGGCCGAGACCAGTTCGGCCATGCAGAAGCCGATGATCAGGATGAACAGCGAGATCAGCGGCCAGCCCCAGGAGATCGCGACCGGACCGCCGTTGTTCCAGGCCTGGCCGAAGGTGGTGAAGCAGCCGGCCAGGATCGAGATGATGGAGAACGAGATGGCGAAGTTGGAGAAGCCGCTCCACTTGCGGCGCAGTTCCTGTTTGTAGCCGAGTTCGGCGAGCCGTCGGGCGTCGTCGTCCATCGGTTGCTCGGCGGTCGGCGCGGGCGTCGTGGCCACTGCACACCTCCTCGAGGCGGATCCCCGGTGCGAGTGGGCAAAGTGTTCACCCGTCGATCAAGACGGTCAATACGTCGGCGGTGGGAATCTCATCGCCGCGCGGCCTAATTCCGTTGCCGCAACCGTCCCGTCCGGCGCATCCTTGAGCCCGTGACCAGGCCCGATCGCGACGGGCCGGCGCCGGGCGCTCGGCAACGCCCGGCCCGCGGCGGCGCGGGGTGTCCACCTCTCTCTCACCCGTACGGCGATGCGCCGTATCCGACGGGCACCCCGCGCCGGCCGCCTCACGAGGCGGGCAGCCGGCGCCTCACGAGGCGAGCAGCAGCCCGGCGACCCAGAGCGCGGCGACCACCAGACCGGACGCGAACTCCACCAGCATCGACAGGCCGGCCGCCTTCAGTGCCTGCACGGTCGCGGGCCAGGCGAGGCGGTTGTCGCCGAGCCGCAGTCGCTCCGCCGCCCACACCCCGCCGACGAAGCCGATCACCAGGCCGACCACCGGGATGACGAAGAAGCCGACCAGGCCCAGTACTCCTCCGGCGAGCAGCGAGGACGTCGGCACGCCGGTGCGCTTCAGGTTCCGCCCGGGCCACAGATACTTCACCACCGTCCCGGCGAGGGCGACCACCGTGGCGGCCGCGAGCACCGCCCAGCGGCCGGCGCCCGCGCCGCCGAACAGGGCCTAGACCAGCACGCCGCCCCAGCACAGGGGCAGGGCCGGCAGCCCGGGCACGATCACGCCGGCCAGCCCGGCCAGGATCGCCAGCCCGGCCACCACCGTGACCAGCGCCTCCGTGTCCGTCGCGCTCACCCGACCACCCACCTCTGCCGCATGTCGCCCCGCACCACGTGTGCACCGGCTCCTTCAGAGCCGAATCGTCCGGCCGCCCTGAGTCGTCCACGACATCAGCTCCACAGGACGCCCGCAACCATTGCCGGCCCCGGCGGTCAGCATTCGCGCGGCGCGCGAAACGGCTCACCCGGGCTCGCCCCCCGTCCCGGCGAGCCGGGCGGCGATCGCGTCGGCCGGCATCGGCGCCCCGAAGTAGCGCCCCTGGCCGGTGTCGCAGCGCAGCGCACGCAACCGCTCGGCCTGCTCGCCGGTCTCCACCGCCTCGGCGGTCACCCAGAGCTCCAGCGCGTGCGCCAGCCGGACCAGCGCGTCGACGATCCGCTCGTCGCGGTGGTCGGCCGCCGCGTCCGGGCCGTCACCCCGGATGCCCTCCACGAACGGGCCGGCCAGCTTCAGGCAGTGGATCGGGAGCCGGCGCAGGTACGCGAGGTTCGAGTAGCCGGTGCCGAAGTCGTCGACCGCGAGCCGTACGCCGAGCCCCGACAGCCGGTGCAGCGACCGCAGCGGCTCCCCGGCCGTGCCCATCACCGCGCTCTCGGTCAGCTCCAGCTGCAACAGCTCCGGGGGCAGGCCGCTCGCCGCCAGCGCGTCCGAGACGGTGTCCACGATCGCCGGGTCGTCCGCCTGCCGGGCGGCCAGGTTCACGCTCACCACCACCCGGGCTTCCGGGAAGCGGTGCCGCCACCGCTCGGCGTCCCGGCAGGCCCGCCGCAGCACCCACTCGCCGAGCCGGACGATCAGCCCGGTCTCCTCGGCGAGCCCGATGAACCGGTCCGGGCCGAGCAGCCCCAGCGTCGGGTGCTGCCAGCGCACCAGCGCCTCGACGGCGAGCATGCGCCCGTCCAGCAGGGAGACGATGGGCTGGTAGCGCAGCACGAACTCACCCCGGTCGAGCGCGGCCGGCAGGTTGGCGGCCAGCGCCGAGCGGGCGAGGTCACGGGCGCTGCGCTCGGGGTCGTGGACGGCCCACCGGCCGCGCCCCTGCGCCTTCGCCCAGTAGAGCGTGGTGTCCGCCGCCTTCATCAGCTCCGACGCGGTGGTCTCTCCGGCCGGCCCCTCGACGATGCCCACGCTCGCCGAGACGGCGAGCTGCTGGTCGCCGACGCGCACCGGCGCGGCGACCGCGGTCAGCGCGGCCTTCGCCACGGCCACCGCCCCGTCGAGTCCGTCGCCGCCGTCGAGCAGGATGACGAACTCGTCGCCGCCCATGCGGGCGACCAGGTGACCGTGGCCGGCGACGCACCCGGCAAGCCGTCGGGCGATCATCACCAGCAGCCGGTCGCCGAGGTCGTGCCCGAGACTGTCGTTGATCGCCTTGAACCCGTCCAGGTCCAGGAAGCAGACGGCGACCCGGCGATCGGGTCCGGCCCCGTCGAGGATCCGACCCAACGTCTCGAAGAAGAGCGTCCGGTTGGGCAGGCCGGTGAGCGGGTCGTGCGACGCCTGGAAGCGCAGCCGCTGTTGGAGGGCGTACCGCTCGGTGATGTCCTCGATCATGGAGACCGTGAACCGGGGCCGCCCGTCGTCGTGCCGGATCAGCGACACGGCCAGGTCCGTCCAGAGGGAGCTGCCGTCCTTGCGGTGGTAGCGCCTCTCCACCCGGGCCGAGTCCTGCTTGCCCTCGACCAGCTCCTGGTAGATCTCCCCCATGCCGGCGGCGTCGTCCGCGTGGAACAGCGAGGCCACCTCGACCCGGCGCAGCTCCTCGACGGAGTAGCCCAGCATGTCGGCGAACGACTGGTTGACGTCGATGATCCGTCCGTCGACCCCGGCGATGCCGATGCCGATCGCCGCGCCCGTGAAGACCGCCCGGAACCGCGCCTCGCTGTCCCGCAGCGCCCGCTCCGCCTCGTCCCGCGCCTGCCAGGCCGACCGGGCGATCCGCTCCTGCTGGCTGAAGGTGCGGTCGCGCAGGGCACGCGCGAACCCCGCGGCGAGGCCGCCCTGCAGCGCGGTGACCCGCCGCGGCGCGTCCGGCGGGTACGTCCCGGCGGGCAGCACCCGACCGAGGAAGCCCTCACCGAGGGCGCGGACCGACCACTCCAGCATCCGCGGTTCGGTGAGGTGCGCCTCGACCAGCGCCCCGCCGACGTCCTCGGCGGGTTGGGCGTCGAACGGCTCGGCGCACACCGCACGGGCCAACCGCGCGGTGTGCGCGAGCAGCAGCCGCTCGGTCTCGGCCGCGCTGAACGGCACGAACCCGAGGCGGCGGAGCGCGGCGGTCCACTCGGCGGCGTACGCCTGAACGCCCGCGCGGCCGACGTCCTCCCCGGCGGGTTCCGGGACGGCCACGTCGATCAGCCGACGGATGGTTCGTCGTGGCGGGCGACGCCACCGAAGGCGCCGAACCGCTCGGGGTGTTCGTCCACGTCGGACGGTGAGTCGGGCCGCCACAGCGGCATGTGCACCACGCCCGGCTCCAGGATCGTCCAGTCGCCGAAGAAGCCGGTGATCTCGGCCCGGGACCGCAGGCTGATCTCGGTGGCCGTACGCGCCGACAACCGCTGCGCGTCGAGCATCTCCTGCGGCTGGTCCTCGAACGTGGAGTGGGAGATCACCAGGTGGCTGCCCGGCGCGGCGGCGGCGCGGAGGGTGGCCAGCAGGTCGGCGGGGCGGTCCGCGTCGGGGACGAAGTGGACCACCCCGGCGAGCAGGATGCCGATCGGGCGGCCGAAGTCGAGCAGCCCGCGTGCCTCGGTGAGGATCCGCTCCGGCTCGCGCAGGTCGGCGTGGATCACGGTGGTGAGGTCGTTGCCGGCGAGCAACTCCCGGCTGTGCGCGACGGCGACCGGGTCGATGTCCACATAGACCACCCGGGCCTTCGGGTTCGCGCCCTGCGCCACCTCGTGCACGTTGCCGACGGTGGGAATTCCGGAGCCGATGTCGAGGAACTGGTCGATGCCGGCGTCGAGCAGCGCCCGTACGGCCCGGCGCAGGAACTCCCGGCCGGCGCGCATCGTGGCCGGGAGATGCGGCGTCATCGCGGCGATCTGCTCGGCGAGCTGCCGGTCGATCTCGAAGTTGTGGGCGCCGCCCAGGAAGTAGTCGTACACCCGGGCGGCGCTCGGGCGGGTCAGGTCGATCTCGGTCGGAAGGGCGTCCGGCATCTGCAAGCTCCCCAGGTCGTCGCCGAGAGGCGGGACGGCGCCGGCGCCGGGGTGCGTGCGGGGACGCGGCGGCCCACCGACCGACCCGCCGATCGTGTGGTGTGGACCACTCTAGGCCGCGGACTCCAGGAGAAGGGAGATCCCCTGGCCCACTCCGATGCACATCGTGGCGAGGGCCCGCCGGCCACCGCGTCGGCGCAGCTCCAGCGCGGCGGTCAGCGCCAGCCGGGCGCCGCTCGCACCGAGCGGGTGGCCGAGGGCGATGGCGCCGCCGTTGGGGTTGACGTGCTCGGCGTCCTCCGGCAGGCCCAGCTCGCGCAGCACGGCGACCGACTGCGCGGCGAACGCCTCGTTCAGCTCGATCACGTCGACCGTGTCGAGGCCGAGGCCGAGGCGGTCCAGCAGCTTGCGGGTGGCCGGCACCGGGCCGATACCCATCACGCGGGGCGGCACCCCGGCGGTCGCGGCGCCGACGACCCGGGCCAGCGGCGTGAGGCCGTGACGGGCGACCGCCGCCTCGGACGCGACCAGCAACGCGACCGCGCCGTCGTTGACCCCCGACGAGTTGCCGGCGGTGACCGTGCCACCCGCGCGGAACGGGGTGGGCAGGGCGGCCAGCTTCTCCAGCGACGTCTCCCGGGGGTGCTCGTCGACCTCGACCAGCTTCGTCTCGCGACGGCCGGCCGGCACGGTCACCGGCACGATCTCCTCGGCCAGCCGGCCGTCGGCCTGCGCCTTGGCGGCCCGCTGCTGCGAGCGGAGGGCGAACTCGTCCTGCGCGGCGCGGTCGACCCCGTACTCGGCGGCCACGTTCTCCGCCGTCTCCGGCATCGAGTCGATGCCCCAGCCCGCCTCCATCAGCGGGTTCACCAGCCGCCAGCCGAGCGTCGTGTCGTACACCTCGGCGGCCCGCGAGTAGGCGGAGGTCGCCTTCGGCATGACGAACGGCGCGCGGCTCATGCTCTCCACGCCGCCGGCCACCACCAGGTCCGCCTCCCCGGCCACGACGGCGCGGGCGGCGCTGGCGAGCGCGTCCAGGCCGGAGCCGCAGAGCCGGTTGACCGTGCTGCCCGGCACCTGTTCGGGCAGGCCACCGAGCAGCGCCGCCATCCGGGCCACGTTGCGGTTGTCCTCGCCGGCCTGGTTGGCGCAGCCGAGGATCACGTCGTCCACCCGCGCCCAGTCCACCGACGGGTGGCGGGCGACCAGTTCGCGGATCACGTGTCCGGCCAGGTCGTCGGGGCGGACGCCGGCGAGCGCGCCGGCGTAACGGCCGATCGGGGTGCGGACACCGGCCACCAGGTATGCCACGGTCATCGCGAGTCCTTCGGGGGTGGGAAGGGCGGGACGGAAGCGCCCGTCGGGTCGCGAGGGACGCCCGGCCGCCAGGATATCCAGGCCGGGAGCGGATAGGTTGACGGCATGGCCCGGGCCCAGTTCGACGCAGAGACGAGTACGGGCGGCGCGTTCGTCCGCCAGCCCAACCGGTTCACCGACCGGGTCACCCCGCACTCCACCTCTCCCCCCGGCGGCGGGCCGGACGACGAGGGCCGCTGGCCACTGGAGGCCGGGCGCTACCGGTTGATCTGGTGCCGCGCCTGCCCCTGGGCGCACCGGGCCCGGATCGTCCGGAGCCTGCTCGGCCTGGACGACGTCATCTCACTGGGCACGGTCGACCCGATCCGCGACGAGCGGGGCTGGCGGTTCACCCTCGACCCGGACGGATTCGACCCGGTGCTGGGCGTCGGCTTCCTCTCCGAGGCCTACCTGGCGACCGACCCCGACTACACCGGCCGGGTGACCGTGCCGGCGCTGGTCGACACCGTCACCGGCCGGGTCGTGACCAACGACTATCCGCAGCTCACGCTGGACTTCTCGACCGAGTGGCGGCGGTTCCACGCCCCGGACGCCCCGGATCTCTACCCGGTGGAGCTGCGCCCGGAGATGGACGCGCTGATGGCGGAGATCCACCGGGACGTCAACAACGGCGTCTACCGGGCCGGTTTCGCGACCTCCCAGGAGGCGTACGACGAGGCGTACGAGGCGCTGTTCGCGCGGCTGGACGTGCTCTCCGAGCGGCTCGCCGGGCGGCGCTACCTGATGGGCGAGGAGATCACCGAGGCGGACGTGCGCCTGTTCACGACGCTGGTCCGCTTCGACGTGGCCTACCACGGGCACTTCAAGTGCAACCGGCAGAAGCTGACCGAGATGCCGGTGCTCTGGGCGTACGCCCGCGACCTGTTCCAGACCCCCGGCTTCGGCGAGACGGTGGACTTCGACCACATCAAGCGGCACTACTACGCCACGCACAGGGAGATCAACCCGACCGGTGTCGTGCCGCTGGGCCCCGACACGTCCGGCTGGACCACGCCGCACGGGCGTGGCTGAACAGGCCCGGCCCGCGCCGATCGGCGTCCTCCGGAGCGCCGCGGCGTCGGCCGCCGCCGGCTGCACCCTCGCCGGGGCCGGCGCGGTGACGCTCGCCGTGGTCGCCGGTCCCGGTCCGGGGCTCACCGGGTACGTCAGCGAGGCCGGGATCGCCGGCAGCGGCCACGCGCCCGCGTACCGGATCGGCGTCTACGCCCTGGCGGCCGGCCTGCTGCTGCTCGCCGTGGCCCTGCCGCCGGCGCTGCGGGTGGCGGCGGCGCTACTCACCGCCGGCGGCCTCGGCACCGCCCTCTCCGGTGCGGTGACGTGCAGCGCCGGCTGCCCGCTGCCGCCGTTCGAGCGGGCGACGGTGGCCGACCTGGTGCACGGCGGCGCGAGCATCGCCGCGACCGCCGCGGTGATCTTCGCGATGGTGGCGATCACGCTCACCCACCGGGCGGACCGGCCGCTGCGCCGGCTCTCCGGGATCGCCGCCGCGGTGGCGCTGCCGCTCTGTGCCGCGGTGGGGTTGGCGATGCTGCTGGTCGGCCGGGGCACGCTGGTCGGCGTGCTGGAGCGGGTGGTGCTGGCGATCGCCGTGCTCTGGGGGCTCGCCGCGGCCGCCACGGTCGGCTTCCCCCGCCGCTAGGCATCGACGACCGGGGCCGCTCTTGTAAGGAGCGTCACGACGGCGGCTCCTTCCGACGGGAACATCCCGGGCGTATCGTCGTGCCGCGATGACCAACATCTGGTGCCTCACCGTGCGCCTGTACGTCGATCTCCGACTGCAGGCCAGTGGTGTCTGTCCGGCGCAGCCGCTCTCCTGACGCTGCCCGACCTCTCCCACCAGACGCTTGGACACAATTACATGGCTTCCGCCCTGCGCAAGTTTCCCTTCTCCCTGCAGATCCTGCTCGGTCTCGTGCTCGGCGTGGCGCTCGGCTTCCTCGCCCGCGCCAACGACCTGAGCTGGCTGACCAGCACCCTCGACACCGTCGGTCACCTCTTCGTCCAGCTGCTGAAGCTGGCCGTACCGCCGCTGGTCTTCACCGCGATCGTGGTCAGCGTGGTCAGCCTCCGCGGCGTGGCCAACGCCGCCCGGCTGGCCTGGAAGACCCTGCTGTGGTTCGGCATCACCGCGCTGATCGCGGTCGGCGTCGGCATCGGCCTGGGCCTGCTCACCAATCCCGGTCGCGGCGTCACCCTCGACCTGGCCGGCGCCACCGCGCCCAAGAAACACGGCTCCTGGACCGACTTCCTCACCGGCGTCGTCCCGACCAACCCGATCGGCGCGTTCGTCGAGGGCAACGTCCTCCAGATCGTCTTCCTGGCCCTCGTGGTCGGCGCCGCCGCGCTGCTCGTCGGCGACAAGGCGGAGCCCTTCGTGGCGCTCAACCGCTCCCTGCTGGAGATCGTCCAGAAGGCGCTCTGGTGGGTGATCCGACTCGCCCCGCTCGGCACGCTCGGCCTCATCGGCAACGCCGTCGCCTCGTACGGCTGGGACCTGATCGCCCCGCTCGCCAAGTTCACCACGGCGGTCTACGTCGGCTGCGCGATCGTGCTGCTGGTGGTCTACCCGGTGGTGCTGCTGGCCGCCGGCCGGCTCAACCCGCTGCGCTTCTTCGCCGGCGCCTGGCCGGCCATCGAGCTGGCCTTCGTCTCTCGGTCCTCGGTGGGCACCATGCCGGTGACCCAGCGCGCCGTCGAGCGGCTCGGCGTCCCCCGCGAGTACGCCTCGTTCGCGGTGCCGTTCGGCGCCACCACCAAGATGGACGGCTGCGCCGCGATCTACCCGGCCCTCGCCGCGATCTTCGTGGCGCAGGTGTTCGGCATCCACCTCGGCGTCACCGACTACCTGCTGATCGCTTTCGTCTCGGTGGTCGGCTCGGCGGCGACCGCCGGCCTGACCGGCGCGATCGTGATGCTCACGCTCACCCTCAGCACGCTGGGCCTGCCGCTGGCCGGCGCCGGTCTGCTGCTGGCCATCGACCCGATCCTGGACATGGTCCGCACCGCCACGAACGTGGCCGGTCAGGCGCTCGTGCCCACCGTCGTCGCGGCCCGCGAGGGCACCCTCGACCGGGCCGCGTACGACGCGGCGGGCCGCCGCGAGCTGATCGACCAGGACGCCGCCGAGGCGCCCGCCACCACCCGTGCGGACGGGTTGACCCCGGTACCCGCCTGACCTCGCTGAGCCGTCCCGGAGGGCCCCTCGTTGAGGGGCCCTCCGGCCTGTACCGGAAGGATGACCGCATGAGCGAACTGTTCACACCGTTGGCCCTGCGCGCGGTGACCCTGCCCAATCGGATCGCCCTCGCGCCGATGTGCCAGTACACGTCCGGCCCGGACGGGCTGCCGACCGACTGGCACCTGGTGCACCTGGGCGCCCGCGCGGCGGGCGGCGCCGGCCTGGTGCTCACCGAGGCCACGGCGGTGCTGCCCGAGGGGCGGATCAGCCCGCAGGACACCGGGCTCTGGTCGGAAGCCCACGTCGACGCCTGGCGACCGGTGACCGCTTTCCTCGCCGCGCAGGGGGCGGTGCCGGCGGTGCAGCTCGCGCACGCCGGCTTCAAGGCCTCAACGTACCGGCCGTGGGCCGACGGCCACGGCGGCGTGCCCGACGAGGAGGGCGGCTGGACCCCGGTCGGCCCGGGCAGTGAGCCGTTCACCGTGGGCTACCGGACGCCGACGGCCCTCGACGCGGCCGGTGTCGCCGGTGTGGTCGACGCGTTCGCCGCGGCCGCTGTCCGGGCGCTGGACGCCGGGTTCGCCGCCGTCGAGATCCACGCGGCGCACGGCTACCTGCTGCACGAGTTCCTCTCCCCGTTGAGCAACCACCGCACCGACGGCTACGGCGGTGACCGGGCCGGGCGGATGCGGCTCACCCTGGAGGTGGCGCGGGCGGTCCGCGCCGCCGTCGGCGAGGAGGTGCCGGTGCTCACCCGGATCTCGGCGACCGACTGGGTGGAGGGCGGCTGGACGCCGGACGACAGCGTGGTGCTCGCCGGTGAGCTGGCCGCCGCCGGGGTCGACCTGGTGGACACGTCCTCCGGCGGCGTCAGCACCGCCCAGCGGATCCCGCTCGCGCCGGGCTACCAGGTGCCGCTGGCCGCCCGGATCCGCCGGGAGGCCGGCGTGCCGACCGGCGCGGTCGGGCTGATCGTCGAGCCGGAGCACGCGGAGCAGATCGTCGCCGGCGGCGAGGCCGACCTGGTGCTGCTCGGCCGGGAGCTGCTGCGCGACCCGTACTGGCCGCACCGGGCGGCGGCGAAGCTCGGCGCCACCCCCACCTGGCCCAACCAGTACCTCCGCGCCGCCTGACCCACCCCGTTTCTCGTTGATCAAGAGGTTTGCGTCACCGGAGCGCCGGATTCTGACGCAAACCTCTTGATCAACGCGGGCCGGGCGGGCCGGGCGGGAGGGGCGGGAGGGGCGGCGGGTCAGCCGGCCAGGTGGGACCAGCGGGGTTCCAGGTCGCGCCACGGGCCCTGGGCGGCCACCGTGCCGCCGACCAGCACCACCACGTGGTCCGCGCGGACCAGCGCGGCCCGCTTCGACGTCGAGCCCACCACCGTCACCCCGTGCTCGCGCAGCGCGGCCCAGAGCGCCAGCTCGGTGGTGACGTCCAGCGCGGACGAGACGTCGTCGGCGACCAGCAGCTCGGTACGGGGCGCCAGGGCACGGGCGAGCGCCAGCCGCTGCAACTGCCCGCCGGAGAGCCGGGTGCCCTTGTGGCCGATCAGCAGGCCCAGCCCGCCGCCGGCCGCGGCCAGGTCGTGGTCGAGCTGCGCCGTGGAGACCGCCGCGCCCGCGTCGACCTCGTGGCCGAGCGCGATGTTCTCCGCCACCGTGCCCGAGAGCACCCGGGGTAGCTGACCCACGTAGCCGACCTGGCCGGGGCGCAGGAACAGCTCCGGCTCGGTCACCGGCTCCCCGTTCCAGCTCAGCCGACCGGTGTGGTGCACGATGCCGGCCAGGGCACGCAGCAGCGACGACTTTCCGGCGCCGACCGGCCCGACGACCAGCACCAACTGTCCCCGCTCGACGGTCAGATCCACGTCCCGGACCGCGAGGATCCCGTCCGAGTGCAGCGCGCCGAAGCCCGCCAGCTCCAGCCGACGCAGCGGGTGGCGCGGCGGCGGCTCGGGTGCCGGCGCGGTGCCGGCGGCCAGGTCCACCCCCGGCACCGAGGCCGAGTAGGCCCCGATCCCGCTCATCGCCACCGTCCGCCGCGTCCAGACCCGGGCGGACGGGTAGTGGGAGACCAGCGAGGCGGTGGTCCACGCGAACCAGCGGGCCGCGCCCAGCGTGGAGACCGCCACCAGGGTGGCGCCGGCGGAGAGCCCACCGCCCAGGTAGAGCGCCCACGCGCCGATCGGCAGCAGACCGCTGACCACCGACGGGGTGGACCGCGCCCACACCTGCATGGCGATCTCCCGACGCTGCCGGTCGCTGCGCACCGTGTCCAGCTCCGCGAGGTGGCGCAGCACCGGCCGGGTGGCGCCGGCGAGCTTCACCGTACGGGCGGCGGACAGCGACGAGACCAACGCCGTGGCGAAGGCGGCGCGCGCCTTGACCGTGCCACGCGCGGTGCGTTCCAGCCGCGGCCCGAACAGCGTCGCCGCCAGCCCGGAGACCGCCATGGTGCCGAGGAAGAACAGCCCCGGCACGACACTGCCGGTCACCACCGTCATGGTGACCACGATCGCCACCGAGATGAACTGGTCGACGAGGTTGTCGGCGAGCTGCACCACCCGCTCGGTGTCGCCACCCTGCGCGACCACCTCGGCCGGGGTGTGCCCGCTGATCCGGCGGGGGCCGGTCTGCCCGTGCACCAGTCGCAGGCTGATCCGCAGCATCTGCCGGATCCACCACTGCGGGAACCACAGGTTGGTGAGGTACGGCAGCGGCAGGACGACGAGCAGGGCGACGACGATGCCGAGCGCCGGCAGCCACGGGTCGCCTCCGTCGACCACGTCGGCCCACAGCCACGGCAGCACCGAGCCGTCCAGGCCGAGCAGCGTCATCACGATGAACAGGGCGACCGAGACCAGGCCGAACCGCGGTTCGTTGACCGCCAGCCGAAGGATCTCCCGCATGGTCCGCGCGGGCGGGGCCGGCGGCAGCGGCGGTGGGTCCGTCCTCGGCGTCACGACCGGACGTTCGGTCTCCGGTCGGGTCTGCTCCCCCACCGGCTCGGCGAGGTCCCACTCGGCACCGGGCGCGGGCAGCAGGTCCACGCCGCCGCGGGGCGCCCCCGCCCCGGCGTACGCGCCGGCGTGGCTGGTCGCCAGCAGTTCGGCGAACCGCGTCGACTCGCGCAGCGGCCCGGCCTCCAGCACCTCGCCGTCGGCCAGCACCACCACCTCGTCGCAGCGGCGCACCGAGGAGAGCCGGTGCGCGATGACGATGCCGATGCGGTCGGCGAGCAGGCGCTCGGTGGCCTGCCGCACCCGGGTCTCGGTGACCGGGTCGAGCCGGGCGGTGGCCTCGTCGAGGATCACCACGCGGGGGTCCCGGACGAGGATCCGGGCGAACGCCACCAGCTGCTCCTGCCCGGCGGAGAGCACGTGGCCGCCCTCGCCGAGCCGGGTGCGTACGCCGTCGGGCAGCTCCGCGATCCAGCCGGCCAGGCCCAGCTCCTCCAACGCCCGGGCGGCGCCGTCGAGCAGGTCGGGGTCGAACAGCGCGACGTTCTCGGCGAGGGTGCCGGCCAGGATCTCGGTGCGTTGCGGCACCACGGCGACCCACCGGCGCAGCTCCTCGACGTCCAGGTCGAGCAGGTCGGTGTCGCCGAGGAAGACGGTGCCCCGGGGGACGTCCACGGCGCGGGTGAGCACCTTCGCCAGGGTGGACTTGCCCGACCCGGTGCGGCCGACCAGCGCGTACGACCGGCCGCGCGCGAAGGTCAGCCGGATGTCACGCAGGGCGGGGCCACGGTCGTCGTCGGCGTGGTAGCGGAAGGTGAGGCCCCGGACGGTGAGGTCACCGTCGACCGGGGCGAGCCCGCCGGCCGGCTCCTGCCGGGAGTCCTGGAGCAGTTGGACACGGGCCCAGGCGCCGAGGGCGTACTGGAGGTGCGGCACCCACCGGGCCATGTGCTCGACGGTGGCGCCGAACGCGATCGCGAGCAGCCAGATCGCGGTGAGCCGGGCGCCGTCGATCCGGCCGCCGGCCAGGGCCCAGGCGCCGCCCAGCACAACGCCGGCGATCCCGGCCCGGATGGCTCCGGCGGCGACGGCGGTGACCTTCGCCGACATCTGGAAGACCCGGCCGGCGCGGGCGATGACCTCGGCGGCCCGACGGGCGTAGAGGCGCAGCACGTACGGGCGGGCGAGGCTGGTGCGTACGTCGTCCTGGCCGTGCACCGCCTCCTCCATCACCGCGGCCAGGTCCGACCAGGCCTCCTCCTCGGCCATCCGGGCCGGGGCGATCCGCGCGGTGGGGCGGCGCAGGGCGACGGCGAGCAGTGCGGTCAGCAGCACCATCCCGACGCCGGCCGGCCACCACACGACCAGCGCGCTGGCCGCGGCGAGCAGGCAGACGGCCAGCCCCTGGACCAGCCGGACGCCGGTGTTCCGCAGCTCGGCGGCGACCTGGTAGACGTCGTTGTCGATGCGGTCGAGCAGCTCACCGACGGGGGTGGTCTCCAGGGTGGGGAGGTCCTGTCCGAGCGCCACCCGGCACAGCCGGCGGCGTACGTCGGCGGACCAGTCCGCGGTGAGACCGGCCATCAGCAGTCCGACGGCGAGGTCGGTGACCACGGCGGCGACGAGCGCCACGGCCAGGATCGTGAACCAACCCATGGACCGGTGCACCAGCACCGGCCCGGCGAGCGCGGCGGCGGCGGCCTGACCGGCGGCGCCCAGTACGACGAACACGAGGACGGCCGTCATCCGGCGCGGCGCGGTGGTCCAGAGGTCACGGAGCAGGCGCATGGACAGTCCTCCGGACTTCCGGTCGGTGGGGGCGGTGCCCCCAGCCTCGCGCGCCGGCGACCGGATTTTCAACGCAATTACGCGGCCGGCAGAGCCCTGGTCAGATCCGCGTGACCCGCCGAGCGGCGTCGCCGCGCGTCCTCGGTCGGTCGGTCCGACACGTCAGAACAGGACGGTGGCCAGGGTGCCGACCGGACGGAAGCCGCACCGCTCGTAGACGCGTCGGGCGGGCAGGTTGAAGTCGTTGACGTAGAGGCTGACCGTGGGTGCTACCCGCAGCAGCGCGTCGCGTACCACCGCGGCCATCGCCGCCGTGGCGATCCCCCGGCCCCGCCACTCCGGCGCCACCCAGACCCCCTGGATCTGGGCGGTCCGCCGGGTCACCACCGCCAGTTCGGCCTTGAAGATCACCCGACCGTCGGCGAAGCGCGCGTACGCCCGACCGGCCCGGACCAGTTCGCTCACCCGGCGCCGGTAGCTGCGCCCGCCGTCCTCGGCCAGCGGCGAGACGCCGACCTCCTCGGTGTACATCGCGACCGCCGCGGGGAAGAGCCGGTCGATGTCGCCGCCGCGCACCCGGCGCACCTCCGGGTCGGCCGGTACCGCCGGCAGCGCCTCGGTGGCCAGCAGCGGCTGGTTGGGGCGGACGTCCCGGGCCGGCCCCCAGACGTCCGCGAGCTGGTCCCAGAGCCCGAGCACCGCGTCGGCCCGCCCGACGATCGACGAGCAGAGGCGCTCCTCGCCGGCGAGCAGGTCGGCGAACGCGGCCACGGCCGGCTCGGTGGCGAGCACCGGAGTCAGGTTGCCGCCCAGCCAGCAGAGGGATTCGAGGTTGCGCCGGGCGCCGTAGCCGAGGATGCGACCCTCGGCGCGCCACCAGGCCAGGCCACGCGCGGCGATGCGCTCGGCGACCTGCGCGCCCGCGTACGGGTCGAGGTCGAGCAGGCGCTCGACCGCGCGGCGCTCCGATTCCCCGAGTTGCCGTACCGGCACCGTCAGCACGCCCACCAGCCTGCCAGATCGCGCCCCCGGTTCGCCGGCTGAGTGGCGACACGGTCCCTCACACCGCCACCGGACGCGCCGCCGGGTGGGACTCGCGGGTGGAAACCGCCCAGCGGACCACCGGCGGCACGAGGACGCCGAGCAGCAGGAACAGCCCGCCGAGCACCAGCCAGCCCGGCACACCCCAGCCGATCGCCAGCGTCGTCACCACCACCGGCGCGAGCATCTTGCCCAGCTCGTACCCCATGCTGTACGCGCCCTGGTACTGGCCGTGCGCGTCGTCCGGGGCCAGGCCGAAGGAGATCCCCCAGCCGGCGGCGGAGTGCCACAACTCGCCGACCACGTGGCTGAGGGCTCCGGCGGCGAGCAGCGCGACGGCGGCGGCGGTGGGCAGCCCGCCGCTCGCCGCGAAGAGCACGCAGGCCACGGCGATGGCCACGCCGGCCCGCCGGGAGGCGCGGGCGGCGCCGGCCAGGTTCTCCGTGCCCCGCGAGGCACGCACCTGGAACAGCACCACCGTCACGGTGTTGACGAGCATCACGCCGGAGATCACCCAGGCCGGGGCCCGGGTGTGCCCAGCGATCCACAGTGGCAGGGCGATGTTGAGCAGGCCGAAGTGCATCGACAGCAGTCCGTCGAGGACCGTGAAGGCGAGGAACGGCCGGTCCCGCAGGGCGACGAGCCGGGGCCCGTGGGCGGGGGCGACCACCGGCGGGACGACCGGCAGTCGGGTGAAGACCGTCGCCGCGACCAGGGAGGCGGCCGCGGCGGTCAGGACCAGCCCGACGTACGCGGCTCGGGTGTCGGCCGCGATGGCGAAGCCGGCGAGCACGGCGCCGAGGGAGATGCCGACGTTGGTGGTGGCACGCAGGTAGGCGCGGGTGCGTACCCGCTGGTCGGGCGGGACGGCGCCGGCGATGAGCGCGCCTCGGGCGCCCCGGTCGGCCGCGTCGGCCAGGGCGGTCGCCGCGCCGAGCAGCAGGAACGCCGGGAACGACCGGACCGTGACCAGGGCGGCGGTGAGCCCGCCGGCGGCGAGCAGCGCGCCGATCTGGATGCCGCGCGGCCCGACCCGGTCGGCCAGGTAGCCGGTGGGGGTGCTGGCCAGCACGCCGACCAGGGCCGACACGGTGAGCCCGGCACCGACCTCGGCCGCCGAGAGCCCGACCGACCGGGTGAGGAACAGCGCGCTCGCCACGAGCCAGAGACCGCGGCCGACGGTCTTGACCAGGGTGCCGATGGTGAGGACCCGGGCCGATCCCGGCGGGGGAAGCAGACTCATGACCGACACCCTAGCAAGACGTACGTACGGTTTGTTGAGCCAGCCCTCGCGTTCCTTGTCGCCGACACATTGCCGATATATCGTTGATGCATCAGCGATACCACGAGAAGGAGTTCGACCATGAAGTTCCATCGACAACACCACGCCATGCACGAGGCCCGGATGCGCGGCTTCGGCTTCCCCCCGTTCCCGCCGTTCCCGCCCGGCGGCCCCCACGGGCCCGGCGGCCACGGCTGGGGCGGCGGTCGAGGGCGCGGCCGGGGACGCCGTCCCAACGTTCGGGGAGCGGTGCTGGCGCTGCTCACCGAGCGGCCGATGCACGGCTACGAGATGATCCAGGAGATCGACTCCCGCACCGGCGGGGCCTGGCGGCCCAGCCCCGGGTCGATCTACCCGACCCTCCAACTGCTCGAGGACGAGGGCGTCATCGCCGCCGCCGAGGACTCCGGCGGCGGGCGCAAGCGGTTCACGATCACCGAGGCCGGCAGCGCCGAGGCCGCCGCGGCGGCGCAGACCCCGCCGTGGGCGGAGTTCGCCCAGGGCACGGTCAACAGCTGGCACGACATCCGCGACGCCGGAGCGCAGGCGATGCAGGCGCTGCGGCAGGTCATGATGACCGGCACCGACGACCAGCGGGAGCGGGCCGCCCAGGTGCTCGACGAGACCCGACGCAAGCTCTACGCGATCCTCGCCGAATCCGAGTGACCGCGAGGCGCGCCGACCTCGCAGACGGAAAGAGTGGCCATCCCTGGGGGTGTGGCCACTCTTTGCGTGTTGGTACGCCCGCCACCGGCGGGCGGGCGATCAGTGGACGGTCACCGTCGGGCCGGTGATCATCCCGCGCAGCTCCTCGGGGAGCTCGGCGCCCATCTCGTCGGCGATCCGCAGCGCCTCCTCGATCAGGGTCTCCACGATCTGACCCTCGGGGACGGTCTTCACGACCTGACCCTTCACGAAGATCTGACCCTTGCCGTTGCCGGACGCGACACCGAGGTCGGCCTCCCGGGCCTCGCCGGGGCCGTTGACGACGCAGCCCATCACCGCGACCCGCAGCGGCACCGGCAGCCCCTCCAGGCCGGCGGTGACCTCCTCGGCCAGCTTGTAGACGTCCACCTGGGCCCGCCCGCAGGACGGGCAGGAGACGATCTCCAGGCCGCGCTCGCGCAGGCCGAGCGACTCCAGAATCTGGTTTCCGACCTTGATCTCCTCGACCGGCGGCGCGGAGAGCGAGACCCGGATGGTGTCGCCGATGCCCTCGGCCAGCAGCGCGCCGAACGCGACCGCCGACTTGATGGTGCCCTGGAAGGCCGGGCCGGCCTCGGTGACACCGAGGTGCAGCGGATAGTCGCACTGCTCGGCGAGCTGCCGGTACGCCCGGATCATGACCACCGGGTCGTTGTGCTTCACCGAGATCTTGATGTCGCGGAAGCCGTGCTCCTCGAACAGCGAGCACTCCCACAGCGCCGACTCGACCAGCGCCTCGGCGGTGGCCTTGCCGTACTTGCTGAGCAGGCGCTTGTCCAGCGAGCCCGCGTTCACGCCGATCCGGATCGGGACCCCGGCGTCGCTCGCGGCCCGGGCGATCTCCTTGACCTTGTCGTCGAACTGCCGGATGTTGCCCGGGTTCACCCGCACGGCGGCGCAGCCGGCGTCGATCGCCGCGAAGACGTACTTCGGCTGGAAGTGGATGTCGGCGATCACCGGGATCTGCGACTTCTTGGCGATCGCGGGCAGCGCCTCGACGTCGTCCTGGGACGGCACCGCGACCCGGACGATCTGGCAGCCGCTGGCGGTCAGCTCGGCGATCTGCTGGAGGGTGGCGTTGACGTCGGCGGTGAGGGTGGTGGTCATCGACTGCACCGACACCGGCGCGCCGCCACCGACGGGGACCGAGCCGACCATGATCTGGCGGCTGGCCCGGCGCGGCGCGAGCGGCGGGGGCGGTACGGCAGGAATACCCAGGCTGACAGCGGTCACTTCAGACACTCACCTTGAGAAGAGCGTGATCGGGTTGACGACATCAGCGGTGACGGTCAGCAGCGTGAACACACCACCGATGAGAATCACCGCGTACGTGAACGGCATGAGTTTGAGGTAGTCGACGCGGCCCGGGTCCGGGCGGCGCAGGCGCGCGTAGATCCAGGAACGGACCCGTTCGAACCAGGCGATGGCGATGTGCCCGCCGTCGAGCGGCAGCAGCGGCAGCAGGTTGAACACGCCGATGAAGAAGTTCAGCGAGACGAAGAGCATGAAGAACACCAGCCACGCGTTGTTCTCCACCGCCTCGCCACCGAGCCGGCTCGCGCCGACCACGCTGATCGGGGTGTCGACGTCCCGCTCGCCACCGGTGATCGCCGTCCAGAGCGCCGGAACCTTCTGCGGGATCCGCTGCAGCGCGTGGTAGGTGCCCACCGCCATCTCGCCGGTGAAGTCGGCGGTCGCGCCGAACGCCCCGACCGGCCCGTACGTGACCCGGGTGGGGGTGCTCGGGATGAGCCCCACCCCGAGCGCGGCGACCGGACCGACGGCGCCCTTCGGGTCGTCGAGCGGCGGGCGCTCGGTCTTCGCGAGCGTCGTGGTCGCCGTGCCCGGCTGCCCGTCGCGGACGAAGCCGATGGTTGCCGTGCTGCCCGGCGGGAGGCCGCGCAGGGTGGTGAGCAACTGGCCGTAGTTGTTGATCGGCAGACCGTTGAGCGAGGTGATGCGGTCACCGTCGCGCAGCTGGGCCTGGGCGGCCGGGCTGGCCGCGTCGCCGGGCGCGCACGCCCGGGCGGTGTTGTCCGGCACCACGCAGTCGCTGAGCGCCACAACCGCCGGCTCCTGACGGGCCTGCTCCTCGGTCGTCGGGTAGGCCGGGTTGGGCAGGCCGGCCGAGATGGCGAGGATCCAGAGGGTCACCAGCGCGAGCGCGAAGTGGGTGATCGAGCCCGCGGACATCACGATCGTCCGCTTCCACACCGGGTAGCGCCACATGGCCCGCTTCTCGTCGCCGGGCTCGACGTCGTCGTCCTGCGGGGTCATGCCGACGATCTTGCAGAAGCCACCGAGCGGGATGCCCTTGAGGCCGTACTCGGTCTCACCCCGCCGAAACGACCAGAGGGTGGGCCCGAAACCGACGAAGTAGCGGGTGACCTTCATCCCGAACGCCTTGGCGGTGAGCATGTGCCCCGCCTCGTGCAGGCTCACCGAGATGAGGATCGCCAGGGCGAAGAGCACCACCCCGAGCAGGTATGCCATCAAGCTCCTTCCACCGACCCGGTGATGATCTTCTGCGCGTGCGTACGCGCCCACGACTCGGCCGCGAGCACGTCCTCGACGGTACCTGGTTCGTCGAAGTCCGGAGCGTCCTCCAGAACCCTCGCGAGAGTGTCCACGATGCCGAGGAACGGCAGTCGACCGGCCACGAAGGCGGCCACGCACTCCTCGTTGGCGGCGTTGTAGACCGCCGGCCGGCACCGCCCGGCCTCGCCGGCGGCCTTGGCCAGTGCGACGGCCGGGAACGCCTCGTCGTCGAGCGGGGCGAACTCCCAGGTGTGGCTGGCCGTCCAGTCGACCGCGGCGGCGGCGTCGGGCACCCGGTCCGGCCAGCCGAGGCCGAGCGCGATCGGCAGCCGCATGTCGGGTGGGCTGGCCTGGGCGAGGGTGGAGCCGTCGGTGAACTCGACCATCGAGTGGATCACCGACTGCGGGTGCACCATCACGGTGATGTCGGCGTACGGCACGTCGAACAGCTCGTGCGCCTCGATCACCTCAAGCGCCTTGTTGACCATCGTGGCCGAGTTGATCGTGACGACCGGGCCCATGTTCCACGTCGGGTGCGCCAGAGCCTGCTCCGGCGTGACCTCGGTCAACTCGTCGCGCCGCCGGCCCCGGAACGGGCCACCACTGGCGGTGACGATCAGCCGGCGCACCTCGCCCCGCGTGCCGCCGCGCAGGCACTGGGCCAGCGCCGAGTGCTCCGAGTCGACCGGGACGATCTGCCCCGCGCGGGTCACCGCGGCCTTGACGAGGGCTCCGCCGGCGACGAGGGACTCCTTGTTGGCGAGCGCGAGCGTACGCCCGGCGCGCAGCGCGGCCAGGGTCGGCGCCAGCCCGAGCGAGCCGACCACCCCGTTGAGCACCACGTCGCACGGCCACTGGGCCAGCTCGGCCATCGCGTCCGGCCCGGCGACGATCTTGGGAAGCTTGAAGTCGCCGGTGGCCCAGCCGCGCCGGCTCGCCTCGGCGTAGAACGCGAGCTGGAGGTCCTGGGCGGCCGACGCCTTGGCCACGCCCACCGCGTCCACGCCCAGTTCGAGGGCCTGGCCGGCGAGCAGCTCCACGTTGCCGCCGCCGGCGCCGAGCGCCACCACCCGGAACCGGTCCGGGTTGCGCCGGACGATGTCGACGGCCTGGGTGCCGACCGAGCCGGTGGAACCGAGCAGGACGAGATCTCGCGGGGAAGTCACCCGCCCATTCTTCCCCAGACGGGCTGTGCGTCCGCTGGGAGCCTCAATCTTCCCCGCCGACCTGCGCCTCCTGCCCGGAGGCCGCGTCGTCGAACCGCTCGGAGGCCGCGTCGTCGGGTTACTCGGGGCCGCCTCGTCCAGGAGGTCGGCCGGATCGGTGGCGAACGCGAAGGGCTCGCGCATCTGGAAGGTGCCGCCCGGGGCGGTAGCGGCCACCGGCCGGTACTCGCCCTCGGTCAGCCGGATCGCGCAGGTTCTCCGCCCCCCCCCGGCGCACGGATCAGCGGAGGAGCCCGTCCGGGGCCCCGCCGGCACCGGCCGGGCCCCGCGCGCGGAGGAGGCCGAGCAGCGCCTCCCGGTCCTGCGGGCCCAGGCCGGCGACGGGCACCGGGATGACCTGCTGACGATTGATCTTGAGGAGCAGCTGGTCGGGGATCAGCTCGACCGTCTCCAGCGCCGACCACCGGACCAGGCTCTCCATGAGGTCCGAGGACATCCGCACACCCTCGTCGGAGACCTGCCAGTCGATCGTCCGCCCGTACGACTTCCAGTTGGCCTGGACCGCGCTGCGCACCACCAGCCACGGCAGCGCCCAGAAGAGCACCGCGGCGAACACCCACACCACGGCCATCACCGGGTCGTCGGTGAGCACGGCGAGGACCGCCGGCAGGAGCAGGATGACGCCGCAGAGCCAGAACAGGCGCAGGCTCCGGCCGAGCGCGTGACGCAGCGCGGCGGTCAGCAGGCCCCGGTCCGCCTCCGTCCGAAAATCGATCACCACGGTCGCAGACGATACGCCGACGATCTTCGAGGACTGGCGGCTACGGCTCCGGGGAAGTACAGCGCGATGGGCACCGGCTGGCGGCGGACGCGGCGGATCACCAGTGCCGCGTTCCGGCCGGTCCGGGGGCGGGATCTCTCCCTGCACGCCGCCGCGATCACCTTCTACGGGGGTGTCGCCATCGTGCCGGTGGCGCTGCTGGCCATCTGGCTGACCTCGCTCGTCGCCGGGGCGGAGCGGGTACGCCGGCTCACCGCGTACGCCGTGCGGGCCCTGCCGGACGACATCGGCGCGCCGCACGCGGTGGCCGCGCTGGTCGACGCCGGCGTGGGACTGACCCCGGTGCTGGCGTTGGCCTCCCTGCTGCCCGCGTCGCTCTACGGCGAGGGGCTGCGCCGCGCGTTCGTCTCGGTCGCCGCGTCGCACACCGGCGAGAGCTGGGTCGGCTGGCGCGGCCGGCTCCTGCTGTTGCCGCTGCTCGCGCCGGCCCCGGCGCTGCTGCTGTCGGTCCTGGTGGCGCTGCCGACCACGACGGGGCTGGTCCGCCAGGGCGGCTGGGCCGGGGTGCTGGGCGTGGTGCTGTCGTTCCTGGGCGTGTGGCTGGTGCTCACCCCGGTGCTGCTGTGGGTCTTCCGGGTGGTCGGGCCCGCCTCTCCGGACTGGCTGTCCGCGCTCGCCGTCGGCTCGTTCACCGCGGCGAACCTCTCGGGCTTCCTGCACGGCTTCGTGCTCTTCGCCTCGCTCCCCCTGGACCTGGGTGTGCCCTTCGGCGGCTTCGACGAGATCGGCGCCGGCGTCGCCGTGCTCCTCTGGCTGTACGTGTTCCACGTGATCGTGCTCAGCGGCTACTCCGCGACCCTGGCCCTGAGCGCCTGGCGAACCCGCCGCGCCGGGACGGACCGGGGTTGACCAGTCGGGGCAGCCGGGTCAGCGCCGGAAGGGGCCGGTCACCTCGTAGGTGATGCCGTCGGTGCCGGCGCGGGCGCCGCTGGCGCCGCGCTGGGAGGAGAAGTAGAGGCGGAAGCCGTCCGGGGAGAAGGCCGGCCCGGTGATCTCCGACGAGGACTGGTCGAGGATCCGCAGGAACGGGCTCACCACCCCCGTCGGCGTGATGACGTTGATCTCCATGTTGCCGCCGTCCTCGGCCACGTAGAGGTCGCCGCCCGGCGTGCCGGTGATGTTGTCCACGCCGGTCAGCGGGGCGGCGCCGGGCGGCACCAGCGAGTCGTCGTACGCCAGGTCGAGGCGCTGGTTGACCGCGTCGTACGCCCACACCCGGTTGTCGCCCTTCGTGGTGAACCAGCAGGTGCCCCGGTCGTACCAGCAGCCCTCGCCGCCGTCGAAGTGCTTCGCGGCGCCCACCTGCCACCGGGTGAAGATCGGGAAGCCGTCCCGGTCCGGGATGTCCCGCCAGGTCACCGGGCCGGCCACCTGGTCGGCGGGCGCGCAGAGCACCTGCACCTTGCCGGTGCGCAGGTCACCCCAGGTGTCCGGGATGAACCGGTAGAAGCAGCCGTCCTCCTCGTCCTCGGTCAGGTAGACCACCCGCCGGTCCGGGTCGCACGCGGCGGCCTCGTGGGTGAAGCGGCCCATCCGGGTCCGCTCCTCGGCCGCGCGGCTGCCGTCCGGCCAGGTCTCGAAGACCCGCCCGAGCGGCACCTCCTCACAGGACAGCCAGGTGCCCCACGGGGTCGCCCCACCGGCGCAGTTGACGTTGGTGCCGCCGAGGATCCGATAGGCCGCCGCGATCGATCCGTCCGCCGCGAACCGCACCGCCGAGGCGCCACCGACCAACGGCACCTCGGAGTTGGACACGTAGATCCAGCCGGTGCCGGCGGGGAAGCAGGCTCCACCGTCGGGCGCCGGGTGCCAGACGTACGAGGTCCCGGCGACCCGCTGCCCGGAGCGGGCGATCACCCGGCTGGTGAAGCCGGCGGGCAGTTGCAGGCCGTTGCCGTCGGCGGGGAGCAGGTCCCCGTACGGGCCGGGGCCGGGCTGCGCGGGACCGGCCAGGGCGGCGCCGGCCCAGAGGCTGCCGGAGAAGGCGGCGGCTCCGGAGATGGTGGCGGCTCCGGCGACGGCGGAGCGCAGGACGGTACGACGGTCCATCGGATGACCTCCCGGACGTGAGTCGATGCGTCGTCGACGCTAGGGCCGATGCGGCATCGATGGAAGCCACTATCCGGTGAACGCGGAATGACGGGTCTCCGGCGTGTCCGGCGCCGACTCCCGCAGCCCGTAACGGCGGTAGACGCGGCCGAGCGGGCCCGGCGCCCACCAGTTCCAGCGGCCGAGCAGCCGCATCGTCGCCGGCACCAGCAGTGCCCGGACGAGCGTGGCGTCCACCACGATCGCGACGATCATGCCGACGCCGATCAGCTTGATGAACGCCATGCCGCCGGTGGCGAAGCCGGCCACCACGACGATCAGCAGCAGCGCGGCCGCCGTGATGATCCGGCCGGTGTGCTGGAGTCCGGCGGCCACGGCGGCGGTGTTGTCCCCGGTGCGGTCCCACTCCTCCCGCACCCGCGAGAGCAGGAACACCTCGTAGTCGGTCGCCAGCCCGAACAGCACCGCCAGCATGAGGATCGGGTTGCTCGGCTCGATGAACCCGGTGGGGGTGAAGCCGAGCAGGTCGGCGAAATGACCGTCCTGGAAGATCCAGACCACGACGCCGAACGACGCGCCGATCGAGATGAGGTTCATCAGCACCGCCTTGACCGGCAGCACCACCGACCCGAACGCGAGGAACAGCAGCACCAGGGTCGCGGCGGCCATCAGCAGCGCCATCCAGGGCAGCCGGGCACCGAGGCTGTCCAGCAGGTCCCGGTCGGCGCCGGGCCGGCCGCCGACCAGCATCTCCGCGCCCGCCGGTCCGGGCAGGTCGCGGACCGCCCGCACCACGTCCTGGGCCACGTCGCCGGTCGGCTCCCCCGGGTAGGTCACGCTCAGCAGCGTCGCCTCTCCCCGGTTGGCCGTCACGCTCACCCCGGTCACCCCGGGCAGCTGGGCGATCCGGTCGGCGAACGGGCGAACCGCCTCGGCCGGCGCGCCGGTGACCAGCACCTCCACCGGGGCCACGGTGCCGCCGGGGAACTCGGCGGCGATCCGCTCGGAGACGACGCGCGGCTCGGCGCCCGCCGGGAGCACCCGCTCGTCGAAGCCGCCGAACGTGATCCGCAGGAACGGCGTGGCCAGCAGCACCAGCAGCAGCGCGACCCCGACCAGGTAGGGCACGGGACGGCGCATCACGCTGCGGGCGATCCGGGCCCAGGCGCCACCCTGGACGGCCGCGGCGCCGGGCCCGCCGCCGGTGGCGTCCGGGGCGCCGGCTGCGTCGTCCGCGGTCGCCGCCGGCCGCCCACCCGCCGTCCGCCGACGCCACGGCAGCGGTACGCGCACCGCGTCGATCCGTGGCCCGAGCACCGCCAGCAGGGCCGGCAGCACGGTCAGCGCCGCCAGCATGGCGACCAGCACGGCGGCCATCCCGCCGAGGCCCATCGAGCGCAGGAAGGACTGCGGGAAGATCAGCAGGCTGGCCATGGCGAGCGCGATGGTGAGGCCGGAGACGAGCACGGTCCGGCCGGCGGTGACCATGGTGTGCCGGACGGCCCCGGCGGTGTCGCGGCCGGCGGCCAACTCCTCCCGGAACCGGCTGACCACGAAGAGCGCGTAGTCGACCGCCATGCCCAGACCGATCAGGGTGATCACGTTGATCGCGAAGATCGACACCTCGGTGACGAGGTTGACCAGCCGGACGGCGACGAACGCGCCCAGGATGGCCAACCCGCCGATGAGCAGCGGCGTGGACGCGGCCACCAGCCCGCCGAAGATGACCACGAGCAGCACCAGCAGCACCGGCATGGAGAGCAGCTCGGCGCGGGTGATGTCCTCCGTGGTGCGGGTGTTCGCCTCCTCCAGGAAGGGCACGTTCCCGCCGGTCTGCGTGCGTACGGCGGGGGTGTCGAGCGCGCCGCGCAGCTCCCGGTAGGCGGCGGACTTGCCGTCCTCGTCGTCGGCGCGCAGCTGCACCAGCGCGTAGGTGGCCCGCCGGTCGCCGGCCAGCAGGGCGGGCGCGCCGGTGTCGTACCAGGTGGTCACGGTGGCGACCTCGGGCCGCTCGCGCAGCCGGGACACGGTCGCGGCGACGGGATCGCGGAACGCCGGCTGGTCGGCGGTGGCGGTGTCGCTGGACCAGAGCACGATCACGTCCGCGCCCTGCGGCCCCAGCTCTTCGGTGATCCGCTCGTAGGCCCGGGTGGACTCACTCGCCGGGTCGTCGAAGCCGCCGCCGGTGAGCTGCCCGAAGACCCCGGTGCCCCAGGTGGCGCCCACGACCGCCAGCAGCAGCCCACCGGCCAGCACGGCCCAGCGCAGCCGCACCACGACTCGCCCCCACCACCCGAACACCGCGCCTCCCTCGCCGCCGGCCCGCCCCAGCATCCCGCACGCCGCGCCCTTTCTCCGACCTCCCCCGTCGCCTCACCCGCCGGGCCCGGAAATCGACGGTCCGCGCGGGTCGGCCACCGGCCGGGCCGCGGACGTCACGACCAACGGCGCCGAGGGGGGTGTGGGGTGGGCCGGCGAGGGCTAGGCTGCCGCGGCATGAGCAGTGAACTTCCCGCCCGCGCCGACGTCGTGGTCGTCGGGGCCGGGCACAACGGCCTGGTCTCCGCCATCCTGCTGGCCCGCGCCGGGCTGGACGTGCTGGTGCTGGAGGCGGCGGACGTGATCGGCGGCGCGACCCGCACCGAGAGCCCGTTCCCGAAGGTGCCCGGGCTGCGTCACTCCACCGGCTCCTACCTGCTCGGGCTGATGCCCCCGGAACTGCTCGCCACCCTCGACGTGCGGATCCCGGTGCTGCGCCGCGACCCGCACTACTTCCTGCCCACGCCGGGCGGGCTGGGGTCGCCCTACCTGCTCTTCGGCAGCGACACCGCGTCCACCCGGGCGCAGCTCGCCGAGTTCTTCTCCCCCGCCGACGTGGCCGCCGACGACGCCCTGCAGGCCGAGCTGGCCGCGCTTCGGGAGGATCTCGCGCCGGCCTGGCTGGCCGAGCCGCTGCCGGTGGAGGAGACCGCCGAGCGCCACGTCCGGCCGGCGCTGCGGCAGGTGTTCGTGGACCTGGTCCGCGGTTCGGTCGCCGACTACCTGGCCCGGTTCGAGTTCCGCTCCGAGCTGCTGGTCAGCATGTACGCGGTCACCGATGGGCTCTCCGGCCTGAACGCCGGGCCCGACGACCCGGGGACCGGCCACAACTTCCTGGTGCACAACATGTGCCGGCTGCCCGGCTCGGGTGGCACGTGGATGATCGCCGAGGGCGGCATGGGCACGGTGAGCCGCACGTTCGCCGAGGCCGCCCGGGCGGCCGGGGCGCGGATCCTGACCGACGCGCCGGTGCGGGCGATCACGCTGGACGGCGGCGCGGCGAGCGGCGTGGTCCTGGCCGACGGCCGGGAGGTGGCGGCCCGGGTGGTGCTCGGCGCGTGCGACCCGTACCGGCTGATGGGCCTGCTGCCCGACGGCGCGCTCCCGGCGCCGCTCGGCGAACGGATGACGGCGGTCCGCCGCACCGGCAGCACCCTGAAGCTCAACCTGGCGTTGGCCGGGTTGCCCCGCTTCTCCTGCCTGCCGGCGGACGCGCCGAGCCCGTTCGGCTCCACCATCCACCTGCTGCCCGGCTCTTCGTCGCTGGTGGGCGGGGACGCGACGTCGCCGATGGCAGCGCTGCGGGCCATGTGGGCGGACGTGCGGGACGGGCGGCTGCCGGCGGAGCCGACCATCGAGTGGTACCTGCACACCACCGTCGACCCGTCGCTCTCCGACGCCGACGGGCACCACTCGTCGGCGCTGTTCGTCCAGTCGGTGCCGTACGAGCTGACGGGCACCACGTGGGACGCGGCGCTGCCCGGGTACGTCGAGAGGCTCGTCGCGATCTGCGAGCGGTACGCGCCGGGCACCGGCGACCTGATCGTCGACGCGGTGCCGCTGCCGCCGCCCGGGATCGAGGCGCACTTCGGGATCACCGGCGGGCACATCCACCACGTCGACAACACGGTCTCGTTCACCGACCGGATGCCGTACGCCACCGGCGTCGACGGCGTGTACGCGGGCAGCGCGGGCTGCCACCCGGCCGGCAGCGTGATCGGCGCCGCCGGCCACAACGCCGCCCGCCGCATCCTCGCCGACCTGGCTCCCCTCCCCCGGTAGCGCCCGCCCGGGGCGTCAGCGGGCGGAGGAGGGCAGGTCGCCGGGCCCCCGGATCAGGTAGACGCCGACCAGCACCAGGTAGAGGCAGAGGCTGAGGAGCGGGTTGACGAAGACGAAGGCGAACGCGATCACGTAGAGCACCGGGCCCAGCAGGAACCGTCGGGCCACCGCGCGGGCCAGCCGCGGGTCCAGGTCCGGGTGCAGCAGTCGCCTACGGCGGGCCCACCACCAGCTCAGGTTGAAGACGAGCGCCTCACCGAGCACCGCGCCGACGTACAGCGCGGCGGTCAGCCGCTGGTCGAAGGGGTCGCCGCGCAGGTTGTCGGCGAGCAGGTCGGCGGTGAACGGGATGATCGCCACGAACAGCAGCAGGACGAGGTTGAACACGAGCAGCACCTGGTCGACCCGGATCACGTACCGCCACATGTTGTGGTGGGTGAGCCAGACCTGGCCGACGATGGCGAAGGTGATGATGTACGCCAGGTAGGCCGGCCACTCGTGCCACAGCGCGCCCGGCAGGCCCGACCCGTCCTCGCGGGCCGGGCCGAGCTGGAGCAGGTCGACCGACATGAGCGTCAGCACGATCGCGAAGACGGCGTCGCTGAACGCCTCGACCCGGGACGCGTCCCGGGCCATCTCCCGGTCCCGCCCGTACCGGTACCTCGACTCGTCGTCGCCCTCGGTCACGCACCCGCCCCCGTCGACACCTCCTCGATCATGGGGTTGTCTCGCCCGGTTTGGGGCGGAAAGCGGGTTTCGTCACCCACCACAACCGCATGGTCGTCGGAGGCCCGGCCGGGGGCGGGGCGGTGAATCTCAGCTCGCGGCCTCGCCTGCGGGCGCCGGAGTCGTCGCGTCGGCCCGGTGCGCCCGGATCTTGTGCCCGACGCTGGTCAGGCAGCGGCCGCTGGCCAGGTCGAACCGCCAGCCGTGCAGCTGGCAGGTGAGCTGGTCGCCGTCGACGATGCCGAACCGGCTGAGGTCCGCCTTCAGGTGCGGGCAGCGGCGCTGCACCACCCAGTCGCCCAGCGTGATGTCCTCGGCGTCGACGGCCCGCTCGTGCTCGTCGTACCAGCCCTCGGCGTACTGGAGACGCTCCTCGGAGAGGCACTTGAAGAAGGCGTAGACGAACTCGTTGTACTGGCCGATCCGAGCGGCGGAGAACCGGCAGGAGAGGAAGAGCGAGTTGACCCAGTCCACCTCGTCGATGAAGAGCAGGTGCTCGATCAGCGCCCGCTCCGTACGGAACCGGTAGCGCACCTTCTCGTCCGCGTACGGGCGGACCTCCTTGCCCGGGAAGTCCACCACGATAGATTCAATGGTCTCCCCGCCGGAGTCGTCGGTGCCCACCAGGTCGAAGCGGACCGGACCGCCGACGCCCTTGGCCAGGTAGATCGACTCGTCCAGCAGCGGCTCGATGCGGCGCTTCATCTCGGCGAGCACGTCCACCTCGGGGTGCCGCCACGACGCCTTCTCCGCCTCGATGATCGGGCGCTTGCGCTCGCGCATCTCCTCCAGGTGGGCGATCTTGTTCGCGAAGAACTCCGCCACCGGCACCGGGTGGGTGGTGGTCGCGCCCTCCGTGGTGACCTCGGCGACGCTGCCGGGCAGCAGGACGATGCCGTTGGTGCCGCCGACCTTCGCGTACTCGGTGAGGAACACCGACTGGTCGGGGAAGATGTTGCCCTCGTCGCCGAAGATGTCGTTGAACTGCCACAGCTCGTCGTCGAGGAAGCACGGCGGGCCGGCGATCGGGAAGACGTGGTCGGCCTTCAGGTCGTCGATGTAGCGCCACGTACGGTCGAACTGCCGGTCGCGCTTCTGCTTGCCGAACGCGGTCTTGGCCGCCTGGGGCAGCTCGTAGACCATCGGGTACCAGATCGCGCCCGAGAACTGGAGCAGGTGCGCGTGCACGTGGCCCAGCTCGGCGAAGACGCTCAGGTCGGTGGGCCGGGCGTCGTTCTGGTTGAGCAGCCGGACACCGTCGTACTCGACCCAGAGCGACGAGTCGCCGATCGGGCCGTCGGTCGGGCTGGTCAACGCCTGGATCATGATCTTCAGGCCGCCGGGCAGCTCCACGACCTGCTCGTTCGGGGCCTTCAGGAACTTGGTGAAGCCCAGCGCCCGGAACTCGTCCTCCATCTCCGAGGTCGGGAACTCGGGAAGCAGCACCGTCGCGTCCTTCGACACGTACCGCTTCAGGTGCTTCGCGTCGAAGTGGTCCCGGTGCAGGTGGGAGACGTACAGGTAGTCGACCTGGCCGAGCGACTCCCAGTCGAGCTGGGAGTTGTCGGGAAACGGGAACCAGGAGGCGAAGTAGGCCGGATTGACCCACGGGTCGCACAGGATGCTGCCCGCGGCCGTGTCGATCCGCATGCTGGCGTGCCCCGTACCGGTCACTCGCACCGCAGTTTCCCCCTCAAAAGACGTATCAAGGTGTACGACAAACGCTACCGGAGTGACTGTGGCCCCCGGTCCGCGACGCCCGTAGTGGCGTTCCGCCCTGGTCGGACCGGGACCTTCGGCCCGAGTCCCACCTCGCGGCCGTCCGGGGCCACCCGGCGACCCGAGCCAGGGCCGCTCCTGGCCGCCTCCGCGCCCGCGGGTCCCGCCTGCGGGGCCGACCGGTCGGACCCTGCGCCGAGCCCGGTACGGGGCGTGCCAGACTAACCGGAGATCCGATCGCGAGGGAAGGACCGACAGTGGCAGGAAGCGAGCCGGTAACGTCGCCAGACCAGCACAAGCCCGGGCACCGCAAGTCCGGGCGGATCGGTGCGGTGCTGACCGCGCTGGCGCTGGTGGCGATGATCTGCGGCAACCACGAGGGCAAGGTCGAGGACATCTGGCTGATCGGCCTCGCGGTGCTGCTGCTGGTCATCGTGATCGGCGACGCCGTGCTGCGGCGCAACGGCCTGCGCTCCTGACCGGAGGCGCCGGCAGCGCGACCTGCCGCGCCGGACGACCACGCACGAGGGCCCGCCCCCCGACCGGGGAGCGGGCCCTCGTCGTACGCGGTGCGGCCTCAGCGGCCGAACAGGATGTCCTGCACGTCCTTGAGCGCCCCGTCCACCTCGGCCTCGAAGTAGCCACCCGGCACCAGGCCGAAGCGCAACGTGTCCAGGTCCTTCGGGTTGACCGGCATCGGGTTACGGCCGGCCATGCCGCCGAGCAGGGCCTCGAAGAAACGATCCACCTGGTCGGGGTCGTAGCCACTGCCGAACCGGCGCACCTGGAAGCTGCGGCGGATCTGGTCGACCCGGTAGAGGTCGCTTCCGGGCGGACCGGCCATCGGCGGGCCACCCATCGGCGGGCCGGGCACGGCCGGCGGACCACCCATCGGCGGGCCACCGATCCCCTGCTGCGGCATGGGCGGCGGGCCCGCCGGACCCCGGCGCGGGTCCCGGTCGGGCATCCGGATCTCGGCGGTCATGTCGGTGCGGGCCCGTCGACCGGCCTCGAAGCCGTCGAAGCGCTGCTCCTCCTGGCCGTAGCCGCCGGGACCCGGGGGCAGGCCACGCGGCGGACCGGCCGGGCCACCCATGGGAGCGCCCGGGCCCATCGGCATGCCCGGGACCGGGCCGCCAGGACCAGCGGGGCCAGCCGGGCCGCGCGGAGCGTCGTAGCCGCCGCGTGGGCCGTCGTAGCCGCCCGCGAACGCCCCGGTCGGCTCGTCGTATCGGGCACCGTAGCGGTCGGCCGGCGGGCCGGCCTGCGCCGGCATCGGGCGGGGCGGCAGCGGCTGCGGGACCGGCGACATGCCGCGTTCGTCGCGCATCGGCGGGGCCATCCGGTCCGGCGGACCCATCCGGTCGCCCATGCGGGGGTCGCCACCGCGTCCACCCGCGCCGCCGCGCTCCTCGAGCTCGGCCAGCTGGCGCTCCACCCGGTCGAGGTGCAGGTCGACCTGCCACTCGTCATAGCCGTTGAACCGGACCCGGAAGACGACGTCATGGACCTCCTGGGAGGCCACGGGCGCGCCGACCGGCTGGCCGGAGAGCGTCGCCTCCACCCGGTCGAGGAAGGCGTCCACCTCGTCGACCTTGTATCCCCGGCGGAGCGCCTTCCGCCGGAAACGCTGACCCTGACTCGCCACTATGTCTCCTGGTCTCGTTCGCCACGCCCGGTCACGCCGGTGTCGCCTCGGCGCGGTCGATGTCCCTGTCCTCCGCGGCGGCGAGCTGCCCACACGCCCCGTCGATCTCGCGCCCCCGGGTGTCCCGCACCGTGGTGGACACCCCGGCCTCGCGCAAGCGCCGGACGAACTCCCGCTCCACCGGCTTCGGGCTCGCGTCCCAGCGGCTGCCCGGCGTCGGGTTGAGCGGAATGAGGTTCACGTGGGCCAACTTGCCGGCCAACAGCCGGCCGAGCAGGTCGGCTCGCCACGGCTGATCGTTCACGTTCTTGATCATTGCGTACTCGATCGACACACGGCGTCCTGTCCGGGCCGCGTAGTCCCACGCTGCGTCCAGCACCTCGGCTACCTTCCAGCGCTGGTTGACCGGCACGAGTTCGTCGCGCAGATCATCATCGGGGGCGTGCAACGACAACGCAAGAGTCACTGAGAGGTCTTCGCTGGCCAGTCGGCGGATGGCCGGAACCAGGCCGACCGTGGAAACGGTGATGTGTCGCTGGGACAGCCCGAGACCCTCGGGAGCGGGCGTGACCAGCCGACGGATGGCCGCGACCACCCGGTTGTAGTTGGCCAGCGGCTCGCCCATGCCCATGAACACGACGTGTGACAGCCGGGCAGGCGACCCCGCTACCGCCCCGGAGGCGGCCACCCCGGCCAGGTAGACGGCCTGGTCCACGATCTCCGCCGTGGAGAGGTTGCGGGTGAGCCCGGCCTGGCCGGTGGCGCAGAACGGGCAGGCCATGCCACAGCCGGCCTGGCTGGAGATGCAGACGGTGACCCGGTCCGGGTAACCCATGAGCACGCTCTCCACCAGCGAGCCGTCGTGCAGCCGCCAGAGGGCCTTGCGGGTGGCGCCGTCGTCGCAGGCCAGCTCACGAACCGGGGTGAGCAGCGACGGGAGCAGCCGCTCCGCCAGCCGTTCGCGGGTGGCGGCCGGCAGGTCGGTCATCAACTGCGGGTCACGGACGAGCCGGCCGAAGTAGTGGGTGGAGACCTGCTTCGCGCGGAAGGCGGGCTCGCCCAACTCCGTCATCAGCGCCTGGCGACCGGCCAGGTCGAGGTCGGCGAGATGTTGCGGCGGCATGGCAGCCCGGCGCGCGGCGGGGGCGCCCGGGGCGGTGGGGATCAACGGCAGGCTCGTCATGGCGGATCCCAGTCTGTCACGCCGAACGGCGGACGCGCCTGTCCGGAGGTGCCGAACCGCACCCGGCCCTCCGGTCGAGGCGTCGAATCCGGCCCCGTCCACGGCTCACCCCGCCAGCGGCACGAAGACCGCCAGCAGCAGGTACGCGGTCGGAAGCGCGAACAGGATCGAGTCCAGCCGGTCCATCAGCCCGCCGTGCCCGGGCAGCAGGTTGCTCATGTCCTTGACGCCCAGATCCCGCTTGATCATGGACTCGGCGAGGTCACCGAGGACCGCGGCGCCGGAGACCGCCAGCCCGAACAGGGCACCCCACCACGGCGTCACGTCGAACACCAGCCAGATCAGCAACGCGCTGCCGAGCGCGGCCGCGGTGACCGAGCCCGCGAAGCCCTCCCAGGACTTCTTCGGGCTCACCGAGGGCGCCATCGGGTGCTTGCCGAACATGACGCCGGCCGCGTAGCCGCCGGTGTCGGAGAGCACCACCGCGACCAGGGTGGCGAGGATCCGCCACGCGCCGTCGTCGGGGGCCGCGGCGAGCAGCGCGGCGAACCCACCCAGGAAGGGCACGTACACCGCGATCAGGGTGGCCGCGGTCAGGTCGCGCTGGAAACCGCCGGGCCCGTCGCCCAACCGCCAGATCATGGTGCCGAGCACGGTCACCAGCAGTCCCAGGCTGAGCGCGTCCGGGCCGGCGAACCAGGCCAGCCCCACGGTCAGGGCGCCACCGGCCACCAGCGGCACCAGCGGCGGGTGGGCGCCACTGCGCCGGACCGCGCGGGTCATCTCCCAGATCCCCACCCCGACCGCCGCGATGACCACCGCGAGGAACGCCGGCGGGAAGAGGAAGAGCGGGACCAGGATCAGCGCGCCGAGAGCCAGCCCGACGCCGATGGCGGCCGGCAGGTTACGACCCGCGCGGCTCGGGGTCTGCTGGGTGGCGGGCCGCTCGGCCGTGGCGCGCCGCTTGCCCGGCTGCCGTCGACCGGCGGGCGGTTCGGCCTCGCCCGTCAGGGTGGCGTCGGGCGCGCTGTCGGCCCGCACCGGCTCCAACTGTGCCGTCGGGTAGGCGTCCTCGTCGTCGAATCGACTCGCCGGGCCGGCCGGTCCGGCGTAGCGGTCCGGCCCGGGTCCGGCGTAGCGGTCCGGCCCTGGTGCGTCGTAGCGGTCCGGTGGCGGTCCGGCGTTGCGGTCCCCTCCTGGTCCGGGCGGACCGTCGAAGCGGTCCGTGCCCGGTCCCGACGGACCGTAGCGGTCTGCGCCCGGTCCCGGCGGACCGTAGCGGTCTGCGCCCGGTCCGGGCGGGCCGTCGAAGCGGTCCACGCGCGGATCGTCGACGTAACGGTCGTAGCGCTCGTCCGGGCGGTCGTAGCGCTCGTCCAGGTGCCGGTCGGCGGGGTGGCGGTCAACCGGTGGGCGGCGGTCGGCCAGGGGGCGGTCCGCCGGGTGGCGGTCGTCGCGGTGGCTGGGGTCGCCGTGCGGGCCGGGACGGCCGCGCTCCGGGTAGGGGCCGGGCCGGCGCCGATCGCCGCGCACCGGTTCGCTCCGCGGCGGGTACGGCTCGGCCGGGCGCCGACGCCCGTCGTCGTACGCGTCCGGCGCGTAGCGGTCGACCCGCTCGTCGTACGGGTCGGGGCGGCCCGGTACGCCCCGCTCGGCGTACGGGTCAGCGGACGGGCGGGGGCGGGTCTGCGGCTCGGCGTACAGCTCGGGGCCGACGCCCGGCTGCCGTGTCCACGGCCCCGGCTCGACCTCGCGCTCGGGCCAGGGCAGGGCCACCGGCTGGTCCGGTCGGTCCCAGCCGCGGGGGTCGGCGCTGCCGTAGGGGTCGGGGTGGGACATCACGCACCGCGATGCGGCACGAGTACCACCACAGAACGCAAGACCACAAGCATCCCCTACACACGCGCGACTGTTGTTGCGGGTTGACCGGCCCGACGACCGGTCGATCCCCCGAGTTCACCCTTCGGTGACCGGGAATCGTGCCGAGCCTACTGCACCCGCCGCTCGGGCACGGCGGACGATGCGGGCGCCCGCCCCGCGGCCCGCTCCGGGCGGGCCCGCCCGTCCACCAGCGGTTGATCCACACCGGATCGCCCAAACGGCGGCGTCCCGCGCCTCGGGACCCCACCACGAAGCCCCCGCCACCGTCCCCGACCAGCGCGGACCGCCGGCCCGCACGCGGCGAGGCCCGCCCCTGACGGAGGCGGGCCTCGTGTCACGTTCTGTGGCCGTCACCGGTTCGGCTCAGCGGCCGCGGGTCAGCCCCACGGAGTGGTGGCCCCGGCCGGAGCGCCCGACCGAGGTGCTCACACCTCGAGCAGCTCGGTCTCCTTGTGCTTGACCAGCTCGTCGACGTTCGCCACGTACCGCTGCGTGAGGTCGTCCAGCTCCTTCTCGGCGCGGCGTACCTCGTCCTCGCCGGCCTCGCCGTCCTTGACGATCCGGTCCAGCTCCTCCTTGCCACGGCGGCGGATGTTGCGGATCGCCACCTTGGCCTCCTCACCCTTGTGCCGGGCGACCTTGATCATGTCGCGGCGGCGCTCCTCGGTCATCTGCGGGAGCAGGATGCGCAGCTGGTTGCCCTCGTTGTTCGGGTTCACGCCGAGGTCGGAGTCGCGGATCGCCTTCTCCATGGCGTTGATCTGCGAGTTGTCGTACGGCTTGATGATGGCCATCCGCGGCTCGGGGATCCCGACGGACGCCATCTGCGTCAGCGGCGTGGGCGTGCCGTAGTAGTCGATGATGACCTTGGAGAACATGGCCGGGGTGGCGCGGCCGGTGCGGATCGCGCCGAACTCCTCCTTGGCGTGCTCGATCGCACGCTCCATCTTCTCCTCGGCCTCGAGGAGGGTGTCGTCGATCACCGGTCTCCTCGCCTCCTTCTGTGCTCGTGGTGGGCTCTGCTGTGTGTCGGAGGACCGCTGTCGTCGCCGTGGGCGACCGCTCAGGCGGTGATCAGGGTGCCGATCTTGTCGCCACCCACGGCGCGGACGATGGTGTCGTCCCCCTGCGCGCCGAATACCAGCATCGGCAGGTCGTTCTCCATGCAGAGGCTGAAAGCCGCGGCGTCGGCGACCCGCAGGTTGCGGCGCAGCACCTCGGAGAAGGTGATCGAGTCGAACTTGCTGGCGGTGGGGTCGATCCGCGGGTCGGCGCTGTAGACGCCGTCCACGCCGTTCTTGCTCATCAGCACCACGTCGGCGTGGATCTCCAGCGCCCGCTGGGCGGCGACGGTGTCGGTGGAGAAGTACGGCATTCCGGCGCCCGCGCCGAAGATGACGACCCGGCCCTTCTCCAGGTGCCGGATGGCCCGCAGCGGAATGTACGGCTCGGCGACCTGCGCCATGGTGATCGCGCTCTGCACCCGGGTCTCGATGCCCTCCTTCTCCAGGAAGTCCTGGAGGGCGAGGCAGTTCATCACCGTCCCGAGCATGCCCATGTAGTCGGCGCGGGCCCGGTCCATGCCGCGCTTCTGCAGCTCCGCGCCGCGGAAGAAGTTCCCGCCGCCGACCACCACGGAGACCTGCACACCGCGGCGGACCACGGTCGCGATCTGCCGGGCGATGGCCTGTACGACATCCGGGTCCACACCGATCGCGCCGCCGCCGAAGACCTCACCGGAGAGCTTCAGCACCACCCGGCGAGCCCGGCCGGGCGGCGGGGCGGTCGGATCGTCCACCGCCAGCGTCCGGTCACTCACAACCTGCGTCATCCGCCCCGCCCTTTCCCACGCCGGCGCCCCGTGCGCCGCGAACCTGCCGCTGCCGACCCTATGGGACGAGGAGGCCGCGGTGCCTGTCACGTACACCGGCGACCTCCTCGTCGACGTTCCTGCCCTCGGGCGCCGGGCGCCCGGCGGCGGCTCAGGCCTGGCCGACCTCGAACCGCACGAAGCGGGTGACCTCGATGCCGGCCTCGGACAGCACCTGCTTCACCGACTTCTTCGGGTCGGTGACGGAGGACTGCTCGATCAGGACGTAGTCCTTGAAGAAGGCGTTCACCCGGCCCTCGACGATCTTCGGCAGGGCCGCCTCGGGCTTGTTCTCCTCGCGGGCGGTCTGCTCGGCGATACGCCGCTCGGACTCGACCACGTCGGACGGCACCTCGTCGCGGGTGAGGTACTTCGGCCGCATCGCGGCGATCTGCATGGCGACACCACGGGCGTCGGCGTCGCCGGCCTCGTCGCTCTTGCCGGCGTACTGCACGAGCACGCCGACCGCCGGCGGCAGGTCCTGCGCCTTGCGGTGCAGGTAGACGGCGGTGGTGCCGTCGAGCTTGGCGAAGCGGTTGAGCACCAGCTTCTCGCCGATCTTGGCGGACTGCTCCTGGATCAGGTCGGCGACGCTCTTGCCGTCCAGCTCGCTGGCGAGCAGCTCCTCGGCGTTGGTGACGCCGCTCCGCTCGCCGTGCTCGACCAGCTGCTGGGCCAGCGCGATGAACGACTCGGTCTTGGCCACGAAGTCGGTCTCGCAGTTGAGCTCGAGCAGCGCCTGGCCGGAGTGCGCGATCAGGCCGTTGGCCGCGGTGCGGCCGGCCCGCTTGCCGACGTCCTTGGCGCCCTTGACGCGCAGGATCTCGACGGCCTTGTCGAAGTCGCCCTCGGCCTCGGTCAGCGCCTTCTTGCTGTCCATCATGCCGGCGCCGGTGAGGTCGCGGAGCTTCTTGACGTCCGCGGCGGTGAATTCTGACATGGCTCTCTCTTCGGTGTTGAGAACGGCGTGTGGATGGTCAGAGGGGCCGGTTACCCGGTTCCGGGCCGGATGTGCCCGGCCGATCCGCCGCTGCCCACCGTCCGCCGAAACGGACGGTGGGGCAGCGACGGCACGGTCACTCCGCTGCGGCGGCCGCCGGCTGCTCGGCCGGCTGCTCGGTCGGCTGCTCGGTCGGCTCGTCGGCCTTCTTCGGCTCCTCGAGCAGCTCGCGCTCCCACTCGGCCAGCGGCTCGTCGGAGGCCACACCCGGCTCCGGCTTCTCGTCGGTGCCCCGGCGACGGCCGGAGCGGGCGATCAGACCGTCCGCGACGGCGGCGGCGACGACCTTGGTCAGCAGCTCGGCCGAGCGGATCGCGTCGTCGTTGCCCGGGATCGGGAAGTCGACCTCGTCGGGGTCGCAGTTGGTGTCGAGCACCGCGATCACCGGGATGCCCAGCTTGCGGGCCTCGTCGACGGCGATGTGCTCCTTCTTGGTGTCGACCACCCAGATCGCGGCCGGGAGCTTCTGCATGTCCCGCAGACCACCGAGGGTCTTGGTCAGCTTGTCCTTCTCGCGGGAGAGCTGCAGGGTCTCCTTCTTGGTGTAGCCGGCGGCGGTGCCGCTCAGGTCACCGAGGGCCTCCAGCTCCTTCATCCGCTGCAGCCGCTTGTACACGGTCTGGAAGTTGGTCAGCATGCCACCGAGCCAGCGGTGGTTCACGTACGGCTGGCCGACCCGCGTCGCCTGCTCGGAGATCGCCTCCTGGGCCTGCTTCTTGGTGCCGACGAAGAGGATGCTGCCGCCCTCGGCGACGGTGCCGCGCACGAAGTCGTACGCCTTCTCGATGTAGTCGAGGGTCTGGCGCAGGTCGATGATGTAGATACCGTTGCGCTCGGTGAAGATGAAGCGCTTCATCTTCGGGTTCCAGCGACGGGTCTGGTGCCCGAAGTGGACACCGCTCTCCAGCAGCTGGCGCATGGTCACGACGGCCATGGTGGGTTACTCCTTGCGATCCCTGGTTGTCCCGCCCGGCCGGCGGCCGGGCGTCCTGGCGCCCGGTCGTCGGCCATGATGGGCCCGATCAGGATCGGGACCAGGGAGGCCGCCACCCCACGACGATTCGTGAAGAGGGCGCGCGAGGTCGACCGCGCGAGGCGGTCGCCAGTCGACCAGTGTACGCCCCTCCCCCGCCCCACAACCCCCGGGTGCGCGCCAGCCCCGCCCGGGCCGCCCGATGAGGGTCGATCGCGCTACTTCAGGGATGTAGTGGCCTCAAAGGCACGCGGAGGCCACTACATCAGGGATCCAGCGAGATCATGCCGGCGACCACGCGGGCACGCTCGTCGGCAGGCGGTCAGCCCGTGGCGAGCGCGGCGGCGACGAAGAGCACCAGCGCGACCGTCAGGTAGGCGGTCGGCGGGCGCAGCCAGCCCCGCCCGCCCTCGGCCAGGGACAATCCACCCGTTCGCAGCCCGTACAGCCCGATCGCGAAGATCGGCAGGCCGACGACCAGAAAAGTCCCCGCGACGATGTTCGCGGCCGAGACCGGGTCGCCGGTCACCCCGTTGGCCAGCAGCCGCAGCGCGGGGATCTCGAAGACCAGGGCCAGCACCGCGAAGAGCACGGCCAGGGCCGGCCGACGCGTCCGGTAGACGCCGTCGCCGGCCGGCGGGCGTCCCGCATCCGGCGCACCACCCGGCAGGTACGGCGGCAGGTCCGCCCGCGTCCCGACCGACGGCATCGGGCCGGTCGGCATCTCCAGCGGATGGGGCGCCTCCGCGCCGGGCGCCGGCCGCTGGACCGCGTCCGCGTCCAGCCCAGGCTGGTGAGCCACGTCCGCGCCGAGTCCCGGCGCCTGCGGAACCTCCGCCGCCGGCCCTGACAGGTGCGGTGCCTCCAGGCCACGGCCGGGCTGGTACGGGGCCTCCGCGCCGCGCACCGGTTGGTACGAGGTGTCCACGCCACGGCCGGACGCCTGCGGGGTCTCCGCACCACGCCCGGGCTCGATGACGGGGTAGCCGCCCAGCGGGGCCGGACGGGTCAGCTCCTCGCCCCCCGGCGCCGCCGGGATCGGCGAGCCGGGCAGCGCGGCCTCGCGGCCGAAGGCGGTGTCGGGCAGGGCTTCCCGGGCGGCCTGCCGGCCGGTGGGCTCGCCGGAGTCATCCGCCTGGTCCGGTTCCGCCCGCCGGCTCCGGTTCGTCCGGTACGGCGACGCGTCCAGCCACTTGTCCGGGCTCGCCGCTCCGAAGCTGCCCGAGTCGTCCGGTCCTGCACCCCGGGCGGCGAAGGTGATCGAGTCGTCCGTGCCGGCGACCCTGGTCGCGAAGGCGACGGAGTCATCCACCGCCGGGATGCTCGTTCCGAACCGCCCCGACTCGGCGACGCCGAAGCGCGTCGGCTCCCGGTAGCCGTCCGGGTCGGCGTACCGGGTGTCGTCGGCCGGACCGCGCTGCTCCGGGGCACGGAACTCCTCGTCCCGCAGGCGCGCCTCCTCCGTGCCGCGCCAGTCCGGCTCGTAGCCGCGTCCACTCTCGCCGGGATACCAGCGCGACTCCTGATCTTCGGGGTAGCTCCGTCGTCCGCTCACGCGGGCACCGTATGCGACCAGCCTGACCGGCGCCATGCGACCCCGGCGCGACGGTGACGTAGCACGACACGAACATGATCGTCCGGTTGTCCAGAGTCCGCCCGTGTCCACAGGCGAGCCGGGTCGGGGTCGCCGCGACGCCGGGAAGCACGGCACCGTGCCGGTCATGACGAACCAGAACCAGGCGGTCGTGTCGCCGGCGGTGCGGCGTGCGCTACGCGAAGGTGCTCTGCGTGTGCCTGGTCCGGGTGACGGGGCACCTGGTGGAGGTGGAGTCCGACCTGGCCGCCGGGCTGCCCGCGGTGGTGATCTCCGGGCTGCCGGACACCGCGCTGCACGAGGCGCGGGACCGGGTGCGGGCGGCCGTGGTCAACTCCGGCCAGCGCTGGCCCAACCGGCGGATCACGCTCAATCTGCTGCCGGCCGCTCTGCCAAAGTTCGGTTCGGCGTTCGACCTCACGGAAGTCAGGCTATGCCACACTAACCGGCATGACGCGAGCGGCTGTCTATGTTCGGATTTCCCGCGACCGGGAGGGCGCCGGGCTCGGCCTAGCACGGCAGGAAGCGGACTGTCGAGAGCTGGCGGCCCGACACGGGCTGACCGTGGCGCAGGTGTACGCCGACAACGACCTGTCCGCCTACAGCCGCAAGCCCCGCCCCGCCTATCGGCGGATGCTCGACGACATCGCCACCGCCCGCCTCGACGCCGTGCTGGCCTGGCACACGGACCGGTTGCACCGCTCCCCCACTGAGCTGGAGGAGTACATCTCGGCATGCGAACCGCGCGGCGTGCCGACTTTCACGGTCAAGGCCGGTCCGCTCGACCTCAGCACGCCCAGTGGCCGGATGGTCGCCCGCCAGCTCGGCGCCGTCGCCCGGTACGAGGTAGAGCACCAGGTGGAGCGGCAGCAACGCGCCAAGCAACAGGCTGCGGCTGATGGCCGGTGGGCTGGCGGGCGACGACCTTACGGGTACGAGGCGGACGGCGTCACACTCCGGCCCGATGAGGCACGCGTCGTCGCCGAGGTAACCGACGCGATCCTGTCCGGGGCGAGTCTGCGCGGCCAGGCCGCAGACCTGAACACGCGCAACTTGGTCACGTCCACCGGCAGGCCATGGACCGCAACCGAGCTGCGCAAGGTGCTGCTACGCGCCCGCAACGCCGGGCTACGGGAACACCGCGGCGAGGTGGTCGGGCCGGCCGCGTGGCCGCCCCTAGTGGACGAGGAGCGCTGGCGCGCCGTGGTGTCGGTGCTGACGCACCCGGGCCGGCGTACACAGTGGTCGTCGGCGCGGCGGTGGATGCTCTCCGGGCTGGCACTGTGCGGAGTCTGCGGCGCGACCGTCCGGGCCACACTGATGTCGACGTCCGCACAGTCGGTGCCGTCCTACACATGCAAGGTGTCGCGCTGCGTCGGCCGGAACGCCGGCGAACTCGACGCGTACGTGTCGGCGCTCGTCGTCGAGCGATTGTCGCGGCCCGACGTCGTGCAGCTGCTCGCCGAGTCCGGCCGCCCCGACTCTGGGCAGCTCCAGGTCGACGCCACCACTCTCCGGGAACGGCTCGACGGGCTCGCTGCTGCGTACGCCGACGGCGCGATTGACGTCCGGCAGCTGCGGGAGGGCTCGGAGCGACTGAGGGCGCGGCTGAGTGACGTCGAAGACCAACTAGCCGCAGTGGACCAGGGTGACGCCTTGGCGGGTCTTGTTGGTGCGGCGGACGCCGCCGCAGCGTGGGATGCACTCGACCTCCACCGTCGGCGCGCAGTCGTCGACACGCTGTTGACGGTCACGATCCACCGAACCAAGAAGGGCCGGCCAACGGGCTGGTCGCCAGGCCGCTCGTACTTCGATCCCGCGACCATCGAGGTGACCTGGAAGAACTGACCACACGATCGGACTAGTCGATCATCTGTGCAAAACTCCCGAGCAGACGATGTGGCGGTGCCCAGCTAACACTGGGAGCACCTGCGCTATCCCCCAACGACGCTGACGCCTTACGTCATACACATCCGCCAGATGGGCGGAGATCTCCCCGGTCGTCAGGCCTTTGGCATACAGCGACAGGATCACCTCGTTGAACCAGTCCCACCTGCGGACATGCTTCGGGACGACTCGCGGGGTGAACGACCTCGCCCGATCCCGCGGGACCTGGATCCGCACCGGTCCGACCTCGGTCTGCACCGTCTTCGCCCCGTGCCCGTTAGGGATGTTGACCCGCCGACTGTGGCCAACGTGCCCGCGCCGCCGGTTCTCGCTGGGGCGTGGATTGTCGAGCTGTCCGGACGAGCGCCTTGAACCCCCGGTCCGGGAACACGCTGAGTACATCGCTCAACGAGAGATTTATGGTCATCGCAGTGCGGAAAAGGTTCCTCATCCGCAACCGGGTCGTCACAGCCTGCACCGTCGGCACGGTGGAGGTCGAAACGTCGGCTCGCAGCGGCGCGACGCAGACGGGGCACCGGGCGCTCGCGATGCCCCGCCCGACGATGGCGGTGCCGGGTCCGGTGACCTCTGCGATGTCGGTCGGCACCCACGAGCTGCTGCGGGACCATCCGAAGGCTCGGATGGTGACGGGGGTAGCGCACGTGCTGAAGGAGGTGGGCCGCATCCCTGACGACCTGGCACCGCCGGCGCGCGGGCCGGACCGGCCGACCGACACGCTCGACGACTATGCCCGGTCGGTGTTGGAGGCGATGCCGCGTCGCGGCGGGGTGGGCGTGGAGCGGTTGGCCGCCCGGGCCGGTGTGGACGTGCGGACGGCGCTGCGGAAGCTGTCCCTGTTGGAGGAACTGACGTTGGTGGTCCGCCGCGACGACGGGTACGCCCTGGTGTCGACGCCTCGACCGCGCCGCGCGGCGGCGACGTGAACCGGGACGGCGGCGCGCGGACAGGTCACCGCCGGGCCGCGTCCGACCCCGGCGGCGACGCGCGGGACAGGTCCGCCGCCGGGTCACGCCCTGACCCGGGCGGCGGCACGCGGGCGCAGGGCTGGCCGCGCCCGTAGGCTTGGTGCCGCGGCGGGGCGGAACGCGTCGGCTCCTCCGTGGACGCTGGACCGTCGACGACGAGGTGGCGATGAGCGGCAAGGGCCACGGCACCCGGGCCACCCACCAGGCGCTGCCCGGCGACCTGCGGGAGGCCGTGGACGCGTTCGCGGCGCACCTTTCGGGTGTCGGCAACCGCTCCGCGCACACCATCCGGGCATACGTCGGCGACGTCGTCTCGCTGCTCGACCACGCGGCGCGGATGGGCTGCACCGACCCGGCCGACCTGGACCTGACCGTGCTCCGCAGTTGGCTGGCCCGACAGCGGACGACCGGTGCGGCACGCGCCACACTATCCCGCCGTGCCGCGTCGGCGCGCACCTTCAGCGCCTGGGCGCACCGGTCAGGGCTGCTGCCCGCCGACGTGGCCGCCCCGCTGACCAGCCCCCGGGCGCGGCGGGAGCTGCCCACCGTCCTCCGCCCCGACCAGGCCGCCGCGCTGGTCGAAGCACCGGGCCGCACCCTCGCACCGCCGCCCGAGCCCGCGGCAAGCAACGCCGCGCCGCCGGCCGAGACCCCTGGGAGCACGGCCGGGACTCCCGGGATCGGCGCAGCCGGGTCGGCCGCGGGCCCCGACTCGACGCCTGCCCCCATGGCCGTGACATCCGTCGGCGCGGCCGGTCCCGGCGCGGCCGATCCGGTGCTGCTGCGTGACCGGTTGCTGCTGGAGCTGCTCTACGGCACCGGCATACGGGTCAGCGAAGCGTGCGGCCTCGACACGGCCGACGTCGACCAGGGCCCCCGGGTCGTCCGGGTGTTCGGCAAGGGCGGCCGGGAGCGGACCGTGCCGTACGGGCTGCCGGCACAGCGGGCGCTGGACGACTGGCTGCGGCACGGCCGGGCCACCCTGGCGGGGCCCGGCTCCGGGGACGCGCTGCTTCTCGGCGCCCGCGGCGGTCGGCTCAACCCGACCACCGCCCGCCGGATCGTCGGCGGGTACGCCTCGGCCATCGGCCTGCCCCGGACCAGCCCGCACGACCTGCGCCACTCCGCCGCGACGCACCTGTTGGAGGGTGGCGCGGACCTGCGGGCGGTGCAGGAACTGCTGGGCCACTCGTCGCTCGCCAGCACGCAGATCTACACGCACGTGTCGGTTGAGCGGCTCCGCGCCGCCTACCGCCAGGCCCACCCCCGCGCCTGAGGGGCCGCGCTCAGCACGGTCGCCGAACGGGTGGAACCGGCTGGTGATGATCCACCGACGGCTACGATCATCGGGTGAGCGTCCCGCAGCCCCCGGAGCCCCTTCCGGGCGCCCGTCTGCTCTTCTCCCTCGACCCGGCGGTCAACCACCTCAACCACGGCTCGTTCGGCGCGGTGCCGATCGTCGTGCAGCGCGCCCAGCAGCGGCTGCGCGACGAGATGGAGGCCAACCCGCTGCGGTTCTTCACGCAGGGGCTGACGGACCGGATCGCCCACACGCGCCGACACCTCGCCACGTTCCTCGGCGCCGACCCGGACGGCACCGCGCTGGTCGGCAACACCACCACCGGTGTGGCGGTGGTGCTCCAGTCATTGGGCCTGGGCCCCGGCGACGAGGTGCTGAGCACCGACCACGGGTACGGCGCGGTGAGCCTCGCCATCGGGCGGGAGTGCCGCCGCACCGGGGCGGAGAGCCGGGTGCTCCCGGTTCCGCTCGCGGCCACCGACGAGGAGGTCATCCAGTCCATCCGGGCCGCGCTGCGCCCGGGCCGGACCCGGCTGCTCGTCGTCGACCAGCTGACCTCGGCCACGGCCCGGCTCTTCCCCGTCGCCGCCATCGTGGGCGTGGCCCACGAGCGCGGCGTGCCGGTCCTCGTCGACGCGGCGCACGTGCCCGGTATGCTGCCCACCAGCGTCGCGAGCGTCGGCGCCGACTTCTGGGTGGGCAACCTGCACAAGTGGGCGTACGCCCCGCGTGGCACCGCCGTGCTCGTGGTCGCGGCGCAGTGGCGGGAGCGGATCGAGCCGCTGGTCGTCTCCTGGGAGCAGGAGAGCGGCTTCCCGGCCCGGCTCGAATGGCAGGCCACCCTCGACTACACCTCGTGGCTGGCCGCGCCGGCGGGCCTGTTCACCCTGCGCAGCCTCGGCGTCGACCGGGTACGCGCGCACAACGCGGCGCTCGCGGCGTACGCCCAGCGGGTGGTGGGTGACGCGCTCGCCGTGGCACCGGCCCACCTGCCCGACCCCGGCGGACCCGAGGTCGCCATGCGGATCATTCCGCTCCCGCGGGGGCTCGCCACCACCGTCGAGCAGGGGCGGGCGTTGCAGCAGCGCATCGCCGAGCGGCTCGCCGCCGAGGTGGCGGTGATGTCCTGGAACGGTCGGGGCTGGCTGCGACTCTGCGGGCAGGTCTACAACGCGCCCGAGGAGTACGAGCGGCTGGCCGTGCGGCTACCGCCGCTGCTCGCCCAACGCTGAGCCCTCGGAGCCAGGAGCCGCCCGCGCCACGCGAGCCGCCCGGCGCCGCCCGAGCCGGAGTCACCCGTCACGGCTGCCTCCCGTCGAGTGGGAGCAGGCGGACCGGCCCGAGCCCGAGCAGCGCCATCGGGTCGAGGTACTCCTCGCCCCGGCGTAGTCCCCAGTGGAGGCAGGCGGCGACCGGACAGCCGGGATGGCCGTCGAGCAGGACGCCCACCGCGTCGCCGGCGGCGACGGACGCACCGACGGCCACGGACGGTCGTGCCGGCTCGTAGGTGGTGCGCAGTCCGTCGCTGTGCCCGACGGTGACCACCGGACGCCCGGCCACCGGGCCGGCGAAGAGCACGGTGCCGGGCCCGGCGGCCCGCACGGTCGCGCCCGGCGGGGCGGCCAGGTCGACGCCCCGGTGCCCGGGCAGCCAGGGTCGCGGCGGTGGGTCGAAGCGGCGCACCGGCCGGGGCGGACCGTCGACCGGCCACCGGAAACCCCCGGCGACGACCGGCGGGGCGCTCACCGGCGCGGTCGTCAGGCGGCCGGGTGGCCCGCCGTCCGTCGGACGCGCACCGGCCGCCGCGGGCAGTGCCGCGACCAGCACGACGGCACAGAACTGGACCGTGAGCCAGAGCGGGACGGCGGTGCAGAGCAGCAGCGTACGGCGGATCTCGGCCGGGGCGGACGATGGCGGTGATCGCATGAGGGGCAGCCTGCCGGGCTCCCGCCCGCTCTGCCACGGCCATCGTCCGAGCTGTGGACAACGAGGTGCCCTGTGGACAGTGCCCATCCGGGCAGTGGATCTGCTAAGCCGCCCCGTACCGCGCGCCCCACGCGCCATCGCACTGCCACCTAGGCTGGCCGGATGACGCGGGACTGGCACAGCTGGCACGACGACTACGACCGGCCCGGCTCACCGCTGGCCCGCCGGCTGGCCGAGGTGCGCCGCCACCTCCGCGACGCGCTCGACCGGGCGCCCGCGGGCCCGCTGCGCGCGGTCAGCCTCTGCGCCGGACAGGGACGGGACCTCATCCCGGTCCTCGCCGAGCACCCGCGCGGTGCCGACGTGACCGCCCGCCTCGTCGAACTGGACCCGCGCAACGCGGAGATCGCCGCGACGGCCGCCCGGAGGGCCGGCCTGACCGACGTCCAGGTGGTGGTCGACGACGCCGCCCGCACCGACGCGTACGCGGACCTCGCCCCGGCCGACCTCGTGCTGGTGTGCGGGGTGTTCGGCAACGTGTCGGACGCGGACATCCGGGCCACCGTCGCCCACTGCGCCGCCCTCTGCGCCACCGGCGGCACGGTCCTCTGGACCCGCCACCGGGGCGAGCCGGACCTGGTCCCGACCATCTGCGACTGGTTCGCCGAGGAGGAGTTCGCCCCGGTCGCGGTGACCACCCCGGCCGACCGGGTGGGCGTCGGCGTGCACCGGTTCCTCGGCCGGCCCAGGCCGCTGCCCACCGGCGTGCGGATGTTCGAGTTCGTCGACCGCCCGGGCCGTCCCGGCACCGCCTGACGCCTCCGACCACCGTCGGCGGACCGGGGTGTGCCGGCACCGGGCCACGCACCCTAGGCTGGGGTTCGCACGGTGGAGCGGCCGCCGTCCGGAGCCGGGGAGATCACCATGACGACCGTGGACGACGTGAGCCGGCCCGCCGTGACCGACGTCAGCGGCCCGTCCCGGGTGGCCGCGTCCGGTGAGGGGATCAGCGCCGAGGAGCTCCAGTTGGCCGCGCGCAACCACGGCATCCCGCTGGAGGCGCTCCGCTACGACGTCACGCCGGCGGGACTGCACTACCTGCTGATCCACTACGACATCCCGGAGCTGGACCCGGCGGCGCACGCGCTGACTGTCGACGGCGCCGTCGACCGGCCCCTCACCCTCAGCCTCGCCGACCTGCGGGAACGGCCCCGGGTCACCCGGCAGGTGACCCTGGAGTGCGCCGGCAACGGCCGGGCGCTGCTGCACCCGCGACCGGTGAGCCAGCCGTGGCTGGTGGAGGCCGTGGGCAACGCCGAGTGGACGGGCACTCCGCTGGCCCCGCTGCTGCGGGAGGCGGGCCTCGCCCCGGACGCGGTGGACGTGGTGTTCACCGGCGCCGACCACGGTGTGGAGCGCGGCGTCGAGCAGGACTACCAGCGGGCCCTGCCGGTGGCGGACGCGCTGCGCGACGAGGTGCTGCTGGCGTACGAGATGAACGGCGCGCCCCTGCTGCCGCAGCACGGCGCCCCGCTGCGGCTGATCGTCCCCGGCTGGTACGGCATGGCCCACGTGAAGTGGCTCCGCTCGGTCAGCGTCGTCACCGAGGCGTTCGAGGGCTACCAGAACGCGGTCGCGTACCGACTGCGGCAGGACGCCGACGACCCGGGGATCCCGCTGACCCGGATCGAGCCGCGCGCCCTGGTGCGTCCGCCCGGCTTCCCGGACTTCATGTCCCGCGCCCGGGTGCTCCGCCCCGGTCCGTGCACCGTGGACGGTCGAGCCTGGTCGGGCCACGCGCCGGTGGTCGCGGTCGAGGTGACCACCGACGGCGGGGCCACCTGGGCACCGGCCACACTGGACGAGCCGACCGGCGGGGAGTTCGCCTGGCGGCGCTGGCGGTTCGCGTGGACCCCGGAACCGGGCCGGTACGTGCTCGGTGCCCGGGCCACCGACGCCTCCGGTCGGACGCAGCCGGTGGAGCAACCGTGGAACCGGGGCGGCTTCGCCAACAACCTGGTGCAACGCGTCGAGGTGGCGGTCGTTCCGGAGTGACCGTGACCGGCGGGTGGGGCGCCGGTGCGGTGGCGGGCCGCCGGTGGGCTGGCCCACCGACGTGAGGGTGGGACCGGTCAGCCCCCGAAGCCGGAGTCGGCGGGCAGGGAGATGTCCGGCTTCTCCAGCTCCTCGACGTTGACGTCCTTGAAGGTCATCACTCGGACGTTCTTGACGAACCGGGCAGGACGGTACATGTCCCACACCCAGGCGTCGTGCATCTCGACCTCGAAGTAGACCTCGCCGTCCGAGTTGCGCACGTGCAGGTCGACCTGGTTGGCCAGGTAGAAGCGGCGTTCGGTCTCCACGACGTAGGAGAACTGGCGGACAATGTCGCGGTACTCCCGGTAGAGCTGCAGCTCCATCTCGGTCTCGTACTTCTCGAGATCTTCCGCGCTCATCGCTCTCCGCCTTCCATGCCCACATCTTCCCCCACCGGCGACGACGGCCGAGCCCGCTCGCCCAACGCCACGCCGACGGTACTCCCTGGCGCGCAAGAGCGCTCCATCGGCTCGTCGTCGAAGAGCGTCGCCGGGTCGTCCCGGCCGGTCACGGCCGCCAGCGCCGGCCGGCGCGAGCGCGGCGGGCGCCCGTCCCGGCCCGACACACTCGCCACGTTGACGTACGAGAACCGATGCTCCCGGCACGGCCCGTGCTCCCGCAGCGCGGCCGTGTGCTCGGGCGTGATGTAGCCCTTGTGCTCGGCGAAGCCGTACGCCGGGAACGCCCCGTCCAGCTCCACCATGATCCGGTCCCGGGTGACCTTGGCCAGCACGCTCGCCGCCGCCACGCAGGCCGCCACCCGGTCGCCCTTCCACACGGCCAGGCCCGGCACGTCCAGCCCGTCCACGCCGAAGCCGTCGGTCAGCACGTAGTCCGGGCGGGTCGCGAGCGAGGCGAGCGCCCGACGCATCGCGGCGAGGTTGCACACGTGCAGCCCGCGCGCGTCGACCTCCTCGGCCGGGATCACCACCACCGCGTACGCCAGCGCCCGCGCGACCACCTCGTCGTACACCCGTTCCCGGCTGGCCGGGGTGAGCAGCTTCGAATCGGCGAGCCCCTCGATCTCCCCGCGTCGCCCCTCCGGCAGCACCGCGGCGGCGGCGACCAGCGGCCCCGCGCAGGCGCCCCGGCCGGCCTCGTCCGCGCCGGCCACGTTGCGGAACCCACGTCGCTGCAGGGCGCGCTCCAGCGCGTACAGGCCGCCCTCCCGACGCACGACGGTGCGCGGCGGGGTCAGCACGCCGCACCGCCGTCGGAGGCCGCCCCGGCCGGCCCACCGTCCGCGCCGTCGCCCGGGTCCCCGGCGGCGCCGGCCAGCACCTCGGTCAGCAGCCCGGGCAGGTCGGCCGGGTAGTAGCGGTCCGGGCTGGCCCCCAACTCCGGCACCGACCACCAGCGGTGACCGGTGACGCTGGCCCGCTCGACGTCGTCGAAGCCCGCGGTGTCCACCTCCCAGCCGGGCACCCGGACGAGGAAGAAGTCCTGCTCCTGGCGGTACCACACGCCGTCGAAGGGAAACTCGACCGTCTCGCGCCGGACCGGCTCGCCCAGCGCGGCGGGGTCGAGGCGCAGACCGGTCTCCTCGGCCAACTCGCGCACCGCGCCGACCGCCGGCGACTCACCCGGACGCAGACCGCCACCCGGCGTGAACCAGTACCGGTGCTCCGGACGGGCCGGGTCGAAACCGGCGAAGAGCAGGACCCGGTCGTCCGCGTCGACCAACAACACCCGCGCGGCGCGGCGCGGCGTGTAGACCCGCACGGTGTCGTCCGAATTCGCGACTGCGGGGCTCGCAGGCTCACTCCTCGCGCTCACGTTCACCGGACCAGCCTGCCAGACCGGCCGCCGTTCGCCCACGCCCCGGGGCACGCTACGGGTTGGGGATGCCGTCGTACTGCTCGGGAACGCTCAGCCACTTGGCCCGGTCCACCGGCCAGAAGACGGTGAACGCGCGGCCGACCACCTCGTCCTCGTCGATGGTGGCGGCGGTGATGTCCTGCCCCGACTGCTGCCAGTGCTCCAGCGAGTCACCGGAGGCGGAGCGGTGGTCGCCCATCACCCAGAGCCGCCCCTTGGGCACGGTGATGTCGAACGCCTGGTCGGCCGGCTTGTCCCGGCGGCCGTCCGGGGAGGTGAAGATGTACGGCTCGTCGAGCGACTGGCCGTTGATGACGAGACGGTCCTGCTCGTCGCAGCAGACGACGTGGTCGCCTCCGACGCCGATGACCCGCTTGATGAAGTCCTCGTCGTCGGTGCCGGCCCACTCGACGGGCGCCCGGAAGACGATGACCTCGCCCCGGTGCGGGGACCGGAAGTCGTAGACCAGCTTGTTGACCAGCACCCGATCGTCGATCTTGAGCGTGTTCTCCATGGACGGGGAGGGGATGAAGAAGGTCTGCAGGACGAAGGCACGCACCAGCACCGCGACCAGGATCGCCACGCCCAGCAGGATCGGCAGTTCCTTCCAGAAGGAGCTGCGCGGCTTGTCGGTCTGCTCGTCAATCACGCCAAGGAGCCTACGTTGCCCGGCCGGACGCCACCGTCCGGAACGCGCGAGAAGCGGCCAGCGCAGCGGTCAACGGCAGGAGAAGCGCCACATCGCCCTGCGGGAGGGGCTGGAGCGGCGCCGGTCCGGCCGGTGCCGCGACCGGCGGCCCAGCGACGTCACCGAACGTCTCGGGCACCGGCAGGGTCGCCCACCGCGAGGAGGGCCAGACCACCATGAAGGCCCGGCCCACGACGTTGTCGATCGGGACCGGCCCCTGGCAGCGGGCGTCCTGCGAGACGAGCCGGTGGTCGCCCATGACGAAGATCTGGCCGGGTGGGACCACCACCTCGTCGAAGCGGCGGGAGCGGCACTCCCGGGGGTTCGGCGGGACGTCCAGTGGCGAGTTCTCCAGGACGTACGACTCGTCCAGCGGCGTCCCGTTGACGGTGACCCGGCCCTGCGCGTCGCAGCACGCCACCCGGTCGCCGGGGAGACCGATCACCCGCTTGATGAAGTCCTTCTCGCCGGGGCGGCTCACCCCGACCAGGTCTCCGACGGTCCGACCGAGCTTGCCCACGAAACCCGGCTCCGGTTGGTCGTCGACCTGGGGCGCCCAGCGTTCGGTGCCGCGGAAGACGACGACCTCGCCACGCACCGGGTCGCGTACGTCGTAGACGACCTTGTTGACCAGCACCCGGTCACCGACGAGGAGGGTGTCCTCCATCGAGCCGGAGGGGATGAAGAAGGCCTGGAGCAGGAAGGTGCGGATCAGCACCGCGAGGCAGAACGCGACCACCAGCAGCAGCGGCAGTTCCTGCCAGAGCGGCATCTGGCGGCGGCTGCGGCGGACCCGACGCCGCCACGGATCGACGGTGCCGTCCTCGTCAACGGTCTGCGCCACGCCACTCCCCGATCCGCAGAGACGACACTGCCGCCCGGTAGCCTCGATGAGGCCCCACGGGCGGCAGCGGACGGCTCCCGCCGCTGGGGCGGGACCACCGCCTGGCTGCGCCCGTGCCGACCAGGGTAGTGCGGTCCGGTCGGTACGGCATACGTGCAGCTCAGGCGGCGTGGCGAGCGGGGAGTCAGCTCGGCTGCTTCTCCCGCTTCTCCTTGATCTTGGCCTTCTTGCCCCGCAGCTCACGCAGGTAGTAGAGCTTGGCCCGACGGACGTCACCACGAGTGACGATCTCCAGCCGGTCGATCGCCGGGCTGTTCAGCGGGTAGGTCCGCTCCACACCGACACCGAAGCTGATCTTGCGGACGGTGAAGGTCTCGCGCAGCCCGTCACCCTGGCGGCGGATGACGACGCCCTGGAAGATCTGCACACGGGACCGGTTGCCCTCGACGACCCGCGCGTGCACCTTGACGGTGTCACCGGCGCGGAAGTCGGGGAGGTCGGCACGCTTCGACTGGGCGTCAAGGGCGTCCAGGATGTTCATCGCTGCGTCCTCGTAAGGCTCACGGCGCACCGTCAGTCGGTGCGCGGATGGGTGATTCTGATCCCCGGGTGGCGGTCGGTCGGCCCGACCCCGGTCGAGGATCCTCGCAGCCGTCCGCGGCGCGGCCGACTGCGGCAACCCCTCTACTTTGCCACATCCCCCGGTGGCGGATGAAATCCGGCCCGGTCCAGCGCGGCGACATCCCGTTTGTCCAGCCCCGCCGGGTCCAACGCGGCCAACAGGTCGGGGCGCCGCCGGGCAGTGCGGACCAGGCCCTCCTCCCGCCGCCAGCGGGCGATCCGGCCGTGGTCGCCCGAGCGGAGAATCTCCGGGACGTCATGGCCCCGCCAGGTCGGCGGCTTGGTGTAGACCGGCGCCTCCAACAGCCCGTGGGCGTGTGACTCCTCGTCGAGGGAGCCCGCGTTGCCCAGCACACCGGGCAGCAGCCGGGTGACCGCCTCCAGGATCACCAGCACCGCGACCTCACCGCCGAAGAGCACGTAGTCGCCGAGCGAGACCTCGGTGACCGGCATCCGGGTCGCGGCGTGGTCGAGCACCCGCTGGTCGATGCCCTCGTACCGGCCGCAGGCGAAGAGCAGGTGCTCCTCGGCGGCCAGCTCGTGCGCCATCGCCTGGGTGAACGGGACACCGGCCGGGGAGGGCACCAGCAGCCGGGGTGGGCTGGCGTGCGGCGGCGCCAACGCGTCGAGCGCCTCACCCCACGGCTCCGGCCGCATCACCATGCCCGGCCCACCGCCGTAGGGGGTGTCGTCGACCGTGCGGTGCACGTCGTGGGTCCAGGTCCGCAGATCGTGTACGGCCAGCCGCAGCGTGCCGGCGGCCCGGGCCCGGCCGATCAGCGACAGCTCCAGCGGGGCGAAGTACTCCGGGAAGATCGACACGACGTCGACGCGCATGCGGGGGTGCTCCAGCGGACTACAGGTCGAGGAGACCGCTGGGCGGGTCGACGACGACGCGACCGCCGACGAGGTCGACCTCGGGGACGATCGCCTTGACGAACGGGATCAGCGCCGTCTTCCCCTCGGGGCGGCGCAGCACCAGCAGGTCGGACGCGGGGGCGTGGTCGATGCGGGCCACCTCGCCGAGCCGTTCGCCGGCCGGGGTCACCACAGCCAGCCCGACCAATTGGTGGTCGTGGAACTCCTCCGGGTCCTCCGGTGGCGCGACGTCGGCGCTGTCCACGCCGACCAGGGTGCCGCGCAGCGCCTCGGCGACGTCCCGGTCCAGGACGCCCTCGAAGGCGACGAGCATCCGGCCCTGGTGCCAGCGGGCCGACTCGACGGTCAACTCGGCGGGGACCCGGAACGGCACGCCGGGACCGGGTGCCGCCGGAGGCGTCGCCCCCGGCTCGGTGACCAGCACCGAACCAGGGGCGAACCGCGCTTCCGGTTCGTCGGTCCGCACCTCCACGGTGACCTCACCGCGGATCCCGTGCGGCTTACCGATCCGGCCGACGATGAGCAGCATCAGTACGAGTCGACGATGTCGACGCGGACGCCGCGCCCGCCGATGGAGCCGATCACCTGGCGCAGTGCCTTGGCGGTCCGGCCGGACCGCCCGATCACCGTGCCGAGATCCTCGGGGTGCACGCGGACCTCGAGCCGCTTGCCCCGACGGGAGTCGACCAGCCGGACGCGCACGTCGTCCGGGTGGTCGACGATGCCCTTGACCAGGTGCTCCAGCGCGGGACGCAGAGCCATGTCAGGCCTGCTCGCCGGACTCGGCACCGGTCTGCTCCTCGGCCTGCGCCGGCGCCTCGGCGGCCGGGGCCTGAGCCTTGGCGGCCTTCTTGGCCGGTGCGGGGGTCTCCGCGAGGCCGGCGGCGGCCTTCGCCTCGGCCTCGTAGGCCGCCTGACGGTCGGCCCGCTCGGCGGCGACCTTCAGCGGCGGCGGGGCCGGCAGGCCCTTGAACTTCTGCCAGTCACCGGTCAGCTCCAGCAGCCGCTGCACCGCCTCGCTCGGCTGAGCGCCCACGGACAGCCAGTACTGGACCCGGTCCGACTTGACCTCGATCACCGAAGGGTCTTCCTTCGGCTGGTAGACCCCGACGAACTCGATCGCCCGGCCGTCGCGCTTGGTGCGCGAGTCGGCGACGACGATGCGGTACTGCGGGTTGCGGATCTTGCCCATCCGCAGAAGCCGGATCTTTACGGCCACAGTTGTTTCGCTCCTGTTGCGATCTCACCGGCCCAGTGGGGCGGTGTGCACGGGTGAGCGCCGACCGGCACAGTGGGGTTGGGCCGGAGACTGCTCGGTGGACTGGCGACGCGCCCGGGTTAGAGGGCGCCGGACGCGCGCCGGATACCAGCGACCCATTCTGCCAGATCGGCGGCGGATCCCTCACACCGGACGGCCCACGTCACCCGGCGACCACCAATTGTGAGGTTGACCACACGACTCAGCGCGCCGGCGGGCGGTCCCAGCCGGGCGGCAACTCGTCGGGCACGTCCCACTCGGCGGGCGGCGTGAAGTCGCACCAGGTGCCGTCGAACGGGAACTCCCCCGCCTCGGCCTGCGCGATCACCCGCTTGCCCTCGGTGCGTACGGCGGCCTCGTCGGTCACCCAGTAGTGGTCGGGGAAGGCGAGCCGCTCGACGAACTCGCCCTCGTCCTTCCAGTCCCAGCTCAGGTCCGGCCGGACCACCACGTCGAGGTCCTGGTCGACGATGTCGACGCCGGCGAGGTCACCGTCGTCCCAGCGCACCCCGGGCTCCTCCAGGTTGACGTACCAACTGGCGAAGCTCCCCCGCGCGTCCCGGAACCACCACACGGAGTGGGCCGCGCCGGTGGGCAGGAACTTCAGCACCGGCGGTCCGTTCCACCGACCGACCGCCAGCCGGTACGACGAGGTGATCCACTCGCTGAACGGGACGGCGCGCATGCCGAGCCCCGCCTCCGTGACCTCGCTGGCGACCGGCGAGTCCTGCGCCACCCAGAGCAGGAGACCCCGCTCGTCGTCGCTGACCACCCGCGCGGTGCGGACCCAGCCGATCCGCCCGTGACGGACGTTGCGGTGCACGATCAGCCGCCCCGGCTCGAAGCGGCTGACCGAGGGGACCGGCCGCACCTCAGTAGGCGCGGGCCAGGATGGCCACCAGGTCCGGCTCGTCCTCCGAGTCCGGCACCGAGCCGTCCGCCTTGAGCAGGCAGCGCACCGTCACGCCCTGGGCGTTCGCCTTGGCCTCCCCCTCGACGCCCACCGCGGACCACGGCACCCGCGCCCAGCCGGTGGCCGACGCCTCGATGGCCTCGTCCAGCGTGGCCACCTCGACGGTGCGCGACTGCCGGTGCGCCAGGGCCTCGTCGTGCAGCGCCCGCTGGTCGGTGTCGAGCGCGGCCAGCACCGCGCCGACCACGTCGGCGACCGGGGTGGGCGCCTTGGAGCCGTCGGTCCGCCGGACCACGACCGCGTTGCCGGCGGCCAGGTCACGGGGGCCGACCTCGACACGTACGGGATAGCCGCGCAGCTCGGCGTCGACGGCCCGGCGGCCGAACGGGGTGTCGGTGCGGTCGTCCAGCGCCACCCGCACGCCGGCGTCGCGCAGCGCGTCGCGCAGCTTGGCCGCCGCCTCGGCGACGCCCTCGCCGTCCTTGACGACCATGACGTACGCCTGCACCGGCGCCAGCTTCGGCGGCACCCGCAGGCCGTTGTCGTCGCCGTGGCACATGATCAGGCCGCCGAGCATGCGGGTGGAGGTGCCCCAGGAGGTCGTCCAGGCGTGCTCCCGGCCGCCCTCGGCGGAGGAGTAGCTGATGTCGAACGCCTTGGCGAAGTTCTGGCCCAGCTCGTGGCTGGTGCCCATCTGGAGGGCCTTGCCGTCACCCATCATGCCTTCGCACGTGTAGGTGGCGGTCGCGCCGGCGAACCGCTCCCGGGCGGTCTTCAGACCGACGACCACGGGGATGCCCAGCACGTTGACCATCAGGTCCTCGTACGCCTCGTGCAGGATCCGCCGGGCGTAGGCGCGGGCGTCCTCCCGCGTGGCGTGCGCGGTGTGCCCCTCCTGCCAGAGGAACTCGCTGGTGCGCAGGAAGATGCGCGGGCGCAGCTCCCACCGGACCACGTTCGCCCACTGGTTGAGCAGCAGCGGCAGGTCCCGGTACGAGTCGATCCACTTGGCCATGAACTCGCCGATGACCGTCTCACTGGTGGGGCGCACCACCACCGGCTCGGCGAGCTGCTTGCCGCCACCGTGGGTGACGACCGCCAGCTCCGGCGAGAAACCCTCGACGTGCTCGGCCTCGCGCTTGAGGTAGTTCTCCGGGATGAAGAGCGGGAAGTACGCGTTCTCCGCGCCGGCCGCCTTGATCCGGGCGTCCATCTCGTCCTGCATCCGCTCCCAGATGGCGTAGCCGGCCGGTCGGATGACCATGGTCCCCCGGACCGGGCCGTTGTCGGCCAGCTTCGCCTTGGCGATCAGGTCCTGGTACCAGCGGGGAAAGTCCTCCGCACGGGGAGTGAGCACGCGTGCCATGACCGCACATCCTATGCGCCACCGACCCCGCCACCGCCCCCGGGAGCCCCACCCACCCCCCACCGCGCCCCCACCGCGCCCCCCACCCGCGTCGCCACCCGCGTCGCCAAGTGCGTCGCCAAGCGCGTTGATCAAGAGGTTTGCGTCACGGTGGCGACCATTCCTGACGCGAACCTCTTGATCAACGCGGCCAAGCGTCGGCCGGGCGTCGGGCGGGTGGGGGGTCAGCGGAGGACGTGGCCGCGGAGGATGATGCGGGTGGGGGTACGGACCACGGTCAGGTCACGGCGGGGGTCCTGCGGGTAGACGGTCAGGTCGGCGAGGCCGCCCTCGACCAGGCCGGGGAAGCCCAGCCACTCCCGGGCGCGCCAGCTCGCGGCGGCGAGCACGTCGACGGGGCTCATCCCGGCCTGCTCGTGCAGCAGCAGCATCTCCTCGGCGGCCAGCCCGTGGTCGATCCCGCCGCCCGCGTCGGTGCCCACGTAGATCGGCACGCCCGCCTCGTACGCCGACCGGACCACCTCCGGGAACCGGTCGCGCAGCGCGAGCATGTGGTCGGCGTACCCGGGGAACTTGGCGCGCGCCTGGTCGGCGATCCCCCCGAAGGTCCGGATGTTGATCATCGTGGGGATCAGGGCGGTGCCCTGCCGGGCCATCAGGTCGATCAGGTCGAGGCTGAGGCCGGTGCCGTGCTCGACCGAGTCCACCCCGGCCCGGACCATGATCTCCACGGCCGACTCGGAGAAGGTGTGCACCGCGGCGCGTACGCCGGCGGCGTGCGCGGCCCGGACCGCCGCGGTCATCGTGTCGGCGTCCCAGGCCGTCGCCAGGTCGCCCACCCCGCGGTCGATCCAGTCGCCGACCAGCTTCATCCAGCCGTTGCCGGCCCGGGCCTGCTCCGCGACGGTCGCGGCCACCTCGGCGGCGTCGACCTCCACGCCGATGTCGCGCAGGTAGCGCTTCGGCGGAGCGACGTGCCGGCCGGCCCGGGCCAGTCGCGGCAGGTCCGGCTCGTCGTCGAGCTCCGGGTAGGGGTACGGGGAACCGGCGTCGCGGATGGCGAGCACCCCGGCGTCCCGGTCGGTGTGGGCCAGCTCGCGGGCCTGGTCCAGGGAGGTGATCGGCGCCCCGCCCCGGGCGATGCCGATGTGGCAGTGCGCGTCGGTGAGCCCGGGCAGGACGAACCCGCCGTCGACCACGGTCTCCGCGCCGGGCACCGGTTCGAAGGTGACCCGGTCGTCTACCAGCCAGAGATCCCGGACCTCGTCGTCGGGGAGGAGCACACCGCGCACATGCAGAGCCATGCGCACAGTCCTACCGGATCGCGCGCGAGGACGTGCGACGGCACCTGCGTTCCCGGCCACACGCCTTGACTTGAAGCGCTTCAACCCGAGAACGCTCGAGGACATGAGCGCGGCGAAGGAGCAGCGGGAACGGGCGGACGAGGTGCTGACGATCCAGGAGATGGCGGTCCGGTCGGGTTTCACCGAACCGACGCTGCGCTACTACGAGCGGATCGGGGCGATGGATGCCTGTCGTCGTCGACGCGTGTCAGCGAGGGCCCGGGCCCTTGTCACCGCCCTTGCCGAGCTTGTTGAAGTCGATCTTCGGCAGCTTGAAGCCGGGCGGAAGGCCCTGGCCGGCGAGCTCGTTCGGGTCCATCCCGGCGGGCAGCTGCGGCATGCCGCCCGGGAAGCCGCCGGGCATCCCGGCCCCGGTACGCGGCCGGCCGCCGCCCTTGGTGCCCTTGCGCTTGTTCTTCGGCGACTTGGTCGCCTTGCGCCGGCCACCGGGCAGCCCCATCATGCCGCCCATCTGCTTCATCATCTTCTGCGCGTCGGCGAAGCGGTTGAGCAGCTGGTTGACGTCCATGACGGTGACGCCGGAGCCGTTGGCGATGCGCGCCCGCCGCGAGCCGTTAATGATCTTGGGGTTGCTGCGCTCGCCCGGGGTCATCGAGCGGATGATCGCGGTGACCCGGTCGAAGTGCTTGTCGTCCAGCTCGGCGAGCTGGTCCTTCATCTGCCCCATGCCCGGCATCATGGCCAGCACGTTGGCGATCGGTCCCATCCGGCGGACGGCGATGAGCTGGTCGAGGAAGTCCTCCAGGGTGAACTGCTCGCCGCCCATCAGCTTGGCGGTCATCTTCTCCTTCTGATCGGCGTCGAAGGCCTGCTCGGCCTGCTCGATCAGAGTGAGGACGTCGCCCATGCCGAGGATCCGGCTGGCCATCCGGTCGGGGTAGAAGATGTCGAAGTCTTCGAGCTTCTCGCCGGTGGACGCGAACAGGATGGGCTGGCCGGTCACCTCGCGGACGGAGAGCGCGGCACCGCCGCGGGCGTCGCCGTCGAGCTTGGAGAGGACCACACCGGTGATCCCGACGCCGTCGCGGAACGCCTCGGCGGTGCGGACGGCGTCCTGACCGACCATCGCGTCGATGACGAAGATGACCTCGTCCGGCTGGACGGCGTCGCGGATGTCGGCGGCCTGCTGCATCATCTCGGCGTCGATGCCGAGCCGGCCGGCGGTGTCGACGATGACGATGTCGCGGGCGGCCCGGCGGGCGTGGTCGATCGAGGCCCGGGCGACCTGCACCGGGTCGCCGACGCCGTTGCCGGGCTCCGGGGCGTACACCTCGACGCCGGCGCGGCCGCCGAGCACCTGGAGCTGCCCGACCGCGTTGGGACGCTGGAGGTCGGCGGCGACCAGCAGGGGCTGGTGCCCCTGGGCCTTGAGCCAACGGGCCAGCTTGCCGGCGAGCGTGGTCTTACCGGAACCCTGGAGACCGGCCAGCATGATCACCGTCGGTGGCTGCTTGGCGAACTGCAGCCGCCGCCCCTCGCCACCGAGGACGTTGATCAGCTCCTCGTTGACGATCTTGACGATCTGCTGGGCCGGGTTGAGCGCCTGGGAGACCTCGGCCCCGCGCGCCCGCTCCTTGACGTTGGCGATGAAGCCCTTGACGACCGGCAGCGCGACATCCGCCTCCAGCAGGGCGAGACGGATCTCGCGGGCGGTGGCGTCGATGTCGGCGTCGGTGAGCCGGCCCTTGCCGCGGAGCTTGGTGAAGATCCCGGAGAGGCGGTCACTCAAGGTGTCAAACACGCGAACATCCCGTTTGTCAGTGTTTCGGCGGGCACAGGGCGGCCGGCTCCGAAGAGTCCGGCCCCCGCTAGGGTAGCCCGCCGCCGATACCCGCGCTTCCGCGCCGGCCCAGCCGTGGCACCGGCACGCGCGCGCCCGCCGGGCGCGCGGGGTCACCCGCGGCAGGAAGGTCAGACCGCCGCGAGGACGGCGCTCTCCAGTCGTCCCCGGGTGGCGTCGTCGGGCCAACCGCCGACGAGATAGAAGGCGTCGACCACGTCACCGCCGAGGGTGGAGATGCGGGCCGCGCGGACCTGGGCGCCCGCCTCGTCGAGGGCGGAGGTGACCCGGTAGAGCAGCCCGGCGGCGTCGGCGGCGCGCAGTTCCAGCAGCACCGCGTCGGTGGCCGCCTCGCGGTGCCAGACGACCCGCGGGGCGGCACCGGAGCCACGGGCGGCCAGGGCCCGGCCCCGCAACCGCTGGATCACCGACACGTCGCCCACGAGCGCCCGGCGCAGGTCCGCGCTGAGCGCGACGGAGTCGGGGGCCAGGCCGTAGCGGGGCTGCACCCGGCACTCCACCAGGGCCCGACCGTCGACCGCCGACGCGTCCGCGGAGATCACCTCCAGCCGGTGCAGGGCCAGGCAGCCGGCCACCGTGGCCAGCAGGCCACGCCGGTCGGCGGCGGCCACCGCCACCCGGTCCCCGGTGAGGTGGACGACCGGCAGCGGCTCGGCGAGCAGCGCCGGGTCGGGTGCGGGCGGGGCCGGCAGGGCCCCGGTGTCGAGCGCCGTACGCACCCGGCCCACCAACTCGGCGATGAGCCGCCCCTTCCAGTCCGACCAGGCGGCCGGTCCGGTCGCCGCCGCGTCGGCGCGCACCAGGGCGTGCAGCAGGTCGAGGACGCCCGGGTCGCCGACCGCCTCGGCGACGCCGGAGATGGTGACCGGGTCGGCCAGGTCGCGGCGGGTCGCCACGTCGGGCAGTAGCAGGTGCAGCCGGACCAGCGTGCCGATGAGCGCCACCTCCGGCTCGGGCAGGCCGATCCGGGCGGCGACGGCCTCGGCGACCGGGCCGCCCACCGTGCTGTGGTCACCCGGCAGGCCCTTGCCGATGTCGTGCAGCAGGGCACCGAGCAGCAGCAGGTCGGGGCGCTCCACGTCGCGAGAGTGCCGGCTGGCCTCGTAGGCGGTCTGCACCAGGTGCCGGTCGAGGGTGAACCGGTGGACCGGGTTGTGCTGCGGCAGGCTGCGCAGCCGGGTCCACTCGGGCAGCCAGCCGTCGACCAGGCCGTACCGGTCACAGGTCTCCCAGGCCGGCACCAGGCCGGGGCCGGCGCCGAGGAGGGTGAACAGGGCCGCCCGCGCGTCCGCCGGCCACGGCGTGGGCAGCGGCGGGCAGTACGCCGCCAGCCACTCGCAGGTCGCCCGCGCGATCGGCAGGCGGGTGGTCGCCGCGGCGGCGGCGACCCGCAGGGACAGGCTCGGGTCCGGCCGGGCGCCGATCGCGGTCCGGGCCAGCACCAGCTCACCGTCGTGTTCCACCACGTCCCGGGCCACCGGGCGGCGCACCGGGCGGTGGCCGGCCCGGGACCGGCCGCCGCGCAGCCGGTCGGCGGCACGGAACGCGTCGTCCAACGCGTGACTGACGGTACGGGCGTCGCCGGCCACCCGGCGCAGCAGCGCGTCACCGTCGTCCAGGTCGAGCAGGGCGGCCACGCCGTCGCGCTCCTGGGCGACCAGCCGGTCGACCCGGCGGCCGACCTGCTCGTGCAGGGCGTCCCGCACGTCGAGCAGCCGCAGGTGCGCGGCCCGTACGGCGGGACGCAGCGCGTCGGTGATGCCGGCGGTCGCGATGGCGCGCAGGATGCCGACGTCGCGCAGCCCGCCGGCCGCCTCCTTGAGGTCGCCTTCGAGCAGGAAGGCGAGTTCGCCGTGGGCCGCCCAGCGGGCGGTGGTGATCTCCCGCAGGTGCGGGAGTTGCCGGACGGCGGTGCGCCGCCAGTGGTCCGCGGCGGTGCCGATCAGGGCCTCGGCGAGGGCCGGGTCACCGGCGACCAGTCGGGCGTCGAGCAGCCCGAGGGCGACCTTCACGTCGTCCTGCGCCACGGACAGCGCCTCGGCGACGGTGCGGACGGAGTGGTCGAGGCGCAGGCCGGCGTCCCACACCGGGTACCAGATCGCGGCGGCCAACTCGTCGACGCCGGGCACCCCGGCGTGCAGCAGCACCAGGTCGAGGTCACCGTGCGGGGCGCACTGCCGCCGGCCGAGGCCGCCGACGGCGAGCAGGGCCACCCCCGGGCGGGGCGGCAGCAGCGGAGCGAGGAAGGCGTCGTACGCGGCGGCCCGCCGCTGCCGTGCCGCCGCGCCGACGCCGGATACGACGACGACCTCGCCGGCCGGGCGGTCGGCGCCGGTGGGAGTGGGATTCCCCGGCGCGGACCGTCCGGCCAACGAGGTCATCGCTGTCTTCCTAGAGGGCGTCGAGGCCGCGCTCGCCCGTGCGGACCCGGACGACCTCCTCGACGCTGGTCACCCAGACCTTCCCGTCGCCGATCTTGCCGGTGCGGGCGGCGGCGACGATCGCGTCGACGACCTTCTCGACGTCGATCTCGTCGGTGAGCACCTCGACCCGGATCTTGGGCAGGAACTCGACGGTGTACTCGGCACCCCGGTAGACCTCGGTGTGCCCCTTCTGCCGCCCGTACCCCTGGACCTCGCTGACGGTCAGCCCGGCCACCCCGAGGGCGTGCAGGGCCTCCTTCACCGCGTCCAGCTGGTAGGGCTTGATGACCGCGGTCACCAGTTTCATGTCCAACCCCTCCATCCCAGGAACGTTAACCGGCGACCTTCTCGCTGACCTGCTCGGCGGGTTCGTCCGCCGTGGGCTTCGCGCCGCTCGG